>JAFOLW010000004.1 GCA_017419165.1 Erysipelotrichaceae bacterium
TACTGCCCATGTGAACTGCACGGAATCAAGGGCGGTCTGTCTAAACAGCAGGTCGTTCAGAAACAGGCTGTCGAGTGCGGCTATGTCACACTTTACAGATATGATCCTCGTAACGAATCTCCTCTTACAATCGATTACAAGACACCTGATTTCGACAAGTTCCAGGACTTTCTGATGGATGAAGCTAGGTATAACAACCTGATCAAAGTCAATCCGGACAAAGCTCAGGAATTATACGAAAAGGCTAAGAACGACGCAAAGAGAAGATTTGCGAACCTCCAGGCCAGAGTCAAATAAGCTCATCTTATGCAAGCCGGTCAAATGACCGGCTTGTTTTTTATTTTGTCTGCCAAATCGGGTATACTTGAGATATGAAACAGGAAGACTTTCTTCAGGAAACTAGAAAAAATGAAGAGTCTGAAGATCTGAGTTATCCGATCGAAAAGATCAAGATCTATGAGGACTATGTGATGTTGTATCTGAAAGAAGAAAAGATACAGGTCTCAGTCGATTCTTATTTCGGATATAAGATCAAAGATATCAAAGGACTGAGCGATGAACTTTATCACAAGCTGAAGGATGAAGAGATCGTTTTTAAAGCCTACAGGAGCGCTTTACGCAAGCTTTCTTATAAGGATCATACAGTGAAGCAGATCCATGATCATCTCAAAGGAAAAGGCCTGGATGCGGCGCAGATTGCAGAGATGATCGACAGGTTGAAGAGCTACGGTTTTCTTGATGATGAAAAGTACTGTATCTCCAGGATCGCTTTTCTCAGGGATGCAAAGCTTTCCGCGAAGCAGATCGCATACAAACTGAAGAGAGAAGGGATCAGTGAACAGCTGATCACTAAACATTTGAAAGCAGATCCGGAGACGGAACTTCAAAACGCATCCGAGCTGGCAAGAAAATACCGGAAGACCATCCGCAATAAGTCTATGGCTGCAAAAAGGAAAGCCGTCATGGACCGTCTGCTGTCGCTGGGCTACTCGTATGAGACGGTGAATGCGGCTGTGCAAAGTGACGATACGGATAGCGAAAATGAGTTAGAATTATTACATAAGGAATATGAAAAGTCATTATTCAAATACGGAAAGAAGTATGAAGGCAGGCAACTTCAAGAACACCTGATCGCCCGTCTTATGCAGAAAGGCTTCTCGTATTCGGATATCAAAACAGTAATGGAGGAAGAACATGGCAAAGAAAGTTAAGGATTTTACTGAAGGTGAACGCGTTTCCACGCCTTTGCTGATATCTTCGCTGGTCAGAGGAACGACCAATTCCGGCAATCCGTATCTTTCTTTGGTGCTGCAGGATTCTTCCAAGGCGATCGAAGCAAAGCTCTGGGATGTCAAACCTGAGCTCGAAAAACAGCTGGAAGTGGGCAAAGTCTATGACTTCGATGTGGAAGTCATCAAATACAAAAACAACCTGCAGGCGAAAGTTCTGAAGGTCCTGCCGCTTCCGCAGTCGGAGATCGACATGGACGATTTCGTCTTCCGTTCCCCGGTCTCCAAAGAGACTTTAAGGGCCAACATCCAGGAAGGCATCAACATGATCGACAACGAGAAGATCGCCAAGATCGTCTCCGGTGCACTCAATTTTTATTCCAACAGTTTCTATGATTATCCGGCAGCCGCCAAGATCCATCATAACTTCATCGGCGGTCTGGCGACCCATACTTCCGGCATGATCAAAGTCGCTGCTGCTTTGTGCGCCATCTATCCTTCACTCGACAGAGACTATCTGATCGCCGGTGTCATACTTCACGATCTGGGCAAGATCGAAGAGCTCACTTCCCCGGTCGTCACCGAATATACCAAGCAGGGGAAACTTCTCGGCCATATCTCGATCATGGATGCCCGCCTGCTTCAGATCGGCAAAGATCTCGGCCTGGAAGACAGCGAAGAACTGCTTCTGCTGAGACATATGGTCTTATCGCATCACGGCCAGCTGGAATACGGTTCGCCGATGCGCCCCGAGACCATGGAGGCGGAGATGCTCAATCTGATCGACAACATCGATGCCAGGATCAACACCATCGATAAGGCGCTCGCCGAGGTGAAACAAGGAGAGTTCACCCAGAAGATCTTCGCTCTGGAGAACCGCGTGTTCTATAAGCATAAATAGCTTAAAAAAGGCTTGAAATAAGCCTTTTATTTAGGCTATAATAGTAAAGCTGTGGAAGGAGAGCAACTGCTCCGTAAAGACCACGCGCCAAAAAGGAGGAATTATGGCAAGAAAAAAAGTTGCAAAAGTTTGTAAGTTAAACTTCAAGGCCGGTCAGGCTAAACCGGGTCCGGCTCTGGCATCTGCAGGTATCAATATGCCTCAGTTCTGCACTCAGTTCAATGATCAGACAAAAGACAGAATGGGCGATATCGTCCCTGTCATCATCACTGCGTATGAAGACAAGTCCTTTGATTTCGTCTTAAAGACGACTCCGGCTGCTTTCTTACTCAAGAAGGCTGCAGGTGTTGAAAAGGCTTCCGGTACACCGAACAGCGTCAAAGCAGGAAAGATCACGTCCGCTCAGTTAAGAGAGATCGCTGAATACAAGCTTCCTGACCTCAACGCCAACGATGTTGAAGCAGCAATGAGGATCATTGCAGGTACTGCAAAGAATATGGGAATCGAGGTAGTTGACTAATGAAACGTTCTAAGAAATATAACAACGCGAAAGCGATGATCGACGGCAGCAAGAAGTATTCTGCTCTTGAGGCTTGCGAACTCGCCAAGAAGACCACTTTAGTCAATTATGATGCTACGATCAGAGCTTCCTTCTCCTTAAACGTTGACCCGCGTCAGGCCGATCAGCAGATCCGTGGTGCTATCGTTTTACCTAACGGCACCGGCAGATCTCAGAAGGTCTTAGTCGTCACTCAGGGTGCGAAGATGGAAGAAGCCAAGGCTGCCGGCGCTGACTATGTCGGCGACAAAGAGATCCTTGAAAAGATCAAGGGCGGCTGGTTCGACTTCGATGTCATCGTCGCTACTCCGGATATGATGGGTGAACTTGGTAAATTAGGTAAGCTCTTAGGTCCGAAAGGCTTAATGCCGAACCCTAAGACAGGCACTGTCACGATGAACATCTCTCAGGCTGTTGAAGAGATCAAGAAAGGTAAGGTCACTTACCGTGTCGATAAGGAAGGCAACATCAACTGCTTAGTCGGTAAGTCTTCGTTCGATACAGAAAAGCTTGCGGAAAACTTCAACACTCTGCTCGGTGTCATCAACAGAGCAAAACCGGCTGCTGTCAAAGGTCAGTACATCCTGTCCTGCACGCTTTCCAGCAACATGGGTCCCGGTATCAAGGTCGATACAACTTTATAAGCTTGGAAAGAGGCGCTCGCGCCTCTTTTCTTTTGTTTTTCTTATGTTATAATTTTAGAGTACGTAAAGAAGAGCAGTAACTGAGGCTGCTGTCAAAGAGAATGGATCCTTGTGCTGTAAGATCCTGACAGTCAATCAGCGAATTCACTTCTCAGTTGGACCAATACTCCACGTAGGATCCGCGTTAAGGATAAGAGTGAAAAATAAGGTGGTACCGCGCTTTTGCGCCCTTGTCCCGCCTTTTTTATTTTAGGGAGGATGAAATTATGCTGGACCTGGAAGCTTTGAAAAATGAAGCTTTGAACGCTGTGGCGAATGCCGACAGCAAGACTTTGGAAGAACTCAGGATCGAATACCTTTCCAAGAAGGGCAAGATCCAGTCACTGATGGCGCAGATGAGAGATCTGCCGGCGGAAGAGAAACCGAAATTCGGTCAGCTGGTCAACGATCTGAAGAATGCCGTTTCAAAGGCGATGGATGCCAAGAAAGCGGAATTGGAAGAGTCGCTGATGAATGCGAAGCTGCTTTCGGAGAAGATCGACATCACTTTGGATGCCTTTACGCCGAAGCAGGGGACGCTTCATCCTCTGACGCTGGTCCAGAAAGAGATCGAAGACGTCTTCATCGGCATGGGCTATAACGTTGCCGAAGGTCCGGAGCTCGAATCCGATCTTTACAACTTCACCAAAGCCAACACGCCGGAAGGCCATCCGGCCAGAGATATGCAGGATACCTTCTATGTCGATCCGACCCATCTGCTGAGATCGCAGACGACTGCCATCCAGATGCGCGTTCTGGAAGCGCAGGCCAACGATCTGCCGATCAAGGTCATCTGCCCGGGCAAGGTCTACCGCCGCGATGATGACGATGCGACTCATTCTCATCAGTTCACGCAATGCGAAGGCCTGGTCATCGGCAAGAACATCACGGTCGCCGATCTGAAAGGCACTCTGGAGCTGATGATCCGCGAGATGTTCTCCAAGGATGCAAAGATCCGTTTCCGTCCGTCTTACTTCCCGTTCACCGAGCCTTCCTTTGAGGTCGATATGACTTGTCATATCTGCCACGGCAAGGGATGCCCGACTTGCAAAGGGACCGGCTGGATCGAGATCTTGGGTTCCGGCATGGTCCATCCCAATGTCCTGGAGATGGCAGGCATCGACTCGAAGATCTACACCGGTTTTGCTTTCGGTGTCGGAATCGAGAGAGTGGCGATGCTGAAATACGGGATCACCGATATCCGTGATCTGTATACGAATGATGTCCGTTTCTTAGACGGATTCAAGAGATAAGGGAGGAGAAAGACCATGAAGTTAAGTTTGAACTGGTTGAGTGATTTTATCGATCTGAGCGGTCTCAGCACCTCCCAGATCGTCGATCAGATGGTGAAATGCGGCTTCGAAGTCGAAGCCATCGATAAGATGTCGGAAGGCACGAACCTGGTCGTCGGCAAAGTCCTTGAATGTAAGGACCATCCGAATTCCGACCATCTGCATCTGACTAAGACCGATATCGGCAGCGAAGTCCTCGATATCGTCTGCGGTGCGCCGAACTGCCGTGAAGGACTGAAGGTCATCGTCGCCAAGGTCGGTGCCAAACTGCCGGGCGGCGAGATCAAAGCCGGAACGATCCGCGGTGAAGCATCCAACGGCATGTTGTGTTCCCTGAAGGAGCTCGGTATCGATGATGCTCTGCTGCCGGAAGATTCACCGAGCCACAACGGTATCGAAGAACTCGATGACCGCTTTGAAGTCGGCGATACCGATATTCTGAAAAAACTCGGTTACGATGATACGATCCTGGATGTTTCGATCTATGCCAACCGTCCGGACTGCCTTTCCATGTATGCAATGGCCAAGGAGATGGGTGCCATTCTCAACAGGGAAGTCCGGCTTCCGGATTTTGAAGGAAAAGCCTGCATCGGCACAGATTCCGACTTCAAGCTGTCCTCCGTCTCTGTCAACTGTCCGCATTTCCTTGCCAAAGTCGTCAATCACGTCACCATCAAGGAATCTCCGGAATGGATGAAGGCGCATCTTCGCGCCAACGGTGTCAAGTGCATCAACAATCTCGTCGATATCTCCAACTATGTCATGCTGGAGACCGGCCAGCCTTTGCATTTCTATGACCTCAGAAGCAATCCGGCAAAAGAGATCACGGTCAGAGATGATTATGAAGGCGTCTATACGGCTCTCGACGGCATCGATTACCAGATCGAAAAAGGTGATCTGATGATCACTTCGGAAGGCAAGCCGATCGGCATCGCCGGTATCATGGGCGGAGACAACACCAAGATCCTCGATGACACCTGCGGTCTGATCATCGAGGCGGCTTTATTCGATCATGCCCAGATCCGCCGTACATCCAACCGTCTGGGTCTGCAGACGGAAGCTGCAGCCAGATTCGCCAAAGGTCTTGAGCCGATGGCTCAGAACAAGGCGGTCGACCGTGCGGTCGAACTGCTGATCGAACTTGCGGATGCCGATGGTTTTGAAAAGACGGTCGAATTCGGCAAAGCGGACTATGAACCTTATCAGATCAAAGAGACGCTGGGCCATCTCAACGCTCTGATCGGCAAGGAATACACGATGGATGAGGCGGTCTCCGTCATGAAGCGCTTAGGCTTTGAATGCCAAGTCGACGGCGATGCTTTCATCACCACGATCCCTTCCCACAGGGCAAGCGATCTGAAGATCCCGGAGGATATCGATGAGGAGATCGTCCGTCTGACGGATTTCGATGATCTGAACTCGACACTTCCTTTGATGCCGCAGACCATCGGCAAGCTGACCAACATTCAGAACATCCGCCGTATCATCAGAGATCTTCTGACCAAACACGGTCTTTACGATACCGTCAACTATACACTGGTGAACGCCAGATATATCGAAGAGTCATTGCTTCCAAGCGGCGATGCCGTGGCGATGATCTCACCTCTGTCGGATGCCAGAAAATACATCCGCACATCTTTGATGAATTCATTGCTTGAGGCTCTGTCTTACAATCTGGACCACTACAACCAGGATCTCGGTCTGTTTGAGATCTCGAAGATCTATTCTTCCAAAGGGGAAGAAGAGCGTCTCGGTATCGTGATGGAAGGCGCCCTCATCGATGATAAAGTGAAACATCTTTCTCTGAAGACCGATTTCTACGTCCTGAAAGGCCTGCTGCGACAGATCTTATCGACTTTAGGCTTCGAAATGGGCAGAGTTTCCATCAAAGAGAACGATCTCGACACCAGACACTTCCATCCTTACCAGTCCGCCGTTTTGATGATGGACGGCAAGCTGCTCGGCATCTTCGGCAAGCTGCATCCGGCATATCTCAAGAGCCTGAAACTCAGTGATGTCTATTATGCGGAATTGATGCTCGATGTATTGGCTCAGGCTTCTCCGGCCAAAGTCAAGGCACCGCTCGTCAGCAAGTATCCGTCGATGAACCGCGATATCTCCCTGATGGTCAAAGAAGATGTCAAGGCGGCCGATCTGATCGCTTCGATCAAGAAGACCGGCGGCCGTATGGTCAAGAAGGCGGAAGTCTTCGACGTTTACCAGGGTGAACACATCGAAAAGGGATTCAAGTCCGTTTCACTGTCGATCGTCTATGAAGACAGCGAAAAGACTTTGAAGACGGAAGATGTCAACGCGATCCACAACAAAGTCGTTGAAGAGCTCAAAACGAAGTTCGAAGCGGTACAGCGATAAGCTGAAAGGGGTACAATAAAAACATGATCTATACATGTACGACAAATCCTTCTCTGGATTATTACATCACCTTACCGTGTGTTGAACGCGGAAAGGTCAACCGTTCCGATATGGAAATGTACGATGCCGGCGGGAAAGGCGTCAATGTTTCGATCGTATTGAATAATTTCCGTATCCCTTCCGTAGCACTGGGCTTTCTGGGCGGCTTCACCAAAGACTTCTATCTGAGTTTCGTTGCCAATTATCCGAATGTGCAGCCTTTATTCACGACGATCGCCGATAATACCAGGATCAATATCAAGATCATGGACAACGATTTCGAGACCAGCATCAATGCGAAAGGTCCGCACATCAGCGACGCGGAATTCAACCGTTTCAAAGCGCGTCTGAATTCCGTCTATACCGATGATATCTTCGTCTTGTCCGGCAATATCGAGGAAGAGATCAAAGACCGGATGGTCGATCTGGTCCGCGAATTGTGCGAAGAAGGCGTCAAGGTCTTCCTGGATTCCGACCGGGAATTCATCGAACACTGTCTGGATTTCGGTCTTTTCGGTCTGAAGCTCAACGACCACAATACGAACAGAGACATCAGGGAAACGGCTGAGGAGTATCTGAAAAAAGGGGTGAAGAACATCCTGTATTCCGCTCCGCACAAGCCTTCTTATGTCTTTACCAAGACCGAATCTTTGGAATGCGACAATCTGCAGGATTCCCTGGTCAATGCGACCGGTTCAGCCGATTCGATGGTCGCCGGCTATCTTTACGGCGTCATCCGCGGAGCCAGCACGGAAGAATCGTTCAAATATGCCAATGCGGCATCGCTTGCGACTTCCATGTCCAATGACCTGGGTTCCAAAGAAAAGATCGAAGAACTTTTCGGTACGATCGCAGTGAGTGAGATACGATGAAGAAACTGCTGCTTTGTTTCCTTCTTCTGCTTGTTCTTTGCGGATGCAAAGGAAAACAAGAGATCCCGACACCCGAATATCCTTACCAGATCGTTTCCGACAAGGTCGATATGTCGGGCTACGAAGGTGTTTCTTCGACCGATCATAAGTTCCGCCTCATCAAGGTGCAGGAACTGTTCAATACGATCGATCTGAGATCATCGGGAGTCTTCTATCTGGGACGTCACAACTGCAACTGCTGCCAGAAGGTGAGCCGATACCTCAATGAAGTCGCCAAAGAACTCGACGTGACAGTATACTATATCGATGTTTACAATCCGGATGAGCCTTTGACGGAAAAGGAGCTTCAGGACAAACTCTACGAATACCTCTATGAGATTCTGGGGACGGATGAGAACGGCAACAAGACCCTTCTGACGCCGCAGGTCTTCTCGATCGTCAACGGTGAGTTCTACGGAAGCCAGATCTGTTTCGATAACTATTCTCTGGATAATGAGGCCAAGATCGAACAGTTCAAGGATTCCTACCGCAGTCTTATGAAACCATTCGCTGAAAAGTGAATGGTTTTTTACCACATCAGCGATCTGTAAGTCAAGACTGGTAATACGCAAAAAGAGTTTATATAATGAAATTGCCTAATGGGATACAATGAAATTCCTACACGATATTTACGGACTATCGAGCGTTAAACACCGGTGTTGAAGACCCTAAGCGGGTATCCTGAAGGTGTTTATAGATGGCCCACCTTTTTGAGAAAAGGGAAATTTCTCACCCATTAGGTCTGAAATAGACAAAAGAAGCTATTTAATATAAAATCTATTAAGTAAGGATGGTGTAAATATGAACTTTTGGATGTCTCTTTTATACTTTGTTGTCGGTGGTATCGTCGGTGCGGTGATCACGTTTTTCGTGACCAGAAAGAATTTTGAAAAGCAGCTGAAGGAAAATCCGCCGATCAACGAAAAGATGATCCGTGCGATGTATGCGCAGATGGGCAGAAAGCCTTCGGAAGCGCAGATTCGTGCGATCATGAAATCGATGGGACAGTGATCTTCAAGATGCAGTATGAAGCCTGAACGGAAACGTTCGGGCTTTTTTTGACTACCATAATTTCACATTTTATTGCGATGGACTTAAACCGTGAGTTCAAATACAATTAATAGTAGCGGATATGGATATCAAAAAAATCAAAGATCCTTCTTTTCTGAAACAGATGAACATCGATCAGCTGGATGACCTGGCAGATCAGATCCGCTCTTTTTTATTGGAGAGCGTGTCCAAGACCGGTGGTCATCTTTCGTCCAATCTGGGCGTTGTGGAACTGACGATCGCTCTTCATTATTGTTTTGATGCGCCGAAAGACAAGATCTTTTTCGATGTCGGACATCAGTGCTATACGCATAAGATCCTGACCGGCCGTGCCGACCGCATGGAAACGCTGCGGCAGTTTCACGGCATCTCCGGTTTTCAGAAGAGGGAGGAAAGCATCTACGACTGTTTTGAAGCAGGCCATTCTTCCACTTCGCTGCCGTTTGCCTTAGGCATGGCTGCCGGCAGAGATCTGAATAAGGAGGACTATTTTATCGTTCCGGTGATCGGTGACGGTTCCCTGACTTCCGGGCTTTCCCTGGAAGCACTCAATCAGATCGGCTACCAGAAGCACAAGATGATCATCGTTTTCAACGACAACAATATGTCGATCTCCAACAACGTCGGTGTCTTGAATTCCAATATCTCCAAGCTTCGCAATTCCAAGGGATACAACGGTTTCAAGGACAACGTCAAGAACCTTCTGAAAAAAGGGAAGAACGGAGAAGCGGTCATCCGGATGATCCATGATGTAAAAGAAAAGATCAAAGGACCGCTCATCGATGCGGGCTTCTTCGATGATTTCGGTTTTTATTATATCGGACCGGTCGACGGTCACGACATCAAGAGCCTGATCCAGGCATTTGCGACGGCAAAGAAGAAAGATGTGCCGGTCGTCGTGCACTGCATCACGACCAAGGGCAAGGGCTACAAGCCGGCGGAAGAAGATGCCATCGGCAAATGGCACGGCGTATCGCCGTTCGATCTCAAGACCGGCAAACCGATCTCTTCCGTTCCGGAAAACGAGGTCTCATATTCCGGAATGGTGGCAAAATGCGTGGAAGAAGAAATGGCGGAAAACAAAGATATCCTTGCCATCACGCCGGCGATGAAATACGGATCGGAGCTCAACAGGCTCTTCTCCCGCTTTCCGGAGCGCTGTTATGATGTCGGTATCGCCGAAGACCTGGCGGTCGATTTTGCCTGCGGCCTGTCAATGAGCGGGAAAAAGCCGTTCCTTTCGATCTATTCTTCTTTCTTACAGAGAGCATATGATCAGCTCAACCATGATGTCGCAAGGATGTCCTTGCCTGTCGTCGTCGGGATCGATCGGGCATCGCTGGCCGGTGCGGACGGCGCGACTCACCATGGCGTATTCGATATCTCGCTGCTTCGGACTTTGCCGGGCATCGTCTTATGCCAGGGGAAAGACGGCGAAGAGATCGCCGACCTTCTTCATACCGGCTTTCATTGCGACCGGCCGTTCTTCATCCGCTATCCGAAAGGAAACCTGAAAAAGTGGGATGGCAGGAAAAAGACGCTGAAGATCGGCAGCTGGGAATATCTGATCAAAAAAGAGGATCCTCAGGCGATCATCATCTCCTACGGCGATCCTGTCAACAGGATCAAAAAGGTGATCGATGACAATGATCTTCCGTTCACATTGGTCAATGCACGTTTCCTCAAGCCGATCGATGAAGAGATCCTGGCGGAAGTACTGAACAAAGGCAAGCGTATCTATCTGTACACGACGGATATGCTGAAAGGCGGACTGGGCGATGATATCCTGGAATTTGCCGCCGCGCACAAGATCGATGTCATATTCAAAGCGATCGGTATCGATGATGCCTATGTCGGTCACGGTTCGCTTTCACAGCTGGAGTCATCTTTGCATATCGATGTGCGGTCTCTGTTTGAACTTATCGAAAATGACAAAGCGGTCGGATGACCGCTTTTAAAACGTCTGTATTATAATGGTGGATGTAGGATCGTTAAGAGTATATGGAAGATTTGTATGACAGAAAGATCGCGATATTTCATGCTTCGGTAAACGACAGAAATGATGCGCTGAAGCAGATGGCGGAGCGTTTTGCGGATGAAGGACTCGTCAAAGAAGATTTTTATGAAGAGCTTCTGAAAAGAGAAGATGCATTCCCGACGGGGATCTGTCTGGACACATGCTGCATCGCACTGCCTCATTGCGATGCTTCGCCGGACTATGTTTCGCAAGTCGCATTCATGAGCTTTGAACGGCCGGTGAGATTCATTGAAATGGGAAGTGACGGCCATGAGATCGATGTGTCGATGATCTTCGTCTTCACATTGAATAAGACAACCGATCAGCTCGATCTGATGATGCGTTTTATGGAAGCGTTCAAGGATAAGGAACTGATGGAAGCTTTCATGAATGTCGATGATTATGATGAGTATCATAAGCTGATCGAAAAGGGAAGGCTTTGCTGAAGAAAGAAAGGAAAACTTATGAAAAGGATCTTGCTGTGCTGCGGTAACGGGATCGCGACCTCAACGATCATGAATCTGAAACTGACGAAAGAGCTTTCCGACCGGGGAAGAGAAGGCGATTTTGAGATCTCTCAGTGTCTGGCGTCTGAGGCGGCTGAACTGTCGGGAAATTATGATATCTGTGTCTCCAGCATTCCGATCAGTGCGGAATTTCAATGTCCTTTCGTCGATGCGACCGGCGTCGTCCTGGGAAGAGGAACCAAGCAGATCTACGATCAGATCGAAAATGTGCTTTGGCCGAAATAAATGAAATAAAAAATGAGCAGATGCTCATTTTTGTTTTTTCTTTTGTCCGATCTTGGATTCGGTCCCGTTCATGATGCGCTGAATATTCGCCCGATGACGGTAGATGACGAATAACGACAGACACAGTACCAGCAAGCCGCTGAGACGGTCGCAGAAGATGAAGATCAGGATCGCCGCACTGCATACGCCGGTCATCGAAGAAAGAGACACCATCTTGCAGATCGCCAGAACGATGAAGAATACGGCGACCGGTAAGATGAACGTGATCAGATAATTGTGCGTGATATATAGGGCAAGACCCAGAAGATAACCGTAGGAACAGGCGACGGCTTTGCCGCCTTTGAAGCCGGCGAAGATCGGGAAACAATGGCCGATGCAGACAGCCAGGCCGGCATATTGTTCGAAGCCCGGATTGAGCAGATGACATAAGATCATGACGATGAAGGCTTTCAAAGCATCCAGAAGGATGACGGCGATCCCGACCGGTGTTCCCAATACTCTGGCGGCGTTGGTCCCGCCCAGATTGCCCGAACCGTAATTGCGGATATCTTTGTGGAAAAACACTTTTCCGATCACCAGGCCCCAGGGGATCGAACCGATCAGATAACCGATCACAAGCCATAAAACGATCTTCATGAATAGGATTCCTCTCTTTCCGTGAAGGCTTCCTTCACTTCTTTGTGATTATATCACAGGTATCTGTTTATGATATAATTTTAAGAGTTATGGCAAACCGATATGATGATAACAGTATCGAGATCCTTGAAGGTCTCGAAGCGGTCCGCAAAAGACCGGGTATGTATATCGGCTCCGTTGACGCCAGAGGTCTGCACCATCTGGTGTGGGAGATCGTCGACAATGCGATCGACGAAGCGATCAACGGATTCGGCGATGAGATCGATATACAGATCAATAAAGACGGATCCTGCACGGTGACCGATTTCGGCCGCGGCATGCCGGTCGGCATGCACAAGTCCGGCAAGAATACCTTGCAGGTCATTTTTACTGTCCTCCATGCCGGTGGAAAGTTCTCCGACCAGGGCGGTTACAAGACCTCCGGTGGTCTGCATGGCGTCGGTGCTTCCGTCGTCAATGCCTTATCGGAATGGCTGGAAGTCGAAGTCTGCCGCGATAAGAAACGTTATCTGATGCGTTTTGAAAACGGCGGCAAGAAAGTCTATAAGCTGCAGGAGATCGGTACGACCAACAGGACCGGTTCCAAGGTCACGTTCATGCCGGATAAGAGGATCTTCCAGACGACGGCATTCAATTTCCAGACGATCGTCGAGCGCGCTCAGGAAGAAGCTTTCCTGCTCAAGAACGTCAAACTCATCGTGAGAGATGAACGCAGCGGCGAACAGCAGGAATTCCTCTATAAAGAAGGCCTCAGGGCTTTCATGGAATATCTTCATGAAGACAAAGATGTCCTGCATGATACCGTGACGTTCTCCGGCGAGAAAGACGGCATCAGTGTCGACATCGCTTTCCAGTATACCGACGGCTATCAGGAAAACACTTTTTCCTATGTGAATCTGGTCAGGACAGGTGACGGCGGTACCCATGAGATCGGTTATAAGACCGCATTCACCAAAGTGATCAATGAATTTGCCAGAGAGATCGGCATATTGAGAGAAAAAGACAAGAATTTTGAAGGAAGCGATGTCAGAGAAGGTCTGACTTCGATCATTTCCTGTGCGATCCCGGAATCCGTGCTGCAGTTTGAAGGCCAGACCAAGGGAAAACTGGGAACACCGGAGGCCAAGACGGCCGTCGATTCGATCGTTTCCGAACAGCTGACCTATTACCTGCATGAAAACAAAGAGACGGCGATCCAGCTGATCCGCAAGATCCAGCGGGCTTCCGTCGCCAGAGAAGCGGCCAGAAAGGCAAAAGACGAAGCCAGGAGCGGCAAGAAATCGTCGACCAAGGCGAAAGAGATCCTCTCCGGCAAGCTTGCCCCGGCCCAGTCACGGGATGCTTCCAAACTGGAATTGTTTTTGGTCGAGGGCGATTCGGCCGGCGGTTCCGCCAAGAAGTGCCGCGATTCTTCTTTCCAGGCGATCCTGCCTTTGCGGGGCAAGGTCTTGAACACGGAAAGGGCAGCGGTCTCCGAGATCGAAAAGAATGAAGAGCTCAACACGATCATCCACTGCATCGGCGCAGGTGTCGGTCCGCATTTCAATATCGATGATATCCACTACGATAAAGTCGTCATCATGACCGATGCCGATACCGACGGTGCTCATATCCAGGTGCTTCTGCTGACTTTCTTTTATCGTTTCATGCGTGAACTGATCGAGACAGGACATGTCTATATCGCCATGCCGCCGCTTTACGGTGTCATGAAAAACAAGGAGATGGTCTATTTATACTCCGATGAGGAACTTGCCCAGTTCAAGGCGGAGATGGGCGAGAAGTTCGATATACAGCGTTATAAGGGACTCGGCGAGATGGATGCCGATCAGCTTTGGGATACCACGATGGATCCGGCAAAGCGCACTTTGATCCAGGTCTCCATCGAAGATGCCGCTTTATGTGAGAGAAGGATCTCCGTTTTGATGGGCAACAATGCCGAGATAAGAAGAAAATGGATCGATGAACACATCGATTTCACGTTGGAAGAAGACTACAGAGTAACGAGAAATGGCTAGACGTAAGAAAGAAGAGATCATAGAGAATTTCCTCAACGAAACGCTCGACGATATCATGTCGGACCGTTTTGGCAGTTATTCCAAATATATCATTCAGGAACGTGCGCTTCCCGATGCCAGAGACGGCCTGAAACCGGTACAGAGAAGGATCCTTTATTCGATGTATATCGACGGCAACGTCTATGAAAAGCCGCACCGCAAGTCTGCAAAGACGGTCGGAAGCGTCATGGGCACGTTCCATCCGCACGGCGATTCCTCCATCTATGAGGCCATGGTGCGTATGTCGCAGGACTGGAAGATCAATGTTCCTTTGATCGATATGCACGGCAACAACGGTTCCATCGATGATGACCCGCCGGCAGCCATGCGTTATACCGAAGCCAGACTGGCTAAGAACGCCGGCTTACTTCTCGATGACATCAATTACGACTCGGTCGCGATGACCAATAACTATGACGATACTCATCTTGAACCTACGGTCTTGCCGGCAAGATATCCGCTGCTGCTGATCAACGGTTCGACCGGTATCGCTTCCGGATATGCGACCAACATTGCCCCGCACAACTTCAACGAAGTCGTGGAAGCGACGATCCACCGTCTGCAGAATCCCGATTGTTCCCTGGATGAATTGATGGAATATATCAAGGGACCGGATTTCCCGACCGGAGGCATCGTACAGGGCAAGAAACAGATCCGGGAGATCTTCGAGACCGGCAAAGGAAAGGTCGTTGTACGTTCTAGGTGCGAGATCCAGGAGTCCAAGACCGGTTCTGCGATCATCGTCACGGAGATCCCGTATGAAGTCATCAAATCACAGCTGGTGAAGAAGATCTCCGACATCTATCTGAGCAAGCAGATCGAAGGCATCGTCGATGTCCGGGATGAATCCGGCAGGAACGGTCTTCGTATCGTGATCGAATGCAAGAAGGATGCCAATTGCGAACAGATCCTCAATTATCTGTATAAGAACACCGACTTACAGATCAACTATTCCTACAACAACGTTGCGATCGTCAATCACAAACCGGTATTGATGTCTTTGCCGGCAGCGCTCGATGCGTTCATCGAACACCGCCGTCAGGTCGTCTTGAACCGTTCGCGTTATTTAAGAGACAAGAAGAAGGCGAGACTGCACATCATCGAAGGCCTGATCAAGGCGATCTCGATCCTGGATGATGTCATCGCTCTGATCCGCAAGTCCAAGGATAAAAAAGATGCCAAGGAACGGCTCAAGGAAGCGTTCCTGTTCACGGAAGAACAGGCGGAAGCCATCGTCACTTTGCGTCTGTACCGTTTGTCGAATACCGACATCGTCACGCTCAAGGAAGAAAACAAGACGCTGGTCAAAGAGATCAGCGAACTCAATGCGATCTTATCTTCCAGGGAAGTCCTGGATTCCGTACTGGTCTCCGAGCTCAAGGAAGTCGATGAGATGCAAGTCTTCCCGCGCCGCAGCAAGATCGAGGATGAAGTCGAAGAGATCGTCTTCGACAAGATGGCCATGATCCCGAATGAGCCTTGTTATATCTCGGTCTCCCGCGACGGCTATCTCAAACGTTTCTCGGAGAGGGCGTTCAACGCCAATGCCGGAAGCATACCGTCCGTCAAGGAAGGGGATGCTTTAATCGGCCTCAAAGCCTGCGATACGCTTGATACTTTGCTGCTGTTTTCTTCCAAAGGAAACTATGCGTATCTTCCGGTCTATCGGATCGATGAATGCAAGTTCAAGGATATCGGCAAGCATATCTCCCATTATGTCCGTATGGAAGGTAACGAGAAGTTCATCGGTGCCTGCATCGTGAAGAATTTCGATACGTTCGCTTTCATCATCACGGCGACGAAGAACGGCATGATCAAGAAGACTTCTTTGCCGCGTTTCAATGTCGAACGTTCTTCCAAGTATCTGACGGCAATGAAACTGAAAGCCGGCGACGAACTCGTCTCGGTCTGCGTCGCTTATGACGATGACGATCTGATCCTGGTCTCCAGGGACGGCTATTGCAACAAGTATTCGTCCAGGATCCTTTCGGATCTCGCAGCCAAAGCACAGGGCGTCATGGGTATGAATGTCAAGAGCGATGAACTGTCCTGCGTGTGTGCCGATCATCATGACGGCAAGCAGCTGCTCTTATCGACGGACAAGGGCGGTTTCAAGCGCATCCGTATGGAAAAGCTCGATCTGACTTCACGCAATACCAAAGGGTACCGTGTCTTCCGGCAAATCAAATCGAAGCCGCACGGCGTCAATAAGATCTCCATGGTCTCAAGTTACAATACGCTTTATGTGTATAATGAAGGAAAGCTGGATGAGATGGCCGTTTCGGAAGTCCCGTTCATGGAACTGGAACAGTCCTTCTCTTCGCCGAGAGATCTTAATGAGAATTATTTCTATATCTTCAAGGATATGAACGATATCGCTTCCGTGGAGATCATCGATATCCCGGAAGGCTACTACGATACGCAAGAAGAAAGCGAACAGACTTCGCTGTTTGACTGATATGTCTTTATTCCGACCGAAACAGATACTGGATATTTTTACCGACCTTGATCTTTCATATTACCGGGAACGCGGTTTCGATACCGTTCTGTTGGACGTTGACAACACGATCGCCGTACCGAATACCGGATCTTGCGATGAGCGGGCAAGAAAGTTCATCGAAGATCTCAAAGCGGCAGGATTCAAGGTCGTGATCTTTTCCAACAACAACAAAAAACGCGTGCAGATGTTTCTCGGTGATCTGCAGGCCGACTACTGGTATTATGCGCTGAAGCCGCTTCCGTTTTCTTATCTTGCCGTATGCAGGAAGATGGGCACGGTGCCTTCAAAGACACTGGTCCTGGGCGATCAGCTGCTCACGGACATTTTAGGCGCCAATCTCAGCGGCTGCTACGGAATCTATTGCCGGCAGCTGCAGGAAAAGGATTCCAAGATGACGGCGTTCAACCGAAGGATAGAAAAGTTTATTTGGAGAAAGGTACTTCATGAAGAAATGTAAAGGCTGCGGCATCGAACTGCAGACAAAAAACAAGGAAGCACTGGGATATGTTCCGGATCTGGAACAGGATTATTGCCAGCGCTGTTTCCGTCTGTCGCATTACGGCGATACGCAATATCTGAGGACCAACTACGTCACCAACGAGAAGATCATCGATATCTACAACCGTTATCCTAATGCGCTGTTCGTGCTCATCATCGATATCCTGGATGCATTCTGTCTCAAGGATGATGATCTGCTCGACATGTTTGCGGGCAAAGATCTTCTTCTGGTCATCAACAAGACGGACCTGCTTCCGGAAAACATGTCCGAACGAAAAGTCGACAAGATCTTCTCGAAGATGCTGTTCGATCTCAACCGCCGTTACGGCAACATCAAGGCGGCGCTTCTGTCCAACAAATACGAACCGAAGTTCAACGAACAGTTCCTGTCTCTGCTGGAAGATCTTCATGCTTCGACGGTCATTTTCGCAGGCAGGGCCAATGCCGGCAAATCGTCTCTGATCAACAAGCTGATCCATGAAAAGTCTCTGACGACTTCTTTCTATCCGGGCACGACCCTGGAAGAAGTGGAGATCAGCTACAGGAACTATCGTTTCATCGATACGCCGGGTCTTGTCGATGTCAGCAATTATACGACTTATCTCAATATCGAGAAATACAAGCTGTCCAAGATCGATAAGATGATCCGTCCGCAGAATTTCCAGCTGTCTTCCCCGCAGTCCTATTTCTATGACGGACTGCTCAGAGTCGATATCCTGCCGAAAGACAAGGCCAGTGTGACCTTCTACATCAACAGCCAGAACAAGATCCACCGTACGAAATACGAGAACGGTGATGACTTCTATCAGAAACACTACTGTGAATTCGTACTGCGGGTCAAACCGTTAGGGATCACCGATTATTCGATAAAGGGTAAAAAACTGATCGTCATCAAGGGACTGGGCATGGTGAAGATCTCCGGCGAATGTCTGGCGTATATCCACTCTCTGGCGAACTGCCGGATCTATGAATGTGAGGCTGATATCTGATATGCTGAATGGAAAACAAAAACGTTATCTGAGAAGTCTGGCCGTCAATGAAAAAGCGATCTTTCAGATCGGCAAAGACGGCTTGAACGAGAATCTGTATACCTCCGTAAAAGAGGCATTGAAAGCCAGGGAGCTCGTCAAGGTCTCCGTCCTTAAGACCTGCGAGACCGATATGCATGAGATCGCTGTCGAGCTTTGTGCCAATACGTCAAGCGAACTGGTACAGACCATCGGCAAGACGCTCGTCTTATATAAGAGGTCCAAGGAAAGAAAGATCTCTCTTCCATGAATCTGCAGGACATTTGTTTCGATGATTTCATGACCTATGATCATAAATTGCGCAAGCGGATCCTGAACGATCCGGAACTGCTGAAGATCATGGTCAGAAAAAACATCAAGGAGAAGCGTTACCTGCATTCGCTTTCGGTCGCCGATCTGGCAAAAGAACTGGCTTCGATCCACCATGTGGATCCCGAAAAAGCGTATATCGCAGGCCTTTTGCACGATGTGACGAAATACTTCAGCGAGGAAGAACACGACGCATATCTGCGTTTCTACGATCCGGAGAAACTGAATTATCCGGAATCCTGCAAACATTCTTTTTCGGCGAAGTATTTCCTCAAAGAAAAACTGAATCTCCACGACAAGGACATCCTGAATGCGATCTACAATCATACGATCTGCTTCTCCCGGGATGCGTTGTCGGTCATTTTATATATCGCCGATAAGCGGGAACCTCTGCGGGGGATCGATGACGATGTCGTAAAGATCGCCAAAGAGGACCTGCATAAGGCATTTGAAAAGCTCAACTGGGATGTTGAAAGGTATTTAAGAGAAGTAAAGAATGAAAAGTTTATTGGAAACGGCATTTGATGCGATGGATGAGAAACAGGCGGATGATCTCAAGATCATCGATTTCCGGGGGACATCTCCCTTCGTCGATTATTTCATCATCGGCTCAGCCCGCAACTACCGCATGGCCAGATCGATCATCGAAAATGTGGAAGACAAGGCTTTGAAAGAAGGCTATGAGGTCAAACACAGCTATATCGACGATTCCAGCAAATGGCTGCTGATCGATCTCAACGATGTGGTCTGTCACGTCTTTTATGACGGAGAAAGAGAATACTACAATCTGGAAGGATTATGGAAGGATCTGCCAACACTAAAGCTGTAAGCAACTACGAAGTACTTGCCCGATATTACGATGCGCTTCTTCAGGATGAAGAAGCTTTGTCGCTTTGGCTGGAATATATCGAAGAAGAAAGATTCCATACGGTCCTGGAACTGGCGTCCGGTTCCGGTGTCATGGCGAAGATCCTGAAAGAAAAAGGCTATGAAGTCACGGCATCCGATATCTCGAAGCAGATGAAGGAAGCTTCGAAAGCCAATTTCGACGGCGAGTATCTGCTGCTGAACATGACGGATTATGATCTTCATAAAAGATTCGATCTGGTCTTGTGCATCTGCGATTCGATCAACTATCTCTATGAGGAAGAGCTCGACGGATTCTTTTCCTGTGCGGCAAAGCATCTGGAGAAGGGCGGCAGACTGATCTTCGATATGCATTCGTTAAAAAGGATCGATGAATTCAAAGAACAGTATATCGAAGAAGGCTTTGTGGAAGGAGTACCGTATCAGTGGACCATCACTTCCGATGAATATGATGCGACATTACATGAACATTTCACGTTTTATACGGAAGAAGGGATGATACAGGAAAACCATTCCCAGAACGTTTTTTCCGTTGAAACGATCGTTGAACATATGAAAGATCTTTTTGAGATCAGGGTCATACCCGATTTCATCGAAGACGAAAAACTTTTGATCGTGGGGTACAAGAAATGATAGCTGTGATCTGTGCGATGAAACAGGAGCGCGATGCGCTTTTAAAGATGATGAAAGATGTCAAAGTCGTAAAGGGGAAACGGCTTTTGTATCTTGGGAAAGAACTGGACAACGAGTATTATATAGGGACGCTTGAAGACAAAGAGGTCGTTTTGAGCAGATGCGGGATCGGCGAGATCTATGCGGTGATGTCGACGATGCTGATGATCGAAAAGTTCAAGCCGGAACTGCTGATCAATCTCGGCTGTGCCGGTTCGCTCAACGAGAACGTCCATGTCAACGATATCGTGGTCGCTGACCGTATCGCCAACTGGCGCGTGGATGTGCCGGGCTGGAAGAGGAACATCGACGATCCGACCTGTTCCTTCCCGTGCGATCTTTCGGTCACTGCGATCGCAAAGAAGATCAGGGGAAAGCAGAAGATCCACATCGGAAATATCGTTTCTGCCGATGAATTCATCTATAAGAAGTCTCAGGTCAAAGAGATCAAAAAACATTTCCCTGACGCCTTGTGCGGTGAGATGGAAGGCTGTGCGGTCGCCGGTACTGCGTATGCGTTTGAGACACCGGTCGCGGTCATCCGTTCGATCTCCGATGAGACGCTCATTCAAGGCGATTTCAAGCAGTTCGATTTCAATCTCGAAAAAGTCTGCGCAAGTGCTGCCAGGGTCTGCAAACAGATCATCAAGAGGTTCGGCGATGAAAAAGTGGTATAAAGAATCTTATTTTGACAGGAAAAACTGGATCCTGGAGAATTTTGACAAGCTCTCTTTGAGCAGCGAAGAGACGCTTTTGCTGCTGCTGATCGACTTGTGCAAGTCGGCAAGACGGCCGATCTCCTATGATTATCTGACGAAAAAGCTTTCCCTTAATGTCAAACAGATCGATACGATCATCGCATCTTTGGTTTCCAAGCATTATCTGAAGCTTTCGACCAATTCCAAGGGACTGGTCTTTGACATCGAGAACATCTTTGAATTCGATCCGGAAAAATATGAGATCGCCGAGAACAAGGACCTTTACGATACGACGGAAGATGTCTTCGGCCGGCCGTTGTCACCGAACGAACTGCAGAAGATGAACGATCTGATCGAGGAATACGGCCAGAAGCAGTTCATTGAAGCTTTGCGCATCTCGGAGGCACAGAGAAAAGTGAAGATGGCCTACATCGAAGGAGTTTTACGCAATGTCAAACAGTGACAGGATCATGGAATCCCTGGATATCTTGTTTCCGGATGCCAGGTGCGAACTGGATCACAGGTCGGATTTCGAACTTCTGATCGCCGTCGTGCTTTCCGCACAGACGACGGATGAGCGGGTCAATTCCGTGACGCCGCAGCTGTTTGAGCGCTATCCGGATGCCTCTGCTTTGTCGAAAGCGGAGCTCAGTGATGTGGAAGCCATCATCCGGCCGATCGGCTTGTATCACAACAAGGCGGTCAACATCATCAAGCTTTCCAAAGTCCTCTGCGATTTTTATGATGGAAAAGTCCCGCAGGACCGCGAAGATCTCGAGTCTTTGCCCGGGGTGGGCAGAAAGACGGCCAACGTCATCCTCAGCAACTGTTTCGATGTACCGGCATTTGCCGTCGATACGCATGTCGCGAGAGTCTCGAAACGTCTGAAGATCGCTCAAGAAGATGACGATGTACGTTCGATCGAAGAAAAACTGATGACGTATTTCCCCAAAGAGAAGTGGGGGAAACTTCATCATCAGTTCATATTCTTCGGCAGATATAAGTGCAAGGCGGCCAAGCCGGACTGTACGGACTGTCCTTTGAAGGACATCTGCGGTCACTTTGCGTGATACAGTTTCTTGGTCTGATAGATCGGATCCATAGTTAGGTGCATGCCTAACTTTTTAAATACATTGACATCGACTTGCGAAAGCAGGACGGAAGAATGGACATCGCAGCCTTCCAGCTTGCTCAACGACTTCAAAGCTTTGTCGCAGATATCGGAGGTGATCGAATCGACCGCCAGGGCGATCAGGACTTCATCGGTATGAAGACGGGGATTGTGCCCGTGGAGATATTCGGTCTTGAGTTCCTGTATCGGCTGCAAGACACGTTCGGAAAGAAGATGGACATCCGGGATATTGCCGGCGATCTTCATCGCGTTGAGAAGGGCGGCAGCGGAAGCTCCCATCAGTTTGGACGTCTTGCCGGTGATGATCTGTCCGTCGAATTCGATGGCGACTGCCGGTTCCCCGGTCTTTTTGGCCAGTTCGTTGGCTTTGACGGCGACCAGACGGTCGGCTTTGGTGACGCCGGCTTTGTTCATGATGGTCTCCATCTTGAACAGGACATCTTCCGGCAGATTGTCTTTTCTGACTTCGATCTCCGCATCGAAATAACGGCGGATGATCTCTTCTTTGGCGGCTTTCCGGCAGACTTCATCATCGCTGATGCAGTTACCGACCATGTTGACGCCCATGTCCGTCGGCGACTTATAGATCTGTCTGCCCATGACTTTGACCAAAAGATCATTGAGGACAGGGAAGACTTCGACATCGCGGTTGTAGTTGATCGCGATCTTTTTATAGGCTTCCAGATGGAACGGGTCGATCATATTGACGTCGGAAAGATCGATCGTAGCCGCTTCATAGGCCAGATTGACCGGATGGTTCAGCGGCAGGTTCCAGATCGGGAAGGTCTCGAATTTGGCGTAGCCGGATTTCAGTCCGCGCATATTGTCGTGGTACATCTGTGACAGACAGGTCGCCATCTTGCCAGATCCGGGACCCGGGGCCGTGACGACGATGATCTCTCTTGTCGTCTCCAGGTATTCGTTCTTGCCGAAACCGTTGTCGGAGAGGATCAGAGAGACATTGTTGGGATAATTATCGATCGCATAATGATATGCGACTTTGATCTTGGATTTCTCTAAACTCTTTCTCAGACGGATCGCTTCGTTTTGTTTGTTGAAATGGGTGATGACCACGCCGCCGATCTGCAGATCGACCATATTGAAGGAGTCGATGAGCCTTAAAAGATCCTGCGAGTAGGTGATGCCCAGGTCGGAACGCATCTTGTTTTTCTCGATGTCGTTGGCGTTGATGACCAGGACCATTTCGACCTTGTCTTTGAGCTTCAGCAGCATCTTGATCTTGGAATCCGGTTCAAATCCCGGCAAGACTCTCGATGCATGGTTGTCGTCAAAGAGCTTTCCGCCGAATTCCAGATACAGTTTGTTGAACTGGGAGACTCTTTTCTTGATGTTCTGAGATTGCAGTCTGATGTACTTTTTGTTGTCAAATCCGATCTTTTTCATAGTTTTAAGTATATAACAAAGTACCTCTTTTTCTTTTGCTTTTATCACAAAACGGTCATATTTTTTTCACCTGTCTGTTTCTGATGAGGGGGAATGTCACCTTCATCGTCGGGAATTGTCATAAAATGAAGATATGAACAAGGAAGAGTTTTTCGATCATTATCCTGTCCGGAAGCAAGATTCCAACAAATCCGATAACGGAGTTGTCTCTTTCGTTTCCGGTTCTTACGGCA
>JAFOLW010000044.1 GCA_017419165.1 Erysipelotrichaceae bacterium
AGCACGCTGCCGTCCTCCAGCTCGGCTTTTGTCATGACGCTTCTGAAGGTCAGATCGGCAACACAGTAGATCTTCCCGTCTTCCTTTTTGCTGACGAAGAAGATGATCGGATCCCCTGCCCGGTAGACAGAAGACTGCTTCGGTGTTTCCTCCAGCATGCCGATAAAACGATGGTCATCCGCCTTAACGATCCGCACCGGGCATTCCTCGTCCGGCGCATTTTTCCTCTTCAGAAGGACGTTGACCACATCCGGATCGAACTGCTTCCTGGAACCGTCAAGGAACTCCATGCTGCGCGTCATAAGCAGATCCTCGTCATCTGTCATACTGATCGCTGAGACCGCGTCAAAGAAGCGGTCGTCATCCTCTTCGTAAAACTCGAATTCACATTCTCCAAGCCCGGAAAGCCGGATAAAGGCGGTCTTGCCGGTGTCGGGATCATCGAACACATACCGTCCATCCTCTTTGCGTCCGGACGTCAGTACTGCAAGTGTCAGGCCTTTCAGGTGGTCGATGTAACAATACGTCAGAAGAAGATCATTCTGCGGTGAAACCAAAGCTGTATCATAAACATCATTCAGTTCTGCGGCAGGAAGAACGATCATCGTATCATCCAGGATTCGGAAATCTACTTCGGAAAATCTCATTTGAACACACTTTCTATAATTTTATCTGCGGAAGTCTTCCGATATATTGTATCACTAATGCGGACAGAAATCGCCTGTCCTTCCGGAAGCCGGAGCAGATGCGAAGAAACTGTCGATACAGCATAGTTTTCGGGCAAGACAGTTCTTTCCGGCTCTTGTCTCTGTTATCATCAAAGAAAAGAAGGATATATCCCCGGAAAGGAGATCTTATGATCATCACCCAAAGAAGGAAAAACTGCCTCGAAGAAGTCCGGAAGAACGGACTGGACGGAGTCCTGTTTGCCACAGGCGCCGACTTTCAGTATCTGGCGGAATGCACTTCCTATTTCTGGCAAAGAAACTGCATGAATTCCCAGGCAAAGGTCTGGGGTTCCCATGTAATGCCGGAAGCCATGATCTATATGAACAAAGAAGGAAAGACCGTTATTCTGACCATACCTTCAAAGAAGGATCATTTCGACACAGCCAAAAACGATGTCATCGTCTCCTACCTCGATCAGTTTGAAGATGAGCTGGCTCACATCGTCGACGGAAAAAAGATCGGCATCGGAAGAGACTGCGCAGACTGGTTCAAAGACACTTTGAAGATCGTTGATCCTCAGATCGAGACCTGCGACGCGGAAGAGATCTTTGACGATATACGCCGCATCAAAGACGAAAGCGAGATCGCCCAAATGCGCAAGCTGGCAAAGTTTACCGACGACGCGATCATGCACGTCGTCAGGAACATGCACGAAGGCATGACCATGTGGGAATGCGAGCGGATGGTCATCGATTACGGTCTGTCTCACGGCATCCAGGATCTGTCTTTCCCGCCAACCTGCGGTTTTAAGACCAGGAATACGGAGAACGCGCAGAACATCGAACCGTTTGA
>JAFOLW010000045.1 GCA_017419165.1 Erysipelotrichaceae bacterium
CGGCGTCCTATGCACAATTGCGGGCTATGATCCTCCGGGGTGAAAAAGTGCCGGCGGACGCGGTCCGGGTCGAGGAGATGCTCAATTATTTCCGTTATGATTACCCGGTGCCGGAAGACGGGCATCATAGTCAGCGTGTCCCGGGCAGTCGACATGAGCGTAGTGTCTCTTGTCTGTCTTATATTCAACGTGAGCAGTATTGATCGTGATACCACGAGCCTTCTCTTCAGGGGCTCCGTCGATCTGGTCATAAGCCTTGAATTCAGCCTGACCCTTTTCCGCTAATCTCTTAGTGATAGCAGCAGTTAAAGTTGTTTTACCATGGTCGACGTGACCGATAGTACCGATATTGACATGTTCTAACGAACGGTCAAATTTCTCTTTAGCCATCTAAAATTTTTTCCTCCTAAATTTAACAATACTATTTTAAGCTAAATCACCTTATTTAGCAATTGCTATCGGGTGTTTTTCTTAACGATTTCCTCAGCGATACTTGCAGGTACTTCTGAGTAGTGATCCATCTGCATCATGTAGTTGCCTCTGCCCTGGGTATTGGATCTCAGGTCAGTTGCATAACCGAACATCGATGATAATGGGATGTAGGCTCTGATGACGACAGCATTGCCTCTTTCTTCCTGATCATTGATATGACCGCGGCGTTTCGTGACATCGCCCATGACGGTACCGAGGTACTCGGACGGGACGGTGATCTCGACGTCCATGATCGGTTCGAGGATGACCGGGTCGCACTTCTTGGCTGCTTCCTTCAGTGCCAGGCTTGCTGCAGTCTTGAAGGCCATTTCCGAAGAGTCGACTTCATGGTAGGATCCGTCGAAGAGGGTAGCCTTGATGTCGACGACCGGATAACCGGCGATCAGACCGTTTTCCAGGGCTGCCTTCAAGCCTTCCATTGTCGGTTTGATATATTCTCTCGGAACCGTACCGCCGACAACGGCATCGATGAATTCAAATCCTTTGCCGGTCTCGTTCGGTTCGAACTTGATCCAGACATGGCCATACTGGCCGCGTCCGCCGGACTGTCTGACGAACTTGCCTTCACAATCTGCCGTTTTGCGGATCGTTTCACGGTAAGCGACTTGCGGTTTACCGACATTGCATTCGACTTTGAATTCACGTTTCATACGATCGACGATGATATCCAGGTGGAGTTCACCCATACCGGCGATGATCGTCTGACCGGTCTCTTCATCCGTATATGTCCTGAAGGTCGGGTCTTCTTCCGCCAGCTTGCCTAAGGCGATGTCCATCTTATCGGAATCGGCTTTTGTCTTAGGTTCGACCGACATCTGAATGACCGGCTCAGGGAATATCATGGATTCCAGGATGATCGGATGTTTTTCATCGCACAGCGTATCACCTGTGGTCGTATTCTTGAGACCGACAGCTGCCGCGATATCGCCGGCATCGACTTCTTCGATGTCTGCACGGTGGTTCGCATGCATCTGCACCAGTCTGCCAAATCTTTCTTTCGTATCTTTTGTTGCGTTCAGTACGTAGGAACCTGCTGTCGCAACACCGGAATACACTCTGAAGTAAGTGAGTCTTCCGACGAACGGATCGGTCATGACCTTGAAGGCAAGAGCGGAGAATGGTTCGCTGTCCGAAGCATGTCTTTCCGCATCATCTCCGAATTTCGTCGTTCCCTTGATCGCCGGAACATCCAGCGGGGAAGGGAGGTATTCGACGATCGCATCCAATAAGAGCTGAATGCCCTTGTTCTTGTATGCGGAACCGCAGAGTACCGGGAAGAATTCGGAAGTCAGGACCGCTTTTCTGATCGTGTTCTTGATCAGATCGATGCTCGGTTCTTCTCCTTCCAGGAAGATCTCCATAAGATCGTCATCATAGTCACAGAGTTTTTCGATGAGTTCACTTCTCATGACCTCTGCTTCATCTTTATACTGATCCTCGATCTCGGAAACACGGATATCCGTGCCCTGATCGTTGGGATATATGTACTGTTTTCTCTCTACCAGGTCGATGATACCGCGGAAGGTGTTTTCCGCACCGATCGGCATCTGGATCGCAGCCGCTTTGGCAGCGAGCTTATCTCCGATCGAATTGACTGACATCATGAAGTCAGCGCCTGTGGCATCCATCTTATTGGCAAAGACGATCCTGGGTACACCGTAAGTTGAAGCCTGTCTCCAGACTGTTTCCGTTTGCGGCTCAACACCTGCTTTGGCGTCCAATACCGTGACAGCACCATCAAGAACTCTCAGAGAACGCTCGACTTCAACGGTGAAATCGACGTGTCCCGGAGTATCGATGATGTTGACCCTGGTCTTCGGAAGTTGATTCTTGGAACCCGGCCAGAAAGTCGTCGTAGCGGCTGAGGTGATCGTGATACCTCTTTCCTGTTCCTGTTCCATCCAGTCCATCTGACTTGCGCCATCATGTGTTTCACCGATCTTGTGTGTTTTTCCGGTAAAGAAGAGAATTCTTTCGGTACAGGTAGTCTTACCTGCATCGATGTGCGCCATGATGCCAATATTTCTAGTGTTCTCTAAAGCATATTGACGTGCCATAACGTAATCTCCTTTCTATCAAAATTACCAGCGATAATGAGCAAATGCTTTGTTTGCTTCAGCCATCTTATGAGTGTCTTCCTTCTTCTTGACAGACTGACCGACACCATTCGATGCATCAATGATCTCAGCGGCTAACCTCTGTTCCATCGTCTTTTCGCCCCTTAATCTGGAGTAGTTGACGATCCATCTTAATCCCAGTGTGAGTCTTCTTTCGTCGGAAACTTCAACAGGGACCTGGTAGTTGGCACCACCGACTCTTCTTAATTTCAGTTCGAGTTCAGGCATGACATTGTCCAATGCTTTTTCAAATACTTCCATCGGCTGAGAGCCTGTCTTCTTTTCTACGATATCGAATGCATTGTAGAGGATGTTCTGTGCGACACCTTTTTTACCGTCTAACATGATCTTGTTGATTAAACGTGTCACAAGCTTGGAATTGTAGATCGGATCTACTAATACATCTCGTTTCGCAATATGTCCTTTTCTTGGCATTTTTAATCTCCTTTCATGTTTTACTTAGGCTTTTTAGCGCCGTATAATGAACGACCCTGCATTCTGCCGTCAACGCCGGCACAGTCGAGTGTGCCTCTGATGATGTGATAACGAACACCCGGTAAATCCTTGACACGACCGCCACGGATCATGACAACGGAGTGTTCCTGCAGGTTGTGTCCGATACCCGGAATGTAAGCTGTGACTTCCATACCGTTGGATAAACGAACACGGGCATACTTTCTTAATGCTGAGATAGGCTTCTTAGGTGTCATCGTACCTACACGGGTGCAGACGCCTCTCTTCTGAGGGGAAGCCAGGTCGATCGGACGGTTCTTTAATGAGTTGTAACCCTTATTTAAAGCCGGTGCCTTTGACTTGAATGTTCTCGCAGTTCTGCCTTTTCTGATTAACTGATTGATTGTTGGCATATGTACTCCTTTCTTC
>JAFOLW010000005.1 GCA_017419165.1 Erysipelotrichaceae bacterium
CACTATCTTTATACCACCGGTCTGTGAAAAGATTGTGAAAGTCAGGTACGGATCATCATCATCCGGTCCTTGCCGTTGATGTCCTTATAAACTTCGATCCGTGCATCGGGATAATACTCTTTTGCCAGGGCCGATAAAGAGTCTTTAAGATCATAGCCTATCTCAAAGAAGATGAAGCCTTTTGGCAGCAGGATCTTATGGGCATCCCTTAAGATCTCCCGGTAGAATCTCAATCCGTCTTCGCCGCCGAAAAGCGCCACATGCGGTTCGTAGTCATAGACGGAGGCTTCGATGTTCTCGATCGTTTTGATGTACGGCGGATTGGAGACCAGGATCTCGAATCTCAGTCCCCTTTCGATGAAAGGTTCCAGCATCGAACCTTGCAAGAATGTGATCTGACAGCCGTTGTTTTCCGCATTCTGCCTTGCGACCTTCAGTTCATCTTCCGAGATGTCGGAAGCATAGACGTCGAGCCTGTCTTCTTCTTTTTTCAAGGCGATGGCGATCGCTCCGGAACCGGTCCCGACATCACAGACTCTGATCTTTTTCTTTCCGAAGTATTCGTCATACTTGGACAGGATCAGCCCAACGAGTTCTTCCGTCTCGGGCCGCGGGATGAGTACGCCGTCGTTGACGGTGAAACGGTAACCGTAGAAATAGGAGTATCCCAGGACGTAGTTCATCGGTTCGTTGTTCATGATGCGTTCCATACCGGAAACAAACAGCTGATAGACTTCTTCATCCATCGGCTTGTCGATATCCAGATACAGGTTGATCTTGTGATCGTTGCACAGCTCAAAAAGAAAAGCCTTCACCGTTTCCGGCGGAAGCCCCTTCTCTTTGAATAGTTTACGATACTGATGGATCAGTTCATTATACGTGTTCATTCAACAGTTTTTCTTTATCGTCGTTCGCCAGCAAAGCGTTGACGATGTCATCGAGTTTGCCTTCCATGATGCGGTCGAGCTGATTGATGGTCAGACCGATGCGGTGGTCGGAAACGCGGTTCTGCGGATAGTTGTAGGTACGGATCTTTTCGGAACGGTCGCCGGTACCGATCTTCGAACGGCGGATCGCACCTTCCTCTTCCTCTTTCTTCTGCTTATAGTAATCGTAGACGCGCGCACGGATGATCCGCAACGCCGTCTCTTTATTGGCGATCTGATTGCGTCCGTCCTGGCAGTTGACTGTGATACCGGTCGGCTTGTGGACGATACGGACAGCCGAATCGGTCTTGTTGATATGCTGACCGCCGGCACCGGAAGCGCGGTGCGTCTCGATCTCCAGATCGGAATCCGGGATCTCGATGTCTTCGTCTTCGACATCCGGGAAGACGATGACCGTCGCGGTGGAGGTATGGACCCTGCCCTGCGTCTCTGTCTTCGGAACGCGCTGTACGCGGTGAGCACCGGACTCGAACTTGAAATGACGGTAGGCATCCAGGCCTTTGACCTGGAAGGAGATCAGGGCATAGCCGCCCGCTTCCCCTTCGGAAGATTCCATGACTTCCACTTTATAGCCTAAGGATTCGGCATAGTAGGAATACATGCGGAACAGATCTCCGGCAAAGATGTTTCCTTCATCGCCGCCGGCAGCGCCGCGGATCTCGACCAGGCAGTCATAACTGTCTTCCGGATCTCTCGGAAGCAGCAGCTCTTCGATGTGCTTGTTCAACGCTTCGAGCTTTTCTCTGGCATCGGCGATCTCCATCTCCGCCATCTCTTTGATCTCGGGATCGGGGTCTTTGAGCATCTCTTCGCCGTCTTCGATGATCGTCGTATATTTCTTGTAGTTCTGATACGCGTCGTACGCGGCCTTGATCTTGGCCTGTTCCTTCGACAGCTTGGTGTATTTCTTGACATCGGAAACGACTTCTTCTTTCATCAGATCCTCATTGATCTCAAGATAGCGTTTTTCGATCTCTTGCAGTTTTATGATCTTTGCGTCCATATTATCTTCCCAACTTCACTTTCGGTTTATCCGGAACTTCATGGCAATGACGGCACCTTGCTTCATAGCTTTCCGAAGCGCCGACCAGGATGATCGGATCGTTATAGGAAGCAGGCTTCCCGTTGATGATGCGCTGTGTCCTGGTGGCTGGCGCACCGCACTTGTTGCATACGGCAGCCAGCTTGGTGACGAATTCCGCTTCCGTGATCAGCTGCGGCATCGGTCCGAACGGTTCCCCTTTGAAATTGGTGTCCAGACCTGCCGCCATGACGCGGATCCCGCGGTCGGCCAGTTCATTGCATACGGCACAGATATTCTCATCAAAAAACTGCGCTTCGTCGATCGCCACGACCTGTGTGGTCGGCTTGACCATCTCCAGGATCTCCAGAGCATCGGAAACGACATGCGATTCCACGGAAGAACCCGCATGGGATACGACCTTCGTTTCGGAATAACGGTTATCGATCTTCGGTTTGAAGACCATGATCTCTTTCTTTGCGAATTCCAGGACCTTGATACGGCGTATCAGCTCCTCGGTCTTTCCTGCAAACATGCAGCCGCTGATCGTTTCGATCCAGCCGTCTCTGTAACTTTGATACATAATTGTTTACCTCAACATAAATCATTATAAATAAAAAGAGGAATGATTTCCTCTAATTATTGCTTGTTAAGCCATACTTCTTATTGAATTTTTCAATTCTGCCTGCAGATGCCGCGAATCTCTGTCTGCCCGTGTAGAACGGATGACAGTTGGAACAAGTATCGACCTTGATGCCGTCCTTCTTCGTGGAACCGGTCTCGAATGTCGTACCGCAGCCTGCGCAGGTAACAGTAACTCTGTAATAATCAGGATGAATACCTTTTTTCATCTTAATCTCCCTTCCGCCTTGAGTATCATGTCAACCCAAAGAAAGTTTACATGCTTAATTATTATATCAGATCAAACGAGATTGTAAACAAGAAAATGCGAAATATCCCTTTATTTCAGGCATTTTCCGTTTAAACTCATTCGATGTCGGCCCCGATCGCTTTGAGCTTGTTGACGATCGAATCGTAGCCCCGGTAGATGTGATAGGCGTTGTGGATGATAGTCTCCCCTTGCGCCATCAGTCCCGCGATGACCAGGGATGCCCCGCATCTCAAGTCGGTGGCGAAGATGTCGGCACCGTGAAGCGGTGTCGGACCGTGGATCAGCGAACGGCCGGAACCGGTCTCGATGTTCGCTCCCATCTGATTGAGCTCGTGACAGTGTTTGAAACGCTCCAGGTAGATCGTCTCTTCGACACGGGAGTCGCCGTTGGCTTTCGTCAGCAAGGACGTCAAAGGCTGTTGCAAGTCCGTGGCAAAGCCCGGGAACGGCTGCGTGATGATGTCGACCGGTCTGAGATCCTCCCTGCCGAAGACGCGGACATAGTCGGATCCCTGCTCGAGTTCCACGCCCATTTCTTCCAGCTTGGAGGTCAGAGCTTCGATATGCTGCGGGATGACGTTTTTGACCGTCACGTCTTCTCCGCAGGCCGCTGCCGCGACGATGTAGGTCCCGGCTTCGATACGGTCGGGAATGATGTCGTGGATGCAGCCCTTCAGCCTGGTGATACCGTTGATCGTGATCTCGGATGTACCGGCACCGCGGATCTGAGCACCCATCTTATTCAGCATCGAAGACAGATCGATGATCTCCGGCTCTTTGGCCGCGTTCTCGATCGTCGTCCTCCCTCTGGCGAAACATGCCGCCAGCATGATGTTGATCGTTGCACCGACGGAAGCGAAATCCAGATAGATGTCATCCCCGAGCAGTTCGTCGGCACTGATCTCGATGATGTTGCCTTCCTGTTTGATCCTGGCGCCCAAGGCTTCAAAGCCTTTCAGATGCAGATCGATCGGACGCGGCCCGAGGTTGCAGCCGCCCGGCGAGTACATGCGGACATGTTTGAATCTACCCAACAGCGCACCCATGAAGTAATAGGATGCCCTCAGCTTCATGACGTCGTCATCGAGAAGATCGATATTGGCGATATTGGTCGGATCGATCGTCAGTTCATCGCCGTCCGCCGTCACCTTGACATTCAAAAACTCCAGA
>JAFOLW010000006.1 GCA_017419165.1 Erysipelotrichaceae bacterium
GGAGACCGCTTCCGTTCTGCTTGCCTATAACAACTTTTATCAGATCGCCGCCAAGCAGGATTATTTTGCGAGGAGCGAAGCATCGCCGTTCTTGCATATGTGGTACATCGCCATCCTGCTGCAATACGAAGCACTGAGCGGTCTGTGTTTTCCTTTGTTCAAAAAGCTGTTTTGTGAAAAGAAGTCCGTTTCTTATTTTCTTACCGCTCTGCTTTGCATCGTGAGCTATGCCGTCTTTGTCACCGATGTCTCAAAGGGCAGGGTCATGCATGCCTACTACGGGACCTTCCAAAGAAGTTTCGCATTCCTGGCGGGCATCTTGTTGAGGATGATCCATTTTGATCGGGGCCCTTTGGCCGGCAGGAACAGGAAGATCGAATCAAGCCTGTTTTATGCCGATCTGATCCTCCTTTTCCTTTGTTTCGTCCTGATCGGCAGCGACAGTCCTTTCATGAGCGTGATGATGGCGGCAGTCTGCCTTTTGACGGCGCGCGTCATCGATCATTCGATCGTCCTGGCCGGACGAAGAGATCCGGCGGATCTTTATGTCTCTTTGATCTCTTCCTGTTCCTATGAGATCTATCTTCTGGAATACCCTTTGTATCACCTCTTCCTGAACGGCCCTCTGCCTTCTTTCCTGCAGAAGCTGTTCACGGTATTTGCGACACTGTTTCTGGCTCTTCTGATGCATAACGCCCTGGATCTCAAAAAGATCTTCAAAAAGCGGATCATCAACATCGTCTTATGCATCTGTTTCGTTTTGATGTCTTTGTCCGGCATGTACCGTTTCATCGCGGAAAAAGATCACAGCAAGGAGCTCGAAGAACTCAAAGAAAAGCTGAGTGAGAATGAGGAGCTGATCAAGAAGCGCAACGAAGAATACATGAAGACGGTGAAGGAAAGAAAAGAGGCCTATGAGGCCTTGTTGAAGGGGGCGGAAAACAAGGAAGAGGCCGTCAAAGAACTGCTGGAGAAGATGCCGGTCACCGGCATCGGCGATTCCGTTCTGATCAATGCGGCCGACCGGCTCTATGAGATGTTCCCCAACGGTTATTTTGACGGGGAAGTATCAAGAGACCTTTACAAGGGCGAAGCGATCCTCGAGCAGATGAAAGAAAGCGGGACTTTGGCCGACACGGTCCTGCTGTGTCTGTCGACCAACGGCGACTATATCGAGGCAAGGAACGAAAGGCTCATGGAGATCCTGGAAGGCCGGCAGGTCTTCTGGATCGATGCGGTAGGTGCCGACGATCCGCAGTTCAACGAACGTTTTGCCCGTTTTGCGCAAAACTACGGCAACCTGCATATCATCGAATGGGAGAAGACTTCGCAAGGCCATCCGGAGTATTTCTGGCATGACGGGATCCACATCACCGATGAGGGGGTGAAGGCCTTCACCGATCTGATCTATCAGGAAGTCTATGATCATTACTTCAACGAATATGAAGCGATGACGGAAGAGGCCAAACGGCGGACGGAAACGGAAGAGGAAGGACGCATCGCTTTCTATGGGGATGAGGTCCTGGCCGGACTGTATGAAGATCTTTCTTCCGATTTCGCTCAGGCTTATTTTTCCGTCAAAGACGACTATGATCATGTTTCCCTGGCGCAGGATCTGCGGCTCAGGAAGGAAGAAGGGATACTGGAGAAGAATCTGGTCTTCGTTTTTTCCAAAGAAGCAGGTCTGAACGATGGGGATGTTAAGCGACTCATTGAAGATCTGAAAGGCCACAGGATCTTCATCGCCGATCTGACCGGCGGGCTCTCGCTGCAGGGGGAAGAGATCACGCTCATCGATTTCGGCAAGGTCTGCAGGGAACACAAGGAGTATCTCGGCATCGGCGCCGGCGGACTATCGGATGAGGGATACCGGGCTCTTGCGGGAGCGCTGAAGCAGGCATTAGATCAATAAACGGAAGCAGTGAAACGGGAGGATCCTGCGAAAGCTGCTTCTTTTTTCGGATCTTGTGAAATCCGCTGTCCGGGACGATCGTCCGCAGGCTATAATGAAGTTGAAAAGGATATGGGGTTTATGTATATCGAAAATACAATCGATCAGCTGAAGCTCAAGTACGAAAATGAGCCTGAGTTTTTACAGGCCGTTGAAGAGGTCTTTCATGCGGCTGAGCCTTTGATCAAAGCACATCCGGAATACGAGAAGGCCGATCTGCTGATGCGGATGGCGGAACCGGAACGGATGATCCGTTTCAAAGTGGTCTGGACCGATGATAAAGGGAAAGTCCGGACCAATGTCGGCTACCGCTGCCAGTTCAACGGAGCGATCGGACCGTACAAGGGCGGTCTGCGTTTTCAGAAGAACGTCAACGAATCGATCATCAAATTCTTAGGTTTTGAACAGACGTTCAAGAATGCCCTGACGGGCTTGCCGATCGGCGGGGGCAAAGGAGGAGCGGATTTCGATCCTTCCGGGAAGAGCGACGGCGAGATCATGCGTTTCTGCCAGAGCTACATGTCGGCTTTGTACCGCTATATCGGACCGGACAGGGATGTGCCGGCCGGTGACATGGGCGTCGGAAAGCGGGAGATCGGCTATCTGTTCGGCCAGTACAGAAGGCTGAAAGGCAATTTCGAAAACGGCGTGCTGACCGGCAAGGGCTTAAGTTACGGCGGTTCTCTGATCCGTCCGGAGGCGACGGGTTACGGGGCGGTCTATTATCTTTGCGAGGTGCTCAAGCACGAAAACGATACGATCGAAGGTAAAAGGATCGGCGTGTCGGGCTATGGTAATGTGGCGTGGGGCATCATGAAGAAGGCGGCGGAGCTCGGCGGCAAAGTCACCTACTTCTCGGGTCCGGACGGTTACATCCATGATGAGGACGGCGTGGATACACCGGAGAAGATCGCGTTCATCGAAAAGATGCGAAGAGAGGATCCTATGCATTGCGAGCCGTATGCGAAGAAGTTCGGCTGCCGCTTCGTCGCGGGAGAAAAGTTCTGGGGCGTACGGGATGTCGATATCCTGATGCCGGCCGCCGTGCAGAACGATGTGGATCTTGAACATGCCGAAAAGATCGCGGCATCCGGCGTGAAGTATTACATCGAAGTCGCCAATATGCCGACGGTCTATGAGGCATTGGAATATCTGCGGAAATGCAGAGGCATCATCGTGGCACCGTCCAAGGCGGTCAACGCCGGCGGCGTCGGTGTCTCGGCGCTGGAGATGTCGCAGAATGCCGAACGGCTCTCCTGGAGCGAAGAGGAGATCGACGGCAGGCTGAAACAGATGATGGTGAAGATCTACGAAGCATCTGTGAAGGCGGCGGAAGAATACGGCTTGGGCTACGATCTGGTGGCCGGAGCCAATATCGCCGGCTTCAAAAAGGTCGCCGAAGCGATGATGGAAGAGGGCATCTTCTGAAAACGAAGAAGGAGATCGCAGGATCTTCTTTTTTTTGGGAAAAAGGGAAAATAGTTTCCTGTCGGACTTTTTCTTTCTTGCGTCAGGAGGGTTTCCGCATCATAATATTGATATATTGAATATATGACCGGGGAAGACAGACAGAGACAGTTCGTTGAGAAATATGTGAGAGCCGATGAGAAAAGCTACCGCTTCATCCGCACTTTCTTTTATCCGGTCGTCCATATCCTGTTTCATCCGAAAGCCTATCATGTCGGCAACATACCGGAGGACGGACCGGTGATCATCGCGGTCAATCACCGCATGGCACCCGACCCGGTCTTCATCGCTTACGCCTATAAGAAGCGGGCGGTCCGCTATCTGGCGGCCAAAAAGTTCCATGACGGCCTTTTCGGTTTCCTGTTCCGCATGGCACAGACCATACCGGTCGACCGCAGCCGTCATACGCCGGAGGTCATAGAAGCGGCGGACGAAGTCCTGAAACATAACGGCGTCATCGGGATCTTCCCGGAAGGGACCAGGAACCGCACGGATGAGATCCTGCTGCCGTTCAAATTCGGTGCCGTTTCTCTGGCGCAAAGGAACGGTGCCTATATCGTTCCCTGCGTCAATGTCGGAAAGTACACGCCGTTCCTTTCCCGGGTGGAGACGTACTTCGGCGAGCCCTACAAGATCGCCGCAGATGCCGATCTGAAGAAGGAGAACGAGAAGCTCAGGAACATCATATATGACATGTATGTGAAGTACGGCAAGGATGATCCGCGGCTGGAAAAACTGAAAGAAGGACAGACGAGCTGATCGTCTTTTCTTTTCTTGTATATGGAAACCATACGGTTTACAATGGTAGATGACAAAGAAAGAAGAGTCCATATGAATACGGCAGATCTGGTGAAAAAGCTTTGTGCCGAAGAAGGCGTTTCCCTGGCGGAACTCGCCCGGAGGATCGGCCAGAGCCGGCAGAACTTTTATAAGAAATTGCGGCGGGATACGCTGACGGTGAGTGAACTGCAGCAGATCGCCGAGGCTTTTCATGTGACTTTCGATCAGTCGTTCATCCTGCCTGACGGGGAGAAGATGAGCCTGCGGGAGGATGAGAGATGAAGCTTTTCGACACACTCGACAAGAAACCGAAGCTCTATCATATCGCTGCGCTCTCCGCGGCTATGGCGGTCTTACTGGCGGTCTTGTACATGGGCGGCAGGAAGAATGCGGTGTGGATCAATCTGAGCCTGGCTTTCTATTATCTGGCGGTCATCGGCCTGCTGATCCATTCGTTCATCGGACAGCTGCGTTACAATCCGTATTCCTACAATACGATCTTCTATTTCGGGTATGCGCTGTTCCTGTGTTATCTGCTGGTCGGGCAGATCCTGCTGATGAGAGAGTATTATCTCGATCCGGACTTCTTCAATGAAGGGAGAGCATTGTCGTTCATGTCGGATTCCTTCGGCAACTTCATCATCCTGTCTTTCCCCTTCCTGTTGGTCTTCTGTCTGCTTCTGTGCATCTCCAACATCTCCCTGATCCGTCATGAGGGCAGAAGTTTCGTCAACATCTTAGGCATCCTTCTGTCGATACTGATCATCGCCGGTGTCCTGGTGTACATGCGTTTCAACTACTATGTTTCCGGAAGCAGGGAGGAGGTCTTTCTTCACGACCTGATCTTCAACGCCTTTGCCTCGGTCTATCTGTATTTTGAATGCATGTTGCTGGGGACGATGTTTGCCGGTGTCCTGGTGACAAGACACACGCCGGACTTTGACCGCGACTATATGATCATCTTGGGCTGCGGCATGAATGAAGACGGCACGCCGATGCCTCTGCTGAAGGGGAGGATCGATGCGGCTTTGGCTTTCTATCATAAGCAGAAGGAGGCTTCCGGAAAGGCACTGAAGTTCGTTCCTTCCGGAGGACAGGGACCCGACGAGATCATCAGCGAGGGCGAATGCATGGCCAGGTACCTGCTGAGTAAGGGCATCAGGGAAGACGAGATCCTCAAGGAGGAGCGTTCGACCAATACCTATGAGAACATGGCTTTTTCCAAGGAGCTGATATTAAAAGAAAACAAAGAGGCGAAGATCTCGTTTGCGACCTCCAATTTCCACATCTTGCGGGCGGGGCTGTTTGCCCGCAGAGTGAAGATGCGGGCGACCGGCATCGGTGCTTCGACCAAGTGGTATTTCTGGCCGAATGCGGCGGTCCGGGAGTTCATCGGGCTGCTGACCAGGCACAAACTCAAGCAGGCTTTGATCCTTATCGGCACGATCATGGCCTCAGTCCTGCTGACGATGTTAGAATATAGATAAGATGAATACGATGATCCGGTTGCATCAGCTCGATCTTGAGTTTCCCGAAGGCTTTTCTCTTCTGAATGAAGAGGAGATCGCCTTGCTGAACATCAACGAAACGGGAGATGAAAATTTCGTCCTGAGAGATGAAAACAGACATATGATCGCATCCCTTGCCTACCGCAGGGTGAATGCGCTGTTCCTGGCGGTCCTGACCCTGAAAGAGATCGTCGAAAAGAATGAAAAAGAGACGGCGGATCTGATGCGCTCTTTCGCTTATCATAGAGAAGGTTTCCTGGAGAACGGGGAAGCGATGGGCTTTGCCTACAGCTATGAGGTGCAGGGCAGAAGGATGTACGGTACTTCCTTCAACCGCAAAGGGAAGAAGGGCATTTATCATCTGCATTTCTATATGCGCGAAGAAGAAAAAGAAGACGGAAGCAAACTGGTCGATGAGATCATTTCTTCCATGGAAGAGATCGAAGGAGGAAGCGTGTAATGAATGAACCGAAGAGTTTCAAAGAGATCCTGAATTATCTGGGATCTTCGGCGTTCCTTTCCAGTCTGCTGGTCATCGCCGTAGCTTCGGCACTGCTTTATGTCATCAAGCAGTACCTGATCAAGAAGGTCGCCTATACCAACAAGGATGAGCAGCACAAGAACACGTTCATCGGCATGATCTTCAACGTCCTGCAATACATCGTCATCATCGCCGCGGCCATGATGGTCATGCATCTGCACGGCGTCAACGTCTCCTCGATCCTGGCAGGTCTCGGTATCGTCGCGACGATCGTCGGCTTGGCTTTGCAGGATACATTGAAGGACATCATCGCCGGCATCAACATCTACAACAACAACTTCTACAAGGTCGGCGACATGGTCCGTTACAACGGCGAAGAGTGCGATGTCAAATACTTCTCGGCGCGTGTCACGAAGTTCCAGTCGATGGCGACCTCGTCCACCTATACGGTCTGTAACTCGCAGATCCGCTCGATCGAAAAGATCAAGGATTCCAAGTCGGTCTCCTTCCTGTTCCGTTTTGCGGATGACCGTACTCTGATCGAAGAGACGCTGCAGAAGGCGATCGACAGGACCAAGGAAGATGTCAAGAACGTCCGCAAGCTCTCGTATTCGGGCATCTGGAACATCACGACCGACGGCGTCACTTACGGGATCACCTATGTCTGTCCGGCACACAAGGCCGGTGCAGCCAGGAAGACCCTCTTACTGAACTGTTACGATGAATTCAAGAAGGCAGGCATCTCGCCGGTCTTCTCGAGAGGCATGTTATAAAGGAGCACCTATGGAAATCAGTGAAACTTTAAAAGAAAATGTATGCAGACTCTCCCTGGACGGAAGGCTGGACACGACGACGGCACCTGAGCTGGACACCAAACTCAGCGAAGTCATCGGCAAGGACATCAAAGAGCTCACTCTGGATTTCAAAGGTCTGGAGTACATTTCCTCTGCCGGCCTGCGCGTCCTGCTCAGAGGACAGAAGATGATGAACGGGAAAGGCACGATGGTCATCACCAATGTCAAAGATGAACTGATGGAGATCTTTGAGATGACCGGATTCAACGACATCCTCAACATCCAATGATCTTCATCCGCAAGGCAAGGAACAACATCCGGAAACAATACGAAGAGGAAGAACGACATCAGACGCAGACCCTTTGGGACAACGAAGTGGAAGCGAACCTGTTCGTCGCCCGCATCCTTTTCTATACTGCGATCCTCTCGCTGTCCTACATCGTGGTCAGCTTTTTCGGCGCGTTCGATACCGCCGATAAGGGAAGACTGACCGGCGTGATGCTGCAGGCGGCGATCTCTTCGGTGGCCGGTACGGGTATCGCTTACTATTTTAAGGGAAAGAAGAAGTGGCTGAAGTTCTTACTGATGCTGATCTACATCACGATCTTCTTCCGGGCGGAACTGGTCTTAGGCAACAGCGTCTATCTGCTGATCATGTTCCCGATCTTTTTGTCCGTCCGCTATTATTCCAGGCCTTTAACGGCAAGCGTCGCGGTCGTGACGCTGCTGTTTGCCCTGCTGGCAGACTACCTGTGCATCTATAAAGGGCTCGGCATCATCGACTACAACTACATCAAGCTGATCCCGGGCACGATCCTGGAGGTCTCCGATCAGGCGATCACGACGGCGGAAGCGGCGAGCGTCATCGACATCAAGGCGACCTGGCTGAACTTCCTGTGGCGCAGCTATGTGCCGCGGTATATCTATACTTCGATGGCCGCAGCCATCTGTACCGTCGTCGCCCGCAAAGGCAGAGAAGCCATCTTCGCGCAGCAGGCGGAGACCAAGAGGAGCGAAAGGATCTCCACCGAGCTCTCGCTGGCCTCTTCCATTCAGGCCAACATGCTTCCGAACATCTTCCCGGCCTTCCCGGAGCGGAAGGATTTCGATATCTATGCGACGATGACCCCGGCCAAGGAGGTCGGCGGCGACTTCTACGACTTCTTCATGATCGATGAAGACCGTCTGGCCATCGTCATTGCCGATGTTTCCGGCAAGGGCATCCCGGCCGCCATGTTCATGGTCATCGCCAAGACGCTGATCAAGGACCATGCGCAATTGGGCTTAACGCCTTCGATGATCTTCACCAGAGTCAACGATCTGCTTTGCGAAGGGAACGAAGTCGGACTCTTCGTCACGTCGTGGATGGCGATCATCGATCTCAAGACCGGCAAGATGACCTACGCCAATGCCGGTCACAATCCGCCGATCATCAAGAAGAACGGCGTGATCTCCTACCTGCACTGCATACCGGGCTTCGTCCTGGCCGGATTTGAGGGCTATCAGTACAAGGAATCGGAGCTGCAGCTGAATATGGGCGACAAGATCTTCTTATATACCGACGGCGTCACCGAGGCGACCAACGCGCAAGGCGAACTGTTCGGCGAAGATAGACTGATGAAGTCTCTGGAATCGATCGATCCGCGGACCAACTGTGCCACCATCCTGCATATGATCCGTCAGGATGTGGACCGTTTCGTCGGCGATGAAGAACAGTTCGACGATCTGACGATGCTGGCATTCGATTATTCGCCGAAGGGTGAGAGCAGCACTTTGGAGAGGACCTATGATGCCAATGACGCGAAGCTGCATGAAGTCCTGGCGTTCGTCGAACAGGGTCTCGAGGAACACGATGCGGATATGAAGGCCACGATGGCGATCACGGTGGCTTTGGAAGAGATGTTCGTCAACGTCTGTCACTATGCTTATCCGGAGGGACCGGGCAAGGTGACGGTGGGAATGACGTTCCATCACAATAAGATCTATATCTATCTGGTGGATTACGGTATCCCGTTCAATCCGCTGGAGAATGAAGATCCGGACGTCGATGCGAAACTGGAAGACCGGAAGATCGGCGGACTGGGCATCTATATGGTGAAGAAATCCATGGATGAGTGCCGTTACGAACGTAAGGGCAACCAGAACCGTTTCATCATGTCGAGGAGGATAAAGGAATGATCGACGAGGCGATCCGCTTTGCGGCAAATGCACATAAGGGCATGGTCAGAAAAGGAAACGGCCAGCCTTATATCTTTCATCCGCTCGAGGTCCTGAGTCTGGTGTCGCTGATGACACTGGACGATGAGATCCTCTGCGCGGCGGTCCTGCACGATACGGTGGAGGACACCGCTGCGACGATCGAAGACATCCGCGAACAGTTCGGCGATCATGTGGCGGCGATGGTCGCTTACGAATCGGAAGACAAGCGCGGTCAGGTCAACAAGAAAGAGACCTGGGTCGAGCGCAAGAAAGAAGCGATCGAGACCGTCCGTTCGCTGACGGACGAAGGCGCCAGGATGGTCTGTCTGGCCGACAAAGTCTCCAATCTGAGGAGCTTCCATCTCGGACTGCTGGAGCAGGGCGAAGCGTTCTGGAACAATTTCAACCAGAACGATCCGAAGAAGCACTACTGGTATTACGATTCACTCAGAGAGGCGCTGTCTTCCTTGAGTGATCAGGCTGTCTATAAAGAATACTGTTTTTTGATCGATACGATCTTTTCCAGATATATCAAGGAGTAAAGAAGATGAACAACACATTTGAAAACGGGATCCTGACGATCTTTCCGGAAGGAAGCATCGACACCAACAACGCGGAACAGTTCGGCGCAGAAGTTGCAAAGATTCGTACGGAACATCCGGACGGAAAACTCGTCCTGGACCTGGATGAGCTCAAATACATCTCATCCGCCGGTCTCAGGCAGATCCTGAAACTGAAGAAGAAGGAAGCGGATTTTTCGATCATCAACTGTTCATCGGAGATCTATGAGATCTTCGAGATGACCGGTTTCTCCGAGATGATGGACATCTCCAAGGGCTTCCGCAAGATGTCGGTGGAGGGCTGCGAAGTCATCGGTGAAGGATCCAACGGTATCGTCTACCGCCTCAATCCTGACACGATCATCAAGGTCTATAAGAATTCCGATGCCCTGGATGACATCAAGAGAGAACGCGAACTGGCCAAGACCGCTCTGGTCATGGGCATCAATACGGCGATCCCCTTCGATGTCGTCAAGGTCGGCGACAAATACGGTTCGGTCTTTGAACTTCTTTCGGCAAAATCTCTGACCAAGCTCATCATCGCCGATCCGGAGAACAGAGAGAAGTACGTGAAGATCTTCGCAGACATGCTGAAGGAGATCCACGAAACACCGGTCAAGGAAGGCCTGCTGCCGAGCGCGAAAGCGACGGCGATGCGCTGGGTGACCTGGCTGAAGGATCACCTGCCGCAGGCGACCTACGACAAGCTGTATAAGCTGGTCGATGCGATACCGGAGTCCAACATGATGATCCACGGCGATTATCACACCAACAATGTCCACTACGCCAACAACGAGGCGATCCTGATCGATATGGATACCCTGTCGGTCGGTAATCCGATCTTCGAATTCGCTTCGATCTATCTGGCGTTCCGCGGCTTCGGTGAGCTCGATCACAAAGGCGTCGAGGACTTCCTGAAGCTCGACTGGGACAATGCCCAGTTTATCCTGGAAAAGCTCTTTGATTTCTACTTCGAAGGAAAAGACGAAGCTTACAAGAAAGAGGTCCTGCGCAAGGCGATGGTCATCGGTTATACCCGCGTCTTAAGAAGGACGATCAAGCGCACTCCGGAGGAAAAAGAGAAGATCGATTATTACAAGAAACAGCTGATCGACCTGGTCGATCAAGTCGATTCCCTGCTGATCTGACCTGCATTCGTGCAGGTCTTTTTTATGAAATAAGACAAAAAGAAAAGCCGGTCCTGACCGGCTTTTCGGCTTTGAAATGATCTTTCGGTTTAGTTCGGCGCAGAGACCTTGGAGTCGACATGCATGCCCATACCTGCGGTATGTGCGGAGACGTCGGAAGCCAGGTATAAGACGGCGTTGGCAACTTCTTCCGGAGTCGCATAACGTTTGTCCATTGCGTAGTTTCCAGCCAGCATCGCCATGGCTTCTTCATGAGTCATGGTGTCACCGAAGAAGTCTTTCTCGATACGGAGCATCATCGGAGTATCGACCGGACCCGGGCAGACATAGTTGACATGGACACCGACCGGACCGAGTTCCAGAGCGACGCACTTCGTCAGACCGGCAACGGCATACTTGGATGAAACGTAGGCACTGTTGCCTGCTGTCGGTTCATAAGCGGCAGCGGAAGCGACGACGACGACGGCACCGGACTTGTTTTCGATGAGTGTCGGAGCAGCGTATTTCAGCATCAGCATGACAGAGAAGACGTTGAGCATGTAGGTCTTCTCGAAGAGCTCGAGATCCATATCCTGGACCGGATGAGCTTTGCCTTCATAACCGGCATTCGGAACGACGATGTTGATCGTACCGAAGTGAGCTTTTGCGTTTTCAACAAAGTTCTTGATGTCTTCTTCCTTGGACATGTCAGCGACGAAGCCTGCGACCTGGCCTTCTTTGGCGTCCAGTGTCGGGATCAGGGCATCGATCTTGGCCTGTGATGTGGAAGAGAAAGCGACTTTGGCACCCTCAGCGAGGAAGCCTTTGACGATGGCCGTACCGATACCGCCGGTTCCGCCGGTGACCAGTACGACTTTATCTTGCAGATTAAGATTCATATACATTCTCCTTCTTCATTCATTTTACACGAAAAATCGGTACCTGAGCGCAGGAATTCTTTTTAAAGTGAACTTGCGTTTGGAAAGGTCCTTCGATCAGTCGCCGAGCAGTTTTTTCAGCTCGGCCAAAGGACGGTTGGAGAGCTTTTCGTTATGGGTCATGTTCCTGCGCATGTTGTTGTAGCGGGCAAGGAACTCTCTCGAGGAGAGGCGGAAGGCATCGGAAGAAAAGACCGATAATTGTTCCAGGGCGTCGGAGGTGACGACGATGATGCGGTAGGTATCGGAGAGTTCTTTGGATTTTTCTTCGATATACATGTCGGCCGTCTGGCCGCTTTTGGTGTAGACGATCGTGATGTTGTCCCGCTCGCTGACCCCGGGCTTGCAGGCGTCCTGCAGGTAGGCGTCAAAGACCAGGACGCAGGCAGCCGAGACGTAGCCCGAGAAATCGCAGATGAGGTCGATGACTTTTTCTCTGGCCATGACCAGGTTGTCCAGCGGTGCATCTTCGAGGGCATGCATGACGTTGTAGCCGTCGATCAGATATAAAAGTTCTTTCGGCGGTGCATAGGTCTTCTTCTGCTCCTCTTCCTTTTCTTTCTTCGTCTCGATGTAACGGGGACGCGGTTTGTACAGAGAGTTCCAGACGCGCTTGAGTTCTTCCTCGTTGACCGTGCGCGGATTGTGTTTCACCGGCGGGGTATAGTCGCTGAAGTAGTCGCGCAGCTGCATGTGCATGTTTTCTTCGACTTCCTCCGGCGGGATGTAGGTGCCCGCACCGTTGCGGGTGAAGATCGATCCGACCGGCCTGGAGACGTCATTCCTGTAGTCGTAGGCGATCGCGTCGATGACCGCTTTCTGATCGTGACAGCGGTCATAGAAGTTTCCTTCGATGCCCGAGGAGAAGTCGTCGCGGAAGCGGTTCTTCAGCGACAGGATCAGATCGTTGTAGAGCAGCTTCGGCACTTTGGCCAGGATCATGTCGTCTTCGATGTCGAAGAGATACTGACGGGCGGAGAGTTCCGCGATGATCCCGTTGAGCGTCCTGGGATCGCCGCTCAGCGAAACGAGATAGTAGGGCTCCAGAATATAGGAGGAGCCTTTGTATAAGGCGTGGCGGATCGCCCGGTCCAGGGCCTGGATGAGGTCGCCGCCTTCGGTGTGTTTGAGGTGGGTGCGGATGTCGATGATCTCGATCTGTGTCTTGTCCAAAGGCGAGTCTGTCAGCAAGCCGTGCGGGACGTAGTGTTCCAGATAGTCGAGCAGGACCGAGAACTCTTTCTTTGCCTTGACGCGGTAGGAATCCGCAGGTGAAAGACGGACCAGGACTTCCGCGTAATGACGAAGCGGCTCGTAGTGACCGACACCGTAGACTTCTGCTTCCACCGCTTCCCTATATTCGATGAGGGGTCTTGAATAGGCGATGTCGATAGCGAAGCGTTTTTTGATCAGGTCTTTGATGAAGTCTTTCTGCAGGTCGCCGATCAGATCGGCCGTCACTTCGTCTTTCAGGGTGATGTTGAGTTCCGGGAACTCGTCATTGAGGGAGACGATGCGCCGGTAGAGCTCATTGGCATCCAGATCGGAGAGGAGCGTATAGGAAAGGCTGTCGAGTTTTCTTTTCTCTTCCGTGAACAAAGAAGGCAGGAAGGTCCCGGCCTGCAGTCCCTGCAGACCTTTGACGGCACATAAGTCGCTGCCCTGGACTTCCTTGACCTGTACCGTTTTGTTTCCGTTGAACTGTACGAGCTCGGAGATCTTATAGCCGGCGATGGGATCCCGGTTTCTCAAGGTCCCGGAAAAGATCTTAAGGTGGGCGTAGTCGTCGACTTTGAAGATGTAGGCTTTGAAGCGGTCCGAAGTCTGCGGCGTTTTGATGAAGCGGTCGATGAAGTCCAGAAGTTCGTCGATGCCTTCTTCGTGCAAGGCACTGCCGGCAAAGACCGGGAAGAAGAGGCCTTCCTTGAGGTCGGAGATGATGTAGCGGTCATCGATCTTTCCTTCCTGCAGGTAGTCTTCGAGAGCTTCTTCGTGGTTCAGAGCGGCGGCTTCGAAGACCTGATCGTGCATCAGGACATCGGGATCCAGATGGCCGGTCAGATCGTCAAGGTTCTCCTTCAGGGAACGGTGGGAGATGTCGGTCTTGTTCAAGAAGATCAGGACCGGAATATGCAGGCTTCTCAGATAGGAGAAGCGGCGTATCGTATCGGCGGGGAGAGAAGAAGAGGCATCGACGATCAGGATGGCCATGTCCAGGATCTCGTAGCTTCGCTGCACTTCGCCGGCGAAATCGAGATGACCGGGCGTATCGACGTAGACGTAGTTCCTGTTCTTATAGGTGAAACGGGCTTGTTTGGTGTAGACGGTGATGCCTTTCTTGCGCTCGTAGTCGTCATAATCCAAAAAGGAGTCTTCGTGATCGACTCGGCCGATATCGCTGAGGACACCGCATTTGTGTAAGATGGCTTCCGACAGTGTGGTCTTGCCGGCATCGACGTGGGCGTAGGCGCCAAGGATCAGGGAACTCATCGCGACTCCTTTCTTTTTCTATGTCTATTTTATATGAAAGAGGAAGACTTGTGGACCTTGTGAGTACAGTGAAGATGGTATAATCTAGAGGAATATGAAAAACAGTTCACGCAGCGCACAGATCGTCAGATATAACGTCATCGGGATCGTTTCCAATCTCGTCCTTTCTTCCGCCAAGTTCGTCATCGGCTCTCTGGCGCATTCCCAAGCCGTGGTCCTGGATTCGATCAATTCTTTTGCTGATGTGATCTTTTCCAGTCTGATCCTGATCTTTGCGAAGCTTTCGCAGAAGGAGGCGGATGAGAAGCATCCCTTCGGTTACGGCAGACTGGAGTATGTCTGTTCGGTCATCATCACGATGTTGATCCTGGCGATCGGTTTCCGTTCCCTGTATGAGGCCGTGGATTCGATCATCCATCCCAAACAGACACCGGTCTATAACGCTCTGCTGATCGGCGCGATGGCGGTCTCGCTGGTCGTTAAATACTTCTTAGGCAATGCCTTGAAGAAAAAGGGGAAGGAACTGCGTTCGGAAGCTCTCGAGGCGGCCGGCGTCGACAATCTTTCCGACGCCTGGGTGGCGATCGCGGTCTTAGTCTCCATCGTCTTATACAAGATCTCCCATGTGTCGATCGAAAGTTATCTGTGCGTGGGGATCTCCTTACTGATCATCAAGTCGGGCATCGGCATGTTGTCGGAGTCGATGACCAAGGTCGTCGGCGGTCCGGTGGATCCGGAATTCCGCAAGAAGATCCTGCGGATGATCTTCTTGGAAGAGGGCGTCTACAACGTTTCGTCGCTGGTCATCCACAATTACGGAGAAGGCAATCATATCGCTTCGGTCGATATCGAGGTCGATGAGGACATGACGGCAAAAAAGATCTCGGATCTCAGCCGCAAGCTCAAGGCCTCGGCCAGGGAATACGGTGTGACGCTGACTTCCGTCGGGATCTCCGGGACCAAGGTGGCCGATCCGAAGGCCGACGAGGTCTGGGATCACATCCTGCTGACGACGCTGCGTCACAAGGACATCGTCCATGCCCATTCGTTCCGCGTCGATTTCAAGAAGAAGATCATCCATTTCACGGTCGTCCTCGATTACGGCGTCGCCGACCGGCAGAAGGAGATCGAAGCTCTGGAGAGGGAGATCAAGGCCCTTTATCCGGATATGAAGATTGACATCGCCACGGCGATCAACGCCTAAAGGAGGGCTTATGACTTTCAAAGAGAGGATCACACATCTTGTATTGAAATATCTCGCTGTACCAAGGACCCCGGTCTATGAAGAAGGGAAGATCCACATCGGCTGTCTGGGCGATTCGATCACTTTCGGTGCCGGCGTCAACGGAAAGAAGGAAGAGACCTGGGAATACTACCTCAACAAGCTGCTGGGAGTGGATCATCAGGTGCTCAACTACGGCATCAGCGGCAGGACCTTGCAGAGAGAAGGCGATTATCCTTATACGGCAGACAAGTTCTATGGGATCTCCAAAAAGAACAGGATCGAGACGTATCTGATCATGTTGGGGACCAACGATGCCAAGCCTTACAATTTCGATGAAAAAAGATACGCGAAGCAACTTCATGACTTCGTTATGGAATACAAGGAGCTTCCTTCCAGACCGGAAGTCATCCTGATGACGGTGCCGCAGGTCTTCAGAAATGAAGAAGGGATCGTCGCTTTCGATATCGATGAAGGAAACATCGAGAAGATCCAAAGGATGATCCGGCAGGAAGCCGCTGTCAGCAAGATCAACTGCATCGATCTCTACAGCCTGACGAAGGATAAGAAGGACTGGTTCGCTGACGGCGTCCATCCCAATAAAAAAGGGAACGAAGAGATCGCCGGGCACATCTTTCATGAGCTCGGGGTCTTTCATTCCGTGATCTGAAAAGAAAAGGAGTTCGCAGGAACTCCTTTTTTGAATGTTTATTTCAGTGTGAACTCTACCCAGGTACCGTCGTTGGCGATCCACTTGTCGGAGTCGATCCTGTACCAGATGTAGCCTTCGTTCTGAACGATCTCGTAGACGTCGTAAGTTGCAGGAGCGTTGGTCTGACCCATATACTTGGACTGTTTGGAATAAGAGTTACGGATGTTCAGGTTGGTCGTGACGACTTTTGCGCGTCCGATCACATACAGGTTGGCACGGCCGCCGGCAACTTCGTCAAGTAAATCGTCATTCAGTAAGTTCTTTTCTGACATGTTTTGTTCTCCTTAATATCTCAGGCTTAACGCCATGATCGAATTCATTATATCATTGAAGGAGAAGATACGTAAAAAATCATTCGGAGCTGAAAAATATATGAAGACAAAAAATGATGATCTGCAGATATTGAGAAAGCTTATGTTCCGGCTGCTGCCGATCCAGGTCCTTCTGGCGGCTTCGGGAGCGGTCAACGGCATCGTATCGAGTTATTTTGCGTCCAATCACGTCGGTCTCAAGGCCATGGGCGCCGTCGGTCTCTACGGTCCGGTGTCGATGTTCCTCGGGGCGGTCGCAGCTCTGATCGCCGGAGGCTGCGCGATCCTTTGCGGACGCTATTTGGGAGCCAATGATTCCAAACGCCTGCAGGAGGTCTTTTCGCTGGACCTGGTCCTGTCTCTGGGGATCTCCGCCTTATTCACTGCGGTCCTGGTGATCCTGCCGCTCTTTCATCTGACGGGCATCTTTACCGCCGACGGCGAACTGCGTCCGCTCTTCGACCGCTATCTGCTGGGGCAGGCGATCGGCATCGTGCCGTTCTTTCTGTCCAACCAGTTCCCGACGTTCCTGACGATGGAGAACAAGGGAAAGATGACGATCATCGCATCAGTCATCTACATCATCGTCAATCTTGCGCTCAACTTTCTCTTTGTCGGCCGTCTGCATATGGAAGAATTCGGCCTGGCTCTGGCCTCTTCGGTGGGCATGTGGATCTTCATGGCGGTGGAAGCTTTTCACTTCTTCACGAAAAAGGCTTCCCTGAAGATCCGTTTTACCGGCATCCCCTGGAAGGAGTGCTTCCATGTCCTGAAGATCGGCTTTCCGGGTGCGGCTTCCTATATCTATCAGACCCTGCGCGGCCTGATCGTCAACCGTCTCTTAGAGACCTATGCCGGTGCGGCCGGTCTGTCGGCTTTTGCGATCGCCAACAACATCATGTCCATCTTCTGGGCATTGCCGACAGGCATGAACAACGTCTCCAGGCTGATGTTTTCGGTCGCGGCCGGGGAAGAAGACCGGCAGAGCCTGACGGACGTCATGCGGGTGATGTTCCGCTATTTCATTCCTTTGATGTGTGCCGTCATACTCTGCATCGTCACGGCAGCGCCGCTGCTGACTTCCTTCTTTGTCAGGGATGTGACCTCCGCCGTCTATCCGATGACCTTGTCCGGGCTCAGGATCTTACCGCTGTGCATGCCGTTTTCGATCGTGCTGATGCATTTCAACAGTTACGGACAGGTCAGTGAGAGACCGGTCTTCGTCAATATCGCTTCCCTGCTGGACGGGGTCGTCTTCGTCGCGGGATTCTCCGCCCTGCTGGTACCGTTTCTGAAGAACGACGGCGTCTATATCGCCAATGTGCTCAACGGCGTGGGGACGACGCTCTACATCCTGCTTTATGCCTGGGCTGCCAAGCGCCGCTTCCCGAAAGATCTCGAGGAGCTGATGGTCATACCGAAGGGCTTCGGCGTCGAGAAGGACGAACGGATCGATATCTCGGTCAAGTCGCTGCAAGAGGTCGTCGAAGTCTCCCGCCGGGTACAGAGCTTCTGCCTTGAGAAGGGGATCGACAGGAAGCGCGCCTATCTGGCCGGACTGTCGATGGAGGAGATGGCCGGCAACATCGTGGAACACGGTTTCACCAAGGACGACAAGGATCACAGCATCGACATCCGCGTCGTACACAAGAATGACAAGATCATCCTGAGGATCAAGGACGACTGCATCCCCTTCGATCCGAAGGAGCGCAACCGGATCGGGGCAGACGACGATCCGGCCAAAAACATCGGCATCCGCATGGTCTACAAGATCGCCAGACAGATCAATTATCAGAACATGTTAAGGCTCAATGTACTGACGGTAACGATATGAAGATGAAAAGATATGTAGATTTTATGCTGAAAGCGTTCCTGATCTGCGGGATCTTGTTTTCACTGACTTCGTGTCTGAACAAACGGGCTTCTGTAGAGCGGCAGGCGCTTTCCTATTACAAGAAGAAATACAAGCTGAAAAACGTCGAGATCGTCGACTCGTTCAAGGCGGGGAACTCCGGTCTTTTCGGTTACGCCGGGGTCAAGGATCTCGCCTTCGAGGTGTCGGACGGCACTTTCATCTACTATGAGGATTCGGATAATAAATTCTACGATGACCGCCAGGCGAAGCAGATCGCCGAGGATTTTGCCTCAGAGCTGCTTCCTTTCCTTCTGGAAGATCTGCACGGGAATTACCGGTTTTCGGACTATCGGATCAATGCGACGGACCTGGATTCCTTTGACAAGTGCGTCTTTCATGAACTTTACGACGGGGACATCAAAGGATTCTTTGAAAAGGAACAGCCTGCACTCAACGATTTCGATCTGACCTGGGAGGAAGAGGATCTCGCAAGACAGAAGGACGAGGTCTTCGGCTTGTATGAGAAGCTTGACGGCTATCTTGACGGCTACATCGATATCCGGATCGTGAAAAAAGGTTCCAAGTATCTGGAAGAAGAAAACCGGAACGCCTACATCGACAGGGATGACGAAGATCTTCCGGCGCGTGCGTCATTACTGTTCGGCAACAAGGTCTACTGGTATGAGCCCAACTACATCGAAGTCGCCGAGGGCGTCTTCGTCTCGAGCAGTGAAGCCGATTTCAAGCTGGAAGAAGGGGATCTGATCCTGGAGGAAGTCACAGGTGAACAGAGCCTGCAGGAGCTCCTGGATGCGGCTTATCACGCCTTGCCGGTAGATGCCGAAGAAAACAAGGACGGCAGCTACCATGTCCATGATCAGCGTCATGAGTCGAGAGTCGTCCTGGATGAGGAAGATCTTCCCTATTACCGTTTCGTCTTTTCGCAGAGGGTCTTGCAGAAAATGGACGGCAAGGATCTTTCCGTCGGCATCCGGATCGAGGAAGGAAGCAGAGCATTTTCTATGTCTTACCGTCCCGGCGATCCGCGTTTTGCCTACAATCTCTACAGGATCTGCGATCCTGACGGAAACATACGTCATACATCCCTGGAACAGGGCGATCTGTATTGTTTCGGGTCGTTCCACTGGGAAAAGTACGGCGGAGAATGAGTTTCACTTGTCATGAAGGATGACGGATTTACAGGATATAATATAAGTGGTTACAGGAATTCGGAAGATAGAAAAGGGAGAAAAATATGAACAACTGGATCAATCTGGACAAACGTGATGCATTCAAGCAGTTATGCGAAACGCCGAAGGTGGAGCTCAAGGAAGTCATGACGGGCGAAAACGGCGCAAAGAGAGTCAATGAATATTCCGTTGAAATGGCGGAAGGCATGGTATACAACTTTGCGGCGAAGGCCGTCGATGATAAGACTCTGGAAGTTTTGCAGAAACTGGCAGACGAGGCCGGGCTCATAGACAAGTATGAAGAATTATACGACGGTGCGGTGATCAACACCGGTGAAAAGAGACTGGTCTTACATCAGCTGTGCCGCGGACAGTTAGGCAAGGATGTCTTCGCGGACGGCGTCAACAAGAGAGATTTTTACCTTGAGCAGCAAAGAAAGATCAAAGTCTTTGCCGACAAGGTCCATAACGGTGAGATCGTCAATGAAAAAGGCGAAAAGTTCACCAATGTCGTTCAGATCGGCATCGGCGGTTCGGACCTGGGCCCGAGGGCCATGTATATCGCTTTGGAGAACTGGGCAAGAAAGACCGGCAATCTGTCTCTGGAAGCCAAGTTCATCTCCAACGTCGACCCGGATGATGCTTCGGCAGTCCTGAACAGCGTCGATGTCGCAAAGACCCTCTTTGTTCTGGTGTCCAAGTCCGGTACGACTCTGGAGACACTGACCAACGAGACCTTCGTCAAGGAGAGCCTGATCAAGGCCGGTCTCGATCCGGCGAAACACATGGTCGCCGTGACCAGTGAGACATCTCCTCTGGCAAAGAACGAAGGTTATCTGGATGCCTTCTTCATGGATGATTATATCGGCGGACGTTATTCTTCGTCTTCCGCCGTCGGCGGCTGCGTCTTATCGCTGGCCTTCACTCCGGAAGTCTTCGACGATTTCCTGAAGGGTGCACACGCATCCGATGTCCTGGCCAAGGAAAAGGACATCATGAAGAATGCGGCGATGCTGGATGCGCTGATCGGTCTTTACGAGAGGAACGTCTTAGGCTATGAAGCCACGGCAGTCCTTCCGTATTCGCAGGCGCTCAGCCGCTTCCCGGCGCACCTGCAGCAGCTGGATATGGAGTCCAACGGCAAGTCGGTCAACCGCTATGGCGAACAGATGAATTATGTCACCGGACCGATCCTCTTCGGCGAACCGGGCACCAACGGCCAGCATTCCTTCTATCAGCTCCTGCATCAGGGCAAGAACATCGTTCCGATGCAGTTCGTCGGCTTCAGAAGATCGCAGCTGGGCAATGATCTCATGATCAAGGGATCGACTTCGCAAGCCAAGCTCAATGCCAACGTCTCCGCCCAGATCGTCGGCTATGCCTGCGGCAAGAAAGACGAGGATCCGAACAAAGTCTTCGACGGCAACCGCCCATGTTCGATCATCATCGGCGATGAGCTCACACCGTCGTGCTTAGGCGCACTTCTGGCCCATTTCGAAAACAAGGTCATGTTCCAGGGCTTCCTGTGGAACGTCAACAGCTTCGACCAGGAAGGCGTGCAGCTGGGCAAGGTCCTGGCCAACCGCGTCCTCGCCCACGAGACGGACGGCGCTCTGAAGGCGTTCTCCGATCTCTTCGGGATCTGATCGGATCGAAAGAAAAAGCATTATGAATAAGGCTTCCTTGACGGGAAGCCTTCCTTTTCGTCCCGAAAGGGCAAAGATGAGAAAAGAAAGGTCATCAGGCATATGAATAAGAAACGGATAATAACGATCGTTCTCGCAGCGGTGCTGATCGCTGCTTTGTGGGGCGTCTGGGCAAACAGGAAAACGGAAGTCCCGGCGATACAGGAGACGGTCAGCGAAGAAGTTCGGGAAGAAGAGACAGGGGAAGAAAGCGTCCTCACGTCCGTTGCGAAGATCAAGAAATCGGGCAATGTCGTCCTGCAGATCAAGGCGAGCGAGCTTCTGGAAAAAGGCATCGAGTTCGGCGACATCATCGATGTGGCGATCGGCGATAAGCAGTTCAGCTGTCCGGTCTGCTACAGCTATACCAACGTGGCCGTCGGCGAGAACGTCTGCGTTCTGGATACGGCGGAGGAAGACGATGTCACGCTGGCTTCCAACGGTCTGGATTTTGCCTCGACTTCACAGATCGCCGTAAAGAAAAAGACCGACGAAGATCCCGGCTATCTTTGGGAAGCACTGACCGATCTGGATACTGTCAGGATCACCGTGGCTGAAAAGAAGGGCTATGAGAACGTTCTGAAGTTCATGGTCTTTGATCGCAGCAACGAGCGAAGCGACTATCCCGGTCTCAGCGATGAAGCCTATGCCAACTTCCGCTCCATCGGTCTCGGCGATCTCAGGGAAGGCGTCCTCTACCGTTCCTCTTCCCCGATCAACCCTTCGCTCAAGCGCAATACGCAGGCCGATGAAGCGGCAAGGGCGGCCGGTGTTAGGGTCATGATCGACCTGCAGGACAAGAAGGAAGAAGCGGAGGTCTACGAAGGCTTTGCGGACAGCTACTATGCCTCGGTGACCGACGTCTTTTTACCGATGACCTATGATTTCTTCTCGCAGGATTCAAAACAGATCGTAAAAAAGGCGGCGGAGGCGATATTAGACAACGAGGGTCCTTATCTCATCCATTGCAAGGAGGGAAAGGACCGCACCGGTTTCCTGTGCGCAGTCCTGGAATCGCTGATGAATGCATCCTATAAAGAGATCTGTGATGACTACATGGAGACGTATTTCAACTTCTTCGATGCGTCGCTGATGAAGGAAGGCTATGACATCATCGTCTACAACAATATCCGCATGGTCTTATGCAAGGCGTTTGCGACCGAAACACCGGAAACGGCTGACTTACACGAATGTGCGGTGAATTATCTCAGTGACTGCGGATTGAGCGAGGCGCAGATCGATGCGCTGATCGACAAGCTGCACAAATAATAGAAAAGAACAGACGTACGGAATACAGTATAATGATGGTATCGGAAACGGAGGAGAAGAAATGAAGGTCAATCAGACACAAACTCAAAGGATCGAAAAAGACGGTCAGGAATTCTTGCGTGTCACCATGTCGGACAAGGACTATGATCTGCCGTTCAAGGTCCTGTCGGGAAAGAAAGTCGCATTCTTAGACATCTCGGGACAGGTCTCGCTCAATGAAGCGGCGGCCGATGAGATCGTCGCCTTATTGGACGATGCGGGGGTGGAATTCGATACGATCCTGAATCCGGTCGCCAAGTCCAATGCCCTGGCGCATGCGATCGCTTTGCGCTGGAACAAGCTGAAGGGCACGAAGATCGACAAGACGGTCGTTGCCAGAAAGTCGGACGGAAACAAGATCCAGGCGGTCTACCGTTCCGTGACGACACCGCGGGATCAGATCATGTCGCTGACCGATGACGATGCGGAGTATCTGAAAGGCAAAAAGATCCTGGTGGTCGATGATGTCTACGGCGGAGGCGGTACGACCAAAGGCCTGATGGAACTGGCGGACAAAGCCGGCGCCATCGTTGCCGCACATGCGGTCATCGCCGTGGAAGCGGGCGTCGAACTGCCGAAGGGGATCTTCTACCTCTTTACTCTTCCGCTGGCTGAGTAGAAACAAGTATAATGAAAACGGTCGGATGAAGGACAAGCAGTTGTCAGGCATCCGGCCGTTTTTTTGTTGTCTAGTGGTGGAAGAGACGGATACCGGTGAAGGCCATCACCATACCGTACTTGTCGCAGGTCTCTATGACGTGATCGTCTCTTACCGATCCGCCGGGTTCCGCGACATAGGTCACGCCGGAACGGTGGGCCCGTTCGATGTTGTCACCGAAGGGGAAGAAGGCATCCGAACCAAGGGAGACTCCTTGGATCTTTGAGAGATAGTCCTCCATCTCTTTCCCGGTGAAGGGTTCCGGTTTTTGCGTGAAGTATTTCTGCCAGATGCCGTCTTCACAGACATCTTCTTCGTTCTTGTTGATGTAGGCATCGATGACGTTGTCCCGGTCGGCTCTCGACAGGTCGTTTCTGAACGGCAGATTTAAGACCTTGTCGTGCATGCGCAGGAACCAGGTGTCGGCTTTGTTTCCCGCCAGCCGCGTACAGTGGATGCGGGACTGCTGGCCGGCACCGACGCCGATGGCCTGGCCGTCGTAGGCATAGGCGACCGAATTGGACTGGGTGTATTTGAGCGTGATCAAGGAAACGATCAGATCCCTCTTTGCCTCGTCGGGAAGCTCCTTGTTTTTCGTGACGATGTTTTCCAGCAGGGAAGCGTCGATCTTCAGATCGTTGTGCCCCTGTTCGAAACTGATGCCGTAGACCGTCTTGGTCTCGATCGGCGCACACCGGTAGTCTTTGTCGATCCGGATGATGTTGTAGGCGCCGTTCTTCTTGGACCTGAGAAGCTCCAGGGCATCTTCGTCGTAGTCCGGGGCGATGACCCCGTCGGAGACTTCGCGTTTGATGAGCCTGGCGGTCGTCAGGTCGCATCGGTCGGACAGGGCGATGAAATCGCCGAAAGAGGACATGCGGTCGGTCCCCCGCGCTCTGGCATAGGCGCAGGCCAGCGGCGAATCGTCAAGCCCTTCGACCTTGTCGACGAAGCAGGAGCGTTTGAGTCTGTCGGGAAGTCTGAGCCCTAAGGCCGCGGAGGTCGGGGAGACGTGCTTGAAGGAAGCGGCACAGACGGTACCGGTGGCTTCCTTGAGCTCTTTGACCAGCTGCCAGGAGTTGAGGGCATCCAGGAAGTTGATGTAGCCCGGTCTGCCGTTGAGGACGGTGACCGGAAGGTCGCTGCCGTCGGCCATATAGATCCTGGCCGGCTTCTGATTGGGGTTGCATCCGTATTTGAGCTGAAATTCGTTCATATTCATCCCTCGTTCTTATTGAAGATGATCTCCTGTTCTCCCATCCGCACATAGAGGGAGATCTTGTTGTCATCGTTCAGTACGTTCCACAGTTTTTCGCAGAAGGTATTGAAGTCATCATCGATCTTTACTTCGATCGGATCTTTGGAGAAGGAAGGAAGCGGATCGCCGTTGTGATCGTAGGTCGAGATGAAGTGAGCTTTGCCGTTTTCTTTGGGGAAACGGTAATAGAGACGCTCACAGTTTTCGCCGTTTGACTTGAGTATGGCCATCTCGCAGCTGTCCTTGTGGAGCAGAGCGGAGATACGCGGGGTGTAGTTCGGGGCACCGGGTTCGTATTCCCTTGTATCCAACGCATCTTTGAAGGTCTTTCCTTGTTGCAGATACTCATAGACGGTATCGGTCTGATTGCCGTTGGTGACGATGATGACGTCCCGGTATTCGCGGATCGCATTGTAGATGATCAGTGAAGGATCGGCGACTTTCGATTCGTCGTAGGCTTTGGTGTATAAGATATCGTCTTTTTTGCGGAAGACGCGGTTGCGGCTGTTGGCGGAGCGTCCCATGATGAAGTAGGCGATCAGGGGCTCATCGTTGACAAAGCCGGCCAGGATGCCGCGTCCGGGATAGTCGTTGTTTTTCAGATCTTCAAAGAAGTCCTGTTTGATCGCTTCGTAATTGCCGTTTTCGTCTTTGGCAAAGAGCGGAAGTTCTTCAAGATAGATGAGATCGTCCCTCCTTGCGGCTTGCCCTTCGGCAAGCAGACAGGCATTGGCGTAAGCTTTTGCGCCGGCTTTTTCGCAAAGCTCTTTCAGGGCGCGCAGGGATCCGCCGGTCGAGACGACGTCGTCGAGCAGGCAGACTCTTTTTCCTTTGATCTTTTCGATGTCGTTTCCGTCCAGGTAGAGCTTCTGTTCATCGAAGGTCGTGATGGACCTGACGCTGACGCAGACCGGATCTTTCATATAGCTTTTGACCGATTTGCGGGCAACGACGAAATAAGGATGGCCGAGGCATCTCGAGACTTCATAAGCCAGGGCGATGCCTTTGGCTTCGGCCGTCAGCAGGACATCGCAGTCTTTGATCCTTTCCGCCAGCAGCGGTGCTGCGGCTTGTACGAGCTGCGTATCGGAGATGCAGACGAAACTTGCGTAGGCAAGGGTATCGGAGATATCGACGAGCGGCAGGTGCCTGGTGATACCGGCGATCTTCAGAGTATATGTTTTCATAGCAGACCTCACGTCAACAGTATATCATCGTGATGCGTCCATTTTCTCTGCCGGCGTTTTGTAAGCGAAAAAAAAGACAGACCCTGAGGTCCGTCTTGTCTGTCATTTGATATCCGTTTCTTATTCGCCGGCAACATAGTATGCCATGTTGACGTTCTTGACGAAAGTGATCGAGGCGTTGCCGTTGAGGTCTTCATACCACTGTACGAGGTAGAGATCGCCGACCGGCTTTTCCGTCACGGTCTTGCCGTAGCATAAGGCCTGGTAGTTGGTGCCGTTGACGACCTGGCTGGCGAGGACCTGCATCGGGATCAGATCGAGGCCGACCCATTTCTGAGCGGCTTTCTCGAAGGACTTCTGCAGATCTTTCTCGGAGAGCTTGTCCTTGTCGTCCGGTTTGATGATCATCCAGGAACCCAGCATGTTTTCGGAAGTCTCTTCCTTGGTCTCGACGTTCGGGACTTCGAGCTTGTTGATGGCTTTGATCTCATTGGTGCCGTCAAGATCGGAGTAGACGACGATGACGTAGTAGTTGACATCCGGGATGGCGGTGACCGTCAGTCCCTGGCAGAGGAACGCGTAGTTGGTGCCGGAGACGATCTGTGTCGCCAGGACACGGAGCGGTAGGTAGCCCACACCGGTCAGATCTTTGGCGGCATCTTCGAAGATCTTCTTCTGATCTTCCTTGATCCGCTCTTCGAAATACTCATGGACTTCCCAGCCGCCCAGATCGTCCGCAGCGGGCGTATCGGCGGTCTCCGGGACGGTGGCCGTTTCGACAGTGACCGGGACATGGACGATGCGGATGACATCGCCGTCTTTGACGGTGAGCTTGTCGACATCGTCGCCGTATAAGCCGTCATTGACATAGACTTCGAACTTGCTGCCGTCGGACGTATCGACGCCGTTGACCGAAGTGAAGACGCCTTTTTCGACGGTATAGGTCAGGATGTTTCCGCTGAGCGTTCCGGAGAGGATGTTCAGGAGCTTGTCTTCGCCGTCCGTAGCGATCTGAAGTCCTTCGCTGACGCCGTTTCCGGTATCGATGTCCAGGCTGAAGTGGATTCCGGTATCCTGAACTTCTTCGGCCGGCGTTTCTTCTTTTTTGTTACATGCGCTCAGGCCAACGATCATCAGTAAGGCCATGAGCACGATCATTACTTTTTTCATAGTGCATAATACCTCCTTTCGGGTACATTTTTATTATATGGGGAATGCGCACCAAATATGCAACACAATGAAGTTGTGGGATAATGGAGGGGAAAAGGAGGATCCGATGAGAAGACCTGTGATCGGCATCCCGGCCAAGGAAAGGGAGAAGAGTCAAAACGATTACTGGCACCGCATGGAAGTCGTCGATGACTTGCGTTATCTGACCGTGAAATACGGCGGGACCGCCGTGATGCTGCTACCGGGTGAAGTGCGGACCGATTTCAACAAGAGCGATCTTTCCGATCCGGCGGTATTGTCAGAAGAGGAAAAAGAGATCCTTCATCAGGAAGCCGCTCTGTGTGACGGCATCCTGTTGCAGGGCGGGGACTATTCCAACGCCTATGAAGTCGAGATCGCAAGATACGCCCTGGAAAAAGATCTGCCGGTCTTAGGCATCTGCGCCGGCTTCAACAATATCTTAAGAGCTTTGGGTTCCAACATCTTCGAAGATGAGACGAAAGCCCACTCCCGCTACGACATCGCTTACCGTCATAAGATCCGTGTCGTTGAAGGAACGCTCTTATACGATCTTGTTCAAAGCGATACTTATGAGGTCAACAGTTTCCATACGATGGTCGCCGATGAGGAATGCGTCAAAGGATACGCCAGGATCGATGCGTATTCCGATGACGGTCTGGTGGAGGCCTTCGATCTGGAAGATCATAAGTTCGTATTGGCGGTCAAGTGGCATCCGGAGCTGATGAAGGAAGACCGTTTCACAGAGTCTTTGTTCAGACGTTTCATCGAAGCCTGTTCAAAAGGAGGATAGAAATGTTTTATTATTACTTAACACCGTATCTCACATACAATGTCATCCTGGTTTTGGCGGCCGTGATCCCGGCAGCTTACCTTCTGCTGAAGGTCTACAGGATGGACCGGCTGGAAAAAGAAAGCGGCAGGTTCCTGTGGAACCTGGTCAAAGCCGGTATCCTGTCTTCGCTGATCGCTCTGACTTCGGAGAGGATCTTATTCTCTTTGTTGAATTCGTCAGTCAATTCCAACGCCTTCGGCTACCGCATCCTTTTGTATTTCGTGATCGTCGGTCTTTCGGAAGAAGGCGCCAAGTATTTCATGTTGAAGAAGAGCTCCTGGAACTCCGCGGAGTTCAACTGCTTATATGACGGCCTGGTCTATGCGGTCTTCGTCTCGCTGGGTTTTGCCCTGTGGGAGAACATCTCTTATGTGCTGCATTACGGACTGGCCAATGCCTTCGTCCGTGCCTTCACGGCGATCCCGGGCCATGCGTCGTTCGGCGTCTTCATGGGCGTCTTCTATTCGGCAGCTCGTCTGTATGCCAATGCCGGCTATGCGGACAAAGCGAAGGGCTTGGAGGTCTGCGCGGTCCTGATCCCGCTGCTCATCCACGGCCTGTATGACTACATCGCGACTTTGAAGAGCGAAAACGGTTCTCTCATCTTTATAGCATTCATCGCCGTGCTGTTCTTCGCTTCCAACAAGGTCATCTCCGCAGCATCGAAGAATGACCGCTACATCGCTTAAAGAATTGAGAAAGATCCCGAGTATCTGTCGCTCATTTCCGCAAATGTAAACCGGCATGTTGCATTTTGAACGTACCGGTTTCTTACTTTTTGAGAAGAAGTCTCTTATGATGAAAGTGTAAAAAAGGAGAAATCTTATGATCGAATTAGGAAACAAGATCGCTAAGAAAAGAAAAGATATGGGCATGACCCAGAATGAATTTGCGGAGAAACTGTTGGTCACGCGCCAGACGGTCAGCCGCTGGGAAGCCGGGAGCGTATTGCCGGATATCGACAAGATCTCGGACATTGCCTCGCTGCTGGGAGTGAGCTGCGACTATCTGCTGAAGGACGAGATCAAGGAAGAAAACAAGATGTTCATCTCGGACGGTCCGGGCAAAGTGCTGCAGGAGGCGCTGGGAAAGAAGATACGTCTCCGTTTCTTTGACGAGGAAGCGGACAGCGATCTCTATAATACGGACTGCGTGATCGAAAGCTTTGAAGGCAACTGGGCTTCCGTCAGGGCGGAAACGAAAAAAGGAAGCATCCAGAAACTGATCCCGCTGTCTTCCGTCCTCTCCGTCGAATATGTAAAGGAGGAAGACTGATGGAATACGTGGGATTCATATTCGGGATCTTCGGACTGATGGCGTATCTGGAACTGAACTCTCTGAAGAAGCGGATCGGACAGCTGGAGGAACAGCTGTCCAGGTTCAGCGGGACCAGTTATGCGGAGCACAAACAGTCGCTCAAGGCGATCGTGCAGTCGCTGGTCAATGAAGAGGTCATCCTGAAGCTCAAGGAAGATCAGGAAGACCCCGACATCATCAACTACGGCAACACGAAGTACGGATCCAATATCCTGCTGGATGCCGACGGGGACTGGATCAAGCTGAAGATCGTCTCGCCGAAGGGAGAGAAGATCAAACTGCTGCGTCTGTCGTCGGTCGCTTCGCTCACGAAGAAAAACTGAGAAAAAGAAAAAGATCATCGCGAGATGATCTTTTGTGTCGTTCAGTTTCCGCTGTAGCAGTCCAAGAGGATCTTCTTCATGTCTTCGACCATCGGGACGCGCGGATTGGCCGGCGAACATTGATCTTCGTAGGCTGCGACGGCGATGTCATCGAGGTGTTCCTCAAGTTCTTTCCGGTCGATGCCCATGGCTTCGAAGTTGGGATCCAGTCCGCATTCCTTGCATAAATCGCTGACCGCTTTGGCCAGGGACTCCACGCTTTCTTCCGGTGTGGAAGCTTTTAAGCCGAGCAGGGAAGCGATCTCCTGATATTTCTCATCGGCACAGTAGTGATTGTATTTCGGCCAGACGGAGAGCTTGTCCGGTGTCTGTCCGTTGTAGCGGATGACGTGCGGAAGAAGGACCGCGCAGGTGTAACCGTGGACGGTGTGGAACTGCGCACCGACTTTGTGGGCCAGGGAGTGGGTCATGCCTAAGAAGGCGTTGGCGAAGGCCATGCCGGCGATCGTTGCGGCGTTGTGCATCTTCTCTCTTGCTTCCAGATCGCTCCTTCCGTCTTTGACGGCTCTCGGCAGATATTTGAAGACCAGCTGTATGGCTTTCAGGCACAAGCCGTCGGTGTAGTCGTTGGCCATGACGGAGACGTAGGCTTCGATGGCGTGGGTCAGCACGTCGAGACCGGTCATTGCGGTGGCTTTGGCCGGAAGTCCGGTCGTGAATTCCGGATCGACGATCGCGACGGTCGGGGTCAGCGAGTAGTCGGTCAGCGGATATTTCTTGTTGTTGGCTTTGTCGGAGATGACGGCGAACGGCGTGACTTCACTGCCGGTCCCCGAAGTGGTCGGGATGCAGATGAGCTTGGTCTTGCGGCCGAGTTCCGGATATTTGAAGGCACGTTTGCGGATGTCCATGAACTTCTGTTTCAGGTCGTCGAAGTTGACTTCCGGATGTTCGTAGAACAGCCACATGCCTTTTGCGGCATCCATGACCGATCCGCCGCCCAGGGCGATGATGGTATCCGGTTTGAAGACGTCCATCATGTTGGCGCCTTTGCGCACCGTCGAGATATCGGGATCGGGTTCGACATCGCAGAACAGCTGGATCTGGACTTTGTTTCTTCTGGCGTAGAGCTGTTCGGTGATCCTGGAGAGGTAGCCGAGCTCGACCATCGAAGTGTCCGTGACGATGAAGACTTTGTTGACATCGCGGCAGGATTTGAGATATTGGATGGAATTTCTTTCAAAATAGATCTTCTGCGGGACTTTGAACCATTGCACGGTGTTTCTCCTTTTTCCGACTTTCTTGATGTTGAGCAGGTTGACCGCGGAGACGTTGCCGCCGATCGAGTTGTGTCCGTAGCTGCCGCAGCCCAAAGTCAGGGAAGGCAGGAAGGAGTTGTAGACGTTGCCGATGCCGCCGAAGGTCGACGGAGAGTTCCAGATGATGCGCATCGCCGGGATGCGGTCGCCATAGGCGTCGGCCATCTGCTGGGTCTTGCAATGGATGGCGGCGGAGTGACCCAGACCGTTGAAGCGGACCATCTGGTCGGCTTTTTCAAAGCCTTCTTTCTCGTCTTTGACTTTGTAGAAGGCTAAGACCGGGGAGAGTTTTTCTCTGGACAGCGGTTCTTTTTCGCCGACGCTCTTGCAGAAGACGCCGAGGATGACACAGTCTTCCGGGACTTTGATGCCGGCCTGCTGCGCGATCCATTGCGGTGACTTGCCGGCGACGTCGCCGTTGAGCCGGGCGTTCTCGCAGCCTTTTTCATTCTCGGCATAGCCGAACATGTATTTGGACAGTTTCTTCTTTTCTTCCGGCTTCAGGAAGTGGACTTTGAACTTTTTGAACAGACCGATCGCTTCGTCGTAGATGGCTTCATCGATGATGACGCCCTGCTCGGAAGCGCAGATCATGCCGTTGTCGAAGGACTTGGAGATGACGATGTCATTGACGGCCTGCCGCACGTCGCAAGATGCGTTCATGTAGGCCGGTACGTTGCCGGCACCGACGCCCATCGCCGGTTTGCCGCAGCTGTAGGCTGCCTTGACCATCGCGTTGCCCCCGGTCGCTAAGATCGTGGCGACGCCCGGATGGTTCATCAGAGCACTGGTCGCGTCCATCGAAGGATGTTCGATCCACTGGATGCAGTTCTTCGGTGCACCGGCGGCTTCCGCCGTCTGTTTCATGATGAGCGCGGCGGCTTTGGAAGATTCCTGCGCATTGGGGTGGAAGGCGAAGATGATCGGATTCCTGGTCTTCAGACAGATCAGGGATTTGAATAAGACCGTGGAGGTCGGGTTGGTGACCGGGGTGATGCCGCAGATCACGCCGACCGGTTCGGCGATCTCGGTGATGCCGGTGACCGGATCGTCGGAGATGATGCCGGCGGTCTTCAGGTGACGCATATTGTTGACGACATATTCGCAGGCGAACAGGTTCTTGGTCGCCTTGTCTTCGAAGATGCCGCGTTTGGTCTCATCGATCGCCGCTTTGGCCAGGGTCCCGTGGTGGTCGAGACCGGCGACGGAACATTTGGCGACGATGTAATCGATCTTTTCCTGATCGAAGGTCGAGAATTCATCGAGAGCCTTGAGGGCGTTGTTCACGAGTCCGTTGACTTCTTCAATGACGCTGAGTTGTTTTTCTTTTTCTGCCATATCGATACCTCATTTATCAAATAAATTATATGTTAAAAAATTCACAAGTAAATAGAAGATCATCTTTTTTATATGAAAGACCGGTAGAAATATATTGTCCCGTGAAACAAAACACCGCTTATGGAAATAAGCCGGTGTTTTGTCTGATAGATTTTATCAAAGAGGGAAAGGGGATCTCCCGTTTATTTGTCTTTGTCGACCAGATCCGTCGGGATGGTCGGTGTCCCCTGGCCGTAGAACTTGAAGACGTCGACCATGGTCTGTATCTGTTCGTCGGTCATTTCGTTGGTCTTGCCGTCCGGGCAGCAGGCACGGGCAGCCAGATAGCCCTTGGCGGTCTCTTCCAGATAGACTGCCGAATACAGGGCATCTTTCAGGGTCGGACCGATGGTCATGACACCGTGGTTGGACAGGATGACCGCGCGGGCATTGCCGGCGTTGTTGACGACATCGATGCCCATATCGACGGAACCCGCATTGGAATACGGAGTGATCGGGACGTTGCCGCAGCAGGCATTGGCCATGCCGGTGTAGCAGACACGGAATTCCTTTAAGCCCGGGATCAGGGAAAGTGCCGTCGCATATGGCTGGTGCGTATGGATGACACCGTTGATGTGCGGCATATGTTTGAGGATGTACAGGATCGCCGGCGTATCGGAAGAAGGTTTCTTGTCGCCTTCGATGATATTGCCTTCGATGTCGCAGACGATGACGTCGTCTTCGACCATCTTTTCATACATCATGCCGGAAGGCGTGATGAGGACTTCGCCGGTCGGCATACGGATGGCCAGGTTGCCGCAGGTCAGCGAGACCAGCTCGTAACGGTCCATCAGGATGCCGTATTCTATGATCTGTCGTTTTTCTTTTTCAAACATGTTATCTCCTTAGACTTCCAGGAAGTCGACGAAACGGACTTCTTCAAGATCTTCTTTCTTGATGTTGAGTTCTTTGCCGGTCAGCGTTTCGACGGCGTTGACCAGGTTCATGGCGTTGATGCCGTATTTTTCCATCAGGTACATCTTGGAGGCGCCGTGAGCGTAGCCTTTCAGACCGATCTTGATGAGTTTCTTGCCTAAACCGTGTTCGGCGATCATGTCGGCCGTTGCGGAACCTAAGCCGCCGATGTCGAGGTGGTTCTCGATCGTGATGACGCCGTATTTCGCTCTTTCGATCGCTTCGACGATCGTCGGATCAGTGAACGGTTTCAGAGTCGTCACATGCATATGCCCGACGGAGATGCCTCTTTCTTTCAGGACGGCAGTCGCACGCATCGCTTCTTCCGTGCAGATGGAGGAAGACAGGATCAGGACATCGTCGCCTCTGGAGAGTTCTCTCGCCCGGTTGAAGACCATCGGTTCGTTCGCCGGGAACAGACGCGGAACTTCCTTACGGAGCTGACGGATGTAGACCGGTCCGTTGTAGGCATAGGCGATATCCAGGACAGAGTCGATATCGGTCGCATCGCCGACATCGAAGATGGCCATGTTCGGAACGGAACGCATGACGGCGACGTCGTTGATGGACTGGTGGGAGACACCGCCCGGTGTGGTGATGCCCGGAACGAATCCGACGAAGACGACCGGAAGGTTCGGGTAGGCGACGGACATCTCGACCTGGTCGAGGACTCTTCTGTATTCGAATACCGCGAAGGTATGGATGAACGGACGGTAGCCTTCTCTGGCCAGACCGGCTGCCCAGGAGACCATGTTCTGTTCGGCGATGCCCATCGTGAAGTAGCGGTCAGGATAGACCTGGCGGAACTTCTTGACTTCACAGGAAGTACCTAAGTCAGCGGATAAGACGACGACTTCCGGATGTTCTTCCGCAAGGCGAAGGATATTTTTCTCGTGTGTATTGACTTCGATTTTCATTGTTTGTCCTCCTTCTTACATCGCGTCGTAGATCTTCTGGAATTCTTCTTTTTCGTCTTTGCCGATCCTGACGAAGTGTAAGAACGGCCAGCGTTTCTCAAGAGGCGGGATACCTGTCGTGCCGCGGGTCCTGCCGATGACGACGAGCGGTTTTCCTTCATGCGGCGTATTGAATGCTTCGCAGAAGGCATCGATGTCGTGACCGTTGACAGAGACACATTCCGCACCGAAGGAGCGGAAGCGGTCGATCAGAGGTTCTTCCGTCATCTGATTCTCGATCTGGCCTTCGACCTGCTGGTCGTTGGCGTCGATGACGATGATGAGGTTGTCGAGTTTGTAGTGGCCGGCAGCCTGGATGCATTCCCAGGTCTGACCTTCCTGTAATTCGCCGTCACCCAGCATGACGTAGCATTTGCCGGTGTCGCCTCTTCTCTTTCTGGCGTGAGCGGTACCGCCGGCGATCGAGATGGTCTGGCCGAGCGATCCGGCTGTGTTTTCAAAGCCCGGAGAATGTTCGGCACCGATCATTTCCATGTTCCAGCCGTCGACATTGAATTTGTCCATGCAGTCCGGAGAGATCCTTCCGGTCGCCGCCAGGGCACAGTAGATGACCGATGCGTAGTGGCAGCAGGAGACGAAGAAGCGGTCTTTGTCGGGTGCCGGTGCACCGTTGTACATCATGCCTTTCGGGTAGTCCATGTTGTCCGGACCCGGTACGCCCGGGAACGGGATCGGCTCCCACAGACCTTCGGACGGGCCGAGGTTCATGACTTTGGTGTAGAGCGATGCGACGATCTCAGCGGAAGAGCAGGCCTGTGCCAGATAGCATCCGCCGGTCTTTAAGGCGATCCCTAAGATCTGTTTGCGGATGGAGTTGGCGATAGCCTGGACTTCTTCCCTGGAGTAGATTTTCTTATCCATCGAAACCTCCTTTTTATTGATGAAATAATAAATTAAAGTACTAATTTCATTATTGTGAAATAATGAACAAAAGTCAACAGACCTTTTACATAAGTAAAAAGAAAAGGCTTACAATAATTTATTGACATGGTCAATTTCTTGTTCTTATAATTAATTTAGAGCGTATTTTCACAATCATGAAATTATGTAAGAGGCGAGTGTATGAAAGCTGTAGTAAAAACTGAAGCAGGACTGGACCATATGGTCTATATGGACATTCCGGAGCCGGAGGCGACCGGAGATCTGGTCAAGATCAAAGTCGCTTATTCCGGGATCTGCGGAACGGATCTTCATGCCTTCAAGGGCAATTACGGAAGTACGAAGCCGCCGGTGGTACTGGGACATGAGTTCTCGGGCATCGTCGTCGCTGTCGGTCCGGATGTCAAAAAGATAAAAGTCGGCGACCGCGTCACGTCGGAAACGACGTTCAAGACCTGCGGTGTTTGCCCGATGTGCAAATCCAAGGATTATAACCTCTGCGGCAACCGTCAGGGTCTGGGCACGCAGATCAACGGTTCGATGGCGGAATATCTGGTCTCCAGAGAAGAGTCCGTCCATGTCCTGCCGGACAACGTTTCATTATTGAGTGCATCTCTGACGGAGCCTCTGGCCTGCGGTGTCCACTCGGTCATCGAAAAAGGTCAGGTCCGGCCGGGCGATGTCTGTGTGGTCTTCGGTGCCGGTGCCATCGGTCAGATGGTCTCGCAGGTCGCCAAGTCCCAAGGCGCGACCGTCATCGTGGCAGGTCTGCCGCAGGATAAGGAACGCTTCAAACTGGCGTTGGCTGCCGGAGCGGACCGCTGCGTCGATCAGATGGAAGAAGACATCAAGGCCGTCGTCATGGAGATGACCGACAATGTCGGTGCGGATAAGTGTTTCGAATGTTCCGGTGCGGTCCCGGCGCTGAACAAGGCGCTCGAGATCGTCAGGAGAAAAGGAACGGTCGTTCAGATGGGCGTCTTCAACAACACCCACGAGACGATCTGGACCGATCTCATCCTTCACAGAGAGATCGTCTATGTCGGTTCCCGTTCACAGAAACCGAGTTCCTGGGTCACTGCCCTGGAGCTGATGAAGAACGGCACCGTCGTTCCGGAGAAGATCGCGACTTACCTGACGCCGCTGGAAAACTGGCGTGAAGGTTTCGAAAAGATGATGGCCGGTGAGGTCACCAAGGGCATCATCGTATTGGATGATACATTGAAATAAAAAAAGAAGTGAAGATCACTTCTTGGCATGTTCCAGCAGTACGAGTGCCAGCGGTTCGTCGACGATCAGGATGTCGGCATAGCCGCCGTTGAGCACAGCCAGTGTCGCTTCGGCTTTCTCGGCCGTCGCATTGAGTACGATGGATAAGGGCACCTTCTTCATGACCTCGAGCGGTGTGGAGATCTGGTAGATGTCTTCGACTTCGACCTGCTTGCCGTCCATGTCGATGAAGCGGCCCAGGAACGAAGCAACGGCGCCATTGGCCCGGTAACGGTCGAGCTTGTAGCTCTCGAAGAAACCGGACTGGACGATCGAGTTCTTCGGATCGTTGAAAGATCCGATGCCGTTGACGGCGATATCGACGCCGCAGGCGTTGGCCAGGGAATTGGAGATCATCGGTTCATTGATCAGATACTTGTAGATCTCTTCGCCTTTGACAAAGAGCGGCGTATTGATCGAAGAGTAGGTCCCGTGAAGCTTGTAAGCCAGGCGCTGGGCGATCGAGAACGAGTCGATCGCAGGATTGCCCATGGTCATACAGCCGACCATCTGGGCGACGTTGACGCCGGTAAAGTCGGTGTCATCGATGGCGTCGACCATGGCGTTGACCGCTCTGCCCCAGGAGACACCGAGGGTCATGCCAGGCTGAAGATGGGCAGATAAAAGTGCGGCTGCCGCTTTGCCGCAGACATCGATGGATTTGTCAAAATCATAAGCGGCGTTGACGACGATGGCGTCCTTCAGATCGTAGGCCTTGCGCAGACGGTTGGAGAGTTTCGGATTCTTGCGAACGGAGGTTTCGATGACGATCTTCACGATGCCTTCCTTCTTGGCTTCTTCGATGAGCCGGGAGACGGTCGGCCTGGACGCATTGATGATCGAGCCGATCTCCTGCTGGGAAAGGCCGCGTTCAAAGTAAAGTTCGGCAACATATTCCAATAAATTATCGTTCTTGTTCATAGCAAATTCATTATAGCGGAAAAAAAGGAGTTTATCATGGTATCTCAGGAATTTACGGTCAAAAACCCGACCGGCATTCATGCCAGGCCGGCAACGATGCTGGTGCAGCTGTGCAACAAGCTGCCCGATCAGGTGATGATCACCACCGAAAAAGGGAAACAGGTCAATCCGAAGAACATCCTCTCGGTCCTGATGGGCGGCATGTCCAAAGGCATGAAGATCACCGTTGAGGTCAACGGCGAAAGCGAAGAGGATTCTTTGAGACAGGTGATGGAACTCCTGGAGAGTTTCACGGAATAGGAGGGATCATGGAACAGGCGATCCACAGAGAACTGATCATGTACGGTGTCGAGGCTAAGGACGCAGAGGATGCGATCCGTCAGGTCGGCCAGCTGTTTCTGAAGAACGGCTATGTCAAGGACACCTATATCGATGCGGTCGTGAAAAGAGAAGAGGTCTTTGCGACGGGGCTCGAGCTCGAGGGCATTTCCATCGCGATGCCTCATACCGACATCATCCATGTCAACAAGCCGGGCGTCACCGTTGCCAAGCTGGCACATCCGGTGGAATTCGAACACATGGGCGAGCCGGGACGCAAAGTTCAGGCGGAGATGTTGTTCATGATGGCGATCACCAATCCGGAAGATCAGATCGGCACCATCATGAAGGTCCTCGGGGTCTTCCAGAACAAGGAAGCTCTCGATGCGTTCAAAGCAGCGGCAAGCGAAGAAGAACTGTACGAAGCTGCCGCCAAGTATATCGGTTAGTACCCGGCATATCGGGTGTTAATAAATCATAAGGAGGTCATTTTATGAAAACTTGCACTGTCGTCACTGTCTGCGGTTCAGGTGTTGTCACTTCATCCATGATCGCTCTCAAGATCAAGGAACAGCTGAAGGACAAAGGCTGGGATGCAACGATGTATGAGGCAAGCCCTGTTTCTCTGAATTCCGTCATCGCCGGTAAGAACATCGACGTCATCGTCTGCGCTTCGCCGGTCACGGAAGATGTCGGCATTCCGAAAGTCAAAGGCATGGGCATGGTCACAGGAATGGGTGAAGAAAAAGTCATCAATTCGATCATCGAAGTCCTGGAAGAAAAATACAAATAAAATATAGTTTGTAATTTCTTGTTGTTTACCGCAAATCATCAATCAGAAGAAGATTATTCTAAAATCAGAAATTAGAGGGGGAAAAATATTTTGGAAGCTTTTTTAAATACGTTATCCAACATTTTTGGTGCCTTCGGTTCCGGTATCATCATTCCGGTCATCCTCTTCGTCCTTTCCAAGGCGATGGGTGTTGAAACGAAAAAGGCATTCAATTCCGCATTATTGTGTGGCGTTGGTCTGACAGGCTTTAACCTTGTCATCAACTCCTATTCCGGTGTCATCGCTCCGATCGTACAGTCCATGGTCGACAACACGGGCGTTCAGCTGTCCACTCTGGATACCGGCTGGCAGTCCACTTCGATCATCGCTTACTCTACGACGGTCGGTGTCTTGTTCATCGGTGTCGCGATCGCTTTACAGCTGGTCTTATTCTTCGTCGGTTACACGGATGTCTTCATGGCATCTGACCTCTGGAACAACTATTCCTTCATGGTCTGGGGTTCCATGTTATATGCGCTGACCAAGAACATGTTGCTGGCGATGGCTCTGATGGTCGTCCAGCTGTTCTATATCCTGTTATTCTCCGAAATGTGCGCTGTCAGATGGGGCACTTACTACGAGTATGACGGATGCTGTATGACAGCTCCTCACCACCTCGAAGCTTTCCCGTTTGCCGTACTTATGGACTTCATCCTGACGAAGCTCGGCTTCAACAAGATCAAGATCAATGCTACCGCATTACAGAAGAAACTGGGTCTGCTCGGTGAACCAATGATGATCGGCTTGTTCGTCGGTCTTCTGATCGGTGTCATCGGCGAAGCTCCGTTCCTCTTCGGTGAGAACGCTCTGAGCGCCTGGGGCACAGCTTTAGGTGCAGCCATCAACACAGCTGCCATCATGGCCGTCTTCCCTAAGGTCGCTGCGATCTTCGCTTCTGCCTTCACTTCGATGTCAGATGCTTACAAGTCCAAAGCTGCCGCTTCCGCAAAGAACAGAAGATGGTTCCTTTCCGTCAACGACGCCTGCGGTTACGGTGAGACCAACACTCTGGTCACCGGCGTCCTGCTGATCCCGATCATGCTGGCGCTGTCCTTCGTCCTTCCGGGCAACACTGTCCTGCCGATGGCTGACCTCTGTGCACTTCCTTACATGGTCGAAGTCTTCGTATGTATCTCCAACGGTAACATCGCGAAGTCCATGGTCATGGGTGCTCTCTGGTTCTCGATCGGTATGATCATGTTCTCTCAGCTCGCTCCGACTTTCACGGAAGTCGCTGTCGGTGCCGGATTCCAGCTCCCGCAGGCAGGTGTCTCCATCTGTTCCTTCGGTATCGTCTGCCATCCGTTCATCTGCGCTCTGTTCTACATCTTCTATTCACAGAACATCATCCTGATCGTTCTCGCAGTCGCTCTGTATGTCGTTGCTTATCTCTGGTTCAGAAAGAACAAACAGAAAGTCTACGACTATCTGGAGAACAACGCTGCTGCCTACCAGGCATAGCATTCACTTATAGGTAAACACAAGAGTGATATAGGGCTATTGCTATGAAAATAGCAGTAGCCCTTTCATTAATCCGAGGTAAAAATTATGCTCAAGCAACTGACGGAAAGACCTCAAAAGGTACTGGTCATCAACGATGTCAATGTGGACATCGATGTGATGACGCAAGCTTTGAAAAAAACGAAGATCAATGTCGGCGAGATCCGCACCTTGTTTTTCGGTCCGAAAGAGAAAAGCGAATTCGCTTCTTTTCAGCTGGATCTGGAACGCCACGGCCCGGAGGGCGTGGAAGTTCCCAAGGAGGCTTATGAACTGATCGAAGACGCGGACGTTCTGATGATCCACTTCTGTCCGATCTCTTCCAAACTGATCGAAGCCGGCAAAAATCTCAAACTGATCATGACCAACCGCGGCGGCGTGGAACACATCAACGTGGCTGCCGCCAGTGCAAGAAACATTCCGGTCGTCAACTGCATCCGCAATGCCGATGCGGTCGCCGAATTCACGATCGGCCTGATGATCGACCTTACAAGAGACATCACATTGTCTCACAACTACGTACATAAGGGCATCTGGACCAGAGACTACTACAATGCCTCCTATCAGAAGACCTTGGGCAACTCCAAAGTCGGTCTGATCGGCTTGGGCAATGTCGGCTGCAGTCTGGCCAAAAAACTGATCGGCATGGGCGTGGAAGTCATCGCCTATGACGAGTTCACCACTAAGGAAGACCTCATAAAGAAGGGTCTGGGCGAGGTCGAACTGACGAAAGATCAGGATTATCTCCTGAGTCAAAGCGACATCGTCTCCCTGCATCTGCGTCTGGTGAAGGAAACGGAGAACTGGTTCACGATGAAGCAGTTCAAGAAGATGAAGAAGGAGGCTTACTTCATCAATTCCGCCAGAGGCGGCATCCTGAATTACGACGATCTGCGTCAGGCACTGAAGGAAGGCATCATCGCCGGAGCGGCGCTGGATGTCTTCGATGCCGAGCCGATCCGTAAGGATGACCCGCTGCTGGATATGGAAAACGTACTGGTGGCTGCCCATCTGGCGGGTTCGACGGTGGATTCCATCGCCTTGTCACCGTTCAAACTGACTAAAGACATCAACGAGATCCTGGAGAAGGACATCTGCGACAGGATCGTCAATTATAAACAGATCGATATCAAATAGGGGGACAGACATGTTACTAAGAGAAGAAAGAGAACAGATCGTTCATTACGGCAAGATCATGGTCGACCGTCATCTGACTGTCGGCACCTTCGGCAACATCTCGGTCTATAACCGGGACCTGGATCTTTTCGCCATCACGCCGTCGGGCTTCGACTACTACAAGACGTCACCGGAAGACTGCGTCATCTTAAGACCGGACGGAACAATCGTGGAAGGCGACAGGAAGCCTTCCAGCGAAGTCGATATGCACAGGATCTTCTATCAGAGGAAAAACAACATCAATGCGGTCGTCCATACCCATTCCGTCTATGCCACGACTCTGTCCTGCTTAGGCTGGAAGGTCCCGCAGCTCCACTATCTGGTCGCTTATTCCGGAAGTGAAGTCCCATATATCCCGTATGTTCAGTTCGGCACTTACGAGCTCGCGGAAGCCTGCTATGATGTGATGGGCGACAACCGTGCCTGCATCTTAGGCAACCACGGTCTTCTTTCGACCGGCAAATCCTTGGCTTATGCGATGGATGTTGCCGAGCAGATCGAATTCTGCTGCCAGTTATACTACAACTGCCGTCTGACCGGCAATGAGCCGATCCTTCTGACGGACGAACAGATGGAAGTCGTGAGGAGCGGTTTCGGAGATTACAGGAAGAAATAAGATGAGATGTGTTTACTGCGGAAAAGAATATGAGACCGGCGGTCAGAAGATGAACGTTTCCAACGGTGTTTTTGATGTCTGCAGTTCCGAATGCAGGAAGAATGTCGTCGATTATCTGAACAAGGATAAGGAATACAAAAACAGGATGTATGTCATGATCTTCTGCGGAAGCATCGGCTTCATCCTTTCGACCTTCATCTTCTCCGGGACCTATAAGCTCGTGCCGATGTATCTCGGCATGATCATCATGGGAAGTGCACTGCTGCTTTACCCGTATATCTTTTCCAGTTTCCTGACTTTTACCAGATACCCGATCGTCAAAGCGACGCGGATGGTAAAGATCATGGGTGCTGTCATCATGGTGCTGTCGGCCGTCTTTCTGGCCCTGACCTTTTTCGGTAAATGAGTATGTCGGCTGATCTGATCTTATTGATATGCGTCATCGTCGTGGATGTCTTTCTGGTCCTGGAGACCTTGTTTTTCATCGTCCGGCGCAACGCGTCCAACAACCTGATCCGTCTGGCTTTCCAGAACGACGAGGAGGGATTTGAAGCGGCCTGTTCTTCCTTCGGCGCAAAGACATTGAGCGCCTTTGACAAGAAGCTCATCCGTTTCAACGTCGCCGAGATCAAACGCGACTATCCCAAAATGGAAACATTGATCAAAGACTTTGATGCGATGGATCTCAAGGACTCCCAGAAGAAAAAGATCTATCCGAAGATCTTCTACTACTACATCGACCGCGGCAGGAAACAGGATGCCAAAGCCGTGTATGAAAAGCTCTCGACGTTCTCCGTCTATAAGAACAAGAAAGAGATCGACATGTCCTATGACGCCTACGTCAGTGAAGGACACCGGTATCTTGAGGATGCTTTGAAGTCGCTGAAGCGGACGGCAAAGCGTGACCTTCCTTACAAGGAAAAGCTGATCGCCAAGATGTATGAGAACAAGGGGATCCATGCGGAGGCCAAGAAATACCGGCGGCTGGCCGAGCGGCACGAAAACGAACTGTCACAAAGAAGCTGAGATACGGATTATATTCCGTATCTTTTCTTTATAATGGAAGAAAGAGGTCATGAATATGAACAAGAATATCAAACGGATCGAAGAGATGGAAGCTTATCTGGAAGAACTGAGCAGGATCAACAGCGAACTGGCTCTGGAACTGGAAGAAGTGAACGAGGCCAGAGACCATATGATGAAGCTGTTTGCGTATTACGGCTCACCGGAATGGTATGAGGACCGCGACCTCGATCTTGAAGGCGTCAAGGCCGGTGTCTTGAGCGAGGATCTGATCTACGACCAGATCATGACGCTGAGGGAGAATGCATTCACGATGCTGGAGACGGCAACGGATATCCTGAAGGAAAGGATATGAGGCTGGAGATCGTCAAGACCGGGATCAACGGGGAAGGGATCGGCTTTTTCAAACGGAAGCCGGTCTTTGTCGAGGGCTGTTTCGAAGGCGAGCTCGTCGATGCCGATCTGAAAGATGAGGGGAACCATTACACCGGGACGCTCCGTCATATCGTGAGGAAAAGCGACCGGCGCGTCGTCCCGAAATGCAGACATTGTTTCAAGTGCGGTGCCTGTGCCCTGATGGAACTGGATCACAGGAAACAGCTCGATATCAAAAAGGAGCTCCTGCAGGGCGCCTTATACAAGTATGCGAAGATCGATGAGGAGCTTGACGATATCTTTCCTTCAAAAAAGATCTTCGGCTACCGCAACAAACTGAATCTGCCGGTCATCGAACACGAAGGAAGACTGTACAACGCGATCTACAAGAAAGGATCCAACCATCCCTGTCTCATCGAAGACTGTCCGATCCATGAAGAAGGACTGGAGAAGATGCGCAAGCAGATCCTCGATGTCCTGAACAGGCATCATCTGAAAGCTTATGAGCGTCATGAGAAGAAGGGGATACGCCAGCTCATCGTCCGCGGTTTCGGCAAGTCCTATCAGGCGGTCCTGGTGACCGGCAGCGATGTTCTGCAAGAGGATCTGGTCAAAGATCTCAAGAAGATCAAACACCTGGATTCTCTGTTTCAGGGCATCAATACGGTCCGCGACCCCGTAAGATTGATGCCGGACAAGCTGCGCTGTCTCTTCGGCAGACAGAAGATCGAGATGAAGGCCGGCGATTATAAGCTGCTTCTTTCGCCGCAGGCTTTCTTTCAGCTCAATCTGAAGCAGGCCGAAAGGATCTACGGGGATGCCGCAGCCATGATCCAAGGGAAGAAGAAGCTGATCATCGAAGCTTACTGCGGGATCGGTGCGATCTCGATGTATCTGCACGACAAAGCGGAAAAGATCATCGGCATCGAGCTGATCGAAAAGGCAGTCAGGGATGCGCAAGACAATGCGAAGCTCAACGGTTTCGATAACCTGGAGTTTAGAGCCGACGATGCCGCAAAAGAAGTCCGCAGGATCCTGGCCAAAGAGAAAGCGGATGTTTTGATCGTCGACCCGCCCAGGACGGGGCTCGATGACGAACTGATCGTCACGCTGCTGAAGTCGAAGATCGATCAGATCATCTATATCTCATGCAATCCGGCGACTTTGGGAAAAGACCTCGATCTGCTGAAACAGAAATATCAGATCGCTCGGATACAGGGCTATGATATGTTCCCGAACACGCCGCACGTGGAGACGGTATGCTGCTTGTACCACCAAAAGAAAGACTTTATTTCCGTGCCGTATGAGCCGAAGAATGTGGAGTAAGACATGAGATTTGACAACGCGTATTTTATTACTGGTACGGCCTATGCAGGCAAATCAACCATGGTA
>JAFOLW010000046.1 GCA_017419165.1 Erysipelotrichaceae bacterium
TAAGCTCTCCGAAAACGTCGTCTGTCTGATCGAAGACTGCGGATATTCCTCGATGAAAGAAGAGATCTCGCATATCATCAAAAAAGATTACAAGATCTACTTCCCGTATCCGATCCTGCGCATGCTGGAAAAAAAGATGAAAGAGCGTTTCGGCATGCGTTTTGACGATGTGAGCCCGAAGACCTGCCTCGAGGGCAACGAGATCCCGATCCTGTTCATCCACGGTGAAAAAGACAGCTTCGTTCCGCCGCAGATGGCGACGATCCTTTACAATCACAATAAAGGCAGCAAGAAGTATTACTCCGTTGCCGATGCCGGTCACAAGGAAGCTTGCATGGATCCGGATTACTTTAAGAATCTTGACCGTTTCATCAGCGCCTATATGTGATGCGCTGTTGAAATTCGGAAGGATTCTTTCTATAATACTTTTAGAAAACAAAGACTGAGACATGGTCTTTCAGGATCCGTCTGCAGAGAGGACGTGGCTGCTGAAAACGTCTGATGAACTGAAAGATTACTACTCACAAGTTTCTCCGTAATGGGAAGACGTCGCTCGCGTTAAGAGTTCAAGTTAGAAAATAAGGTGGTACCGCGCATCTGCGCCCTTTGTGCCGCCTTTTTCATTTTTGGAGGATTACTATATGATCAACATCAAGGAAGACGAAAAACTCAATGTCCTGAACCATTCCTGCGCCCATCTTCTGGCACAGGCCGTTTCTCATCTTTATCCCCATGCCAAATTCTGGGTCGGGCCGGTCATCGATGAAGGTTTTTACTATGACATCGATTTAGGCGAAGATTCGATCCATGACGAAGACATCCCGCGGATCGAGAAAGAGATGAAGAAGATCGCCAAGGACGGCAAGAGGATCGTCAGAAGAGAACTCAGCCGTGAAGAAGCTCTGGAGATGTTCAAGGATGACGAATACAAGATCGACCTGATCAACCACATGGATGATTCGACAGTCATCTCCTGTTACAGCCAGGGCGATTTCACCGATCTCTGCCGCGGTCCTCATGTGGAATCGGTCAAAGAGATCAAATACTTCAAGCTTCTGAAGTATTCGGGCGCTTATTGGAAGAACGATGCCAAAAACAAGATGCTGCAGAGGATCTACGGCGTTGCATTTTACAATCAGGAAGATCTCGATGCCTGCCTGAAAGAGATCGAAGAAGCAAAGCAGCGCGATCACCGCAAGATCGGCAAGGAACAGGAACTGTTCATGAGCCATGTCCTGGTCGGTGCCGGTATGCCGATGTGGCTGCCCAACGGCGCGATCATCCGCAAACAGCTGGAAAACTATATCTATGAGAAGGAACAAAAGCTCGGTTACGAACATGTCTATACACCGTGTGTCGGTACCGTCGATCTGTACAAGACTTCCGGACACTGGGATCATTACAAAGACAACATGTTCCCGATGATGAAGGTTGACAACGAAGAATTCGTCCTGCGTCCGATGAACTGTCCGCATCACATGCTGATCTACAAGAACAAGCTGCATTCCTACCGCGATCTGCCGGTCAGGATCGGCGAATTCGCAACGGACTTCCGTTATGAAGCATCCGGTGCGGTCAAAGGACTTGAAAGAGTCCGCTGCATGTGTCAGAACGA
>JAFOLW010000047.1 GCA_017419165.1 Erysipelotrichaceae bacterium
AAGGCCCACAGCGGTAAACACAATAGAGCTTGAACGGCTTTAGGTTCAAGCAGCGCCTTGAGACGCAGTGGAGTGTAACAAGCCTTACAGGCTTAGAGAAAACCACCCGTTTTACGGGTGGTGATTATATTCAGGAGGAATTTTATGAGCGAAATCGCTGTATCGATGCGCGGCATCACCAAACGTTTCGGAAAGAAAGTCCTGGCAAACGACCACGTCGATCTCGATGTCCACAAGGGCGAGATCCTTTCTTTATTGGGCGAGAACGGTTCGGGCAAGACGACATTGATGAACATGCTGGCGGGGATCTACAGTCCCGATGAAGGAGAGATCCTGATCAACGATGAAAAGGTGGAGATCACTTCGCCGAAGGATGCGTATGATCTCGGGATCGGCATGGTCCATCAGCACTTTAAACTCATCGATGTTTTTACTGCCTTGGAAAACATCCTGATCGGCTTGCCTTCGCAAGAGAAGGAAAAGAAGTGCCGTGAAGAAGTGGAAGCGATCTGTTCGAAGTACGGCTTCGATCTTCATCTCGATAAGAAGATCTACGACATGTCCGTTTCGGAGAAAGAGACGCTGGAGATCGTCAAGACGCTTTACCGCGGCGCATCCATCCTCATCCTGGATGAACCGACGGCGGTCCTGACGCCGCAGGAGATCAGAAAGCTTTTCGCGATCTTACGTAATATGAAAGAGGATGGCAAGTCCATCATCATCATCACCCACAAACTGAACGAGGTCATGGAGATCTCCGACCGCATCAGCGTATTACGTAAGGGCAGCAACGTCGGTACCGTTTTAAAGAGCGAGACCAACGAACAGCAGCTGACGGAAATGATGGTCGGAGAAAAGATCACACTGGACATCGCCAGAGATCTTGTGGAGAACAAGGCGAAACGTCTGGAGGTCAAGGATCTGACTGTCAAGAACATCGACGGCAAGAAAGTGGTCGACGATATCAGCTTCGATCTGTATTCCGGCGAGATCTTAGGCATTGCCGGGATCTCCGGTTCCGGTCAGAAGGAACTGCTGGAAGCGATCATGGGCTTACAGAAATGCGAAGAAGGTTCTTCCGTCATTTACAATTCCACGGCGCACGGCGTCCATGAACTGGTCGGTCTGTCGACCAAGGAGATCATCTCCTACGGTCTGCATCTGGCCTTTGTTCCGGAAGACCGTCTGGGCATGGGCCTAGTCGGCAATATGGGCATGACCGACAACGTCATGCTGAAGAGGTACCGCAAAGGCAGCGGTCCGTTCCTGCACCGCAAGAAACCGCACGATACGGCAGTCAAGATCAAAGACGAACTGGAAGTCGTGACACCGGATCTGGAATATCCGGTCAGAAGACTTTCGGGCGGCAATGTCCAGAAGATCCTGGTCGGCCGCGAGATCAACAACAAGCCGACGGTCCTGATGACGGCCTATGCCGTCCGGGGACTGGATATCAATACATCTTACGCGATCTATAACTTATTGAACGAACAGAAGAAGAAAGGTGTCGCCGTCATCTATGTCGGCGAAGACCTCGACGTCCTTCTGGCTTTGTCTGACCGCATCCTGGTCTTATGCGCAGGAAAGATGAACGGCATGCTGGACGGCCGCACGGCTACGAAAGAAGAAGTCGGCTATCTGATGACGCACTTAAAGGAGGAAGCATAATGGAAAAGATTCATCACAGATCCTTCCTTCGGGTCACGAAGAAAGATGAGGCTTCCCTTCCCGTCAAAGCGCTGGTGATCGCGATCGCCATCTTCTGTGCACTGCTGGTCTCGGCTTTGTTCATCTACTTTGTGACGAAGCTCGATCCGGTCAGTGTCTATGTCTCGATGTTCAAAGGTGCTTTCGGCACCAAGAGAAGAGCGTGGATCACGATCCGCGATACCTGTCTGCTTCTGCTGATCTCCCTGTCACTGGCACCGGCATTCCGCATGCGTTTCTGGAACTGCGGTGCGGAAGGCCAGATCCTGCTGGGCGGGCTGAGCACGGCGGCATTGATGATCTATTTCGGAAACAAGATCCCGACGCCGCTTCTGCTGCTGATCATGATGGTCATATCGATGATCTGCGGCGGTCTCTGGGCTCTGCTTCCGGCGGTGTTCAAGGCGAAATACGACACCAACGAGACGCTGTTCACCCTGATGATGAACTATGTCGGCATCCAGCTGGTCGAGTTCTTTGTCGACTTCTGGGACAAGAAACAGTCGCACTCCGTCGGCATCATCAACATGAACGGTCAGGGCGGCTGGTTCCCGGCAGTCTTCGGCCAGCAGTATACGCTGAACATCCTCATCGTGGTCATCGTCACGGTCTTCGTTTATGTTTACATGAAATATTCCAAACACGGTTATGAAGGCGCCGTCGTCGGCGAATCGGTCGCGACAGCCAAATATGCCGGCATCAACGTGCCGAAAGTCATACGCAACAACGTCTTGCTTTCGGGGGCGATCGCCGGACTTGCGGGTTTTGTCGAAGTCGCCGGGATCTCGCACACGATCTCCAACAATACGGCCGGCGGCCGGGGCTTCACCGCCATCATCGTCTGCTGGCTGGCGAAGTTCAATCCGTTTGCGATGTCTCTGATCTCGCTGTTCATCGTCTTTCTGAGCAAAGGCGCAGCGCAGATCTCTTCCGACTTCGGACTTAACGAATTCGCTTCGCAGATCATCACCGGCATCATCCTGTTCTTTATCCTGAGTTCGGAATTCTTCAACAACTATAAAGTCAGTTTCGCACATAACAGAAAGGAGGGCAGATAAATGAGCATATCCCAATTCATCTCCTGGTGTGTCGCGGCGATCACCTTCGGCACCGTCATCATGTACGGCTGCATCGGTGAGACGATCAACCAGAAAGCCGGCGATCTCAACCTCGGTGTCCCGGGCGTCATGCAGATCGGGGGCATCTCCGCTCTTGCTTCGGCCTTCCTGTATGAACGGGCAGTCGCCGATCCCAATCCTGTTTTGAGCATGCTGATATCTCTTATTGCCTGTATGCTTGCAGCCGCCCTGGCGGGCCTGCTGTATGCCTTTCTGACGGTCACGTTGAAAGTCAATCAAAACGTCACCGGTCTGACGCTGACGATCTTCGGTACCGGTATCGCCAACTTCTTCGGCGGCAGCATGATGAAGCTTTCCGGCGGTGTTGGAACGATCTCGGTCGCCCGCACGGCGAACATCTTCCGTATGAAGCTGCCGTTCCTCTTCGGGAAGTTCGGGACCTTCGGTTCCATCGTCTTCTCGCACGGCTGGATGGTCTATCTGGCGCTGATCCTGGCGTTTGCCATCCAGTACTTCCTGGACAGGACCAGAGTCGGCCTGAACCTGCGTTCGGTCGGTGAGAATCCGGCAACGGCAGATGCGGCCGGCATCAATGTCACCCGCTATAAATATCTGGCATCGGTCATCGGTTCCGCCATCTGCGGACTCGGCGGACTGTTCTATGTCATGGACTATATCCAGGGCAGCTGGGCGAACGATTCCACGATCGAAGCCCTGGGCTGGCTGGCGGTGGCACTTGTCATCTTCACGTCATGGAAACCGAAGAATGCCACCTGGGGTGCCTATCTGTTCGGTCTGTGCTATTGGGCATACATCTACATTCCGGCGGGCGTTTCCAGATTCCTGGCGGACAAGCTCAAACTGTCGAATGCCACTTATATGCAGAATCTGTACAAGATGCTGCCTTACCTGGTCACGATCGTCGTCCTTTGCATGGTGTCCAGAAAAAAGAAAAGAGAGAATCAGGCACCTGCTTCTCTCGGCTTAAGTTATTTCAGAGAAGAAAGATGATGAAGACCGGTCCTGCGTCATACGGTGCGGACCGGTTTTTTTGTTTTGCGGCATCGTCAAGTGCTTTTTCAGCGGAAGAAGGACAGGCTTCCTATGGTAAGATATAGATAAAGAAAGAGACAGAAAATGGAGAAGACTATGAACAAAAAAGTTTTTGATGTCGTATTGCTGAATGCGCTGCCTGCATCGGGCAAATCGGAGCTGAGAAAGTTCATGAACGAGAACGATCCCGATCAGATGGTGAATGATTTCCACATCGGCAAGAACCTGCAGCTGGATGATTTCCCATATGTTTGGCTGATGCGTCAGGTGGATAAGAAGCTCGCTGCGATGGGCAGACCGACCTTGTATTATCCGGATGATGAGTCTCCTACCTATGACGGCAGAGTCTGGGGCGTACTGTCCATCCTTTTGAGTGAAGATTACCAGGACCTGATCAACCGCAACTATGTCGATCCGGCCAGTGCTGCCGAATACCTCTTCGAGCGTTTTGACCGCGGCTGTGTCGCTGTCGGCATGAGACCGCTGATCTCCCTGCTGGATGATGATGTCCGCAAGAAGATCGCCGAAGAACTGGAGGATGAGGCAAGGACCTTGCTGAACGAAAAACAGTCACAGTATTGCGAAGACATGTCCGATAAGACGGTCATCATCGAATTCTCCCGCGGCGGCAACGACGGCGCTTCGATGCCTCTGACCGGGACTTTCGGTTACCAGTACACCTATTCGATGCTGTCACCGGATCTTCTGAAGAACACCGCGGTGCTTTACCTCTGGGTCACGCCGGAAGAATCCCGTGCCAAGAACGATGCGCGTTTCGATCCGAACAATCCGGGATCCTCCATCAACCACAAGACACCGGACAAGGTCATGTACTATGACTACGGCTGCGATGACGTCCTGTATATGAAGGAAGTCTCCGACAAGCCGGATACTTTGAAAGTGGAAGCCTGGGGGCAGTCGTTCTATCTGCCGGTCGGTGTCGTCGACAACCGCGATGACTTCACGACGCAGTTCAGAGGTCCGAAGCAGACCTGGGACAAGGATTCCGTGGAAAAGGCCGTTGCCTTGATCTCTGAGGCGACCGGCAAGATGTGGGACAACTACAAAAAGTAAGTCTCAGATCACATCGACGAACAGATCAGACAGGAGGACATCCTGTCTTTTCGTTTGCCGCCCTTTATATATCGGTCTTTCAAGATACGATATAATAAAAAGAGACAACAAAGGAGGATGCGTATGGATACGATGCAGTCACTTCTGGAAAAAGATAAAGAACGGTTTTTGCACAGTGCGGCAGCGGCCAGATCTTCAAAGGAGACGGTCCGATGTGTGGAAGAAGAATTCGGCAGGCTGCTCCGCTTTTATAATGAACAGCAGGAAAACGACGAACTGAAAAAGACCGCGATGTTTTTGATCGAGGCGTACAGCGCTTCCGCCGGACTGCTGGACTGCGACGGGGAATCGGTGATCTGGTCAAAGAGCCAGTACCGTCCCGGCATCAGTAAACCGAAACGCTCGGCCTGGGGCTGGATCCTCTTTCTGCTTGCCATCGCTTTGCTGGCGGGAGCGGGAGCTGTCTTTTACTATCTGACGGACATCCTGCCTTTGGATCAGATGAAGATCATTGCCTTCTCACTGATCGGTGCCGCAGCTTTGTTCCTGTTCCTTGCGGGGCTCTTGTTTTCCAAAAAGAAGACGGAAAACAAGGAAGAGCTTTATGCCGAGACCATCCCGAGTCCCGAGAAGACGTATCATGTCTTGCTGAACTGCGTATTGAAGATGGACCGGATCCTGGAAGAAGAAGGAAACCGGCTGCTGCTGGAAGAAAAGAAGGCCTTACTCGATGAAAAAGAAGGCATGAAGAAAGAGGAGATCCGCCTGTATTCCTCGCTCTTGGAAAGCGCCTATGCGCAGGGGGATGAAGAATACGCAAGACAGATGATCTCCGATCTCAAGTTCTATCTTCATAAACGGAAGATCGAAGTCATCGATTATGACGGAAACAACGCAAGACTGTTTGAGAAGATGCCGGGTGCCGGCGTATCGACGCTCAAGCCGGCATTGCTGATGGGTGAAGAAGTCCTTGCCAAGGGCCTTGCGACGGGAGAATAGTTATGGATCGTTTTTATGGTTTTGACCTCGGCGATGCCGAGAGTGCGGTAAGCAGACTGGAAAAAGACAAAAACGAGGCTCCGGAGATCCTGCCGGTCAACGAAGCAAAAAGCTTCATCAGTGCCTATGCCTTATTGAAAGACGGGACACTGCTGATCGGGGAAGGTGCCTGTTATCATCCGGATGCGATCAAGCGCAAGGAGCGTTTCAAATCGCATTTCCTGAAGGAAAGCGAAGCGAAGAAAGACATCGCCGCTTTTGCTTCGGGCGTTCTGGGACAGTTATATCTGAACGGTCAGCTCATCAAGGGCGAAGACTGCAGCTTTTATGTCGGCTGTCCGGCCGGCTGGGACAAGATCGCCAGGGAGGACTACCGTTCCATTTTTGAAAAAGCCGGTTATCCGCCGGTGAAGATCATCTCGGAATCCAGGGCAGCCCTGGTCTGTGCCTGCCAGTCCAAACACCTGCAGGTCGGCTACGACATCCTGGAGCGTCCGGTCTTAGTCGTCGATATCGGCTCATCTACGACGGACTTCGCCTACATCATGGGCGGCAAGGAAGTGGAACTCAAGACCGGCGGTGAAGTCTATCTGGGCGGCGGCATCATGGATGAGATCCTTCTGGAAGAGTCGCTTCGATCCTCACCCAACGAGAAGAAGATCCGCAAGATCTTTGAAGAAAGCGAAGCCTGGCAGAGCTACTGCGATTTCGCAGCCAGGAGACTGAAGGAGAAGTATTTCTCCGATGAGGATTACTGGAAAGACAATGAGTGCAGCACGACGCTTTCCTTAAGGCAGGGGATCCTGCCGGTGAAGTTCACTCTGCGCATCGATGCTTCGATCGCCGAGAAGCTGCTGAACGACAAGGTCGAACGGCTTGACGGACGTTCGTTCAAAGAAGTCTTCCTCGACAGCCTGAAACAGGCCAGGGAAGCCATCGGCAGCCAGCAGCCCGAACTGATCTTTCTGACCGGCGGCGTCTCCAAGATGCCCGTCATCCGCAAGTGGTGTCAGGAGATCTTCGAGGATGCGGTCGTGATCAGCTCCGGTGAACCGGAATTCTCCGTCGCTTCGGGACTGTCCATGTGCGGCAGGATCGACGAAGAACTGCGGCAGTTCAAAAAAGAAGTCTCGGCTCTGGTGGAATCGACGATTGTCGAACAGTGCGTCGCCGGCCACATCAGCGAGCTGTATCTCGATGCGGTGGAGGAGATGGTCACGCCGATCCTGGAACATGTGGCCCTGCCGATCGCCGAGAACTGGCGCGACGGGTCGATCGAGAAACTGTCCGATATCGATCCGCTGATGGAGAAACAGATCGACGAGTATCTGCATTCCGATGAGGCGAGGAGCCTGCTGATGAAACCGGTCGCCAAATGGCTGAAGACCGTTTCCTATGAACTGGAAGAATATACGATGCCGATCTGCGTGAAGCACAACATCCCTTATTCTTCACTGTCTTTGAATTCCTTCTTGTCGATGAGCGACATCCGGATCGATGTCGAGGCGAAGAACCTCTTTGCGGTGAACGAGATCACCTGGCTGATCGATGCGACGATCTCGATCGTGGTCGGGCTCTTGTGCGGGGGCGGCGGCGTGGCTCTGATCGCCAACGGCCTGCCGGGGATCATCGCCGGAGCGGTCGTCTCGCTGCTGATCCTGGCTTTGGGCAAAGACAAGATGCAGGAGATCCTGCTCAATTCCAATATCCCGACACCGGTACGCAAGGTCATCCCGCGTTCCTACCTGAAAGGAAGGATCGGCGTCATCTCCGAACAGGTGAAAGAATCCATGTATGAGAAGCTCGAGGAAGAGCGCAACCAGGACATCTCCGAGCGCCTGGTCAAGGAGATCTCCTTACAGATCGAGACCTGTCTGTCGAAGATGGCGGAAGTCGTGGAGATCCCGCTCGGCTGATCTTTTGTAACGAAAGTATCGATATAAAGACAAAGGCGGACGAAGATCTTTTGTTATGATGGGCTTGAAGGAGACATTGTATGAAAACGGTCAGGATCAATGACAGAGATGTGTCTGTGATCGGCTGCGGATGCATGCGCATCGCAGGTTTCGATGAACAGCAGACGGAAAGATATATACGGACGGCTTTGGATGCCGGCATCAGTTTCTTCGATCATGCGGACATCTACGGCGGCGGACATTGTGAAGAGCTCTTCGGAACGTTCCTGAAGAAGCATCCGGAATACCGCGGGAAGATGTTCCTGCAGTCCAAGTGCGGGATACGCAAGGGCTTCTTCGATTTTTCCTGTGAGCACATCATAAAGAGCGTCGAAGGAATACTGGAGAGGCTGCAGACCGATCATCTGGATTCTTTGCTTCTGCACAGGCCGGACGTGCTGATGGAGACCGATGAGGTCGCAAGGGCTTTTGCGCAGCTGAAAAGCAGCGGCAAGGTCTTGTCGTTCGGCGTGTCCAACATGAACCGTTTCCAGATGGAGCTTCTGGAAGAGGGGAGCGGTGAGAAGCTTTTTGCCGATCAGCTGCAGATGTCGGTCGTCCATACGCCTCTGATCGATGCCGGGCTCAATGTCGATATGGGCAATGAAGCTGCGATCATGCGCGATGCCGGTACTTTGGAATATCTGCGCAAACAGGACAAGATCCTGCAGGTCTGGTCACCGCTGCAGATCGGCTACTTTGAAGGGACTTTCCTGAATTCGGACCGTTATGAGGACCTCAACCGGAAACTGGAAGAGCTGGCGGAAAAGTACGGCTGCGATAAGGATGCGGTCGCTTATGCCTGGCTGCTTCGTCTGCCACTGAAAGTCCAGGTCGTCCTGGGAACGGCAAATACGGAACATATCCTTTCGGCAGTCAGGGCTGCGCAGATCGTTCTGGACCGGAAAGACTGGTACGATCTCTATCTTTCGGCCGGTAACCGTCTGCCGTGATGTGTTTTTACAAGATTTCACTTCCCTCACGCATTGTTTGGGTTAAAATATGATTGAAGAAAGGTTCAATGAACTATGGAAGCTGCTGAGATCCCTTTATCGTGCATTATCGTGATGTGGCGGCTGTGACTGACCTTTTTTCGTGTGTTATAAGTCAATGAAAGCCGCCGTTTAGGAGGCTTTTTATATGGAAAAGAAAATCAATCGATCATCGGACCGTGTCGAAGAAAAACTGGCGGCTTTTTCTGCGCTTCCCGCCAATGAGGTCTACGAGCGTTTTTCGATCAGCAATGACGGACTAAGCGGAGAACAGATCGAGGAAGGAAGGGAGAAATACGGTCCCAATATCATAAACAGCGGAAAAAAGGATTCCGTCTTTTCGCGTCTCAAGGAAGCGATCATCAATCCCTTCAACGTCGTGCTGCTCATCGTCGTCGGCGTGAGTTATTTCACGGATGTCGTACTGGCAAGTGTCCCTTCCTATGCCACGATCGTGATGCTGCTGATCATCGTGACGATCTCTTCGGCGACCTCCTTCATCCAGTCGCAGAAGTCGGATGCGGCAGCCAAAGCCCTGCAGCAGATGATCGTGACCAAGGTCAACGTCGTGCGTCAGGGCATGAAGAAGCAGATCTCCATCGAAGACTGCCTGCCGGGAGACCTGGTCATCCTGGGTTCGGGCGACCTGATCCCGGGCGATGTGCGTTTCATCGAGACCAAGGACTTGTTCGTCGATCAGGCACAGCTGACCGGTGAATCCAATCCGGTGGAGAAATATACCGATCAAAGAGACTACGAGAACATCACCGATCTTTCCAACATCGGTTTCATGGGCTGTGATATCGTTTCCGGTGCGGCCAGAGCCATCGTGCTCTCCACCGGCAACGATACTTACTTCGGAACCATGTCCAAGAGCCTCGAGAGCCAGGAAGAGAAGTCGGTCTTCGATCAGAACATGGAGTCCATCAGCAAGCTGCTGATCCGTTTCATGCTGGTGATGGTACCGGTGATCTTCATCACCAACTATCTGACCAAGAACGATCTGCTGGATTCATTGATCTTTGCGATCACGATCGCCGTCGGGCTGATGCCGGAGATGCTTCCGGTCATGATCACGTCTTCTCTGGCCAAAGGGGCCATCTCGATGTCGAAGAAGAAGACCATCGTCAAGAAACTCGGTTCCATCCAGACCTTCGGTGAGATGGATATCTTATGTACCGACAAGACCGGAACGCTGACGCAGGATGAGATCATCCTGGAAAAATATCTCGATGCTTCCGGCAAGGAAGACATCCGCATCTTACGTCATGCTTTCCTGAACTCGTATTTCCAGACCGGTCTCAAGAACCTGATGGACCGCGCCATCATCTCCCGCGGAGAGAAGGAAGGTCTCGATTATCTCAAGAGGTCTTATGTCCGCGAGGATGAGATCCCCTTTGATTTTGCCAGAAGGAAGATGTCGGTCGTCCTGCGCGACCGCAAACTGAAGCGGCAGCTGATCACCAAGGGGGCGGTCGACGAGATCATCGCCAACTGTGCCTACGTGGAGATCGACGGCGAAGTGAAGGAGATGAACGAGGAACTGCGCAAGAACGCCTACAAGATCTCGGAAGACAACGGGGCGGAGGGCATCCGCGTCATCGCCGTCGCCCAGAAGAACGAGATCCCGGATGTCGATGCGTTCTCTGCGGAAGACGAGAAGGACATGGTCCTGCTGGGTTTCATCGGATTCCTGGATCCGCCGAAAGAGTCGGCGATCTCGGCCATCAAGGCTTTGAAGGACAACGGCATCAAGACGGTCGTCCTGACCGGCGATTCCAAGGCCGTTGCGATCAATATCTGTCAGAGGATCGGCATCGATACCTCGAATTCTTATTCCGGTTCGGACATCGAGATGATGAACGACGGTCAGCTCAAGAGCGCCTGCAAGAAAGCGCAGGTCTTTGCCAAGCTCAATCCGCTGCAGAAGAAGCGGATCGTGGAGACGTTCCAGGATCTCGGTCACGTGGTCGGCTATATGGGTGACGGCATCAACGATGCACCGCCTTTGAAGCAGGCCGATGTCGGCATCTCCGTGGATACGGCTGTCGATATCGCCAAGGAAGTGGCGGACATCATCCTGCTGGAAAAGGACCTCAACGTATTGGATGAAGGCGTCAGGGAAGGAAGAAGGACGTTCGCCAACATGAACAAGTATCTCAAGATGGCGATCTCCGGAAACTTCGGCAATATGATCTCCGTCCTGATCGCTTCGCTGGTCCTGCCGTTCCTTCCGCTCAAGCCGGTCCACATCCTGGTACAGAACATCCTGAACGACTTTGCCCAGTTCGGCATGCCGTATGACAATGTCGAAGAAGAATACATCCAGAAGCCGATGGAGTGGGATACGACCTCGCTGAAGCAGTTCATGTTCTATTTCGGACTGACTTCGACCTTGCTGGATGTCTTGTGTTTTGCGGTGCTGTGGTTCATTTTCGGTTATAAGAGCCCGGAACAGGCGGAATACTTCCAGTGCGGCTGGTTCATCTTCGGTGTCATCTCGCAGACGCTGGTCATCCATACCATCCGTACCCATAAGCTGCCGTTTGCTTCGGGGAAGGCCGGCAGGGAGCTGATCCTGTCGACGCTGGCGGTCGTCGTGGTGACCCTGGTCATCGGCATGAGCGATCTGGCGTATATCTTGGACATGAAGCCGCTGCCTTATACCTATCTGTTCTATCTGGCCGGGCTGATGGTCGTCTACATGCTGATCGCGCAGATCATGAAGAATATCTACATTTCCAGATTCAAGAAGTGGATCTGATAGGAAGGAGCCGACATGGAAAACAGATACATGGAAGAAAACATTGAAGAGAGAAATTATACCCAGGAAATTTTCGATCTGATACGCAAGACCAAAAATTCCAAACTGCTGGCCCAGACGCTGACCAACTATCATGACAACGATATCGCCGATGCGCTGACTTATCTTTCGCCGGAAGAAAGAAAACGCCTGTACAAGGCCATCGGCATCGAAGCGACATCGAGGATCTTCGCTTATCTGGACGAAGACGTCGACAAGTACTTCGCCGAACTGGAAAACGAATCGGCAGCCGATATCCTGGAAGAGATGGATGCCGACGATGCGATCGATATCCTGGAAGAACTCGATGAGAAAAAGGCATCGGAGATCATCTCCCTCATCGAGCCGGAGTCCAAGTCCGATATCCAGCTCTTGCAGTCGTACAAGGACGATGAGTTCGGTTCGCTGATGACGACCAACTACATCACGCTGGAATACGGCATCGGCATCAAGAAGATGATCGAGCAGCTGATCGAGGAAGCGGAAGAGAACGACAACATCGAGACGCTCTACATCGTCAAGGACGGCGGTTTCTACGGCGCTTTGACGCTGCGCGACCTGCTGATCACCAAGAAAGACGAGGATCTCGACGAGAAGATCATCCTTTCCTATCCGTTCGTCTATGACAAGGAGACGATCACCGATGCGGCCGTCGACCGGCTGGCCGATTATTCCGAAGACTCCATCCCTGTCCTCAGCAAGGAGAACAACGCGATCTTAGGCGTCATCACTTCTGCCGACATCGTCGAACTGATCAACAAAGAGGAAGAAGAAATGGAAAAGGAAGAGATCGCGAAAGAAGAGAAGAAGAAGTTCAACCCGTATCAGATCGCCGCCTTCGCCCTGCTGTTCCTGCTGGCGCTGGATCTGATCTTCGATCTGGTGCCGATGGTCACAGCCGTGGAAGTGGTCATCGCCTTGCTGGCGCTGGGGCTTGAGGTCTACGGGCATTTTTCCTTATCCAAAGAATGATATCATTAGATCGATGGAAACAAAGGTCCTGACTTTGGTCCGGTCGGTCGCTCATATCTTCATACTTTACGGCCTGATCGTTCTGCTGATGATCGGGCCTTTTCATATCTTCAATTTCTTTTATCTTCTTGCCGGGACTTGTCTGCTTCTTGTATGCATCTTTCGAAAGAAGATCGAGCAGAGACTTTCGAAACGGCTCTTATCTGTCCTGATCGGTCTTTTCGTGCTTCTGTGTGTCTTTTTCCTGTTCATCGAAGCGCGGATCCTTTCCTGTGCCTTGACCCCATATGAAAAAGATGCCGATTATGTGATCGTTCTAGGCTCACACATCAATGAGGAAGGTCCTTCCAAAGACTATCAGGCCAGGCTCGACAGCGCATATGACTATCTCACGGAAAACGAAAAAAGCCTCGTCGTGTGTACGGGAGCCAAAGGACCTTATGAACCGCTCAGTGAGGCAAAGGGCGGTAAGGATTATCTGATGAAAAGAGGGATCGATGCTTCAAGGATCCTGACGGAAGAGCGAAGCTACGACACGTTTCAGAATCTTGAGAACGCCAAAGCTTTGATCGGAGATGTCGAAAAGCAGAAGATCCTGATCGTTTCGGCGGACTATCATCTCTACAGAGCGAAATACCTCGCAGCTAAGCTCGGTTATAAGGATGTCAGCGTCAAAGGCGGGCACGGATCGCTCCTTCTTCTGCCGCAGTATTATACAAGAGAGTTCTTTGCCTTATGCAAGGAATATCTGTTCCGCTGAAATGATAAAACAAAAAAGTCATTGGCTCCGCTCTGGGTTATAATAGGGGTTATGGAACATAAGTATATCGTCGTGCGTGTGACCTATACTCCTTACGGAGGCAGACTGGAGGAAGAGGACCGGGTGTTCTCTGACCGGGTCGAGGCGGAAAAATACGTTCAGATGTTCAACAGCATCTGCGAATCCAACATCTCTTACATCATCAAGCGGATCAATGTGATGGACGGGGAGAAACAGGAGGAAGATTTTCAATGACGAAGAGATCCTGATCTGAGATCTCTTTTTTATTTGAACGAAGGTCAGTTGAATTTAAATAAAGGAAGAGAATAAGGTAAAATAAAGGCGTATGGAAAAGCAGCGCACCTATATCGCTATCGACCTGAAATCTTTCTACGCTTCGGTGGAATGCACGGAAAAAGGTTATGATCCTTTGAACACCAATCTGGTCGTGGCGGATTCTTCCCGGACCAGCAAGACGATCTGTCTGGCGGTCTCGCCGGCTTTAAAGTCGTTCGGGATCCCCGGCCGTCCCCGTCTTTTCGAAGTGGAACAGCTGGTCAGAAAGATCAATGAGGAAAGAAGAAAGAAGGCTCCCGGCCGTCAGTTCAGGGGAAAGTCGGCGCTTTTGAACAAGCTCAGCAGCGATCCTTCTCTGGAGCTGGATTTTGTCATCGCGATTCCGCGCATGGCTTTATATATCGAGTATTCCACGAAGATCTACGACATCTATCTGAAATATGTCGCCAAAGAAGATATCCACATCTATTCGATCGACGAGGTCTTCATCGATGCGACCGATTATCTCAATACGTACAAGATGAATGCGCATCAGTTTGCGATGAAGATGATCGAAGACGTCATGGTTTCGACCGGCATCACCGCAACGGCAGGTATCGGCACCAACCTGTATCTGGCGAAAGTCGCCATGGACATCGTCGCCAAGCACAAGAAGGCCGACAAGGACGGCGTGCGGATCGCCGAGCTCGATGAGATGTCTTACCGGAAGGAACTGTGGACCCATGAACCGCTGAGCGACTTCTGGCGGATCGGAAAGGGTTATATGCGCCGTCTGGCCAAATACAACATCCACACCATGGGAGATGTCGCCCGTTTTTCTTTGCGGGCGGACGGGACTTTATATGATGAATTCGGCATCAATGCCGAACTGCTGATCGATCATGCCTGGGGCTATGAACCCTGCACGATGAAGGACATCAAGTCGTATGTGCCTTCCGCCCACTCCCTCGGGGCCGGGCAGGTCCTGATGGAACCTTATACCTACGAAAAGGCGCAAGTTGTATGCAAGGAGATGGTCGACAGTCTCTGTCTGGAGCTGGTGGACAAGGGGCTGGTGACCGACAGCGTGAATCTGTATATCAGCTATGATGCGGCGAGCGATCTGTCGCATTATGAAGGCAAGATCGTTTCCGATTACTACGGTCGAAAAACGGCCAGGCCGGCGGTCGGTTCCGTTCAGCTGAAGAACTACACTTCTTCCGTTTCGGTCATCATGGAAGCGTTCATGGCGATCTATCGGGAAACGGTCGACAGGTCTCTGCTGATCCGGCGGATCAACGTGACGGCGACCCGGGTATTGCCGAAGGCCAGGGTCAAAGACAAGCCGCAGGTGGAGCAGTTCTCTCTGTTTGCCGATCCGGAGTCGACGGAAAAGCAGCTGGAGAAGCGCAAGGAACAGGAGAAGAAGGAAGAAGATCTTGCCAGGGCGATCTTGAACATCAAGCAGCGTTTCGGCAAGAATGCGATCCTGAAGGGCACCAGCTTTGAGGAAGGTGCGACCGGCAAGCAGCGCAACGAACAGATCGGAGGCCACAGGGAATGAGCGAAAAAGATCCTCACAGATACGACGACATCATCTCGCTGCCCCGTTTCGTCTCCAAAGGCCGCAGGCACATGTCCAACTATGACCGGGCGGCGCAGTTTGCCCCCTTCGATGCCTTGACGGGCTACGATGAGGCGATCGAAGAGACCGGACGGACGACGGAAGAGGAGATCCTCCTGGGTGAAAGCGAGAACCGCGCATTGGACATGAAGTTTCAGATCCTGCGCGAACATATCGATGAACGGCCGGAAGTCATCCTGACGTTTTTCGTTCCGGATCTGTATAAGGAAGGCGGCTCCTACAAGGAAGAAAAGATCGCCGTCAAGCGCATCGACATGAATGAGCGGGCACTGTTCTCGACGGATAAAAAGCGTTATGATCTGGACTATATCGTCTCCGTGAGATCGGCGCTGTTCAACGATCTGGATCTGTGATCCGCGATATTGTTTGAAAGAACAAATCGTGCTTAAATATAAGGGTATTTGTTCCTGACTTTTTGTATTTTATGACCCCGAAACAAGGAGGATCTTATGAACCGATTGGAATACCATTTTGACTGTCTGGACGGACGCTGCCTTTTTATCTGTGAATTCGACGAGACTTCTCTGCGTTACGATCTGGAATCGACGATCGAGGAGCTGCCGGCAAAGGCCGGAGAGCTTTCCAAAGAGGAATGCGAGCTTTTCAACAAGCACATCAGCGAAGCGAAGATCCCTGCCTGGGATGCGTCCTATACGCCGACACTTTCCAAGATCGAAGACGGCGTCAAATGGAAGGTCAAGCTGCATCTTGAGGGCAAGGAGTACGTCTCGAAGGGCGAAGAGTCCTACGAGCCTTACGGATATATGGAACTGATCAAGGCGATGAAGCTCTGCATCGAAAAGGCGGAGTATTTCGCAGCCGCAGGCGAGTGATGAAAAAAGAAGAACTGGAAAAGCTCAAGTTAGCGGAACTGAAGCTTCTGGCGAAAGAAAGAGATCTCAAGACCAAGGGTCTGAAGAAGGATCAGATCATCGCTCTGCTGGAAGAGGAAGTCAGGGAAACGGAAACGAAAGAGACCCCGGAGTCCGGGGAAGAGGAAAAGGAGAGCGAGGTCCGTCTTTTCGAAAAGAAGAGGGATCCTTCCATGCCTTTTGCCGGGATCCTGACGGTCATGGAAGACGGCTACGGTTTCATACGCGGCGAGAATTTCGAGACCGGAGACGACAACATCTACGTATCTCCGACGTTCATCAAGAAGTTCCGTCTGCGTACCGGCGATCACATCATCGGCAAGAAGAGGGAACCCAGAGACAACGAACGCTACGGAGCACTGATCTACATCGATAAGATCAATTATCTCGATACCGATATGATCCGTTCCCGGGTGACCTTTGAAGATCTCACGCCGGTCTTTCCCGATGAGCGGGTGAAACTGGAGAGAAGAGGCGAATCCCTGTCGATGCGGGTCATGGATCTGATCACGCCGATCGGCAAAGGCCAGAGAGGCCTGATCGTATCGCCGCCGAAAGCCGGCAAGACGACCATCCTGAAGGATATCGCGATCTCGATCTTACGCAGCGTACCGAAAGCGCATCTGATCATCCTGCTGATCGATGAGCGGCCGGAGGAAGTCACCGATATGAAGGAGACGGTGAAAGGGGACAACGTCATGATCGTCTATTCGACCTTCGACGAACAGCCGTCCAAACACAAGTTCGTCTCCGAGATGACCATCGAACACGCCAAGCGTCTGGTCGAAGCGGGAGAGGATGTCTTCATCCTTCTGGATTCGATCACCAGACTGTCCCGTGCCTACAATCTGACCGAGGCTTCGTCCGGCAAGACGTTGTCGGGCGGTCTGGATCCCAACGCCTTGTATATGCCGAAAAAGTTCTTCGGTGCTGCCCGCAAGACCAGGGAGCGAGGTTCTCTGACCATCCTGGCGACCGCATTGGTGGATACCGGGTCCAAGATGGACGACGTGATCTACGAGGAGTTCAAGGGTACGGGCAACATGGAGCTCATCCTGTCGCGGAAGCTGCAGGAAAGAAGGCTGTTCCCGGCGATCGATGTCGCCAAGTCTTCGACCCGCAGGGAAGACCTGCTGCTGAGCAGAGAGGAACTGCAGGCGGTCAATATCATCCGCAAGGATCTGCTGAATTATTATCGGGAAGATTCGATCGATTCGCTCATCGAGCTGTTCATCCATACCAGAGACAACGAAGAGCTCGTACAGCTGATCAATAAAAAAGGATTATAAAAAAAATCGGGATCTAGATCTCGATTTTTATATTGTTGACCGGTTCAAAGTCGATGACTTTGTGTTTTTCGATGTATTCGGCGATGACTTCCACGACGTTGCGCTGTATCTCCTTGAGAGTCGGCGCATCTTTGATCATGTCGTAGTCCCCGCCGCCGGCAGCCCGGTAGTTGTTGACACATAATGTGAATTCGTCTTCGCCTTTGACGGCGATGCCGTTCCTGGTCAGCGAGGTGACCCTGTGACCGACCGGATTGGAAACTTTGATCGTATATTCGACGCCGTCGAGCATGTCGTAGTTGTGGTGCTGCGGCGTCGGGAAGTCGTTGTGGGCTTCGACGACGATCTTCCCGTCTTTGACGTCCCAGAACTGGGCATCCCGTTCCAGATACTCTTTCAGGATCTTTCCGTCGATCTTTTTGACGACCAGAGTATTGGGGAAGACGTAGGTCGCGACCAGATCGCGCATCGTGATGTTTTTCTCAAAGCCTTTGGCGAACAGGAAGAGAGCGTTGGCACTGATGTCGGCGCCGGTCGCTTCGAAGCAGACGTTGTTGAGGAAGGTGATGACCTGCGACTTGTGCAGCCGGGCATCGAATTCATCCTTGATCAGCAGGTCGACGTCCGTCGTTCCCAGAGGCTGGTCGAGCCATTTCTGGCAATCCTGTTCCTCGTCCTTCATGATGTCCAGGATGTCCTGATCGGCTTGCGGATCGACGTTGAGCAGCCTGGCCCGGATCTCGTTTGTTTTCGTATCGATCTCGACATAGGAGATCTGCGAACCGTTGTGGGCGTTCTGAATGTAGAGCGTCCCGTTGCAGGTACCGCACATCTCCATGTGCTGGTGTCCGCACAATAGGACGTCGAGATTGTCGATCTCCATGCACATCTGATAGCCCTTGTTTTCTCCGCCTTGCGCTCCTTTGGGCTCCAAGGTGTCCGGATCGGTCTCGAAACCGCCGTGATAGACGCCGATCACATAGTCGGCGTTTTCGTTTTCTTTGATCTGCCGGCAGATGTCTCTGGCACAGTCGAAGGCATCGATGAAGCTCATGTGAGCGATGTTCTCCGGCTTTTCCCAGTTCGGGATGTGCTGGGTGCAGACGCCGAAGATGGCCAGGGTCTTGCCGGCGATCTTCTTCAGATGGTAAGGCTTGGAGAAGGGCTTGCCGTCATAGAGGATGTTGGCACAGAGGCAGGGCATATGCAGGGAAGAGACGAAATCCAGAAGGACGTCTTCGCCGTGATTGAAATCGTGGTTGCCCAGGTTATAGAAATCATAACCGATGGCGTTCATGATCTTAGCGAAGGGGTTGGGCTCGTTTCTTCGTTTTTCGAAGTGGTAGTAGGCCAGAGGCGAGCCTTCGAGGTTGTCGCCGTTGTCGATGAGTATGGTGTTTTCGTCTTTCAGGCGGCGGAAGGTATGGGCGACCTTGCCGAAGCCGTGGTCCATCGCTTTCCCGTTGGCATAGCTGTAGGGATAGACGTAGGCGTGGACGTCGGAGGTCATGAGGATCTTGATCTTATCGTTCATAGGCACCTGCTTTCTATCATCATGGTAGCATGAAAAAAGGAAATTCCATGTGCCGCTTCCTGATAAAATAGGGACATAAGAGGAAAAGAGCTATGAAGATCGATGAACGATTTGCGGATGAACTGAATTTCAGGGACCTCGGCGGCCTGGAGACCTGCGACGGTCACAGGGTGAAGAAGGGCTTTTTCTACCGCGGTGCCGGACTTTGTTATTTCAATGAGGAAGAGCTTGCGGAGTTTGCGAAGCTGCATGTCAAGACGGTCATGGACTTACGTTCGAAGTCGGAGACGAAGGCTCTGCCCGATCCGCCGGTCGAAGGGGCGAAGATCATCGAACACAGCGGGCTTACGGTCAAGGGATCGGAAGATATCGACTGGTCGCCGGCCGGGATGGCGAAGATCGGCGGTGAGGCAATGGAACAGCTCGATAAGATCACGGGCTACTACAAGAACATCGCCTTTGACAACGAAGCCTTCAAGATCATGATCAACGAGGTCGTCAAGGGGAAGACACCGCTGTATTTTCACTGTGCGACCGGCAAGGACCGCACCGGCGTGGCAGCGATGATCCTGCTGGGGATCCTGGATGTGAAGGAAGAAGAGATCCGCAAGGATTATCTGCTGAGCAACGTCTTCCGCAAGAAGGTCTTGGAAGAAAGTCTGGAAAAGGTGGCGGACCGTGCGAAGGAACATCCGGAGATCGCCTTGTTGATCACTTTGCAGGACGGCGTCGCGGAGAGGACTTTCGACATCGTCACGGATTCGATCAGGGAACGTTACGGAGACTTCGACCGATACTGTTTTGAAGAATTCGGGCTTTCTTTTGAGGACAGAGCAGAACTGAAGGGCCGATATACCGAGTAAAAAAGTTCGGACAAAGCGTTTTGAACGGCATTTTCCGTGACCTTCGTTCCGATCTTTTGTATAAGAAGGAGGATCGGACGGGCTTTTCGAAACTTGCGATGGGAAAGCCTTGTTTTTGGATTATAATTATTGTGTAAATCTATGTAGGATTTATAGAAAAAGGAGAGAAAAATGAAAAAACTATTCAAAGTACTTTCTTTAGCTCTCGTTGCCATGATGTTGGTTGCCTGCTCCGGCGGCAACGGCGGCAACGAAGGCGGACAGGCAGCTGCTGAACCGGCTGAGATCGTCTTCTGGCACACTCTCACAGACCATGATGAAGAGAACGTCAAAGAGATCGTCGATGCATTCAACGCTGCAAACGAAGGTGTCTACCATGTCACTCAGGAAACTCAGCCGTTAGACGGTTTCGAAGCTAAGGTCTTGGAATCCGTTACCAACGGTGTCGGTCCGAACCTTGTCTGGTTATATCCGGGCACGGCTACGGAATATGTCGGTGAAGGTCTGGCACTCGATTTCGGTCAGTATCTGACAGACGCTGATGTCAAGAACCGTGTCTCCGAAGGTATCTGGGCTTCCGTTACCGATTACGAAGACGGCAAGATGCATGCAGTTCCGGGTACTCTGACCGGTCCGATCATGTTCTACAACCAGGACCTTTTAGACAAGTACGGCCAGACGATGCCGACGACTTGGGATGAATTGCTCGATGTCTGTAAGGTCGTCGTTGACGGCGAAAAGGCAGAAGGCCATGACATCATGGGCTTTGGTCCGGACTCTGTCGATACTTTAGGTATCATCGTCTTAAAACAGTTAGGTCTGGAATACATCAATGCCGACAAGACAGCGAATGACTGGACTGATCAGAAGTTCGTCGATTGGCTCAACTGGTGGAAACAGGCAGAGGCTGACGGTTATTTCCAGTTAGTCGATCCTGAAGGCTACCACTCAGGTCCGTTCGGCAACCAGAACTATCTGTGCTACTTAGGTTCTTCTGCAGGTATCGGCTACATCAACCACGACTCATTCAACATGACGACGGGTGCTGTTCCGCAGGTCGCAGGCGGCAAGAACTACACGGAAACGACTGTTCGTGCATTGGTCGGTTTCACCAAGGGTGATGCTTCCGATGAAGGCGCAGCTAAGTTCGCTGCATTCTTCGCAAATGCCGAAAACAACACCAAGTTCGTTCAGACTTACGGTGCAGCTTCTCCATATCTCGATGTTGCAGCTTCTGACGAATACAAGAACTACGCAGCAGGTTCTCCTGCGATCCAGGCTCTGGCTCTTATGACGGACTATGCCGGTACTCGTACCAATGTCGTCGGCCAGCAGGCTTGCAAGGAAGCGATCACTCAGGCTCTGAAGATCGCCGTTGCAGGTACGGATACTGTTGAAGCTTTAACTACTGCGCAGGCTCAGGCAAACGCCGCTTTAAGCGAGTAGTTTGGAAGTATGGCAAGGAACAAGCTTTTCGTATTCATGCTGGATGCGCTGTGCTCATCTGATCTCGATCAGATGAGACAGCTGCCGAATTTCGCATGGATGTTTGAGAAAGGTTCATGTGTAAAACATATCGAGCCGATCTATCCGAGCTTCACTTATCCTTGTCATTGTACGGTCATTACAGGGAACACCGTGAAACATCACGGTGTTCCTCATAATGCGATCCTGGAGGTCGAAAATCCCGACGCTCCGTGGTACAACCAGCGTGCAGATGTGAAATGTCCAACCATTTTTGATTATGCGAAGAAGGCTGGATATCTGACATGTTCACTCAGCTGGCCGGTATCGGGCAAAGCCGATATCGATCTCAATATGCCGATGATCGTCCCGCCCGGCTATATGGGAGACGATCCGGGACAGTTCCTCTGGGGCAATGCATCAAAGGAACTGATGGACAGGTATTTCTGGAAATACGGAAGATATCTGATGGGCAAGGACAGGAGCCTTGACCTTTATACGATGGCTTTGGCACCGGACATCATCCGCGACTATCATCAGCCGGATGTGATGTTCGTCAAGATGTGCGACCTGGATACCGCAAGGCATGTCAACGGCGTCTATTCGCCGGAGGCGGAAGAACAGCTGAGAAAGCACAATTATGAATTCGGCGTTCTGCTCGAATGTATCCGCCGTTACGGTGATTTTGAACATACGGATTTTGTGATCCTGGGCGATCACGGACAGCAGGATATCACGATGAACCTCAACGTCAACGTCCTGCTGAAAGAGGCGGGCTTCATCCGCTGCGATGAAAACGGTAAGCTCGTCGACTACGATGCGTATTGTCATTCCGTATCTTTATCGGCCTGGATCGTTCTCAAGGATCCAAACGATGATGCGATGCGGGAAAAAGTATATTCCTTCTTAAAGAAACTCAAAGATGATCCGAAGTACAATATCGGTTATCTATATACGAAGAAAGAAGCAGATGAACTTTTCGGTCTGACGGGACCCTTGGATTTCGTCATCGAGGGGAAGGAGCCGATGTCGTTCTCCAGCACGCTGGAGGGCAGGGATGCCTTCGAAAAGTATCTGCGTCCCGGGCAGCACAGTTCGGCGGCCAGCCATGGCCATCTGCCCTGGCGCGATGAGACGACGACGTTCATCGCTGCCGGTCCGGATATCGCCGAAAACGTGGTGATCGAGCGTTCGTCCATGTTGAACGAGGCGCCGACGATGGCGGCGATGCTGGGACTTCGTATGGAGGATACCGAAGGAAAGGTCATCGAAGAGCTGATCAGAAAATAATTGTTTATTTAAAGGAGGAAAACAATGAAAATACGCCTGGAGAATATCGTCAAACGTTTTGACGATAACACAGCAGTCAATGATTTTTCTGCTGAGATCGAGTCGGGGGAACTGGTAACGCTTTTGGGTCCTTCGGGCTGTGGTAAGAGTACGATGCTGAACATGCTTTCAGGTATTCTTTATCCGACCGAAGGCAAGATCTATTTCGATGACGATGACGTTACTTATGTCTCTCCGGAGAAAAGAGGTATCGGATTGGTCTTCCAGAACTATGCCCTCTATCCTCACATGACGGTACTGGAAAACATCTGCTTCCCTCTGGAGATCAAGAAAGTTCCTAAGAAGGAAAGGATCGAGAAAGCCAAGAAGATGGCGCAGCTGGTCCATGTCGACGGCATGCTCAACCGAAAGCCGGGTCAGCTCTCCGGCGGTCAGCAGCAGCGTGTTGCGATCGCCCGTGCTCTGGTCAAGGAACCGAGACTTCTGTTGTTGGATGAGCCTTTGTCCAACCTCGATGCGCGTCTTCGTATCGAAATGAGAGAAGAGATCCGCCGTATCCAGCTGGAGACCGGTGTCACGACGATCTTCGTCACCCACGACCAGGAAGAGGCCATGTCGATCTCCGACCATATCATCCTTATGAAACTGGGCGTCTTGCAGCAGTATGACAAGCCGCAGTACTTATATGACCAGCCGGCCAACTGTTTCGTTGCCGACTTCCTGGGCAACCCGCCGATCAACAAGGTCGAAGGCGTCGTCAAAGACGGCAAAGTCCTTTTGGGCGAAGAGGAAGTCGATTCCCGTGTCCGTGTGGAAAACGTTCCGGACGGTACGGAAGTCTTCCTGTCTTTCCGTGCCGAGAGCGTCATCCTGGACGATGCTTCCCCGCTCAGAGCGAAAGTCGTCATGACTTCCGTCATGGGCAAAGAGATCATCACTTCCTTCATCCTGGGCGGCAAGGAAGTCCGCGGCTACATGAATTCCGATGTCGAACTGAAGAGAGATCAGGACATCGGTATCTCCTTCAAGAAATCCGGCGTATTCGTATTCGACTTTGAAAGCGGAGAACGTTACTTATGATCAAGAAACCTTTTTTCGAAAGGATCAAACCGCTGCTGTACCTGCTGCCGTTCATCATTTCGGTAAGTATCTTCACGCTTTATCCGATCGTGAACGTCATCAGGATGTCCTTTTTGGAGGGCTATAAGTACCTTTCGGGTTCTTATACGGGCGTCGGTTTCGGCAACTATCAGAAGGTCCTGAGCGATCCTTTCTTCCGGCAGGCACTTTCCAATACGTTCCGTTACGTATTGCTGGTGGTCCCGATCTCAACGGTCATAGCGATCGTCCTTGCGACATTGCTGAACCAGAAGATCAAATTCCAGTCGTTCTTCCAGACGGCGTACTTCTTGCCGATGGTCACATCTTCGCTGGCGGTCGGTCTTGCCTGGCGTTTCATGTTCAACGACAAAGTCGGTATCCTGAACTATGTATTGAGCCTGTTCGGCATCAAGGGTGCCGACTGGCTGACATCCATTCCGGGCAACTTCTATGCCGTCGTCATCTTCGGTATCTGGGCGATCCTGCCCAATACGATCATCCTGCTGCTGTCGGGCTTGCAGAACATCGACCCGTTATATTACACGGCAGCGAAAGTCGACGGTGCCAAGACACTGCGTATCTTCTTCAGGATCACGGTGCCGCTTCTGGCTCCGACGATCATGCTGGTGATCATCATCAATACGATCTCGACCTTCAAGATGTACCACGAACTCTTCCCGTTGTTCAACGGTCCGGGTATCGCCTACAACTTGTTTACCGTCGTCTACTATATCTACTACGAATTCCGCGTCATGTCGCCGCCGAAGTACGGCTATGCGGCTGCGGCAGCCGTCATGCTGCTGATCACGGTCTTCGTATTCACTATGCTGCAGCGTGCCGTTCAGGCGTGGTCAAGAAAGGAGAGAGGCGAAGATGTCAAGAAAGTCAAGAAGCACAGAGACGAACTCCGATAGACAAGTCAACAAGGAGCCCGTATCCGTCAGCCGGATACTCATGTATGTCGTACTGTTCATCGGCGCTTTGCTGATGATCTTCCCGTTCTACTGGATGATCACCGGTGCATTCAAGAGCTGGACAGAGGTCAATCTGATCCCGCCGACACTGTTCCCGGAGAATCCGCTGAACATTGAAAACTTCATTTACGCATTCAAGACCGCACCGTTCGGAAGATATTTCGTCAACTCCGTCCTGGCGCTGATCGGCTGTATCGTCACCTGTTCCTTCACGACGATCCTGGCGGCTTATGCTTTCTCGAGACTTCGTTTCCCGGGCAGAGAATTCATCTTCTCGCTGCTGCTGTCGCTGATGATGGTCCCTTACGAGATGATCATCATCACCAACTACCGTACGATCGTCTCCTGGAAACTTCATGATACGATCTGGGCACTGATCCTGCCATTCATGTCTTCCATCTTCTATACGTACATCCTGAAAGGATTCTTTGATTCCGTTCCCGAATCTCTGTATCAGGCAGCAAAGGTCGACGGATGTTCCGACTGGAAGTATCTGTGGAGAGTCATGGTCCCGATGGCCAAGTCTTCGCTGGCAACGATCATCTTACTGAATGCGATCGCTACCTGGAACTCCTTCTTATGGCCGATGATCGCGACCAACTCCAAGAACGTCAGAACACTGCCGTTCGGTCTGTATGCGTTCATGACCGAAGGCGGACAGCGTAACGAAAGGATGATGGCTGCATCGACGATCGTCGTCGTACCGATGATCATCGTCTTCCTCTTCGCAAGGAAGTACATCATCTCCGGTATGTCCCGCGGCGGTATCAAGGGTTAACAAAAAAGACAAACGAAAAGGAGATCGCATCTCCTTTTCTTTATGCCTCAGACGATGTAAGCGAATATCATGATGTAGTGACACAGGCTTCCCAGTAAGACGAAGATATGGAAGATCTCGTGCTGGGTCCAGTCATCGTTGATCCTGATCTTCAGGGCATAGATGACCGCCCCGACCGTATACATGAGACCGCCGGTCAGTAAGAAGAAGAAAGCCGGTCCGGAGAGGGCGGCATAGATCTCTTTGATCTTCAGTAAGGCCAGCCAGCCCATTGCGACATAGACGATCGATGAGACGTAGCGCGGACAGTAGACGAAGAACAGTTTCATCAGGATGCCGATAAAGGCCAGCGACCAGATCAGGACGAGCAGCAGGATGCCGCCGTCTTCTTTGATCGCATTCAGGCAGATCGGCGTATAGGTCCCCGCGATCAGCAAGAAGATCGAACAGTGATCCAGGCGCTTCAGGATCCCGGTCTGTCTTTCCGGCAGGATGAAGCTGTGATAGGCACTGCTTGCCCCGTACAGAAGGATCAGGGAGAGGCAGTAGATGCTGACGGAGAGCAGAGTTGTGAGATCGGAATGATGCAGACCGGTCTTTGACAAAAGGACCGGCGAGGCAAAGACCGCGGCAACGAAGCCGATGAAATGGGTCAGGGCACTGATGGGATCTTTGATGCGGATATATGGCCGAAAGTCCATGGAACTCGTATCGTTCAAACGTATTTCTGACATGTTTCCCTCCTTGTTTCAAATGATCATAAACGATATAATAAACCTGTAACAGGTTTTTCAAAAACCTCTAACTAAATATTAAGATGTTTATTTAAAACCTGTCAAGAGTTTTTAAAAAACCGATTGGAGCACTATGAAAAGAAAGACCGAAATGCCGATAAGGAAAGAGTTTCATCTGCCGACCTACAAAGAGATCCCGAACGTCGGCTTATATCTTGACCAGACGTCCAAATACATCAATGAAGTCCTTTCCGACTTGCCGGATATGAAGATCACCAATTCGATGATCGCCAACTACGTCAAAAAGAAGCTGATCGCCAATCCGGTCAGAAAACAGTACGGGAGGGATCAGATCGCTTATCTGATCTTCATCACTTTGAGCAAGAGCGCACTGTCGCTCGATGATGCGGCTGCGCTGTTCGAACTGCAGAAGTCTTCCTGTTCCGCGGAAGAAGCTTATGCGTATTTCCGGGAAGGATTTGAAAAGGCGCTGAACGAAGGGCAGAGCACGGAGAGAGATCAGGATGATATGTTAAAGAGTCTGACATTGAAGATCATTTCGACCGTCGTTTCCAATATCCGCCTGCAGGAGCTGCTTCAAAGCACCTTCGGTGGAAAGATCAAGGAATAATTTACATAAAATTAAATGTGCTGCTGCCGATAGAGTGCTAGAATGAAACAAAGAGGTGTCCCTTATGTTTTCATGGCAGCATTTCGTGTGGCTGGGCATCTGCGCAGTCATCGCAGTGATATCGATCATTTTATACCGCAGAAAGCGTCCGTCCTTAGAACAGGTGCTCAATTACTGTCTGGCCGTCTGTTTGTTTTCGGAGGTCACGAAAGTGTTTTCGGTCATGGAGATGGCAAGTTCGGCTGACGGCAGCATCATATTCCCGTATATCCCGATGAACCATCTGCCTTTGCATCTGTGCTCGATACAGATCCTGTTCATCCTTTATGTGCGGATCTCGGAAAACAAGAAGATGCGCGACCATCTTCTGTGCTTCATGTATCCGTCCTGTCTATTGGGAGCGTTGTCGGCTTTGCTGATGCCTTCGATCTTCTCCACCAGCATCACGGTGGATCAGGCGTTCACCCATCCGATGGCTTACCAGTTCTTCATCTTCCATACGATGCTGGTCGTACTGGGACTGATCATTGCGATGTCCGGTGTGATCAAATGGAAATGGAAACATTATTTTGAGTGCCTGGTGATCATTGCGGCGCTGGGTTTCATTTCCCTGTATGTGAACTCCATCTTCGCTTCGCCGACGTATCTCAACGGCCAGCTCCAGCATGTCGACTTCTGGCCGAACTTCTTCTTCACTTACAACAATCCTTTAGGCATCAAGGTGAAGACGATACAAGGCTGGTATACCTATCTGTTCATCCTGGTCGCAGCCATCGTCGTTCTGACGTTCTGCTGTTTCCTGCCGCTGGTCAAAGGAAAGAAGAAGCACTGAGCTTTATATAAAGATCATTGAATTACGAAAGAGCCGTTCTGCATAAGAACGGTTTTCTTATGGGAAAAAGGTACGGCAGAAGCGATAATGGATAGGGCATTTTTGTTCTTCGATCTCATATAATTAAGAAAGAGGAAAAGAATATGAAAAAGTTATTGTTTGTTCTCATCATCGTCTTCATGATATCCTGCCTGTCTGCCTGTTCGGATGAAACGGATCATTACGAAAAAGCGCTGGAGTATATCGAAGCGAATGAAAAAGACAAGGCGATCGCGGAGCTGGACAAGGCGATCAAAGCGGATCCGGAGAATGCGCTCGCTTATGTCAGAAGAGGCTATGCCAGGATGATGGATGAAGGCGGCGGAAAAGTCGAGTTCGATCCGGAGGAGGCGCTGAACGATTTCAACACGGCGCTGAAACTGGATCCGGAAAACGAAGAAGCGATCAAGGGCGTCTATTATGTCCTGGTCATGAAAGATCAGATCGATGAGGCGGTCAAGATGATCACGGAACTGGGCAGCGGGATCAAGGCAAGCGAAGAATTCGCCTCTTTTCTGGCGGATGTCAAAGCGGGAAACGTGAAGGACCATCTGGGCAGGACGAGAGTGTCGACATCATACCTCAACGGTGAGTTGTCCCGGCGGACATACACGTATTTCCGCGCTGACGGAAAGGCCGACCGCATCGAGACCTACGATAAAGACGGTGTCCTCGTCGGCGAGGTCAAAGCCCGATATGACGAAAGAGGGAACCTTCTGACGTGGGCGTCTTTCATTGAAGACGGAACCTTACAGCGTGTGGAAAACGAATATGACAGTCAGAACAGGCTCATCAAAGAAGAAACGTATCAGATGGACGGTACGCTCACTTTCACTTCGGAAAAAGAATACGATGAAAGAGGCAATCTCATCAACGAGAAGGACTACGGAGAGAATCGAAGCACCATGATCCGCAAACATGCCTACGACGAACAGAACAGACGTATCAGTGACTATGCCTATTGGGATAGCGGCGAACTGGTCTATTACAGCTTGTATGAATACGGCGAGAACGGACAGATGTCAAGGATAAACCATTATAATGAAAAGGATGAACTGACTTCTTATATGGTCTACCGCTATGACGAAGCCGGGCAGGAGACCGGCTATGCACGTTATGATGCGGACGGGACCCTGGTCTTTGAAAGGAAAGAGGGAGAGTAGTTCCCGCATCAAAAACAACGATTTTTGAAAGATCCTGCATAAGGATCTTTTTTCGGAGCATATTTGTTAAAAAAATCACAATAACGTGTATAATGACTTTGAGAGGTAAAAATATGAATCAGAAAAAAGTTGTCGTACTGGGCGGCGGTGTCTTGGGGACACAGATCGGCTTAGTCTGCGCGTACCACGGTTATGATGTCACATTCTGGCTGAGGTCGGAATCTTCGATCGGACGTACCACGCCGAAGATCGAAAGGTATTCCGCTCTGATGCTGGAAGACCTGGCGAAAGCCAAGGCGTTGGTCGGCAATCCGATGGGTGCTTACTATTATCCGCGGGGCATGGTCAAAGACTGGAATTCCGCGACCGTTGAAAGCATCGATGCTTTATTGGAGACCGGAAAGAAGAATCTGACGGAGAACGTCCATATCGAGCTCGACCCGAAGAAGGCAGTCGAAGATGCCTATATCGTCATCGAATCGATGTCGGAAGATCCGAAAGCGAAGATCGATGTCTATACCAAATTCAAAGATCTGCTGGATGAAGAGACGATCCTGGTCACCAACTCTTCCACACTTCTTCCTTCGATGTTTGCGGAATATACCGGCAGACCGGAAAAGTATCTGTCCATGCATTTCGCAAATACGATCTGGAAGAACAACACGGCCGAGATCATGGGACATGAAGGAACGTCCAAGGAATACTATGACAAGGTCGTAGCGTTCGCCGCTTCGATCGGCATGGTCCCGCTCCAGCTGCACAAGGAACAGCCGGGTTATATCCTGAATTCCATGTTGGTACCGTTCCTGTCGGCGGCACAGGGCTTATGGGCCAACGGCGTTTCCGATCCGGAGACGATCGACCTGACCTGGAAGCTGGCGACTTCCGCTCCTGCCGGACCGTTTGCGATCCTGGATATCGTCGGTCTGGAGACGGCGTACAACATCAATCAGATGAAACCGAATACCCAGATCGAAGGTACGATCGAAAACAAGATCGGCAAGCTTTTGAAAGAGAAGATCGACAAAGGCGAGACCGGTGTCAATGCAGGCAAGGGTTTCTACGATTACACCAAGAAATAAGCTCACTTTTCCTTTCTATCCTTTTCATACGGTCAGCTGACATACGGCAGCTGACTTTTCTTATGGTATAATTGCGCCGTGAAGAAGTATTTCTTTTTTGACATCGACGGGACTCTGGTCTATGGAGAAGGCGAGAAGCAAGTGTTTCCCGATTCTTCGAGATATGCGGTCGAACAGCTTCAGAAGAAGGGACATTTCGTGGCGATCGCGACCGGCAGGAGCCATGCGAAGGCGGTCGATGTGATGAAGACTTTGGGCATCCACAACATGGTCCATGACGGCGGCAACGGTTATACGATCGATGATGAGATCGTTCAGATCGAACCATTAAACAAGGAACTTGTTTTGGAGCTGATCGAAGAATGTGAGGAGAAAGGCTTCCTCTGGGGCATCTCACCGGAAAACACGACATACCGTTTGTGCAAGGATGAGCGTTTCATGGAATTCACCCATGATGTCTATCTTGATACGATCGTCAAGAAGGACCTCGATCCTTCTTCCTATCCGCAGATCTATAAAGCGTATGTCGCCTGCAGAGCACCGAAAGAACAGGAACTGGAGACTTTGAAGAAACTTCCCTGGTGCCGTTTCCATGAGACCTATCTGTTCGTCGAGCCGACCGAAAAGGCCAACGGCATCTATAGGATGATGGATCACTTCCATGCGCCGCTTAAAGACGTCGTGGTCTTCGGCGACGATCTCAACGATCTGGGGATGTTCGATAAACGGTGGTTTTCCATCGCCATGGGCAATGCCAAGCCGCAGCTGAAAGAAAAAGCAGATTACATCACCGATTCCGTTTTGAATGACGGTGTTTATAAAGCCTGCGTGAAGTTCGGCTGGATCGATGAGAAGAAGCGGTAAAAGATCCTGCGGTCCCGTAAAACTGCACATCCGGTTCTGTATATGCAGGAGAAATATACCTGCATTGCGGGATAAAACATAAGAAACAAGGGGACATGTATGAAGCGAAAACAAATGATCAGAACAGGCATCCTGACTATGACGGCCGCCTGCATCGCCGGACTGGCGATCACAGGATATCAGATCGGCTGGGGACCGTTTTCTTTCCTCTTCAAAGGTTTCGAGGAAGAGGTCAGAGCGATCGAAAACAGCTATCCTGCGGAAGAAAGGAAGAAAGAGATCGTCTTCTACGGCGCTTCCAACTTCCGCCTGTGGAAGGAGATGGAAAATGACCTGTCCGCCTATAAAGTACAGAATCACGGCTTCGGCGGAAGCACGGACAAAGATCTGATGAAATACGCGGATCGCATCCTGTATCCTTATGATCCGCAGATCGTCTTCTTTCAGACGGGATCGAATGATTACGTATCCCTGAAGGGGACGGATGAAGAAAAGGTCATGGAATGCATGGAGTACAAGAAAGCGATGTTCACTGCCTTCCACGAACAGCTGCCGGATGCGAGATTCGTCGTCATGAGCGGCCTCCTGCTGCCGGGAAGAAGTCAGTATCTGTCTATGACGGAAGAGATCAATTCCAGGCTGTCTGCATTATGCGATGAAAATGACTATATGTATTTTGTCGATGCATCGAAGATGACCTATGACGGTTCTTCTTATGCAAAGGAACTCTTTGTTTCCGATAAGATCCATCTGAATCACGAGGGACAGCTGAAGTGGTGCAGAGAATACATCCTTCCGGCAATGGAAAAGATCATCGAAGAACAGCACCTCGATGATCTCAGAAAATAAGACCTCAGATACAAAAAGATCCCTTTTCCCGCGATATACAGGAAAGGAGATCTTTTCTTTTTGAACTCTTCCGCTGTTTTCCCATGTCATACAGACGAAAGACCAGGAAGCCAAGGAGAATGATCAAAGGGTGACGGAAGCTGCTTTTTGACGCATCTGCAACCTTCGGTTGCGCAAGTTTACAGCACACTTTATGGTCTGCCATCGTCAGAAAGGCTATCATTAAGTCGTAGCAGGCGATGCCGCAGGACATTCCTTGCCACAATCGAACTCAGATAAAAAACAAAGGAGAACGAATATGATACTCGCAGACAAGATCATTGAACTCAGAAAAAAGAATGGCTGGACACAGGAAGAGCTTGCGGAAAAGCTGGACGTCAGCCGCCAGTCCATATCCAAATGGGAAAGCGCACAGTCCGTGCCTGACATGAACCGCCTGATAGCGATGTCACAGATCTTCGGGGTGAGCACCGACCTGCTGCTCAAAGACGAACTTGACCTCTCAAATCAGCAGAGCACCTATATCGTAGACGAAGATACGGCGCGCATGGTCACGATGGAAGAAGCCAACAGCTACCTCGATCACCGCGACCTCTCTTCCCGCAGGATCGCCCTGGGCGTCTTCCTCTGCATCGTTTCGCCGATCCTTCTGATCATCCTTGACGGACTCAGTGAAGCCGGAAAGATGAGTCTTTCCGCAAACCAGGCAAACGGGCTCGGTCTGCTTGTCCTCTTCCTGCTGATCGGCGCCGCTGCCGCGCTGTTCATCACCACCGGGTTGCGCGGCAACGATTATGAGTACCTGGAGAAAGAGAATCTGGAAACTGCATACGGTGTTTCCGGCATGGTAAGAGAACGGAGAGAACGTTACAGAAAGACCTTTACGGTGCAGCTTACGACCGGTATCGTGCTTTGTATCGTTGCGGCGATCCCGATCTTTCTGACCGAACTCTTCGCTCAAGGCAATACCGTCGCAGAGGTCTTTGCGACAAGCACGCTGTTGATGATCGTGGCCGTAGGAGTCCTTCTGATCGTCAGGACCTGTATCATCTGGGGCGGCTTCCAGGCCCTTCTTGAAGAAGGTGACTACTCCCGCAGTGAAAAAGCCGAAAGCAGAAAGAACTCCCCTCTGGCTGCCATTTACTGGAGCGCTGTGACTCTCGGATATCTGGCCTGGAGTTTCATCACCATGAACTGGCACCAGACCTGGATCGTCTGGCCGATCGCGGGTGTCGGTTACGGCCTGGTGACCGCGATCGCAAGAGCATTGCGGGCAAGATGATACAAAACGGATCCATATCGATAAAACCCTGTTTTCTTCATATATGAGAAACAGGTTTTTTCTTCATTGTCTGCTTCAGAAATTCCTGACTTTGGCCGGACCGACGATCTCAACGCGCTTCATGAACTGTTGTGCTAAATAAAAAGCACCGGTCCCTGAAGCTTTTTTACGCAGGTCTAAAAGAACTTGCCGTCATCAGATATGATCCCGTTTTCCGTTTTAAAGGTGCCGATGATCTTCGGCATGGAGGATAAAAAAAGTTGAACAAAAATGGCAGGTTATATAAATAGCCTATAGACAAATATTTGGATTTTGTCAAAATACATTTTGAAAGATCTGCCATTCAATGAGAAAAGCAAAAACGACATGGGAATCTTCTTGGATCAGATCATGGTTGAATGATTCGTTTTATAATACCGCATGTTCAATATAGCGGGTCAATGATATATGGAGCAGATTTAACAGGAAAAACAGTTCCGGGTTCTTTTGTAATCAGCGCAAGACCGGTGTTATGGATAGGTACTTCATTGATAGATTGTTGAATAAATATATCGGAGATATATAATCGAAGTATTAATACCATCACCACAAGAAAAAAGCTCTGAAACCCTTATTTTAAGGCATTTCAGAGCTGTTTTTTAACAAGATGGTGGAGAATAGGGGATTCGAACCCCTGACCCCCTGCTTGCAAAGCAGGTGCTCTCCCAGCTGAGCTAATTCCCCGATGATGGTGGGCCTGATAAGACTTGAACTTGCGACCTCGCCCTTATCAGGGGCGCGCTCTAACCACCTGAGCTACAGGCCCATCAGCACTTTCGTGCTTAATCATTCTACTGCATAACGGGAAGGAATGTCAACACTTTTTTGGCTTGCATTCAGGCTGTCCGATACAGTCCCGATACGTACTTTCGGCACAGGCTGCTTCTTGTCTCAGCCTTCCGTAGTAGATTATAATGAAAGCTGTTGATGAAAAAAGTGTTTTATTATGTCCTGGCTGTATGTACTCTTCTGGTGATCTGCGGATTCACCCTTTATGAAGTGGAACAGGAACACCGTTTCGATCTGGACGATCTTTATGATTATCAGAAAAAGTTCAGGACGGAAGAGCTCGATATCTGTTCCGCCAATACCGCCAAGACGTATATGGACTATCGCATGACGACGGTCGTTTCTTCAAGGCAGTACCAGTTCATACACAACTATCTGACCGTCGATAAGAAGACCGGTTTCCTTTACGATGAGGACGGTTTCATTGCAGTCGCTTTGGGATCTTATTACGGCGAGATCTCGGACCGTTATTATTTCACTTTGGATTCCGGGATCGTCCTGCCGGTCGTCAAGGCAGAGGAGAAGGCCGATGAGGATACCGATATCACCGGCTGTTACCATACACTGGACGGCAGCGTAGTGGAGTTCGTCATCGATGACGAATATGCGGCTGCCTGTTTCGGGACCAACTCCAACGGTTATGTCCTGGACGGCAACTACAACAACTATCCGCTGTTTTCCGGCAGCTTCGTGAAGGTGGAGAAAGTGCTCGACGAGAAAACGGAAAAGTCCGTGACTTACGACATCGATGTCGAAACGCCCGGGGAAGTCGACATCTTCAACTACGCTTCCGGTTATTGAGACTCATCAGAGTCTTTTTTTGGAGGTCAAATGATCAAGACGAAAGACTGCGGGATCAGGATCGGTGACACGGTCAAGGTGAAGGTCGACCGGCCGATCGGCTCCGTCCATCCCAAACATGAAGATATCATCTATCCGATCAACTACGGGTATGTGGAAGGCATCCTTGCGGAAGACGGGGAAGAACAGGACGTCTATATCCTGGGCGAACAAAAGAAGCTGGAAGAATTTGAAGGTGTTCTGATCGCCGTCATCCACCGTTACGACGATGTGGAAGAGAAATGGGTCGTTTCCAAAGGCGGTCATAAATATACGAAGGAAGAGATCGAAGAGCTGACGCATTTTCAGGAACAGTTCTATCATATCGATATCCGGATGTGAAATACGCATGCGGAACTTATCATCTACTATAATATAGATATGCTTAAGGTACGCCGTACGCGGCAAGAGGATCTATACGGACTCAAAGAGATCTTTTCCTATGCGCGAAAGCAGATGGCTTTGAATGGCAATCCCGATCAATGGAAAGACAGCCGTCCTTCCATGGAACTGGTGAAAAAAGACATCGAGAACGGGAACTCTTATGTCATTGAAAATGAAAAAGGGGAGATCGCCGGCACTTTTGCCTATATCCCGGGGATCGAGCCGACTTATCTTAAGATCGACGGGCAGTGGCTCGATGATGCTCCGTACGGGACGATCCACCGCATCGCTTCCGCCGGGAAGGAAAAGGGCGTTTTCGATACGGCGATCGGGTTCGCGGAGTCTTTTCAAAGAGATATCCGCATCGATACGCATAAGGACAATGCGGCAATGCTTCACCTGATCGGGAAACACGGCTTCATTTACTGCGGTATCATCATCGTCGATGACGGAAGCGAGCGGCTCGCCTTTCAGAAGAAGATATAATATTGATATATGGATAAAGTTTTAGTGATCGTCGGCCCGACCGCCGTAGGGAAAACGAGTTTCGGCATCGAATGCGCGAAACTTTTTGACGGGGAGATCATCTCCGGCGATTCCATACAGATCTACAAAGGCCTCGACATCGGTTCCGCCAAACCGGACAAGGAAGAGCTTTCGCAAGCCGTCCATCATCTCATCGACATCAAGGAAGCGGACGAGAACTACAGCGTCAAGCAGTTTCAGGAACTTTGCCGTTCCTGCATCGCCGACATCAGTTCAAGAGGGAAGCTGCCGATCATCGTCGGCGGAACGGGCTTATATATCAAGGCGGCGATGTATGACTACGTCTTCTTTGATGAAGAGGAAGAAGACGATCCTTACGATGACTTATCGAATCAGCAGATTTACGAACTGCTGCAGGAGAAGGACCCGGCATCCCTGGAGAAGATCCACATCAACAACCGCCGCCGGCTGGTGCGGGCGCTCAATATCTATGAGAAACATAATAAAGGGATCTCACAGATCAGGGAAGAACAGGAACATGCGCCGGTCTACGATTGTCTGATCATCGGACTCACGGCGGAGAGGAGCGTCTTGTTCGGACGCATCAACGAAAGAGTCGACAAGATGGTGGAAGACGGTCTGCTCGAAGAGATCGAAGGGCTTCTGGACAGGGGCATCGATTTCTCCATGCAGTCCATGCAGGGCATCGGCTATAAAGAATGGAAAGCGTATTTCGACAAAGAAAAGACGAAAGAAGAATGTATCGAAGACATCAAGATCCACTCCCGGCATTTTGCCCGGCGGCAGTATACTTTCTTCAATCATCAGATGGATGTGAAGTGGTTCTCCGATAAAGAAGAAGCGTTGGAAGAGGTGAGACGATGGTCGATCTGAGCAGGATGGAATATCTGATCGGGAAAGAGAAGCTTGAGAAGATCAAAAAGAAACATGTGCTGGTCTGCGGTGTCGGCGGTGTCGGTTCCTTTGTGGCCGAAGCGCTCTGCCGTTCGGGACTGGGGAACATCACGTTAGTGGATTTCGATGTCGTGGAGCCTTCCAATCTCAACCGGCAGCTGATGACGGCGAAAGACAATATCGGTCAGCCCAAAGTCGATGTTTTGAAGAGACGGCTGGAAGAGATCTCGGATACCAGGGTCGACACGATCCGGACTTTCATCGATGAAAACTTCGTTCTGGATAAGGATTACGACTATGTCGTCGACTGCATCGATACGCTGACGGCGAAGTTCTTCCTGGTGAAGCTCTGCCATGAAAAAAAGATCCCGGTCCTCTCTTCTCTGGGTTCGGCAAGAAGGCTCAAGCCGGAAAACATCACTTTGACCAGTCTTGATAAGACGAAAAACGATCCGCTGGCCAAGGCTTTCCGTTCCCTGGTGAAGAAGGAAGGCTACCGGAAGAAGATCGAAGTGGTCTTCGTCGATACACCGGCCGTCAAAACCAATATCGTCAAAGAAGGAACAACGAATAAGGAAAAATACCCGCTGGGGTCTTCGGTCTTTACCGTCGGCAGCGTGGGACTGTATATCGCATCGGTCGTCTTTGAGCGGCTGATCAACAAGGAGGAAGAATGAAATTCTCGGAATTGAAGTACGAGCGTCTGAATTACGAAGACCTCAAAAAAGAATATGAAGAGCTTCTGAAAGAGCTCAAGGCAAGTGCGGCGCCGGAAGAGTTCATGAAGGCGTTCAAAAAGATCAACACCTTCCGCGGCCATGTCTCGTCCATGCAGACACTGTGTTCGATCCGCCATACGATCGACACGTCCGATGCATTCTACGATAAGGAAAACGAATATTGGGATGAGACGATGCCGCTGCTTCAGGTGTATGAAGTGGAACTGGCGAAGTGCCTGCTGGAAAACAAGTTCCGCAAGGATCTTGACATCCCGGAGGCTTACTACCTGACTCTGGAGAACACCCTGAAGTCGTTCTCGCCGGTGATCATCGAGGATCTGCAGGAAGAGAACCGTCTGGCGACCGAATACGGAAAACTGAAATCTTCCGCAAAGATCGAATATGAGGGAAAGGTCTACAACCTGGCTTCGATCGCTCCGCTGATGAACGATCCGGACCGTGAAGTCCGCAAGAACGCGACGATCGCCTATACCCGTTTCTTTGAAGAGAACGAAGCGAAGTTCGATGAGATCTATGACAAGCTCGTCAAAGTCCGCGACCGCATGGCAAAGAAGATGGGTTATCCGACGTTCACGCCGTTAGGCTATATCCGCATGAACCGTCTGGACTATGACATGGCGATGGTCAAGAATTACCGCGATCAGGTCATTGAGGACATCGTTCCGTTAAGCGTCGAACTGAGAGAAAAACAGGCCAAACGCATCGGTGTCGATTCCCTGAAGTGCTACGATCTGAACTACAACTTCAAGACCGGCAACCCGAAGCCGCACGGCAGCATCGAAGAACTGGTACAGGCGGCTTTACAGATGTACACCGAGATGTCACCGGAGACCGGGGAATTCTTCAAGATGATGGTCGAAGGGGAGCTCTTCGATCTGCCGACCCGTCCCAATAAGGAGATGGGCGGCTACTGCACGGGCATCTACGACTATAAGATCCCGTTCATCTTCGCCAACGCCAACGGTACCTCGGGCGATGTCGATGTCCTGACCCACGAGGCGGGACATGCCTTCCAGGCGTTCTGCACCTTTAAACATGTCGACATCCCGGATCTTTCCTTCCCGACGATGGAATCGGCGGAGATCGATTCGATGTCGATGGAATTCTTCGCCCATCCCTGGAGCCATCTGTTCTTCAAGGAAGAAGCGGACAAGTATCATTACTTCCACATCGCCGATGCCTTGAAGTTTTTGCCGTACGGCTGTCTGGTCGACCACTTCCAGCATGAAGTCTATGAACATCCGGAAATGACGCCGGCGGAAAGGAAGGCCTGCTTCCGTTCCCTGGAAAAGATCTACAAGCCGGATGTCGACTATGAAGGCTTCGATCTGCTGGAACGCGGCGGTTTCTTCTTCCGCCAGGGCCACATCTTCCAGTCACCGTTCTACTATATCGACTACACCCTTGCGCAAGTCTGCGCCTTGCAGTTCTATGTCCGAATGCTCAACAAAGATCCGGATGCCTGGAAAGACTACGTACATATCTGTTCTTTAGGCGGCACAAAGACTTTCACGCAGATCGTCCGGGAGGCACATCTGAAAGTTCCGTTCGAAGACGGCTGTCTCAAGGAAGTCTCCGTCCGGATGAAGGAAGTGCTTGACGGGATCGATGATTCGAGGTTCTGAGCTCATGTTCAGGAAGCTGTTGAGGAGCAGACAGGCCTTGAGCAGGGAAGAATGTCTGCAGATACTGAAAAAAGAAAAGCGCGGTGTCTTATCCGTGCTCGGAGATGACGGCTATCCCTATGGGATGCCGATCAATCATTACTATGACGAAGAAGAAAACAAACTCTACTTTCACGGCGGGAAACGCGGTCACAAGATCGATGCGCTGAAGGCACACGACAAGGCGTCGTACTGCGTTTACGGTGACGGGTTCATCGAGAACGATAACTGGTACCTGTGTTTCAAGAGCGTCATCGTCTTCGGCCGGGTCGAGTTCATCGAAGACAAGGAGAAGATCGCCGGTCTTTGCCGGAAATTGTCTTACCGTTTCACGCAGGATGAAAGCTATATCGAGAACGAACTGAAGAATTCCCTGGCAGGGACGCTGATGTTCTCGCTTTCGATCGAAGACATACAGGGCAAATACGTAACGGAAAAATAAGGAGGAGCTGAATCATGAAGTATGCATTCACCAACGGGATCATCCTTGACGGCAGCAGATCCATGGAACCCGTGAAGGGCAAGACGGTCTTGGTATGTGACGGCAAGATCGTCGGCATCATCGACGGCAACGCCGCCGATCCCAGCTATGAGAACGTCGATCTGCAGGGTGCTTATCTCATGCCCGGCCTCATCAATATGCACGTCCATCTCGCCGGCAACGGCAAGCCGCAGAAGAAACAGCGCGATAACACCAAACTGGTCAATCTGCTGTTCTCCAACCCGGTCAGTGCCAAAGCCGCCCACCTGCTGGTGCGCCATTACGCGAAACTGGAACTGCTCAGCGGCGTGACCACGATCCGGACGGTCGGCGGTCTCAAGGACCTCGATACGCGGGTCCGCGATGAGATCAAAGCCGGAAAGATCATCGGCCCGCGCATCGTGACGTCCAACGAGGGCATCTCGGTGCCCCACGGCCACATGGCAGGTTCGGTCGCCATCACTGCCCGCAGCATCGATGAGGCAAAGGCGCACGTCGATAAGCTCAAGGAAAAGAACGCCGATTTCGTCAAACTGATGATCACCGGCGGTGTCCTCGACGCCAAGGAAAAAGGGACACCGGGAGAGATGAAGATGGATCCGGAAATGATCAGGGAAGTCTGCGACTATGCCCATGCCAAAGGCTACAAAGTGGCTGCCCATGTCGAATCTCCGGAGGGCGTTCGGCAGGCTTTGATCAACGGGGTCGATTCCATCGAACACGGCGCCAAGCCGGATGATGAGATCATCGCTCTGTTCAAGGAAAGGAACGCCTTCCTTTGTACGACCTTGTCTCCGGCCCTTCCTTACGCATTCTTCGACCGCAAGGTCTCCAATGCCTCGGAAGTCGAACAGTACAACGGCAGAGTGGTCTTTGACGGCATCAAGGAATGTGCCGTGAAGGCGATCGAAAACGACATTCCGGTCGCTCTGGGCAACGATGTCGGCTGTCCGTGGATCTCCCAATACGATTTCTGGCGGGAGCTGGTCTACTTCCACAAGTATGTCGGTGTTTCCAACAGGGAAGCCTTACATACGGCCACGGCGCTCAACGCAAAGCTTCTGGGCCTGGGCGATGTGACCGGTACGATCGAAAAAGGCAAGTCGGCCGATCTGATCGTGACGCAGGAAGATCCTTTGGAAGATCTCAGTGCCTTGCGCAATGTGACGATGGTCATGACGCAGGGGAAGCTGATCAGGGATCCTTCTTTCAAACGCAATCCGCTCCTCGATGAAGAGCTCGATAAATTCTTATAAAAAGGTAAACATATGAAATATAACGCAAAGATCCTCAATCTGGATAACCGGATCATCTCTTTCGAAGACAAAGTCAAGCTCGAAGACGTCCTTGATCAGGTCAAGGATGATCTGCCTTATCCCATCTATCTGGCCAAGCTCGATAACGCCTATCGAGCTTTGACCCATATCACGGAACATGACTGCAGCATCGAATTCCTCGATATGCGCAATCAGGAGGCCTGGCTGGTCTATCAGAATTCCCTGATCCTGATCTTCATCAAGGCGGTCCATGACCTCTTCGGTAAAAAGGTCCTGGTCACGGTCAACAATTCATTGAACAAGGGCTTGTACATCACCTCGACGCACAAGTTCACCAAGGAAGATGTGGAAGCGACCAAGAAGCGGATGCGCGAGCTCGTCGATAAGGACATCCCGATCGTCAAGGAACACCTGACCAAGGAAGGGGCAAGGATACTCGCCCGCAAGCAGAAGCTCACGGAAGCGGAACAGCTGGTCGAATCGATCACCAACATCGATGACATCGAGATCTATTCCCTGGAGAATGAGCTGCAGATCTTCTACAATCTGCTGGTCCCGTCCACCGGTTACGTGCAGATCTTCGACATCGATATCTACAAGAACGGCCTGATCCTGCGCTATCCCCATCCGGCCGATCCGGCGCACATCGCTCCTTACGAGGAACAGGAACTGCTTTACAATGCCTTCTCGGAGGCGACCAAGTGGGGGCAGATCATGGACGTCAATTTCGTCTGTGACCTCAACAAACGCATCCTCTACGACGATGTGGCGGAGATGGTCCTGATGCAGGAGGCCCTGCATGAAAAAAGGATCGCCGACATCGCCGATATGATCAAGGAAAAGAAGGCGAGAGTCATCCTGATCTGCGGACCGAGCTCTTCGGGCAAGACGACGTTTGCCAAACGTCTGTGCGTACAGTTGCATGTCAACGGCTACAAGACCCTGTATATGGGCACCGATGATTACTACAAGGAGCTCGATGAACGGGTCTTCGATGAGAACGGCGAAGTCGACCTGGAAAGCATCCGGGCGATCGATACGGATCTGTTCATGAAGAACATCCGCGATCTGCTCGACGGGAAGGAAGTCGATCTTCCGCATTTCGACTTCAACCAGACCAAAAAGGTCTTCGGTACCCGCATCACCAGGATCTCGAAGGAGACACTGATCGTCATCGAAGGGATCCACGGCATGAACGATGCCCTGACGGCCAACATCGACGAGAAGGAGAAGTTCAAGATCTACATCTCGCCGTTCACGCCGATCTCCATCGACCATCACAACCGCATCTCCACGACGGATGCCAGGATGTTGCGAAGGCTGGTCCGGGACTACAAGTTCCGCAATTCGCCTGCCCAGCGCACGATCGGCATGTGGCCGAAGGTCCGTTCTTCGGAAGATGCCAACATCTTCCCTTACAATTCCAAGGCGGATGTCTTCTTCAATTCCAACTGCATCTATGAATATGCGGTACTGAAAAAATACGCCGAACCGCTTCTCAAGCGGATCAAGCGTGAAGAACCGGAGTACGGGGAGGCACAGCGGATGCTGGCATTCTTAAAGTACTTCGATCCGATCTATGATGAATACATCATTCCGAACAATTCGATCCTGAGGGAATTCATCGGCGGATCGGTCATCGTCAAATAAGTTATAAAAAAGAAGGACTGTCTAACGGCAGTCCTTCATATTGTTTTTGATCTTTTCAAATGTCTCGTCGGAGATGACATGTTCGATCCGGCAGGCATCGTCTTCCGCGGTCTGCGGCGAAACGCCCAGTCCCGTAAAGAAACTCGTCAGGGTCTTGTGACGCTCGTAGATCTTCTCTGCGATCGCAAGACCTTTTTCTTTTAAGGTGATGTAGCCTTCCGGCGAGATGTCGATATAATCTTCCGCCTTGAGGTTCTTCATCGCCCGGGAGACGGAGGGTTTGGAAAAATTCATCTTGTGACAGATGTCGATCGAACGGACATGTTCGAGCTGATCGCACAGTACGTGGATCGTTTCGAGATACATTTCAGCGGATTCCTGGATGTTCATACGTTTATACCTTTGTTTCGTTTCTTCACATTCATTATAGCTTAAGGAGAGATAAAGGACAGGAAAACGCTCAGGAAAGAAGAGAAAAAATGATTGACAGGTTAGCGATTGCTAACTAAAATAAATGTGTACGTTAGCAGAAACTAACCAAGGAGGCTGAGGAATTATGTTGCCACTCACTTATGCGGACAGGAATGAATTCAATGTGATCAAAAAAGTCGGCGGAAGACCGGAGACGAAGAAGCACCTGGAAGATATGGGTTTCGTCACGGGCGCCGTGGTCTGTGTCATTTCGGACGTGAACGGTTCCCTGATCGTCAACGTGAAGGATACCAAGGTGGCTCTGGATAAGGAACTGGCTTCCAAGATCATGATCTGAATCAGGAGGGATAAGTATGAAGACATTGAAAGACGTTGCCATCGGCGCTACCTGCAAGGTCAAGAAGCTCCATGGCGAAGGCGCTGTCAAGCGCAGGATCATGGATATGGGCGTGACCAAGAATGTGGAGATCTACGTCCGTAAGGTCGCTCCGTTGGGCGATCCGATCGAAGTCACCGTCAGGGGCTATGAGCTTTCGATCCGTAAAGCGGATGCCCAGATGGTCGAAGTTTACTAAGGGGGAAAAGAGACTATGAGCATAAGAATTGCTTTAGCGGGAAATCCGAACAGCGGCAAGACGACCCTGTTCAACCAGCTGACCGGTTCCAATCAGTTCGTCGGCAACTGGCCGGGCGTCACCGTCGAAAAGAAGGAAGGAAAACTGAAAGGTCATGACGATGTCATCATCACCGACCTGCCGGGCATTTATTCCCTTTCACCGTATACACTCGAAGAAGTCGTTGCCAGAGAATATCTGATCACCGAACGGCCGGATGCGATCCTCAACATCGTCGACGGCACAAACCTGGAAAGGAACCTGTATCTGACGACACAGCTCACCGAACTGGGCATTCCGGTCGTCGTCGCCATCAATATGATGGACCTCGTCGAGAAAAGCGGCGATGCCATCGATCTCAAGATGCTTTCCAAAGAGATGGGCGTCAACTTCGTTTCGATCTCCGCTTTGAAGGGCACCAATATCGACAAGGCGGCGGAAGCGGCCGTCGATGCGGCCAGAAACGGCAAGACGGTGCCGATGCACACGTTCTCCGGACCGGTCGAACATGCCCTGGCCCACATCGAAGAGGCCTGCGTCCACGAGCTTCCGGAAGAGCAGCAGAGATGGTATGCCGTCAAGCTGTTTGAACGCGATGAGAAGGTCATGGGTCAGCTCAAGCTCGACAAGTCGATACTCGATCATATCAATAAGGATATCGAAGCCGTCGAAAATGAGATGGACGATGATGCCGAATCCATCATCACCAATGAGAGATATATCTACATCGGCAATCTGCTGAAAGGCATCTATAAGAAAAGATCTGCCGGTCAACTGACGGCTTCCGACAAGATCGACCAGATCGTCACCAACAGGATCTTAGGTCTGCCGATCTTCGCGCTGATCATGTTCGGTGTCTACTGGCTGGCGATGGGACCGTTCGGTACCTTCCTGACTGACTGGACCAACGATGTCTTTGCCGCCTGGCTGACGGACGGCGCATCTTCGATCATGGAGAGCCTGGGCGTGGCTGACTGGCTGACCTCCCTGGTCTCCGACGGTATCGTCGGCGGTGTCGGTGCGGTCTTGGGCTTCGTGCCGCAGATGCTGGTGCTGTTTTTGATGCTGTGCATCCTGGAAGACGTCGGCTATATGGCACGTGTCGCCTTCGTCATGGACCGTATCTTCCGTAAGTTCGGTCTTTCCGGTAAATCTTTCATCCCGATGCTGATCGGCTCCGGCTGCGGTGTCCCGGGCATCATGGCGACCAGGACGATCGAAAACGAACGTGACCGCCGTATGACGATCATGACGACCTGCTTCATCCCGTGCGGAGCGAAGCTGCCGATCATCGCTTTGATCGCCGGTGCCGTATTCAACAAGGCCTGGTGGGTCTCGCCCTGCGCTTATTTCATCGGTGTCGCTGCGATCATCATCTCCGGTATCATGCTGAAGAAGACGAAGCTCTTCGCAGGCGATCCGGCGCCGTTCGTCATGGAACTGCCGGCTTACCATGTACCTTCCGTCACCAATGTACTCAGAGGTACCTGGGAGAGAGGCTGGTCCTTCATCAAGCGTGCGGGCACGGTCATCGTCTTGTCTTCCGTCGTCATCTGGCTGCTGAACTCGCTGTCCTTTGAAGGTGGCTTCCACTATCTGGGTGAAGAAGGCGAAGGTGCTTCGATTCTGGAAAACATCGGTTCGCTGTTCGCGTGGGTATTTGCGCCGTTAGGTTTCGGCACATGGCAGGCGACCGTTGCGACAGTCCTGGGCCTTGTTGCCAAGGAAGATGTCGTCGGTACGATCGGTACGCTGATCTCCATGGAAGATCTGCCGGACCTGGTCGAGGAAGGCGAAGAGATCATGGGCGTCCTGGATGTGTTCTTCAAGGGCTCTTCCGTTGCCGCATTCTCTTTCATGGTCTTCAACCTTCTGTGCGCTCCGTGCTTTGCGGCAATGGGTGCCATCAAACGTGAGATGAACAACGGCAAGTGGACGGCGATCGCCATCGCTTACATGTGCGTCTTCGCTTACGGCGTCTCGCTGTGCATCTACCAGATCGGTTCCGCTATCAACGGAAAGGTGAATGTGATCGGTCTGATCGCTGCGATCGGAGTCATCGCGCTGGTCGTCTACATGTTGTTCAAGCCTTACAAGGAAGCGGAGAAACTGACGCAGGAAGTCAGAGTCAAATAAGTAAACTTATCATATTTCGGAGGTATCTATATGGATTGGCTGTCACAGAATAGCGGAAACATCATCGTGCTCACATTGGTGGGGATACTCTTGTATCTGTGTGCCGCTTCTTTGCTGAAGCAGAAGAAGAGAGGGCTGCCGTCCTGTGCCTGCGGAAAGAACTGTTCGACTTGTGCATTGCGTTATGTCCACGGCATGGCGCATAAGAAAGCCTGAATCAGAAGAGAACATAGCGATATGTTCTCTTTTTGTTTGATAATTTTTTTACAAATTTGAGGGAATGAGATAGTTACAAGTACCCAAAAAGTGATAGAATCAAGATAGGTACTTGCGGTTTTGTATTATTATATGGGACTATAATGGAGTATTCTGAAATTTTTGATATGTATCTTTTTAATTCTTGAAGGTGGTGGAGAAGATGAAACTGACAGGAAATCAAATCATGTACTTATTGACGATCAAGAAGATCAGCATGAACAAGCACGTCATCCGCAGTGTCGATGTCGCGGAGCAGATGGACTATTCGAGGGCGAGTATTCATAAGATGCTGGGCACTTTGAAAAAGATGGGTCTGATCGAGCAGGAGTATTACAGTTCGATCAAGCTGACGTCGCTGGGCTCCAGAGTAGCGAACGGCTATCTCAAGAAATATGAACTTTTACAGCAGACGCTTCAACCGGTCGTGGATCTGCCGGAGGGATACAATCTGGGCATCTGCAATCTGATCGAACTGATGTAGACCGTCAGAACCAAAATCAAATCCATAATCAATGAAAGATCAGCATGTACGCTGATCTTTTGTCGTATCTTCCGGTCTTTTATCATAAAACTCTGCGTTTCCGCAAAAGTTTTCCCGGAAAGACAAGTGTAATATAATGGATATAGTGCAGGTGAAACATGATCAAAAACGATTTTGAAAAATACAACGAAGATGACTGGCTGGCAAAAGAGATCGCCCGTGAAAACAGGATCTCGGCATGGGACCTCGACGAAGGGAAAGATCTTAGGAAGCAGCATGAAGAAAACTGCGATGCCAGACAGCTGGCGGAAGAACACCACACCGCCCATCTGGGAAGGTCCGGATTTCCGGAAAAGATGCAGGGGAAACTCTCTCCCTGGTTCTTCATCGATCTGGTCGCGGTCTTCTTCTTTTTCGCAGCTGGCTTCCTGATGAGGGAACCGGTGATCTTTCCCGGTGTGTTCCTGTTCCTGTGTCTGAATCCGGGCATCTTCATCTGGCTGTTCTTATTCAAGCGTTATCCGAGCAAAGCATATCTGAAGGGCGTGTTTCTGATCTCTTTGTTCTTGTTTGTCTATTCGGCATTCATCCATAATGCCGGATACATATTCTATCTGATACGGAGGTTTTTGAAATGAAATTCATCATCATCTTAATCGTTCTGTTATTGCTTATCGCCGCAAGTGCGCTCTCCTGCCTCTGCATCGTGCCGCAGGGCAATGCCTGGGTCATCGAGCGCCTCGGTAAGTATTCCGCGACCTGGCATGCCGGGCTGCATCTGAAGACACCGATCCTGGAAAGAGTCGTGCGCAAGATCTCCCTGAAGGAACAGGTCGCCGACTTCGAACCGCAGTCGGTCATCACCAAAGACAACGTCACGATGAACGTCGACTCGGTCGTCTACTTCCAGGTCATCGATCCCAAAGCTCTGACGTACGGCGTCGAGCGTCCGATCGCCGCGATCGAAAATCTCTGTGCGACGACTTTGCGTAACATCATCGGTTCCATGACTTTGGATGAGACTCTGACGTCCAGGGAAAAGATCAACAATGAGACGATCAAGGTCCTGGATGAAGCGACCAACAAGTGGGGCATCGACATCACTAGAGTCGAAGTGCAGAACATTACACCGCCGAAATCCATCCAGGAAGCGATGGAGAAGCAGATGAAGGCGGAACGTGAGAAGCGTGCCGTCATCCTGACGGCGGAAGGCGAGAAGCAGTCTGCGATCACCCGGGCGGAAGGTGAAAAGGAATCCGCGATCCTAAGGGCGGATGCCGTCCGTGAGGAGAGGATCCGTACCGCACAAGGTGAGGCGGAAGCCATCCGCGCCGTTGCGGAGGCACAGGCCAAGGCCATCGAAATGGTCAATCAGGCCGCTCCGAGCAAGGAGTATCTCTCCATCCGTTCGATGGAAGCGGCGGAGAAGATGGCGGACGGTCAGGCGACGAAGATCATCGTTCCTTCCGATCTTCAGGACATCGCTTCGCTGGCGACGATCTTCAAAGAAAGCAAGTGATCCGACGGTCCTTTTCCCCTTAATAAATTTGAGCGGAAAAGGACTCGTTTTTTTGTGTCAAGAGGAACGTTCGGCGATATTGAATTTTCATATCAGACAATATAAAATATAGATATTGTTCATATCTGAACTATCAAATAAGAGAAAATGATACCGATCATTGAGAATACCTACGCTTCCAAAGGCCTGTACCAGGAGCTTCTGAATCCCCTGTGCAGGAAGTATCAGCTGACCGATACGCAGCTGGTCATTTTGTTGTATCTCGAGGATTCCAATCCGGCCGATTCGGCGGCCATGATCATGCGTTTTCAGCGCTTAAAGAAGTCGGTGGTCTCCAATTCGATCGCCCGGCTCAAGAAGCGGGGCTACGTTACGTCGAGCTTCCGCGAGGGCAACCGCAAGACCAAGCATCTGCAGATCGCCGAGAGCGCAAGGCCGATCATCGAAGAAGCCAAAAAGATACAGGAAGACTACGTCGCGATCCTGACCAAAGGACTCGCCAAAGAGGAATGCGAAGAGCTCAATCTGCTGATCGACAAGGTCAACCGGAACATGCAGGAGTACGGAAAATGAAGCTGAAGATCTATCTGATCACCACACTGATCGCACTGCTGCTCAGTGCCGGCGCTTGGTTCATCGATGTCAAGATCGCTTGCGGGATCTTACTGTCGGCGGCGTATTCGATGTTCAACATGCTGGTGCTGTCGCTGACGATGAAAGCGGCCATCGGATCAAAGCAGCTCAACTATACCGTGCTGATCCCGGGGAACATAATACGTTTCGCTCTTCTGATGGTGGTAATATATATAGCAGTGAAGAATCCGCAGATCTTCCATATGGTGGGGGTCGCGGTCGGATTCACGTTGTTCCTGGTCGCGCTGCTGGCCGACGCATTAAGCAGGAAAGGGAGGAAAACGGAATGAAGTTACAGACAGCTGTCTTTACAGTCATCATCGTCACGGTCGCCATGGCTGCACTTCTTTTCTATATCAATAAGAAACTGAAGGACTTCGATCCTTTGAGCGAACCCAAGGGCATCGTCTTGCTGGTGATCATGTATGCGCAAATGATCGACAAGATGGTCAAGGAAAAGACCAACGACGAGGTGGCGACGTATCTGACCCCGTACATCATGTCGGTGGCGGCCTTCATCTTCCTGTCCAACATCCTGGGACTGTTTGCCCTGGAGACCCCGACTTCCAATCTGTCGGTCACGCTGGTCCTGGCGGCGGTCACCTGCATCCTGATCGAATTCTATTCGGCGAAGGCGCGGGGAGCGAAGGGCTATATCAAATCCTGGTTCGAGCCGATGGCACCGTTCGTCATCCTGAACATCATGTCCAAGCTCTCGACTCTGTTATCCCTGTCGCTGCGTCTGTTCGGCAACATCCTGTCCGGCGGTATCCTGATGTCGGTCATCTACCAGATGCTGGGATCGATCTCGAGGATGATCCCGGTGATCGGAGCGAAGTTCAACATCTTCGGTGTCCTGATCGCACCGGTCTTGCACTTCTACTTCGATCTGTTCTCGGGCGTCATGCAGGCGTTCATCTTCATCACTTTGACAACGTCATTCATAGGCAAGGAACTGCCTAATAAATAAATAGTTCAACGAGGAGGAAAAATATATGGAAAAAGCGTTAATGGCATTTGCAGCTGCGATGTGCGTCTGCGGCGGTTGTGTCACCGGTATCATGGAAGGCAAGGTCGCCGTTCAGGCGGTCGAATCCATCGGTAAGAACCCGGATGCCGCCGACAAGATCCAGTCCATGGCCATCGTCGGTGCTGCGATCTCGGAGACCTGTGCTATTTACTGTCTGCTGGTCGCTTTCCTGATCATCTTCATCTTAGGAGCATAAGATGCAGATCGTAGATATTCTGGAACTTCTTATCCCGGATGTCTGGACGGCGATCACTCAGCTCTGTGCGACAGCTGTGCTGTTTTACCTGATGTACAAGCTGGCGTGGAAACCGGTCAAGAAGATCCTGGATGAAAGAAGCAGATTCGAACAGGAAAAGCTTTCCGAGGCGGCCGCTCTCAAGGAAGAGAACGAAAAGATCTCGAAACAGGCCAAGGACATCATCTCCGATGCCAACAGGGATGCGGAAATGATCGTCAAGGAAGCCAGAGAAGAAGGTCAGACGCTGAAGAACGAACTGATCGCCGAAGGCAAGAAACAGTCGGCTCAGCTTCTTGAGAATGCGAAGCACGATATGGAGATGCAGAAGGCCAAGATGATGGAGGAGATGCGCTCCGAGATCGTCGAGACAGCGATCTCGGCAGCCGAGAAAGTCCTTCAGGACAACGTCGATTCCGATGCGGAACGTTCCAGCATCAATTCTTTTGTCAAGGAAGTGATCTCTAAATGAACGTCCATATCAGTTCTTATGCGGAAAGGCTGATGGAACTGGTCACACAGGAAGATCTGATCGATGTCAGTTTCAATGAGCTGAACGCGATCAACGACGCGATCAACTCCGATGAGGAGCTTGCCCGTTTCATCAATTCCGCCGACCGTTCCAGCCAGGAAAAGAAAGAAAAACTACAGGAGATCTTTCACGGAGAACTCGATCCGTCCGTACTGCACGGTCTTTTTCTGATCGCCGATCAGATCCCGCGCAAGCACATGGAGATCGAACTCATCCATGAATTCATCTCCCGCTATTACCGGGCAAGAGGTGTCCTTTTCGGTGCGGCTTATTCGGCAAGGAAGATCGCGCAGGGCGACCTGCTGATCCTGGAAGAGGCGTTCTCGAGAAAGCTCTCCAAAAACATCAAACTGGAAAACAAGATCGATAAGGATCTCATCGGCGGTGTCAAAGTCGTCATCGGCGATTCGGTCTGGGACGGGACCTACCGCTCCAAGATCGAGGATCTGAAGAGCTCGATGCTGAAGAAAGAGCTCGACAAGGATCTGGAGAATTTCGGCATCGATCTGAAGAAGGATGTCGAAGATTTCGATGTCAGCGGCATCCGCAGGGATTCCAACATGACGACCGGTTATGTCACTTCGGTGGCCGACGGTGTCGCCAACATCTCCGGGATCTACCGGGCGATGGCCGGCGAACTGCTCAACATCGGTGAGACCAAGGCCATGGTCATGGACCTGGAAGAAGACAACATCGCTGCCGTCCTTTTGGGCAACGACAAAGATATCGTCAAAGGTACGCAGGTCTCTTCGACCGGCAAAGTCATCGAAGTTCCCGTCGGCGATGAGCTCTTAGGCAGAGTCGTCGATGCTTTGGGAAGACCGATCGACGGCAAGGGCATCATCAAGACCACGGAGAGCCGGCAGATCGAAGTCGCCGCTCCGGGCGTCATCGACCGCAGCCCGATCAATGAACCGTTACAGACCGGGATTAAGATCATCGATTCGATGATCCCGATCGGCAAAGGCCAGAGAGAGCTGATCATCGGTGACCGACAGACCGGCAAGACGGCTCTGGCGATCGATACGATCATCAACCAGAAAGGCCGCAACGTCAAATGTATCTATGTCGCGATCGGACAGAAGAACTCCACGGTCGCCCAGATCATCGAAAAACTGAATGATTTCGGTTCGATGGCTTATACGACGGTCGTCGTGGCGGGAGCCAGCGAACTGGCATCCTTGCAATATATCGCTCCTTATGCGGGCTGCAGTATCGGTGAATACTGGATGTCCAAGGGCGAAGATGTCCTCATCGTTTACGATGACCTGTCCAAGCATGCGGTCGCTTACCGTACGCTTTCCCTGCTGTTAAGAAGGCCTCCCGGAAGAGAAGCGTTCCCGGGCGATGTCTTCTACCTGCATTCGAGACTTCTGGAAAGAAGCGGAAAACTTTCCAAGCGCCTGGGCGAAGGCTCTTTGACGGCGCTTCCGATCATCGAGACGCAGGCGGGCGATATCTCGGCATATATCCCGACCAACGTCATTTCGATCACCGACGGTCAGATCTTCTTACAGACCGAGATGTTCAACTCGGGCATCCGTCCGGCGATCGATTACGGTCTTTCCGTATCGCGTGTCGGTTCTTCCGCCCAGATCAAGGCGATGAAGAAAGTCTCTTCTTCGCTGAAGCTCGATCTTTCCCAGTACCAGGAAGTTCTGGACTTCGCACAGTTCGGTTCGGATCTCGATCCGTCGACCAGGGCGAGGATCAATCACGGTTCCCATCTGGTCGAAATGCTCAAACAGCCGCAATATCAGCCGATGGCGACTGCCGATCAGATCATCCTTCTTCTGGCAGGCAAGCTCAATCTCCTCGATGAGATCCCGCTGGAGGAAATGAAGGAATACGAGAAAGAACTGCTGGAGGAAATGAACTCCGTACACCGCGATCTGATAAAGCAGATCGAAGATAAGAAAGATATCGATGATGAGCTCATGGAACAGCTCAGCTCGACGATCAAAGTATTTACGACAAAATTCAGATTGATAGATTAACATTATGGCCGGACAGATCAGTGCGATCAAAAAAAGACTGCAGACGGTCAATTCCACCAAGAAACTGACCAACGCGACAGAACTGGTGGCGACCGTCAAGCTGCAGAAGTACAACCTGAAGACGCAGCTCAATGAAGAGTATGCGAAAAATCTCAGGCGTTTCATCATGCTTGCGCTGAAGGGCAAGGGTCCGGAAGTTGAAGACAACCCGTATCTGGTCAAGAACGATATAAGCAACCCCTTATATATCGTCATCACATCCAATTCCGGCTTATGCGGAAGCTACAACCTGGAAGTGCTGAAGTTCGTGGAAAAGAACGTCTCCAAGGATGTGCCGATCTTTGCGATCGGGACCATCGGCTACAACTGGCTGATGAAAAACGACTATCTGGTCGTCAAACGCTACGATGAGCTCGAGGACCTGCAGCCGACCATACTGAATACGATGATCGACAACATCCTGCTTCTGTTTTCGAAGTTTGAGATGAACGAGATCAATGTCGTCTATACCAAATACATCAATACGCTGACATACACCCCGACGCTGATGAAGCTGCTTCCGCTGCAGCTCGAGAACGAAGAAAAGGATGAGACCCTGCTTCTGGAGCCGAGCCGCAACGAGGTGCTCAACGAGCTGATCCCGATGTATGTCTCCTCACAGATCTATGTCGCCTTCCTGGAGGCAAAGACCTCGGAGAATGCCGCACGAAGGAATGCCATGAACATGGCGAACAAGAACGCGGAAAAACTGATCAATGAATTGCAGCTTTATTACAATAAGGCAAGACAGGCAGCCATCACTCAGGAGATGAATGAGATCGTGGCTTCCTCAGGAAGGAACAGAAAGGAAGAATCATGAACGAAAATATAGGAGAAGTCGTAAGTGTCATCGGTCCGGTCGTCGATATGCGATTCAACGACATACTGCCGAAACTCTATAATGCGATCACGATCCCTTTCAACGATGAAACGATCACCTGCGAAGTCGAACAGGATATCGGTGATGACAAAGTCCGCTGCATCGCTCTGTCGCAGACCAACGGTCTGACCAGAGGCATGAAGGCGATCGATACCGGCAAGGCCATCCAGGTCCCGGTCGGAAGACAGATCTTAGGCAGGATGTTCAACCTGCTGGGTCATCCGATCGACGGACTGGAGGATCTGCCGGAAGATGTCGAGAAGGACATCATCCACAAACCGGCGCCTTCTTTCGAACAGCAGCAGACGAAGGTCGAGATCCTCGAGACCGGCATCAAAGTCGTCGACCTCTTGTGTCCTTACATCAAGGGCGGCAAGATCGGCCTGTTCGGCGGTGCCGGTGTCGGCAAGACCGTCCTGATGCAGGAACTGATCCGTTCGATCGCCGTCGAACACAACGGCTTGTCCGTCGTGGCCGGCGTCGGTGAACGTACCAGGGAAGGCAACGACCTTTACTTTGAAATGAAAGAATCCGGCGTCCTGGAAAAGACGGTCCTGGTCTACGGCCAGATGAACGAATCTCCGGGCGCGAGGATGCGTGTCGCCTTAAGTGCCTTAACGATGGCGGAGCATTTCCGTGATGTCGACAAGCAGGATGTCTTACTGTTCATCGACAACATCTTCCGTTTCTCGCAAGCCGGTTCGGAAGTTTCCGCATTGCTGGGACGTATGCCTTCGGCCGTCGGCTATCAGCCGACCCTGGCGACGGAAATGGGCGAACTGCAGGAAAGGATCACGTCCACCAAGGACGGTTCCATCACTTCCGTACAAGCCATTTACGTGCCTGCCGATGACCTGACGGACCCGGCTCCGGCAACGGCCTTTGCCCACCTGGATGCCAAGACGGTCCTGGACCGTAAGATCGCGTCTTCCGGTCTGTATCCGGCCGTCGACCCTTTGCAGTCGACATCCCGGGCTCTTGACCCCAACATCGTCGGTACGGAACACTACGATACGGCACTTGAAGTCATCAAGATCTTACAGAAGTACCATGATCTGCAGGACATCATCGCCATCTTAGGTATCGATGAGCTTTCCGATGAGGACAAGGCCATCGTCAACCGCGCCAGAAGGATCCGTAACTTCCTCTCGCAGCCGTTTGCGGTCGCCGAGAAGTTCTCGGGCATGGAAGGCCGTTTCGTCAAGATCGAAGATACGATCCGTTCTTTCCGGGCGATCCTGTCCGGGGAATATGACACGTATCCGGAAGAAGCCTTCATCTACTGCGGCACCATCGAAGATGTGATCGCCAAGGCCAACGCCGCCAAGGAATAGTCATGGAATTCAAGACGGACCTGATCACCTATAACGGGGTCTATCGGACGGTCATGACCGAGAAGCTGAATCTTCCGACATCGGAAGGAAGGCGGACGATCCTGGCCAATCACATGCCGATCATGATGCCTTTGCAGGTCGGTGTCATCGAAACGGAAGAAGGCGGTGTCCTGAAGCATTATGCGGTCAACGGCGGCGTCATGTATTTCAATGACAATGTCGCGGAGATCGTTGCGGATTCCATCGTCGACGTCCAGGAGATCGATATCGAAGAGGCGGAAAAGGAAAAGGCCAAGGAAGAGGAAAAACTGTCCAAGGCCAGAAGAGAGAACGAAAAGATCCGTGCACTCAACAAGATCGAGGTCGCGGAAAACCTCATTAAGGCAAAACAGAAGTACATGGAGAATGGAAATTCATAACGGCGTATCCTGCGCCGTTTTTTCAAATATCTCATGATCTGACTTTTTTCTGTTAAGAAGAAACATTATCATGAAAAAGGGGGACTTTCCTATGATAAGCAATATCGTCTTAGGCATTTCTCTGGTGATCCTTCTTTGTGTCATATCGGAGAAATTTTCCTACAGAATCGGCGTACCGGCTCTGATCTTTTTCATGTTCATCGGCATGTTGGCGGGGAGCGACGGACCGCTCCACATCCAGTACAGCGACTTTTCGCAGGCGGAGATGATCTGTTCGATCGGACTGATCTTCATCATGTTCGACGGCGGTTTCAATACCAACTGGAATCATGCCAGGCCTTATGTGGCCAAGGCGGTCACCCTGTCTTCCCTGGGGGTCTTGCTGACGGCAATGATCACGACGGTCTGCTGTCACTTTCTGATCGGCCTGTCTTATCAGGAAAGCTTTTTACTGGCAGCCGTCCTGGCTTCGACCGATGCGGCCAGCGTCTTCTCCATCCTGAAGTCCAACAACCTGGACTTAAAAGGGGGCACCTCCTCGATCCTGGAAGTCGAATCCGGAAGCAATGACCCGATGGCCTATCTTCTGACGATCACGGCGATCGGCATCATGACCTCCGGCCAGACCGGCAATCTGTTTCTGACGATCGGGATTCAGCTGGGCGTGGGCCTGGTGATGGGCTTTCTGTTTGCCTTCTGTTCCAAATACATCCTGTCAAAGAAAAACATCCTGACCGACGGTCTGGATGTCATCTTCATCATCGCCGCAGCGCTCTTGTGTTATGCGATCAGCGATAAGCTGGGCGGCAACGCCTATCTCAGTGTCTATTTGATGGGACTTTACCTGGGAAATTCCCGCATGAACTCCAAGCGGGCGATCATCGCTTTTTTCAACGAACTGACCTCCCTGTTGCAGATCCTGATCTTCTTCATCATCGGCTTGTTGTCGTTCCCACATTCGATGCCGGCGACTTTAGGCCTCTCCTTTGCGGTCATCGCCATCCTGACCTTCATCTCCCGGCCTTTGATGACGCTGATCCTGCTCCTTATACAGAAGTGTTCCATAAAACAGTGTCTCCTGATCTCCTGGGCCGGTCTGCGCGGTGCTTCCTCGATCGTCTTTGCGATCGTAGCGGTATCTTCCGGTGTCAATCTGTCTTTTGACCTCTTCCATGTGGTCTTTCTGGTCTCACTGTTCTCGATCGCGATCCAGGGCGCCTTACTGCCTCTGGTCTCCAAGAAACTGGATATGGTGAAGAAGGAAGCCAACATCGACAGGACCTTCAACGATTACGAAGAAAGCATCGATTTCCAGTTTGCCCGCGTCCATGTCGCGGAAGGCGATCCGGCGATCGGCAAGCGCATCAAGCAGCTCGATCTGCCTTTGGGCTCGCAAGCCATCATGATCAAACGTGACGGCCATTCCCTGGCTGCCAGAGGCAAGAACGTCTTGCAGGCGGGCGACGACCTGATCATGAACATCCCGGCTTATTATCCGGCGGAAAAAGAGACGGTCTCGGAGGTCCGGGTCGGCAAGGGACACAAATGGGCCAACAAGACGCTCGAAGAGATCGGTTTTCCGGACAACGAACTGGTCATCATGATCATCCGCGGTGAGGATAAGATCATTCCCAACGGCGATACCAAGGTCCTGGAGAACGACATCATGCTGGTGTTCAAAGGGGAATAGATAGACAGTCAAAAGAAAATCCGATAGTATTTTTACGGGAGAATCATCATATGTTAAAAGTATTGGTTGCCTGCGGCAACGGCATCGGGACCAATGTCCTGATCAAGAACAAAGCGGAAAAGACCTTCAGGAAACTCGGCTTGGAGGCGGAATTTCATCATTCCACGATCGATGAGGCGATGTCCGAGATCGAACAGTTTGACCTCGTACTGACCCCGAAAGAGCTTGTAAAGCGATTTGAGTTGCCGGAAGGATCTTCCGTGACGCTCATCGGTCTGTCCAATGTCTTATCGGAGACGGAACTCGTGGAAAAGCTCCGCTTATATGAATACATCAGATAAAAAACATGAAATACTTCTTTTTTGACATCGACGGCACATTGACCAACATCCATACCGGACAGCTCGTCCAGAGCGGATTGGAGACCCTTCGTGAACTGGAAGCGAAAGGCAATTTCGTGGCGATCGCGACCGGCAGAGCCTACTACAAGACCAAGGCCATCGCCAAGGAAGCGGGTATCCGCAACTTCGTTGCCAACGGCGGCGCGGCTTTGATCGTGGACGGTCAGCTGGTCAAGAACTCACCGCTAGACAAACAGAAAGCCCTGACCATCATTCATGAAGCCGATGCGTTAGGCTACGGCATCTTAGTCTCCTATGAAGACAGCATCAATGTCCTGATGAAAGATCACCGTTTCCTGGAACAGTTCGGTGAACGCAGGGAACCGACCGAATACATTTATGATCCCGATCTCAATTTCGACGATATCCCCGAGATCTATAAGTTCTACATCTCCATGCCCGAGAAGGACGAACATCTTCTGAAAAACAGAGATCTCTTAGGTCATATCCGCATGGGAGATGACTATTTCTGGTATCAGCACGATGCCAAGGAGAAAGGCATCGTCGACATGATGGACTACTTACACGGTGATCTCAAAGACGTCGTCGTCTTCGGTGACGGAGAGAACGACATGGTGATGTTTGGGAAAGAGTGGACATCGATCGCCATGGGCAACGGCTATCCCGATCTGTTAAAGATCGCCGACTATGTCACGGATGCGGCGGAAGATGACGGCATCAAAAATGCCTGCAGACATTTCGGATGGATCGATTGAAAAATAGTTTATAATAGAGATGTGCGAGCGTGGTTCAATGGTAGAACCCGACCTTCCCAAGGTTGTGACGCGGGTTCGATTCCCGTCGCTCGCTCCATCTTTCAGATCAGGCACCTTCACGGAAAGGTGTTTTTTTGTCGAAAGAGCTCAAGACAAATGGCCGCTCTTCCCATCATGTATCTCTATGTCAATATTTTGACATAGGCAAGAGCTTCAAAAAGTGAAACAATAGATAACGTAAGGATGGCCATCCTCCGATTCCGATGCATACAAGAACGATCTCTCACCTGTGGGGATCATA
>JAFOLW010000048.1 GCA_017419165.1 Erysipelotrichaceae bacterium
AGCTGAAGAAACGCTCTTCAGCACAAAACGTGACAGAATAAGAAAACCATCTGCATCACAGATCTTCTCTGTAAAACAGATGGTTGTCCTATACACTGAGATTTAATTATTTCCTTTGTCTACTTGACGGGGAAGGTATCAGTCGGAGGCGTTTTTCTTTGAGAATATCTACTCGATCATCAGCTCGGAAGACAGACCGGTCGGATCGAAGGACAGATCGTTGTGGGAATTGGAACGCAGTGCCAGTACGTAGCCTTCCGGCAGAGTCCTCGGCGTATAAGAGGTGATCTGTTTGAAGACCCGGTTGAAGTTGCGGATCGTATCGAAGCCGCATTCATCGGCGATCTCGGTGATCGGCATCGTCCCCTGACGGATCAGGTCGATCGCCTTGTTGACCCGGATGTGGTTGAGGTACTGGGAAAACGTCATGCCGGAGACTTTCTTGAAGAAGCGTGAGAAATAGGCTTCCGACATATGCATATAGCCGACCGCTCTGGTGAAACTGTAGTCCCGGACGTTTTCGTCCATGTCATAGAGCAGGTTCTTATACTGCTGCGTGACCTTGGACTGTGTGATGTTCTGCTTACGTATGGGGATCTGCGAAAAGATGCCGGCGATGAGGCCTGACATCAGGGCGTTGTTTCTCGTGTCATAGAAAGGATGGCGTTCAAAGTCGGACTTCCGTATCTCCCGAAGGGTCTTCAAGACGCCGTATTTATCTGTAAATAACGGCTCATTGAGACAATAACTGTCGGTGATCTCGGGGACCAGTTTTTCGGAAAACAGGGCGACGTAAAGGATGGAATCGGATGAGGAGATGATGGAGTGCAGCGACTGTCCTCTTAAGAAGATGCATTCTCCCTGTTTCAGAAGATACTGGTTCTGATCGAGGTGGATCAGGGCTTCGCCTTTTTCGGATACGACGAGTTCGTGATCGTAATGCCAGTGGGATATGTTTTTCAAGTTCCGGTATCGGCCGACCCAGACCAGGGCTTTGTTGGCATAGATCCGGTATTCGTGGTTGATGCTCATGCCTTCATTATATATCGGGAAGGTCAATAAATGTCCATTTCTGAAAAGGAGATGTCTTTTCTCATGACCGTTTTTTTCTTATGATGATAGTGTAAAGAAATGCGCGTATGCGCCGGGAGGATCATATATGAAACAATTCTGGTTCGTCGTAGGATCACAGGATCTCTACGGTCAGGAAGTGCTGGATACCGTTGCCGCCAGGGCAAAGGAGATGGCTGAGCAATTAAGCAAGAAACTGCCTTATCCGCTGGTCTACAAAGTGACCGGTGAAAAGGCCGATCAGATCACAAAGGTCATCAAGGAAGCCAACTACGATGATGACGTCCTGGGCATCGTGACCTGGTGTCATACCTTCTCGCCGTCCAAAATGTGGCTGAACGGTTTTGAGCTCTTGCAGAAGCCATACTGCCATCTGGCGACACAGTACAATCTTTCGATCCCGAACGAAGAGATCGACATGGATTTCATGAATCTGAATCAGGCAGCCCATGGCGACCGGGAGCACGGCTTCATCGGTGCCAGACTGCGCCTGAAGAGAAAAGTCATCGCCGGTTACTGGAAAGATGAGAAGGTCGTCGAAAAGCTCGCCCGCTGGATGAGAGTCTGCGTCGGTGTCGACCTTTCCAGAAACATGAAGGTCATGCGTTTCAATGACAACATGAGAGATGTCGCCGTTACCGAAGGCGATAAGATCGAAGCACAGAAAGTCCTGGGCTGGCAAGTCAATTCCTGGGCGGTCGGCGATCTTGTAAAAGAAATGGATAAGGTCACGGAAAAAGAAGTCAATGATCTTTATGATGAATATCTTTCTCTGTACGACGTCAATACGGACGATACCGAAGCGATCAAATACCAGGCAAGGGAAGAGATCGCGATCCGCAAGATGATGGACAGGAATGGATGCAAAGCCTTCACCAATACCTTCCAGGACCTCTACGGCATGGATCAGCTGCCGGGTCTGGCTTCCCAGCATCTGATGTCCTTAGGTTACGGTTTCGGTGCGGAAGGCGACTGGAAAGTCTCCGCCATGACCGCCGTCATCAAGAAGATGGGTGAAAATGAGAACGGTGCTTCCGCTTTCATGGAAGACTATACCTACAATCTGGAAGACGGAAAGAAATATTCTTTAGGTGCTCACATGTTGGAGGTCTGCCCGTCCGTTGCGGCTGACAAGCCGAGGATCGAGACGCATCATTTGGGCATCGGCATGAACAAGAAGGATCCCGCAAGGCTCGTCTTTGAAGGAAAGCCGGGCAAGGCGGTCGTCGTTTCCCTGATCGACATGGGCGGCAGGTTCCGCATGATCGTTCAGGACATCGAAGCCGTCAAGCCGATCCTCGAGATGCCCAATCTTCCGGTCGCCCGCGTCATGTGGAAGGCGATGCCGGATCTCGAGACGGGACTGGAATGCTGGATCATGGCCGGCGGCGCACATCACTCTGTACTGAGCTATGACGTCGATGCGGAAATGATGAGGGACTTCGCCCGCATCATGGACATCGAATTCGTACATATCGACAAGAACAGCACACCGGAAGCTCTGGAAGAAAAGCTTCTGGTCAATGACCTGGTCTGGAAGCTGAAGTAATATGCTGAACTTAAAAGAGACGGCGATCGGTATCGAGCTTGGTTCCACCAGGATCAAGGCGGTGCTGATCAATAAGGATCATAAAGTCCTCGCGCAAGGCGATCATACCTGGGAGAATTCTCTGATCGACGGGATCTGGACCTATTCCCTGGAAGAAGTCAAAGAAGGTCTTCAGGACTGTTTCAGAAACCTGAAGGAGGATGTGAAAGAAAAACACGGCGTGACGCTGAACACGGCCGGTGTCTTAGGTGTTTCGGCGATGATGCACGGCTATCTGCCGTTCAACGAAAAGGATGAACAGATCTGCGAGTTCCGCACCTGGCGCAACACGATCACCGGAGAAGCGGCGGAAAAGCTCAGTGACCTGTTCGACTTCAACATCCCGCAGCGCTGGTCGATCGCTCATTTATATCAGGCCATCCTGAACAAGGAAGGACATCTCAAAGACCTGTCCTACATCACGACCCTGGCCGGCTATGTCCATTACCTGCTCAGCGGTGAGAAGGTCATGGGGATCGGCGAAGCTTCCGGCATGTTCCCGATCGATTCAAAGACGATGGACTATGACGAACAGATGGTCGAAAAGTTCAATGCGCTGGACGAAGTGAAGGCTTACGGTCTCGATCTGAAGAGCTTGCTGCCGAAGGTCATCAAAGCCGGCGAAGATGCCGGGACTCTGACGAAGAAGGGCGCTCTGTATCTGGATCCGACCGGCGAATTTGAAGCGGGCGTCGTACTGGCGCCGTGCGAAGGGGATGCCGGGACCGGCATGACGGCAACGGATTCCGTAAGGACGGCGACCGGCAATGTTTCCGCCGGGACCTCGGACTTCGCGATGATCGTCACCGATAAGAAACTGAAACGGCACAGAGAGATCGATATGGTCACCACGCCGGCAGGCATGCCTGTCGCGATGGTCCACTGCAACAACTGCACCTCGGACATCAATGCCTGGGTGAGGCTCTTGCGAGAGAGCCTGAAGCTCTTCGGTCTGGAGATGGACCTCAGCGACATGTACGAGCGTCTGTTCAAGACGGCCTTGAAGGGCGATGAGGACTGCGGCGGATTGCTGAGCTACAACTATTATTCCGGTGAAGGCGTCACCGACCTCGATGAAGGGCGGCTGCTGTTCATAAGGAAGCCGGATGCGAGATTCACTCTGGCCAACTTCATGCGCACACATCTGTATTCGGCGATGGCGACGCTGAAGATCGGCATGGACATCCTGAATAAGGAAGATGTGCGGATCGACAAGATCTACGGTCACGGCGGCTTCTTCAAGACGGAGGAAGTCGGACAGCGGATCTTATCGGCGGCCATCGGAGCACCGGTCTCCGTCATGGAGACGGCGGGCGAAGGCGGTCCGTACGGTATGGCACTGCTCGGAGCCTACCGGCTTTGGAAAGAAGAAGGAGAAAGCCTGGAAGATTACCTGGATGACAAAGTCTTCAAAGATGCCAAAACGACGTCCGTCATGGCCAACGAAAAGGAAGTCGAAGGCTTTGACCGCTTCATCGAAGATTATAAGAACTGCCTCACCGTGGAAAAAGAGGCGATCAAACATTTCTAAGCAGCAAGACCGGCGTCAAAACCGGTCTTTTTTGATCTGTTAAAAGGCTCAGACATAATAAAAACGGCGTGCTTCAGAGAGGGCTTGCTGGTAGAATTGATGTATATATAAGGAGTTCAGCTATGAAGACATTGATCAAAAACGGCATGATCTATGACGGTACGGGAAACAAGCCGTATCCGGGGGATGTGCTTTTGAAAGACGACAGGATCCTGAAAGTCGCAGAAAACATCGAAGAGGAAGCGGAGGAGATCATCGATGCGAAAGGACGCATGGTCTGTCCGGGACTGATCGATGCCCACTCGCACAACGATTTTTTCTATGACCGGAAAGACGCGGAAAAATACTATAAGCCGTTCATCGAACAGGGCATCACGACCCAGATCACCGGCAACTGTTCGTTCTCACCGTTCGGCATGGATGAGGATACGCCGTATAAGGACAAGATCGGCGGCGGTCTGTTCGAGGCAGAACATCCGGGTTCTTTCAAGAGTTTCAAGGAAAGGGCGAAAGGGAATCTTTATGTCAATATGGCACCGTTGGTCGGCAACGGTTCGGTACGTGCCGGCATGACGGGATACGATCCCAAGCCGTACACTTCAAAACAGATCGAAGAGGAGATGGAACACGTCAAAGAGGCGATGGAAGGCGGTGCTTTGGGCGGCTCCTTCGGTTTCATGTATGAGCCCAACCGTTATTCTTCCAGAGAAGAGCTTCTGGCTTTCGCCAAAACGATCGCGGAATATGACGGCATCGTGACGGTCCATCCGCGTGCCTGTTCCATCGTTTCGGCCGACTATCCGCTGCTGACGAAGAAGTCCCATCTGGAGCTGGGTCTCGATGAAACGGTCGAGATCATGAAGGCTTCCGGCTGCCGTCTGGAATACTCCCACCTGATCTTTACCGGCGAGCGTTCCTGGAAGCTTCTGGACAAGATGCTGAAGACGTTCTACGACGCCAGGAAAGAGGGCTATGACATCGCTTATGACAACTATGCCTTCCACTATGGCGCATCGGTCATCACGGTCGTCTTCCCGGAATGGTATGCATCCTTGTCGGAAGAAGAGCGGAACAAGCCGCTCAATAAATTCAAACTGTCTTTGACGATATTGATGTACCGCAAGGTCTTGGGCATCGACTGGGAAGATATGGTCGTTGCCTACATCGGCGATGAGTATAAGAAGTACGAAGGAAAGACCGTCCTGCAGCTGGCTGAAGAGGAAGGCGTCAAGCCGATCGACATGTATCTCAAGCTGGTCGAACTGTCCAAACGCAGCGGCAGCATCTACCTCGGCAAATATTACAACGACGAGATCGTGAAGCGGCTGATGGAAGACGAACTGTCCGTCTTCATGACCGATGCCTGGGTGGAAGAGAAAGGTCTGCAGAACATCGCTGCCTTCCAGACCTTCCCGCAGTTCTTCCTGCTGGCGAAGCGCTACGGCATGCCGTTAGAGAAGATCGTGCGCAAGATGACCGGAGCGACGGCGGACCGTTACCGCCTGGAAGACCGCGGTTATCTGAGGGAAGGCTGTAAGGCCGATATCACGATCCTGGATGAAGACAGGCTCAAGGTCGATGAGTCCAAGCCGGACTTCAAGCCGGAGGGCATCGATTATGTCTTCATCAACGGAAAGAAGGTCATGGAGGAAGGAAGGTTCGTTTCTTCCCGTGCCGGTGAACTGATCTTAAGAAAGGGTTTCAACGCATAAAAAAATCAGCCCGTCTCATTTGAGGCGGACTGTTTTCGTAAATGTTTCTATAAGAACAAGGCGATGATCCAGACGTAGCAGAGCGTCTTGGGGATCATCAGCATCCCCATTTTAGGATCCTTCCTGGCCAGGATGACCGTGCCCATGTAGCAGGCAAAGGAAACAAGGACCAGGATCGCCGTCAGATAAGCTTTGTAATATAGGATCAGGTAGATGATCGTGAGAAGACCCATGAGACAGAAAGGGATGTTGCGGTAGAGGTACCATCTGGTCTCTTTTTTGTTGCGCTTGAACCAGTCGTTCTGCGGCATGCCCAGCATGTAGATGCGGATCGCTGCCAGCACCAGCAGGGCGTGGAAGAAGAACGACGGGACTTTGACCGCTTCGTCCGTCTGTTTCATGACCGGAAGAAGGATCACATAAAACAAGGTCACGGTCAGAGAGGAGATGATGTTTCCCAGCTGCAGACGGTGAGCGTCATTCTTGCCTTCGCCTTTGAGATCGATCTTGATGCGCGGGAACAGATGAAAGCTGTCGCCGATCGCCAGGACCGCTGCCAGACAGCAGCGCAGATACTGTCCGCGTTTGAAGAAGATGAGCGCGGCGATGAAGACGAAGAGGAGATAGAGGATACAGAAGACGGCTTCGACCATCTTCATTTCAAGTGAACGTTTCTGAGTCATAGTGTTTTCCCTTTTCCTGTTTTTATTGTAACGCAGGCTTCTTTGAAGTACTAGTTCAGACGGTAGGTCCGCGGACGCATGCCGTAGGTCTTTTCGAAGAGGCGGTAGAAGTGGGAGAGGTTCTCGTAGCCGATGCTCAAGGCGACCTCTTCAACGGTCAGTTTCGTGTTCTTCAGCAGGAAGGAGGCCTGGGCCATCCGCTTGTTTTCGAGAAGTTTCTTGAAGGTGGAGCCGGTCTGTTTCTTGATGATGCGGGAGAGCGTATAGATGTCGAAGTTCTTTCGCTTCGCAAAGTCCGTCAGGGAAGCGTCGGGGTATTTGTCTTCGATGTAGGAGAGCAGTTCCATGGTGATCTTGGAATCGAAGGAGTTTTCGGAGACCCGGATGGAGGAGGAGTGGGAGATCATCGACAGGAACAGCAGGCCCATCGTGATCTGGTTCATCGAACGCTTGTTGGGTTCGTCTTCCGTGAGATTGTAGATCAGGTTCTCCAGAAGGTTCTGTACCGGCAGGATGCCGCTGGCGGAGAAGTAGAGATAATTGGAGGAGGTCGTCTTGGAGGTCAGGCAGGAGATGATGAAGTCTTTCAGGGCACTTTGTTCCTCATAGATCATCGCAAAGGCCTCGTCGAAGAACTGCGGCAGGATCATGAAGTTGACGGCAATGTCATCTTTTCCGGCAGGCAGGATCTCCTGGACGGCTTTCTGGTTGAGGAAGAGCAGGTCCCCCTGCCGCAGGACGATCTTTTCTTCGTCGATCAGATGGGTGGTCGAGCCCTGGACCATATAGACGAATTCGATGTAGTTGTGGGTGTGCCTGGGAAAATGCACGAAGCGGGTATGGGGACGGATGTCGATGAGTTTGCCGTTCTGCAAGACGAGGTCGGCGTCGATCTCGTTTTTCTTTTCGTCGGAGTAGTACAGATTGCGGTTGACGTAGGCCTTGCCCTGCAGGATGTCTTCTTCTTCTTTGGTGATGGCGGAGAGTTTTGACAGCAATTTGTCGTTCATACCCTCATTATAGTGCAAGAAAGGACAGTTTTTAATTTAAATACCGATATAAAAACGGAACGGTTTTCTTTATAAAATGAAAATGTAAAACAAGGAGAATACATCATATGAACGAAAGGTATGCTTACGCGAAAGAAAGATATGCCGCACACGGCATCGATACGGAAAAGGCGATCGAAACGCTGAAGGATGTCTCCGTCTCTCTGCACTGCTGGCAGGGTGACGATGTCCGCGGCTTCGATACCGATCCCAACAAACCGCTGACCGGCGGCATCCAGACGACCGGCAATTATCCGGGCAGGGCGAGGGATCCGAAAGAACTGATGGAAGACCTCGATGAAGTCTTGAAGCTCATCCCGGGCAGACCGAAGATGAACCTGCATGCCTCTTATGCCATCTTTGAGGACGGCGAGTGGGCGGACAGGGACAGACTGGAGCCCAAGCATTTCCAAAAGTGGGTCGACTTCTGCAAGGAGAGAGGTGTGGGCTGCGACTTCAACCCGACCTTCTTCTCGCATGAAAAGTGCGATCCTTTGACTTTGTCTTCACCAAACGAAGAGACCAGGAAGTTCTGGATCGAACACGGCAAAGCGTGCATCCGCATCTCGAACTATCTGGCGGAGCAGCTGGGTGAAAAGTGTGTCATGAACATCTGGACCGGTGACGGTCTCAAGGATATCCCGGGCGACCGTCTGGGTCCGCGCAGAAGATACCGGGAAGCCATCGATGAGATCTTGAAGGAACCCTACGATTTCAACAAGGTCAAACCGTGTGTGGAGTCCAAGGTCTTCGGTATCGGTGTGGAATCCTATACCGTCGGTTCCGCCGAGTTCTGTCTGTCTTATGCCGCGATGAACAAAGACAAGTGCATCCCTTTGATGGACAACGGCCACTATCATCCGACCGAGGTCGTCTCCGACAAGATCCCGGCCCTGCTGACGTTCTTCGATGAGATCGCCTTACATGTGACCAGGCCTGTCCGCTGGGATTCCGACCATGTCGTCTTGTTCGACGACGAGACCAGGGAGATCGCCAGAGAGATCGTCCGCTGCGGCTTAGAGAAAGTGGATATCGCTCTGGATTACTTCGATGCGTCGATCAACCGGATCTCCGCCTGGGTGACCGGTTATCGGAACACGCAGAAGGCGCTGCTGTATGCGCTGCTGCAGCCGGTGAATGAAGAGAAGAAACTGCAGGACGAACAGAACTTCTCCAAGCTGATGGTCGTGCAGGAAGAACTCAAGACGATGCCGTTCGAAGATGTCTGGAACGAGTACTGCGCAAGGTGTGAAAAGCCGCTGGACGGTCAGTGGTATGATGAAGTTGAAAGATATGAAAGGGAAGTCCTTTCCAAGAGGTCATAATGATGGATACAAGATTGAAAAAAGAATTCACGAAGGTCTGTTCGGACGGCTATGCCTTAGGCTGGCATGAGAGGAACGGCGGCAATCTTTCCTACCGCATGAAAGAGGAAGAGGTCGAAGAGATCAGAGATCTGCTCAATGAAGGCGCGGAATGGAGAGATATCGGTACGGCCGTACCTTATCTGGCAGGCGAATATTTCATGGTCACCGGTTCGGGCAAGTATTTCCGCAATGTCGAACTGGATTTTGAGGACAACGTCGCGGTCATCCATTTGAACGAAGACGGCACGAAGTACAAGATCGTCTACGGTCTGGTCAACGGCGGCAGACCGACATCGGAACTGCCGACCCATCTGATGAATCTGGAAGTCCTGAAGAAAAGAGACGAGGGACTGCGCGTCGTCTATCACGCCCATCCGGCCAACACGGTCGCTCTGACGTTCGTCCTTCCTTACGATGAAGAAGTCTTCACCAGAGAGATCTGGGAGATGGAGACCGAGTGCCCGATCGTCTTCCCGAAGGGGATAGGCCTGGTCGAGTGGATGGTCCCGGGCGGCAGAGACATTGCCGTCAGGACCTGCAAGATCATGGAGACGCAGGATGTGGCCGTCTGGTTCCACCACGGCATCTTCGTGACCGGTCACGATTTCGATGAAGCCTTCGGTCTCATGCATACGGTGGAGAAGGCCGCCGAGATGCTGGTGAAGGTACTGTCGATGTCCGACCGCAAGGTCAATACGATCACTCCGGAGGGTTTCCGTCAGATCGCTAAAGATTTCAAGGTCGATATCGACGAACGTTTCCTTTACGAAAAGAGATCGGATAAAATAGGAGAACGCTGATGGATCACTATCTGGCGATCGACATCGGCGCTTCTTCCGGCAGACACATCGTCGGATGGCTGGAAGACGGCGTCCTGCAGACCAAAGAAGTCTACCGTTTCGATAACGGTGTCAGGGAAAGCGGCGGCCATCTGGTCTGGGATATCGAACATCTCGAGTCCAAGGTCAGAAAAGGGATCGATATCGCCATGTCCGAGTTCGATCTCAAGTCACTGTCCATCGATACCTGGGGCGTGGATTATGTCCTGCTGGATCATGATGCTGCGATCCTTCCGGTCTATGCCTACCGCGATCACCGTACGGAAGAGGTCATCGATGAGGTCCATTCCCTGATCCCGTTTGAAGAGCTATATGAACATACCGGCTGTCAGTTTCAGCCGTTCAATTCGATCTACCAGCTCTATGACGACAAGAAAAGAGGAAGGCTGGATCACGCGACCGACTTTCTGATGATCCCGGAGTATCTGATGTACCGGCTGACCGGCGCCAAAAAGAACGAATTCACCAACGCGACGACCATGGGTCTGATCGATCATGAGACGCTGGATTATGACAAAGACCTCATTTCAAGACTCGGCTTTCCTGAGCATCTGTTCAAGAAGCTGTATCAGCCGGGAGAAGTGCTCGGCGAATACAAAGGGGTCAAGGTGGTCCTCTGTGCGACGCACGATACCGCCTCGGCGGTGGAAGGCATCCCGATGGAAGGAAGCGAGCTTTACATCTCTTCCGGGACCTGGTCTCTTCTGGGCGTCAAGACGCGAAGACCGATCACCGATCAAGGGTCCATGAAGGCCAACTATTCCAATGAAGGCGGCATCGGCTACAACCGTTACCAGAAGAACATCATGGGCATGTGGATCGTCAATGAACTGCAGAGAACGCTGTGTCCGCAGACCGACATCCGGCAGATCGTCGTGAAGGCGGAAGAGAGTGCTTATGAGGAAGTCCTCGATGCCAACGATCCGTCGCTGCTGTCGCCGGACAACATGAAGGACGCCTTCGATGCCTTGCTGGAAAACAAGCCGGAAGACACCTACGATTATTTCCGCTGTGCCTACAAGTCGCTGGCTCTGTCATATAAAAAAGCCATCGAAGAGCTTGAAGGCAATACCGAAACGAAATATGAGAAACTGTATATCGTCGGCGGCGGGGCAAAGAACAACTTCTTAAATAAGCTCACGGAAGAAGCCACCGGCAAGAAGGTCATCGCCTTGCCGATCGAGGCAACGGCCTTGGGCAATCTGAAGGTACAGATGAGTATTTGATCTGAACGCCGTCCGGCAAAAGGGACGGCGTTTTTGTCTTTCCGGGTGAGAAGGAAAACGATCCGTCTTTTCAGACAGCATCGGCATCCATCGGTCAAAACGGCCGAAAAAGCCGATGAAAAACGGTAAAAATAAGAATATCAGCGTGTTTTCCGCAAAGAGAGAAACTATAATATAGATCGTGCCTGATGCATATAGAAAAGAAAACGTCCTATGAAAGAAAACAAGATCCATTATGCCTGGGTCATCATGATCTGCTGCTTCCTGTTACAGGCGGCGACGACCGGCATCTACAATAACTGCGTGTCTCTGTATACGCCGCAGATCCTTGCGGAATTCGGTTTTTCCAACGGTGCTTTTGCGCTGTGCATGACGATACGCAGCTTCATCTCTTCGTTCAGTCTGATCCTGGTATCGAGAGTCTTCTCGCAGAAGACCTACAAGAAGATCTATGTCGTCTGCGCAGCCTTGTGTTCGCTGATCTTCGTGTCGCAGATCTATTACACGAGATTATGGCAATGGTACCTGGAAAATGCCTTACTGGGATTTTTCCTGGGTTTCATTCTGACCGTGCCTTTGATCACGATGATACAGAACTGGTTCAGGGATTCTTCCGGCCTGGCACTGGGCGTGGCGATGGCGGCTTCCGGTCTCTGCGGCGTGGTAGTCAATCCGTTAAGCTCCTATATGATCGCCAACTACGGCTGGCGCAGCGGCATCGTCATGTTGGGCGTCCTGTGTTTCGTTCTGATCGCACCGACGGTACTGTTCTTTGCCGGGTGGACACCGGAAGAAAAAGGGATGAAGCCTTACGAATCTTCCAAGAAGAAAGAAGCTGCCGAAGAAAAAGAAAAACTCAGCGATTCAAAGTCACTGATCAATGAGACGATCGTCCTGATCACGATCATCTACTGCATCACGCAGTACACGTATTCGATCTCGGTCTTCATCGATTCGTTGGGTTACGATGTGTTTTTTGCGGCAACGGTCACCAGTTTCATCATGATGGGCAATCTGCTGGGCAAGGTCTTGCTGGGATCTCTGGTCGACCGTTACGGCGGTTTCAAAGTGACCAACATCACGACCGCACTGATCGGTCTGTCCTTCCTGTTTTTTGCCCTGACCAGGTCAAAAATTTTACTGATCCTGGGAGGTCTCTTTTACGGGATGTCGATGTCTCTGGCTTCCTTATTGCCCGGCGTTCTGGCGAAGGAGTGTTTCTATCCGGATCTGCGCGGTGCGGTCATGTCAAAGACGACGTCGCTGGCGACGCTGACCGCTGCCTTGTTTTATCTGCTGGTCTCGTATTCCTATGACGTCTTCGGCAGTTTCAAAGTCAGTTTCTTTCTGGCAGCCCTCATGTGCATCGTTACGGTCATATTATCAAGGAAGATCGAGAAGCAGATCTGAGGATCATCAATAAATATAGTTGTTTGGGAATGTAAGTTGAAAAAACTTACATTTTTTATGTAAATACTTTGCTAAATCGTTGCTAAGTTTCATTGAAAGAATTGACATAAGTGAATGTTCATTCAATAATGAAATCGAGGTATTTTTATGAGGACCAGAGACTACGATAAACAGGAGCGGATCAAGGAAGCGATGATCGATCTGATCCTGAAAGAAGGGATCAACGGAGCATCGGTCGCCAAGATCGCCAAGAAGGCGAATGTTTCGCCGGCAACGATCTACGTCTATTACGAAAACAAGGACGAGATGCTTTCGGAAGTCTTCAATGAGTGTGCACACCGTTCCTATTCCTATATACAGGAATGCATCGACCCGAAGATGAGCGGGAAGATGTTCATCGAAGCTTTGATCCGCAGTGCCTATGAATTTGCGCTGAAGAACGAGGAGATCTTCTCGTTCGTCGAACAGTGTTCCTCCTGTCCGACGCTTTCGGAAAGCGTGAGTCATTCCGACTATTCCAAATATGTCTTCGATCTCATCCACGAGTATCAGAGAAAAAAGATCCTGAAGACGTATTCCGACACCAATGTGGCTGCCGTGCTGTTTGCGCCGGTGAAGTTCATGGCGATGAACCGTACGGCTTACAAGGACACGGAGGAAGGCCTTGCTGAACTTATTTCAATGATGCAGGATCTCCTGCTATATTGATCAGATTTTGTTATTCATTTATTTCGGAGGTGCATATATGATCGTGATCTACACATCGGAAGGCTGTTCATCCTGCCGCAAGGCGAAGCAGTATATGAAGGACAACAACCTGGAATTCATTGAAAAAAACATAAACAAAGACTGTCTCAACGAAGAGGAAGTCGCTTATCTGCTGAAGCGGACCGAAAACGGTTCGGAGGATCTGATCTCGACCAGATCGAGGATCATCAAAGAGGGCGGCATCGACATCGAGGACATGAGCACGTCGGATCTTGTGAAGTTCATCAAGGACAATCCGACGGTCTTGAAGCGGCCGATCATCATCGACAGTTATGAGATGCAGACCGGTTACGATGAGGAACAGATCTCCGTTTTCAAGAGGAACGGTCTGAAGAAACTCAGTTTCGCATAATAAGGAGTTTTAAATACATAAGAAATGTTAGTCATACCAGTATATAATATGCTTCTGCTTCCCGAAGCACATCTTTATTTTCAGCTCGAAGAGCTGCGGAAGATCTCCGGAAGCAAGACCATCGCCCTGAATGAGAAGGCGATCGTCATCCTGGCAAAGGAGAAGCTCGATCTCAAATCCCTGAGTGAAGAAAGTTTTTATCCGATCGGCGTCGTCGGTTATATCTCCGACATCCGTGAGGGCTTCGTCACCGTCTCTTTACAGTACCGCATCAACCTGGAGAATGTCTTCATCAATCCGGATCACACGATCAAACTGTCCATTTCCAGAAGGAATGAGATCGAGGATCTTGATGAGGGCGAAAAACGGGAAAAACTGAAAGACCTGATCGCCGAGATGAAGAAGTATGCTTCCGGTTTCGACTGGGGCAAGGCGGCCGACGCCTACATCGGTCAGGTCGATTCGATCAACATGGCCATCTGCATGATGGCACCCTGGCTCAAGCTCAACAACGAGGAACGTTATGAGCTTCTGAAGGAGGATTCCGTCGCAAAGCGGACACAGATGATCGAAAAGATCATGTATGAGTTTTTGGAAGTCGGCAGGATCACCAACGAAGCCACCACTTCCCAGCAGAAAGAGTACCAGCAGATGTACCGTGAACAGGCGATCAAGCGCCAGATGGAACACCTGCAGAAGGAACTCGATGACATGCATCCGGAGAACGTTTCGGATGTGCAGAAATTCGAAAAGAAGATCGCCGAGTCCGGCATGAACGACACGGCGCGCAAGGAAGCGGAGAAAGTCCTCAACCGTCTGCGCCAGGAAGGTCAGCAGTCGGTAGAGTCCGGTATCCTTTATGATTATCTGGATTTCGTGACTTCGCTGTCCTGGAAGAAAGAAGAACCGAGGAACATCGACCTCAACAAAGCCAGAGCGATCCTGGATGAAGACCACTACGGTCTCGACAAGGTCAAGGACAGAGTCATCCAGCAGATCGCCGTGATGAACCTCAAGAAGCAGCAGTCCGGTTCGATCCTGCTGTTCGTCGGTGCACCGGGTACCGGCAAGACCTCGATCGGCCGGTCGATCGCCAGAGCCTTGGGCAGGGAATATGTCCGCGTGTCTTTGGGCGGTGTCCACGATGAGTCGGATATCCGCGGTCACCGACGGACTTACATCGGCGCGATGCCCGGACGCATCATGGACGGCATCCAGAAGTCCGGTGTTTCCAATCCGGTCATGGTACTTGATGAAGTGGACAAGCTTTCCGCTTCCTATAACGGATCGCCGGCTTCCGCCTTGCTGGAAGTCCTGGATCCCGAACAGAACAACACGTTCACCGATCACTACATGAACGTTCCTTACGATCTGTCGGATGTCTTGTTCATCTGCACAGCCAATTCCGTCGATACGATCCCCGAGCCGCTGCTGAACCGCATGGAAGTCATACAGTTCAACGGCTATACGCCGATCGAGAAGAAACAGATCGCTTTGAAGCATCTGGTGCCGAAGTCCATGGAGACCATGGGCATCAGGGAAGATCAGCTCATCTTTACGGAAGAAGGCATCGAGACTTTGATCGATGAATATACCGGAGAAGCCGGTGTGCGCGGTCTGCGCAAACAGATCGATACCTTGTGCAGGATGATGGCGGTCGATGTCGCCAAGGATCCGGATATCGTCTATACGGTCGACAGGGAAAAGGTCCGCGAACTTTTGTCCGGTCATCCGATCCTGCGCAGTCAGGTGCTGAACGACGTCCGTCCGGGCGTCGTGACCGGTCTTGCCTGGACGCCGGCCGGCGGGGAGATCCTGTATATCGAGACCCTGCTGACAAAGGGAAAGGGCGAATTGATCATCACCGGACAGCTGGGCGATGTCATGAAGGAATCGGCTCTGATCGCGCTGTCTTTGGTCAAGGAGCTTTTCCCGGAAGAATGCGGGAAGCTCAAGGACCATGACCTGCATATCCACGTGCCTTCCGGTGCCGTCCCGAAAGACGGTCCTTCCGCCGGTATCACATTGACGACCGCCCTGGCATCGTTGTTCAGCGGAAAGAAGGTCGATCCGCAGATCGCGATGACCGGTGAAGTGGCCTTAAGAGGGACGGTCGAACCGATTGGCGGTCTCAACGAGAAACTGATGGCTGCCCAAAGAGCCGGCGTGAAGAAGGTCTTCATCCCCAACGGCAACGTCAATGATCTCAAAGACGTGGCAAAAGAGGTGAAGGAAAAACTGCAGATCGTTGCCGTCGGAAACGTCAGCGACGTGCTGAAAGAAACCGGGATCATTCAAACAGCGGATTAAGTTCCGCTGTTTTTGTTTTGCACTGCTTACGACGGAGCGGTTTTGTGAAATAATAATAGTAACTGTGGGAGGTGCAGCATGGCGGCTTTTCAAGCGGAATGGTTATTGAGGGTCTTATGTTCGGTCCTGATCGGTTTTATGATCGGTCACGAGCGTCACAGGCAGTCAAAGAGTGCCGGTATCCGTACGCACGCGATCGTGGCGATGGCCTCGTGTCTGGTGATGCTGGTATCAAAATATGCGTTTGCCGACTCGCTGAAAAACGATCCGGCCAGGCTTGCGGCATCGGTCGTTTCCGGCGTCGGTTTCCTGGGTGCCGGGATCATCTTCATGCAGAACGGTTCGACTCACGGACTGACGACGGCAGCCGGTGTCTGGGCGACGTCCGCCATCGGTCTGACCTTCGGTGCCGGTATGTATGAACTCGGTTTTTTCTGCGGGATCCTGATGTATCTGATCGCAACGCAGTTCCAGAGGGCATTCAGCTATACCCCGCCGTATTCCACGATATCCATCGTGATCAGAATGAACAAGGACGGTTCGCCCCGTCAGGTCAACGACATCCTGCTGAGGATGGGTTTCAATCACTCGGAAAACAGAGTCCTGCAAAGCGAGGAGGGCTGGGATATCGCGACGACGGTCAGCACCAACAAGGATCTGGTCCCTTCGGTATTCATCGAAGAGCTGAAAAAAGAAGAAAATGTCATCGATGTGATCTGCAAGAAGATGTGACCGGCAAATATGAGGAAAGACTATGGAAAAATCGATTTTCAGAGAGAAAAAGATCGAAGAGCTCAATTCTCCCGATGAGCTGAACGAATATCTGAAGGTGACCTCGCCTTCGATCGGACTGATCATGGCGGCAGTCATCGTACTGCTGGCCGGGATGATCGTCTGGGCCTGTGTCGGTGAGATCTCGACCAAAGCCGATGCTTCGGCGCTGGTGCAGGGGAACGAAGTGATCGTCTACCTGACCGGAGAGCGGGCTTCTCTTTTGGACAAAGGCGATCTCATCGAGATCGAAGGTGAGACAGTGAAAGTCACCGAGACCAAGACCGATGAATACGGCCGTGCCGTCGGCAAGGCCGTTGTCAATAATGTGAAAGAAGGAAGCTATGAAGTCAAGGTGATCGTCGAATCGATCCGGCCGATCAGCTTCCTGTTCCGGTGATCATGAGCGAGAAGATAAAACGACCGATCAAAAAAGGATATGCCAAAGTGCCCGTCTTCATACAGATGGAGGCTTTGGAATGCGGCGCGAGCTGTCTGACGATGATCCTGGCATATTACGGCAAGTGGATGCCGCCGGAACAGGTACGGGTGGACTGCGGTGTCTCCCGGGACGGTTCCAATGCCAAGAACCTCCTCAAGGCCGCCAGGAATTACGGCCTGAATGCGAACGGTTACCGCTTCGAACCGGAAAGTCTCAGGAACGAAGGGACCTTCCCGTGCATCGTCCACTGGGATTTCAATCATTTCGTCGTCTGTGACGGTTTCAAAGGCAACAAGGTGATGATCAACGATCCGGCCAGAGGCCGCATCAAGATCACGATGGAAGAGTTCGACCGCAGCTTTACCGGCATCGCACTGCTGATGGAGCCGGCAGAAGGATTCGAGCCGGGCGGAAAGCGCAAGTCCGTCCTGGCGTTTGCGGCGAAGCGCCTGCAGGGTTCCAAAGCGGCCGTCATTTTCGTCATGGCGACCAGCATCATCTCCTATCTGTTTTCGATCATCGATCCGGTGATGTCGCAGATCTTCATCGACCGCCTGCTTTCGGGAAGGAACAGGGAATGGCTGCTGCCGTTCATCGCGGTCATGTCGTTCCTGGCGGTCCTTCAGATCCTGGTGCGGCTGATCTCGGCCTTATATTCCCTCAAGATCGACGGCAAGATGTCGGTCGTGGGATCTTCTTCCTACATGTGGACCCTTCTGAAGAAGCCGATGGAATTCTTCTCACAAAGGATGACCGGCGATCTGCTGCGAAGGAAGGACACCAATGAGACCATCTCCCAGACTTTGGTCAATGTTCTGGCGCCGTTATTTCTCAACGGAGCGATGTTGATCTTCTATCTGGGCGTCATGATCAATAAATCACTGCTGCTGACGGCGATCGGCGTGACGACGCTGTTAGTCAACCTGCTGGCGTCCAATTACATCTCGATGAAGCGCGTCGATCTGATGCGCATACAGCTGCGCGATGCGGGCAATCTTTCTTCCACCTTGATCAACGGCATCTCGATGATCGAAACGATCAAGGCATCCGGTGCCGAGAGCGGCTACTTCCGCAAGTGGGCCGGTTATCAGGCTTCGGTCAACAGCCAGAGCGTCTCTTACGGCAAACAGGACGCCTATCTCAATCTGATCCCGTCGATCCTGTCGATGCTGGCGGAATATGCCGTCCTCTTCCTTGGCGTCATGTTTACGATGCGCGGTGAATTCTCGCTGGGTTCCGTCATGATGTTCCAGGGAGTTTTGAATGCCTTCATGGCACCGGCGATGTCTCTGGTCAATGCTTCCCAGACCATCCAGGAGATGCGCACCGATATGGAAAGGATCGAGGATGTCATGAATTATCCCGACGATCCTTATGTCAGAGAACAGCGGGTCGCCGAAGGAGAAAGCTACCGGAAGCTATCCGGCAACATCGAACTGAAGAACGTCACGTTCGGTTATTCGAGACTGGCCGAACCGCTGATCCGCGATTTTTCGATGACCATCAAACAAGGATCACGCGTCGCTTTCGTCGGCGCTTCCGGCTGCGGAAAATCCACACTGGCCAAGCTGATCTCCGGCTTGCAGAAACCGTGGAGCGGTGAGATCCTTTTTGACGGAAAACACATCGATGAGATCGACCGCGGTGTTTTTACCGGTTCGCTGGCGGTCGTCGATCAGAACATCATCTTATTTGAAGACAGCATAGCCGAAAACATCAAGCTGTGGGATGAGACCATCGAAGATTTCGAGATGATCCTGGCAGCCAACGATGCACAGATCCACGAAGATATCATGAAACGTGAGGGCGGCTACCGCCGTAAGCTTGCCGAAGGCGGCAAGGACTTTTCCGGCGGCCAGCGGCAGCGGATCGAGATCGCCCGGGCACTGGCGCAGGATCCGACGATCATCATCCTGGATGAAGCGACATCGGCTCTGGATGCCAAGACCGAATACGAAGTGGTCAAGGCGATCAAAGACCGCGGCATCACCTGCATCGTAATCGCCCACCGTCTTTCGACGATCCGCGACTGCGACGAGATCGTCGTTCTGGATCACGGCATGGTGGCGGAACGCGGCACACACGAAGAGCTTTACGCAAGGAACGGCTTGTATGCCGAACTTGTTTCGAATGAATAGAAAGGAGTCGCATGGGCTGGTTTGATGAACAGATAAAGACCCGCAAACTGTCGGATCAGGAGATCCTGGAAGACTCCTTTATGAAACTGGCGTCGGCCGTTTTAGGCACGCGCATTTCCCAGAAGTCGCAGTCTCAGCGCTATCCGACCAAGGAAGCGATCGATGACATCCTGAAGTTTTATCATCTCAAGCCGGCAGAGATCGACGAAGAGATGAAACAGATCGTCGATCAGCTGGATACGTTTTTGAGGCCGCACGGCATCATGTACCGCTCCGTCCGTCTGAAGAAGGGTTTCTATAAGGATTCCATCGGTCCGATCCTGGCACTGGACAAGGAGACGCAGAAAGCGGTCGCTCTGCTGCCGGGTGCCTTCTCCGGCTACGCTTTCGAAGATCCGGCGAGCGGAAGAAAAGAAAAAGTCAAGGCAGGAAACGAAGGCCGTTTTGAAGAAGATGCCTACTGTTTCTACCGGCCTCTGCCGTTGAAGAAACTGAATGTTGCCGATCTGCTTCTGTATATGAAAGACTGCATCGCAATCAATGATTTTATCTATATCGGTCTGATGTCTCTGGCCGTGACGCTTTCGGGCATGTTGATCACGTATCTGACCAATCTGCTGACCGGTCCGGTCTTGCGGAGCGGTGATTTGTCCGCTTTGTATGCAGCCATGTTTTTCATGATCTGTGCGGGGATCTCCTCCAGGCTGGTCTCGATCCTGAATGCGCAGATCAACTCGCGCTTGAGCATGAAGACTTCCCTCAGCGTGCAGGCGGCCGTCATGATGCGGATCCTGTCTCTGCCGGCGTCCTTCTTCCGCAAGTACTCGTCCGGCGAATTGTTCAAACGTTCCTCGAGCATCAGTCAGCTCTGCGATATGCTGCTGAGTTCGGTCTTTACCGGCGGCATAGCTTCTTTGATGTCCTTGCTGTATGTCGGCCAGATCTTCAAATATGCGCCGAAGCTCGTCGGTCCTTCGCTGCTCATCGTCTTCCTGACGGTCGGCCTATCGGTGATCACCGGTCTCGTACAGGTCTCCGTCAGCAAGCACCGCATGGAACTTTCGGCCAAGGAGTCCGGCATGTCCTTCTCTCTTCTTTCCGGCATCCAAAAGATCCGGGTATCGGGCAGCGAGAAGCGGGCATTCGCCAGGTGGGCGGACGTCTATGCAAAGCAGGCGGCCTATTCCTACGATCCGCCGTTCCTCATCCGTTTCAAGAACGTCATCACATTGGCGGTCTCCCTGTTCGGAACGATCCGTCTGTATCATCTTGCGGTGACTTCGGGCATGGATGCACCGTCGTATTTTGCCTTCAATTCCGCCTATGCGATGGTCATGGGCACCTTCTCTTCACTGGCCCAGCTCCTGATGAGCTTCGCACAGATCTCACCGGTCCTGGAGATGGCCAAGCCGATCCTGAACGAAGTACCGGAAGCGGCGGAAGACAAGGAAGTGATCAAGTCGCTCTCGGGCAACATCGAGATGAGCCACGTTTCTTTCCGTTATGAAGACAGTCAGGACTACGTGATCGATGATCTTTCGCTCAACATCAAAGCCGGTGACTATGTCGCGATCGTCGGCAAGACCGGCTGCGGCAAGTCGACGCTGATCCGTCTGCTGCTGGGCTTTGAGACCCCGGAAAAAGGAGCGGTCTATTACGACAAGAAAGATCTGCGCAAGATCGATCCGGTCTCCCTCAGAAAGAAGATCGGTACCGTCACGCAGAACGGCGATCTGTTCAGCGGCGACATCTATTCCAATATCGCCATCTGTGCTCCGGGTCTGCCGATGGATGAAGCGTGGAAGGCGGCGGAGGCGGCCGGGATCGCCGAAGACATCAAGGCAATGCCGATGGGCATGTTCACGATGATCTCGGAAGGAGCCAGGGATATCTCCGGCGGTCAGAAACAGCGTCTGATGATCGCAAGGGCGATCGCACCGAAACCGCGGATCCTGATCTTCGATGAGGCGACTTCCGCTTTGGACAACAAGACCCAGAAGCAGGTCTCCGAGGCACTCGATCAGCTCAAGTGCACCCGCATCGTCATCGCTCACCGTCTTTCCACGATCCGCCACTGCAACAGGATCTTGCTGCTGGAAGGCGGGAAGATCATCGATGAAGGTACCTATGAGGAACTGATCGAAAGAAGTCCGTTCTTTGCCGAACTCGTGGAGCGCCAAAGGCTCGATCTCCCGACACAAGAGGTTTCCGAAACATAAGACAGAAAAGCTCCGCAGGGAGCTTTTTGTGAGCTTGTTACAAATCCGCAACAATTGTCATCATCGTATTCACATAAAATATGAGAAGATAAAAGAAAGAAGAGGCAGATCAATGAAAGAGCCTCCCGGTCTGAGAAGACGGGAAGATTTTTGTCGTTTCTATATAAGGGGGAAGATGTATGAAAAAGATCTTGATCAGATTCTTTATCCTGTTAGTCACCTTCACATGTTTTTCTTATGCGATCTACTTTGAAAAGGATGAAGAAGAACACATCTTCCATGTCCATGTCCATGAAGTCTATGCGATCGCTCCCGGGGATGTGATGGGGACCTGTCCGACAGAAGGCTGCGGCGGAACACTTGTTATTGTGGAAGCGATACAGCCGGAGAATTGCACGACACCGGGATTTTATTATGTGCAATGTAATAATTACTGCGGATATATGACGGAAGGGGAGATCCCGGCTCCCGGTCATTCCTACGTTTCTTCAACGATATCGGAAGCGACATGCACCAGAGAAGGAACGATACGGCATACCTGTTCCGTCTGCGGAGCCAACTATGATTCTTCGACATCGGCTCTCGGCCATGACTACAGAGAAACGGTCGTGTCGGCCGCGACTTGTACAAGCAGCGGGCTTCTTTCTTATGAATGCAGCCGCTGCGGCGACTCCTACACCAGAGAGACTGCAGCTTTAGGTCATGATTACAGGTCCAAAGTGACGAAAGAAGCCACTTGCACAGAGGACGGTGTGCGTACCTACACCTGCTCCAGATGTAACGACAGGTATACCCGCAAGATCGAAGCTCTCGGTCATGACATCGAATACGAAGAAAAGGAAGCGACCTGCACGGAAGCCGGCTACAAGAAAGGTGTCTGCAAGCGCTGTAAGGAAGAGATCAAAGAGGTCTATCCGGCTCTCGGTCATGACGTCAAGGAATACAAGAGGGTAAAAGAACCGACCTGCACGGAAGACGGAAGGCTCGAAGGCGTCTGTGAACGCTGCGGTGAGACGCAAAGCAGTGTATTGCCGAAGCTGGGTCACAAGTATCCGGAGGAATGGACCGTGGAGAAAGAGCCGACGTATTTTGCGGACGGTCTTGAGTATAAACTCTGTTCGGCCTGCGGCGACCGCATCGAACAGATCATACCGCACAAGGATCCCACACCGATCATCGTGGGAGGCGGCGGAGCAGCCGTTGCGGCGGCTGCCGGTATCTTCTTATATATGAAGAAGTTCTCCAAGCTCGCCAGGAAAGGCGAGAAAATGCCAAAGGAAAAGATCGAACAGGAATTCGAAGACAAGAGCGTCCTGTATTGCGGAAGCGATGAGAGTTTATTGAAGACGCTCAAGTCAAAGAAGTTTTTGGAAGTCACGACCTGTGAGAAAGAAGAGCTGGAAGAGACGGCGGCGGAAACGGAAGCGGATCTGCTGATCGTCGATGTGCATGATGACGAGAGTTTCGATGCGCTGATCCGGCTGAAAGATGAGACATTGCCGAAACAGACGATCGGCATCGTTGCCGGCGAGGAATACTACAAGGAAAACAAGGCGAAGCTCGATTCCTTCAAGGAAGACAAGACGATCCTCGATTATGTGAAGTTCGATGCGAGTGCCTATGAGATCCTGGTCAAACTGGTCCTGCCGGTACTGAAGCCGGATCTGAAATCGGATGAGGCTCTCACCAATATCGGTGCGGTGGCGGATGCCTTGGGCATCCCTGGCATCTCAACTCTGATCGATGTCTACGTCAACGGCAGAGACATCAAGGCGACGGTCGAAGAGGGAGAGCTTTCCGTAAGCTCGACGGCGACGGTCATCGCCGATATCGCTTCGATCCTGGGTCTGGATACGGTAGCCAGCGTGGCAGGCCTGGTGGATGATGTGGATTCCATCAAGGCGGCAGCGGACAAGGAGGCCGGCGCCAATGAGCGCAAGTACGGCGTGGAAGGTGCCAAGGATATCGTCGATGTCGTGTCCGACATCATAAACAAGGATGAATGAAGGCGGTGAGCGGAAAGCTCACCGTTTTTGTTATACAATGGTCATATATGGAAAAACTATTCAAATACCTTTATGACAAGAAGTATATCAAGATCTCCGTTTACTGCATCGGCAGCGTCCTGATCGCTTTTGCCTTAGGCATACTCATATTCAACGTTTTCACGTCTTTGGGTCCGGCTTTCTCCTTCCTGAAAGCGATCCTGTCACCGCTGATCTTAGGCGTCGTGCTGGCGTATATCCTGGATCCTCTGGTCGCATGGATCTCGAAGAAAGTCTTCTTCAAGGTCAAGAGCCGGAAAAAACGCCGGGCTTACAGCGTGGCCGTGACGTTCATGATCGTCGCCGCAGCCGTTGCTTTGATCCTGAGCATCCTGATCGTGACGGTGACCCGATCCGTCTCTTCGATCGATCTCAACGACTTGTGGGCTTATGTGCAGTCGCTGGAAACGGATTTTTCCAAATTCTGGAAGATCGTGGAAAACAAACTGGCCGACTTCAATATCAGTCTCGGCAGTTTCGGCAAGACGGCATCGAAGGTCTTCAACGATGTCTCTTCCGCTTTGTCGACTTTATTGTTCGCCAATATCTTTGCGGTCTACTTCCTGCTGGATTCCAAGATCCGCAAATACATGCAGATGCTGCTGGAACTGTTCGTATCGGAAGAAAGAAGAGAGAAGCTTTCGAAGTTTGCCGAGGATGCCGACAAGGTCTTTTCCGGCTATATCCGCGGACAGTCGATCGATGCGCTGCTGATCGGGATCATGGTGGCGGTCTCCTTGCTGATCGCGGGGATCCCCTACGCGGTGGTCATCGGTCTGCTGACCGGTATCGGCAATCTGATCCCTTATGTCGGACCGTTCGTCGGCTTCGGTTCTTTGATCATCATCTGTATCTCGGAAGGCTCTCTGGCTCATCTGCTGACCGGTGTGCTCATTCTGGCGGTCGTCATGGCGATCGACGGCAACATCATCAATCCGCGTCTTCTGTCCGATAACGTCGAGATCCATCCGATCCTGGTCATCGTGGCGCTGATCGCCGGCAGCCAGATCGGCGGGATCGTGGGCATGCTGGTGGCGGTACCGGTCGCAGCGCTGATCAAGCTGCAGTTCGACACCTACGTCGAGAGAAGAAAACTGGAAAGTGAAGAAGAAAAAAAGCCGGATCAGAAATGACCCGGCCGTTTTGTCATAGATCGGGTTTTCATGCGGAAATGTTTTCGACAATGTTTGAAGACCCGGAAAGAAAACTCTGACAGCGGAAAAGGATCTGAAGAGAATCGATCCATGAAGGGAGAAGACCGTGTTCAGTGAAAGGGAACTGATCCTGCTGGCTATATTGTCAGGCAGGGAAGAATGGATGCCGGGCAAGGCTCTGGCGGAAATGCTGGAAGTGGGAAACCGGACCTTGCAAAGCGAGGTCGCGACGATCAATGCGATCCTCTCGAAGCACTCTCTTTCAAGCAGGATCGCTTCCAATAACCGTTTGGGATACCGGTTGGAAGGAAACCGCGATCAGATCAGGAAATACGTCAGCGAAAAAGGAGTCGATCCCGCAAGGGATGCTTTTGAAAGCGCCAATAACATACTCACAGTCCTCTTGTACGAGAGGGACTACATCACCCTCAACGAGATCGCCGAGAAGACTTTTCTGGCGGCTTCTTCCGTTAGTTTCAATCTTGAAAAAGTCAGGAAGATGATCGGCAGGACGAAGGATGCAAAGCTGCTTGTCCACCCGCGGAAGGGCTATAAGCTGGAGGCGGAAGAATATCTTAAGCGGATGCTGAGCGTCAATGCGCTGTCTGATGAGATCTCGGAAACGGGCAGACTTTATCCGGAGGTCGTCGAAGGTTATGAGATCCTTGATGAAGTTAAGAAGATCCTGATCTCGGTCTTCGTTCCCGAGCAGTATATCGTCGAAGGCAAGGCCTTTGATGCCTTCTCCCGTTATTGTGCCTTTTCAATGACGAGACAGCTCAACGGTTTTCTTCTTGATCCGGTGAAGGAAGATCATAAGATCGGCGAAACGATCGAAAAGATCGCCGCTTCTTTTGCAAAGGAGTTCAATTACGGATTTTCGAAAGAAGAACTGTACCTTCTCGATGACCGCCTTGAGGAGCTCAATGTCATCGGGACAGCCAAGAAGGACTACCCGGAAACAGAGAAACAGATCAGGGATTTTTTCAATGTCGTCGAAGAAGAGACGGGACTGATCATGAAAGCCGATGAAGACTATCTGAAGAGGATGTCAGAGCACCTCTATCGGATGAACCGGCGGGTCGATGTCGGCAATTATCTCAGGACCAAGGACCCTGAAAGCATTGAGAAACAATACCCGGTGGCTTTGCATCTGCTCAGGACATGCTTCCGCAAGGTCTTCCGTGAAGTCATTCCGGGAAACGAGGAAAGACTGCTGGTTCCTTACATATCCGCGCTTCTGACAAGTCCGGGACTGAAGGTCGATATCCGCATCATTTCCGACCAGCCGGTCGGCGAGATCTACCGCTTCCGCATGAATCTTTATGAGACTTACGGTCCGCTGATCGGAAGGATCCGGATCTTTCCGACCTACCTCTATGAGGAACGTTTCCTGAATACGGATAAGGATGCCATCTGGCTGACCAGCGAAGAGGAACTGGTCTTTCGGCACAAGGAACTGACGTATATCGATCTCTATAAGGAACAGTATCAGAACAGCCTGATCTCCGGGATGATCCTGGAGCGCAGCGAAGAGATGAAAGAGAGGATCTTTTCCGCCTTTGAGAAAGAATTCAAGGAAGAAGAGACGGTCTTTGAAAAGAAGGCAGCCGGTTATGAGGAGGTGCTGACTTCTCTGACCGGAGAAGAAAGGCTCCTTGATACGAGCACATCTATCATCGATAACGGCACATTGCTGGTGATCTCCCACGGAGGGAAGGATCACATCCGGAAAAGGATCCGTTTGGAAGAACCGCTGGAGCACGGGGGCAGGATCATCGGTGAGATCCTTTATTTCAGGATCGGACGCAGAGAAGATGCCGCGAGATTCTGTGAGTATATCAGAAAGACCGTCAACAAGCGGAACTGATCGTTCCGGTCACTTGCGGGATTAATTGCGTAAACGCTTCCATTTCTTCTTTTTTCATTCGTTCATACAATGGATTTGTAAGAAATAAGGAGACAGATATATATGGCAAAGAATCACGATTCATTAGCGAAAGAGATCATTGAAAAATTAGGCGGTCCCGCCAATATTTCCAGGATCTTCCATTGCGCAACGAGATTAAGAGTACAGCTCGTCAACAGAGATGCTGCCGATCTTGAAGAAGTCAAGAAGATCGCCGGTGTCATGGGCGCGATCGATTCCGTCGGCGGCGTCCAGGTCATCATCGGCAACGACGTCAACAAGGTCTTCGATGCAGCGCTTGCCTTATACCCCGATATGGAAAGAGGCGAAAACACAGACGAGAATCTCGACGAAAACACAGACGAAAAACAAAACATTTTCTCGAAACTGCTCAACGTCCTGTCTTCCCTGATCGGACCGGCGATCCCGCTGATCATGGTCTCAGGCCTGCTGACGGCAGTGCTGACGATATTGACGAAGTGGGCAGGTCTTTCGGCAGAGTCTACGACGTATACGATCCTCAATGTCGCAGCGAATTGTGCATTGTATTTCCTTCCGATCTATATCGCCTATACGGCGGCGAAGAAGTTCGGTACGGATGTCATGATCTCGCTGTTCATCGGTGCTTTCATGATCCATCCGGAGATCATCGGACTGGGCGATCAGGGAGCCTTCGTTTCTCTGTTCGGTCTTCCGGTCAAGACAGCCAACTACACTAGCACGCTGATCCCGATCATCTTATCGATCTGGGCTCTCAAGTATGTTGAAAAACTGTCTGCGAAGATCGTTCCGGATTCCATCAAGTTCGTCTTCCGTCCGTTCCTGACGGTCTTACTGATGATCCCGCTCACTCTTTGCGTCACCGGTCCGATCGGCAGCTACTGCGGTGATCTGCTGAACACGGTCATGACTTCGATCAACAGCGTCGCTCCTTGGGCTTCCGTGCTGGTCATCGGCTGCCTGGCTCCGCTGCTGGTACTTACAGGCATGCATTTTGCGCTGATCCCGCTGGTCTTCATGGAGTTTGCGACTGTCGGCTATGACAACATGCTGTTCAATGCTTTCATCGGTATGAACTTCTCGCAGTTCGGCGTCGCTCTGGCTGCTTTCCTTAAGACGAAGAATCCGAACCTCAAAGAACTTGCCGGATCCTGTGCAGTCACAGCTTTCCTGGCCGGTGTCACCGAGCCGACGCTCTACGGCATTTGCTTAAGGATGAAGAAGCCTTTATATGCGACATGGATCGCCTGCATCGCCAACGCCGTCTTCTGCGCTATCTTCGGTGTCAAGGTCTTCAGCTTCGGTGCACCGTCCTTCTTCACGATGCCGATCTTCATGAATCCGGACGGAACGATGTCGAACTTCTATCTCGCCATCGCAGCTGCTGCGCTGACCATTGCGGTCGCTTTCGCGGCAACCTGGATCCTGGGCTTTGATGACAGCGTCTACGGAAAAGAAAACTAAAAAACACTGATCGGATCGCTGACTGCGTCGGCGATCCGTCTTAGAAGGGATTGTTTATGTATTCTACAGGGATCAATAAAGTCGAAAGAATAAGTGATGATCTCTACATGATCACGGAGACCGAAAGCATCCATTCTTATCTTCTCATCGGCGAAGATAAAGCTTTACTGATCGATGCGGGATGGGGCTATGAGGACATTCATCCTTTGATCGAAGACATCACGGACAGGGAAGTTATGCTGGTACTGACGCACGGCGATCCCGATCACGGCCTGGGAGCTGTGCATTTCAAGGATTTCTATATCCATCCCCTGGATTATGGAAAACTGTTGAACAATGACAACTATGAAGAAAGAAAAGGCATGCTGAAGCATCGCTTTGAAAAGCTTCCGGAGCTTGTCGGCTTTATCGACGAGGAAGCCTACTGTCATTCAAGGTTCTCCAAGGAGACGAACGTCCATTTCCTCTTCGATCATCAGATCATCGATCTGGGAAACAAACATGTCGAATGCATCCTGACTCCCGGACACAGCTACGGTCATCTCATGTTCCTGGAAAAGGAAACGGGAAGGCTCTTCTCCGGTGACCAGCTTGTCGATCATCACAACATCTGGCACTTTCTAAGTCACGATGAACAGGCACCGTTTCAGACGACTTTGAATTCTTTGAAGAGTCTGAAAGAGAGGGAAACGGAGATCACCAAGATCTATCCTGCCCACGCCAAAACGCCGATCGAAAAGAAATGTCTGGACGAACTGATCGAATGTTTCGAATATGAACTGGAAGCCAATTACAGAAACGATCTCCCGTTTCATTGCTACCGGGGAGACGGCTACAGGCACTTCTATAGATCCGTTGATCTGATCTATTCCGATGAGCGGCTGGAAGAATACCTCGGCCACCCGATCTCAAGAGACTGACAGCCCCGAAAAGGGGCTGTTTTTCTTTCTATTGGTCGATATTGACAAATCCGCATTGCTTCAGTATGAATTCTTTGAGTTTATTGAAGAAGCCGTCGCCGTCACTGGTGTCGATGCGTCCGCTGAACAGTGTTACCGGCAAGAAGATCATGTCTTTGCGTTCTTCCCTGCTCAGGTCACCGATCGTGAACAGGACCTTCAGCGGGATGGCACCGGGATCCGCGTAGGATCCGCCGTATTCCTTGACCTTGGCGACCTTCGGTGTTTTGACGATGTCCAGGACCCTCGATCCGACCAGGACCCGGAAGGAGAAGGCGATGTCTCGCGAAGCGATCTTGTCCGGCGTTCCTTCGAAGCATTTCAAGAATCTCTGCAGCAAGAGCTCGATCTCGTTGAAGTCGACTTTCCACAGGTTGGAACGGCGCTTGATCAGTTCGAGCAGTTCGACATATTCATACCAGGTCTCTTTGTTTCGCAGATCGGTGATCTTGGAAAGATCCCAGTTTTCCAGATAGAGATGGGAACCGATGGCCTGGATCTCATCGAGGATCTCACAGTTGTCGAAAAATTCGGAGAAGGCATACTGCAGTTCTTCGATCGAGACTTCTTTTTCACCGGTATCCAGATATAAGGAATGCAGGTAGTAGTTTTTCGGCCGGATATCGTCCGGCAGCAGTCCGCTGCATTGTAAGGTATTGGAGAAGACCGAATTGTAGAAGATGTCGATGAGCCTCTTGAGTTCGTGATTGAACGGCTTGTTCTGATCGAAGAGGCAGGAATGGACCGGATCCAGACCGCCGGTATCGCGGTCTTTGACGATGTAGTTGCGGTAGAAGAGGGAACGGCTGTAGTCGTCGACCTTGTCCTGGGCCTGGGTGCCGTTCATGTGGGTCTGGCAGAAGGACTGCATCGAGATGGTCTTGAGGGTCACCAGGAAAGCGTTGATGCGTTCCTGCGGGATGCCCATGGCTTTGGCCAGCAGGACGTTGGCGTCGTGGTCCATCGCCAGATTGGAACAGAAGCGAAGGAAATAGCGTCCGTGCAGATCGATCGGCGAGGACCAGTTTTCTCTTATGCAGTAGACGGAGGTCTCTTCGCAGATGCCGTTCCATGCGTCGATGACTTCCTGGGTGGAGGAGCTCCGGCTCTTCTGGTGGATGAATGGAGTCATCTGGTCGTTGTTTAACAAGATCGTGAGCGATCCGTTCTGCAGCAGTTTGATGAATGCTTCCTTATCCTCACCTTCCGATAAAAGGAGTTCGGAAAAATAAGGATCGTAGAGGATCATGTTGAGCCTGACGATGACTTGTTTGTTGTGGAAGAAGGATAACGAGAAATTGCGTTTCTTGAACTGTTTCAGGTATTCTCTGACCTGCAGGGAATGAAAACCTTCTTTTTCGAATTCTTTATAATAGATGTCCTCCTCATCGTAAAAGATCTCCGGCAGCCATTGGTTGTCCAAGGCAAAGGGATAGACGGTGGACGGGGCCAGGTCGGCCGGGTAGACTTTGTAGTAGATGTTGTTGCCCGCATTGTCAAAAGCTTTTTCCGGCAGGGAGTTCTGGTTGATGAAGCCGTTGTCTTCGTCGCTGCGGACCAGATAGGATCGGCTTTCTTCGATGCCTTTTTTGTTGATGGCGGAATAAAGTTTCTTCATCGCGTCGATCGTCACTTCGCCATAGGCACTGAGTTGTATGTACTGGTACTGCTGCAGGTGTTTTTTGATCGCTTCACCGGTCTCGTCCTTGCGGAACCAGGACGGGTGGATCTGCCCGATGACGACGAAGAACAGACGGAAACGATCGACTCCTTCTTCTTCCATCCGTTTTAAGGAGATACTGAGTTCTCTCAGGACCTCATCCCGGCGGAGCGAGGATGAGGAAAGGATACCGAGGGTGACGTCGGCTTCGTTCAATGCGGTATCGATGTCGGCCGCCCACTTGTCTCCTAAAGAGAGGTTATTGGAGTCGATCCAGACATCGATGCCGTGACGTTTCAGGTAGCGGGCGATGCCGTTCGCACAGGCATGGTCCTGGTGGGAATAACTGATAAATACTTTTTCAGCCATAGGTCCTCCGTGAATGATCTTTACATATATCTTATACGTTCATTATAAGCGATAAGTCTCATAAATTTGCAGGGCATATCCTTTAGAGAAATGGGCTTCATGTATAATGAAGTCAAAGAAGCTAACAGTTTCGGAAAGGAGATCATCGATGTCACTTGTCATTTTTGCGGCTTTACTGGTATGTGTTGGGGGTATCATCAAGGCATACAGAGACCGTGCCGATATACAGAAAGCATCTCTGACCATGACCGCTGCCATTTCTTTGGCGATCTCCATCCTGGTCTTTCCTTATTATCTGAAAAGCAGTGACTTGCTCATAGCGGTCATCGAAGCTTTTCATGCGGGCGTTTCGGGCATCGCACTGAGCGTCAACGGCGATATCCCTTATGAACTGGAACTGAGCGAAGCACAGCTGAAGATCTACCGTTTCTTCTTATACAATCTCTATATCTTCGGGCCGATCGCCGGTTCGATGTTTCTGATCACGTTCTCCGCCAACGTGAAGAACGCCTTGTCTTTTTTCGGTCAGAAGAAGTACTATGTCTTTTCGACGCTGAACGATCAGAGCATCGCGATCGCCGAAAGCATCTTTGACAAGAAGACCGGCAGCAAGTTCATCTTCTGTAATGTCGATGAGCCTGAGATCGATCTGGCCAACCGCGTCCGCGGAGTCCATGGGATCATGCTGAAGATCGGTGAACACGAACTGAAACTGAGAAAAAACAAGAAATACGAATTCTTTGAGATCTACGAGGAAGACAAGAAGCGCATCACGGCGACGGCAAAGCTGTGCGAAGAGCTTCCCAAAAAGAAGAATTATGACGATGAGAACATCATCGTGCGCATCTTTGCGGATGCTTCGCAAAGAGAACTGATCCTCAACCTGGATGAGCAGTATTCCGAAGAACTTTACCTGCGTCATATCGATGAGGACCGCAGCCTGGCTCTGGAAGTCCTGTCGCTGGCAAAGGAAGATCTCTGCAGGAAGAAGGGGAATCACACGGCGATCCTCTGCGACTCTGCTTTGGGCATCACCTTGCTGAAAGACCTCTTGTGTCTGAGCGTGAGCGATGAAGAATATTCGATCACTCTGATCTCGCCGGATGCAGAAGCCTTCCGGGACGATCTCATGAAACAGGTACCGGAGTTTGAGCAGTATGCCGTCGACTTTATCGAACGGTCCTACGGAAGTGAAGCTTCGGCATTTGAAAAAGGAAAGGACTATGACTGCATCTTCGTCTTGTATGAAGACGATGAGCTTGCCTATAAGACGGCCGTGCAGATCCGCCGGGTCTTAAGTTCCTTCAGTGCACAGCTGAAGTGTCCGAAGATCTTGTGCTACGTAAGCGATCCGAGCCTGCACAAGATCATCAAGGAAGAGGAGATCGTGCTTTTCGGCGATCTGGAAAAGATGTGCAGCTACGACGTCCTGGTCAATCCGGGTCTGGAGAAGGCGGCGGAAAAAGTCCATCTGTCGTATCTCGGTATGGAGAAAGCGGATGAGGATGTTCTGGAGAACAGCGGTTTCTATGAGTACCAGAATCAGGAGTCTTCTTTTGCGGAGGCACTGGCTCTTGAATACAAGAAGGCTTACATCCTTTCGCAGAAAAAAGACGCTCAGGTATCCGACAGGGACTTCATCGATGCCTGGCTGGCGGAACACCTGGAAGAAGCGGCGGCCTGGGAACATGAACGCTGGAATGCCTACCAGAGGATCCACGGCTGGCGGAAGGCGGAGGGAGAAATGATCGGTTCGATCATCGAAAAATACAAGGGCGAACGGGCCAACGATCCCAAGCTGCGCTTACATCCGGCGATCGTCGACTATGGGGATCTTGAAAACGTTCAGAACGAAGTCAACGAGTGTTTCAAAAGATACGGCTCAGACAAGCGCGTGGATTACCTCGGTGCAGATAAGGACATCCTGAAGAAGATGACCTGGATCCTGGATGTGAAATAGACAGAGCGATCTGTCTTTTTTCATGTCAAAAAGCGGAACTGTTAAAGAAAAGATCCCGTCCCTATAATGTAGGCAGGGAAGAACTCAAAAGATCATACTGTAGAAAGAGCTTGTTATGGATCGTGAGGATATGAAAAGATCCGGACCTTTTTTTGATGTCCGGGAGCTGAACCATGAGATGCGCACACCGCTGAGCAGCATCCTTCTGCTGAGCAGGGATCTGAAGAAGGAAAGATCGCTGAAAACAAGGACGAAAGCCGTTCAGATCGAACGTTCCGCCCGTCATCTGCTCGATCTGGTCAACAATGTACTGGATCTGAACAGGATCGAAGACGGAAGCTGTGAACTTCATGAAGAGCGTTTCGATCTGAAGGAACTGATGAACGATCTGAAGTTCCTGATCCTTCCTCTGACAAAAGAGAAGAAGATCCGCTTTACGGTCAGGGATGAGACTGAAAGCTTCGCTTATGAAGGCGATGTCTTGAAGCTGAAGCAGGTCCTGATCAATGTCCTGGGCAATGCGGTCAGGTATACGCCGCGGAAAGGAAGCGTTCATTTCATTGCCAAGGCAATGAAAAAGGAAGAAGAATGCGATCTGCTTCATTTCGAGATCACAGACAGCGGCGAAGGGATCGCGGAAGACCTCCTCCCGCGGATCTTTGAAGCTTATGCGACGGAAAAAGAACGGATCGGTTCTTCGGGACCGGGCTTGTATATCACAAAGCGTTATCTCGATCTGATGAACGGAAAGATCGAGATCTTCAGTAAAAAATGGAAGGGAACAAAAGTCGTCATCGAAGTTCCTTTGAAAAGAGGGAGAGAGGAAAAGAAGCAAGATGTAAAAGGACCGTCTTTCGATCTGAGGGGGATCAAGGTCCTGATCGCGGAAGATGTGGTGATCAATGCGCGGATCCTGGAGAATCTGTTACGGTCTTATGGGGCCGTGACGCAGATCGCCGAAAACGGAGAAAGGGCTCTGGAGATCTTCTCTCATAGTCCGGTCAACGGATTTGACGTATTGCTGCTGGACGTGCATATGCCGTTGCTGGACGGAAGGCAGGTCACGGAGAGGATACGGCAAAGTCAGCGGGCAGACAGGGACGTGGGGATCATCGCATTGAGCGGGGACAGTTCGGGAAAGGACATCAGGGACAGCCTCGATGCGGGAATGGATGTTCATTTATGCAAACCGGTCGATCCGGATCTGCTGATAAAGACGATAAAAGATCTGATAAAAAATAAAGACTGAGCGATCAGTCTTTTTCAATATCGGTGCCTTCTCCTGTTAAAATAAGATTGATATAAAACCGATCACAGAAATAATGACAAAGAGGTGAAGACATGAAAATTTTGTTTGTGACCAGTGAGTGTGCACCTTATTCCAAATCCGGCGGTCTGGCCGATGTGGCGTTTTCGCTTCCGCCGGCTTTGAAAGCGGCGGGGAACGAAGTGGAGATCATCACGCCGTATTACAAATGTGTCAAGGACCGTTTCGGAAGCGAGCTGAAACACGTTAAGGATCTTAAGGTCGCCTTGGGCAATATGGCGGTCGACTGCGATCTGCTGAAAGGAGAGCTCAACGGCGTTCCAATCTGGTTCATCGACTATCCGGCGCTCTTCGACCGGGACAAGCTGTATGGCTACGATGACGACAAATACCGCTTTGCCTGGTTCTCCAAGGCCGTGGTCGATGTGATGGACAGACTGGATTTCATTCCGGACATCCTGCACTGCAACGACTGGGAGAGTGCCTTATCGATCATCTATCTGAAAGACGATCAGGCAAGGCGTCCGACATACCGGAACATCCGTACCGTCTTCACGATCCACAATATCGCTTACCAGGGGCAGTTCGGCAGGAACGAGCTTTCGACCACGTTTGCCCTGGATCCGGGCTGGTACGAGGGCGGTCTGGCCTATGTCTATCAGGGAAGAGAAGATGTCAACCTGATGAAGGGTGCGATGCTGATGGCGGACGCGGTATCGACCGTGTCGCCGACGTATGCACTGGAACTGCATACCCGCAAGTTCGGCAAGGGCCTGGAAGGGGTCGTCGACATCATCGAATCCAAGATGTACGGCATCCTCAACGGCATCGATCCGGAGCACTATGATCCCGCCAGGGATCCGCGCATCCCGCGCAACTTCTCGGCAGACGACAAGTCCGGCAAGGAAGCCTGCAAAGCTTACCTGCAGGAGACGTTCGGCATCAAGAAAGAAAGAAACTGGCCGCTGTTTGCCGTCGTGGCAAGACTGGTCGAACAGAAGGGCGTCGACCTGATCAGGGAACTGCTCGATTCACTGATGAAGAAGGGCGTGCAGCTGATCATCTTCGGTCAGGGCGAAAAGAAATATACGGATTACTTCCGCGAGTGCATCGATAAATATCCGGGACAGTTCGGCTTCTCGGATGCCTATACGGAAGAGATGGCTGCCAAGGTCTTTGCGGGTGCCGACTTCTATCTGATGCCTTCATCCTTTGAACCGTGCGGCCTGTCCCAGATGATGGCGATGCGCTACGGTACGGTGCCGATCGTTCATGAGACCGGCGGCCTCAAGGACACGGTCCGTTCCTATTCGGATTTTGACGGCATCGGCGACGGATTCAGCTTCTCGCAGTATTCCGCCAAGGCACTGATGCTGGCGATCGATCAGGCGATCAAGGTCTACTTCGCCGAGCACGATGTCTTCGAGCTCATCAAAGACCGCTGCATGCGCAAGGACTTCTCCTGGGACAAATCGGCACAGACCTATCTCAAGATGTATTCGGATATCTGCGGCAACGGCTATGACCCGAACGTCACCTTCCCGGATGCCTACGATGTCCTCAAAGTCATCTATGAAGATCTGGAAGAGAGCCGCAATGAATATCTGGCAAAACAGGCGGACGATTATTCGATCGCCGCCCAGATCCGCATCGAAGGACCGGGAGAAGGGACCTACTATGTCAGGTTCACCAAGGCCGGTATGGAGATGGCACCGTACAGCTACGAAGGTGCCGATGTCTATCTGGCGACCAACTTCGACAATCTTTACAACATGGCGACCGGTGTCGTTTCCGCCGACCGGCTCTTCGTCAACGGCCAGCTGAAGGTCGAAGGCAACATTTCCAAAGGTGCCGAGCTCAGGTATCTGATCGGAAAAGACAAAGCATAGCTCATGCAAAGCATCGAAGAAGCTTTGGATAAGCTCTCTCATTCAAAGTTCCGCTCTTCTTTTCATCTGACAAAGAAGGAAAAGGAGTATCTCAGGGAAAAGGGCAATGACGTCATCGAAGCGCATGCCCGGGATCTCGTGAGGAAGAAGCTTTCGCCTGCCGATCCCCTCAATGACGGAAAGCAGACGCCGATGAGAGGTCATCCCGTCTTCAAGGCGATGCATGCGACAGCCTGCTGCTGCAGAGGCTGTCTGAACAAATGGTATAAAGTTCCTCTGCATCGGGAATTGAGCGATGTGCAGGAAGAAAAGATCGTAAGGCTCCTGATGGCCTGGATCGAAAAAGAAGAAGACCGGTGATGACCGGCCAACGGACACGGAACGGGAGGAGCGGAAAATGAAAAAGAAGATCCTGTTGATTCTCATCTGCCTGCTGGCGGTTTCCCTGTTTGGCTGTTCTTCGGGAAACGATAAGAAAGAAGTGCAGTACACCTCGACGCTTTTCGATAACGTGAAGATCACGTATCCGGAAGGAAGCGACTACGAAGGTGTCTCCGACGGTGATAATTATTATTCCTTCCTCAGCAAGGAGAAGGGAACGGAGATCTCGTTCTCCCGCGAAGTCCTCGATGCCAAGACGCCGGAAGCCGGTGAATTTCTGAAGGCGACCCTCGGTTCCGCTGTCAAAGAAACGGAAGACGGCATCCTGTACGGAGAAGTCAACGGCGGTCTGGTCCGCGTCCTCGACAGTTCCTATTACCGTTATGTGATCTACCGCATCCCGCCGAAAGAGGGCGTAAGTGAAGAAACGCTCGCCGAGATGGATGAGATCTTCTTCAAGATCGCTCTCGATCCGCAGGTCGTGGTGCAGATGCCGGTCCTGCCGGATGACACGTTCCGCTATCTGAACATGGTCATTTCGACACCGGGAAGGCAGGCTTTTGCGGAAACGGCCGGCGATTTCAGTTTCGGTGTCATGAGTCAAGAGGGAAAGATCATGATCTATACCGATTCGGTCGCAAAAGCGGAGATCGGCTACAGCGAAGATGCGCTGAGGGATCTCGTTTATGCGGACAAAGAGGTCGGGAAACTGGACAACGGTTTTGAATACTACAGTTCGGATTTCAGTTCCGAATCCGGTACGGAATTCACGAGTTATTATTCATTGGTGTATGATGACGAGAATTTCTATGATGTCTACGGGCTCATTTATACCGGAGACAAGGCGTTATATGAGGATGACGTCATCGGAATCTTGTCGAAGATCCGCTTTGAATGAAAACAAGGCTGAGCGATCAGCCTTTTCTTATGAAAAAAAGACAGCGGCTTATTCACCGCTGTCTTCCAGATACTGTGTCGTGATGACTCTTTGGTAGACCTTATCACCGACTTTGAACTTGCCGTAGCCGACCGTGTTGCTGAAGCATGTGACGGCTTTTTGGCCGTCCGCTTCGATCAGGGACGCCTTGAACAGGAAGTCTTCCCATCTGGCGAAACCGAAGCGCGGCGCATTCAGGTGGATCGGGCAGTCGTAGTCATAGCCGTAGATGGTCTTTCCTTCTGCGGTCTTGAGTGCCCAGTCGCACAGAGCGACGCCGTTGCCCCAGTGGTCGGAACCGCGGATGACGCCGTCTTTGTAATACCAGTAGCGGGATCCGCTGCCGGAAGTGAAGTCGGGTTCTCTTCCCGGATCACCGGTCTCGGTAAAGGTGACCATCGTCTCGGTGAAGAAGGTGTTTTCATCGGCGGTGCCGTCCTGCAGCTGCGAATAGAATTTCTTTGCGGCAGTGAAATGGCGGTAAGGTTTGAAATAACAGATCGTCTTCTGATCGGCGATCTCTTCGTATTTTCTGACTAATTCTTCCTGTGTCATGGATATACCTCTCTCAATCAAATCTTAACACTTAGAGAGAGGAAAGTCCCTGTTATAATGAAGAAGAAATGAGATCTGTCATATGGAAAAGGTCCATGTTGATGTTCGTCACGGCGATGATGCTTGTTTTGAGTGCGTGCACTTATGATGCGCAAGCCGATCTTTTGGGCGTTTACCGTCCTTTGAGCATCAGCGATGCCTCGGGCGAATACGAGATCGAAGATGAGGAGCTGCACATCGAGGAAGGCGGCAAGGGTTATTTCATCCTGCACGATACCAGGTATGAGATCCGCTGGAAGCTGGAGAACGGGAACTTCTATTTCGAGGATTCTTCCGGAGATGAATTCCGCGGTTTCTTCAAAGACAAGATCATCGACGGCATCTATTTCAACGACATCCGTTATGTGTTTTCAAAGGACAAGTAGTTTATGAAATATCTGAAACAATTCACGCTCATCCTGGGCATCTGCTTTATCGGTGAGCTCTTGCATCACGTCCTTCCTTTGCCGGTGCCCGCCAGTATCTACGGCATCGTGATCCTGTTCCTGCTGCTGCAGTTCAAGGTCCTGAAGACGAGCGACATCAAGGAGACTTCTTCTTTTTTGATCGAGATCATGCCGGCGATGTTCATTCCGGCGGCGGTCGGACTGATCGATGTCTACGATGTGCTCAAGACCAATCTTCTATCGTATCTGGCGATCACGATCATTTCCACAGTCATCGTCATGGGCGTCAGCGGCCTGGTGACCCAGGCTCTGATCAAAGGAGGGCATAAGAGATGAATGCGTTTTTAAGTGCGTCGTCCTACTTCGGGATCTTGTTGTCGCTGATCGCCTACATCTTTGCCGTGTGGATCAAAAAGAAGTTCGGCTACGCCTTTCTGAATCCGCTGCTGGTGGCGATCATCATCACGGTCGCTGCCGTCCTTTTGCTGAACGTGGATTATGAGGTCTACAACTCTTCGGCGAAGTATCTGTCCTTCCTGCTGACGCCGGCGACGGTCTGTCTGGCCGTTCCTTTGTATGAGCAGTTCGACAAGCTCAAAGAGAATGCGGCAGCCATCCTGATCGGCATCTTTTCCGGTGTCCTCACCAGCATCGCTTCGATCTTTGCGATGTCCAAGCTCTTCGGTCTGAGCAGAAGCGAATTCGTGACTTTCCTGCCGAAATCAATCACCACGGCCATCGGCCTTTCCGTCAGCGAGGAACTGGGCGGTTATGTCTCGATCACGGTGGCGGCGATCATCGTGACCGGCGTTCTGGGCAACATCATCTGCGAAGGGATACTGAAGCTCTTCAGGATCGAAGATCCGATCGCCAAAGGAGCAGCCATCGGTACCTCGAGCCATGCGATCGGTACATCGAAGGCCATCGAGATCGGCGAAGTGGAAGGAGCGATCTCTTCCCTGTCGATCGTGGTCGCCGGGATCATGACGGTCCTTCTTTCCAGCCTCTTTGCCGGACTGTACTGATCTTGAACACATCATTTCGATACGAAGGAAACGATAAAAAGACCCGTCTGAGCGACGGGTCTTAAAATAGCGGATGAACTTTTCCGAGGGACCTGCGATCCTGAAGATCCGGGTCTTTCCTTCGTTCTATAAGACGATCTCTCCGTCTTTCATGATGATCTTGTTGCCGGCGGTGATGGTCGGATCGTTGGTGACGATGTCGAAGTGACCGGCCGCTTCCTGTCTGCCGCCCAGACCTTTGTTTCTGCCCATGCCGATATGGAAGGTATGGAAGGCGGACTCATCTTCGATGTAGGAGATGCCTCTGGTCTTGGAGATGCGGTTGAGACCGATGCCCAGTTCGCCGGGACGGTACATGTTTTCCGAGTTGAAGGAGGCGATGTAGTTGAGCAGTTTGGTCGCATCGTTTCCTTTGGATTCGGCGGATACGAGCTTACCTTTTTCAAAGACGATCCTGACGGTGTTTTTCACCAGGCCGATGTAGCCGAAGGAAGCATCCAGATATAAGACGCCGCGGGTCTTTTCTTCGTTCGGTGCGACGAAGACTTCAAAGGACGAGGATCCGATCAGGCCTTTGCGGGCGGCTTTGCCGTTGAAGTAGCCGGGGTTCCTTCCTTCGATGTCAAAGTATAAGTCGGTGCCTTTCTTCGTCGTGATGTGAACGGTCTTTTCCCCTTTCATGGCGCCGATGATCTTCCTGGCGTCGCGGTAGGTGACCGAAGGGTCCATCTGGATGAAGTCGTTTTCCAGTAAGGAAGATCCGTCGGAACAGGAAAGGGGCAGCGACAGGAATCGCGCGCCTTTTTTTACGGCGGTCTTGATGGCGTTGGTGGTGATGAAGGAGAAGTCGGTGGCACCGATGATGACATCTTCCTTGCAGAAGATGTCGGTCATGGCTTCGATGACGTCGCCTTTCTGAACGAGCTGGGAATTTAAGATCGTCGTTTTTAAGGCGGCATCCGCCCCGTAAGCCCAGCGTTCGATGGCTTCCGCTTCCCGCAGATGGGTCTCATCGGTGATGAAATGGATCATCTCGTCTTTGTGGACGTTGAGCCAGTCATGCAGGATGATGGAGACACCTTTGTCGATATTGATCATATGCTTTTCTATCCTCTTCGAGTAAATGATACAATAGATTCAAACATTATGAAAACGAAACGAACTTTAGTGAAATACGATTATTCCAAGCCGATCAAGCTGCTGCAGTTCAAGTCGCCGCGCTTCGATATTTTGTTCTATTCGGCACTTTTGAGTGCGATGATGCTGGCGGTGATCTGGCTGATCTTCATCCATGACGGCAAGTTCAAGATCGACTTCGTTCTATGGCGGGTACTTGTCTGCATACCGCTGATTATGCTGTCGTACTGGCTCAAGGAGATGCTCGATGAGCTGAGGGTCTATCCGGCCAAGCTGATGAAGAAGCACATCTGGTCGATGAAGGAACTGATGGAACTGACGGGAAAGGACGAGAAAGAGACGCAGAAGATCATGGACCGGGTCCTGGAGGCGTGTTTCATCGTCGACCCGAAGAATGTGAAAGAATAGTGAAATATTTTTCAATGCTTGTGTAAAATTTGCAAGCATTTTTTTATTTGAGTATAATAGAAGGTACTAAGGGGGAAAAACAATTATGCTTATCAGATTAATTGGCGTAGCTATCGTTGTGCTCGGCCTCATTTTGAAGTTCGACACGATCGCAACCGTAGTCCTCGCCGGAATCGTCACCGGACTGGTGGGCGGTATGAGCATCATGGATATCCTTACAACATTAGGTAATTCATTTGTTTCTCAGAGAACCGCTACATTGTTCGTTCTGACGTTACCTGCCATCGGTATCTGCGAAAGATATGGTCTGAAGGAAAAAGCCATCGACTTCATCCGTTCGATCAAATCCGCAACTGCCGGCAGAGTCATCATCGTCTATGAGCTCATCAGAACTCTGGCTTCCGCATTCTCTATCCGTCTCGGCGGCCATCCGCAGTTCGTCCGTCCTGTCGTCGTTCCGATGGCAGAAGGTGCTGCAGTCGCTAAATACGGCGAGATCAACGAAGAGATGCAGGACATCATCCGCGGCGGTTCCGCTGGTGCAGAGAACTATGGTAACTTCTTTGCTCAGAACTGCTTCATGGGATCTTCAGGCACACTGCTGATCGTTTCGACTCTGGTCGGTTTAGGCTACGAAGTCGACGCACTGCAGATCGCGCGCTGGTCCATCCCGGTCGCTGTCATTTCCATCGTGCTGGGCACGGTCAGGAACCTCTGGCTCGACAAACAGCTTGATGCTGCAAGCAAAGGAGGTAAGAAATAATGACATTCGCTCAGATCTTAGGTGAATTCTTCTATTGCATTATCGGTCTGGTCTTCATCCTCGTCGGTGTAAAGGCTTTAAAGGATGACGGCTGCTCCAAGAAAGTAACAACGGCTGCTTTCTGGTTCTTACTTGCGTTCACGTTCATCTGCGGTCCGTGGGTCCCGAAATGGCTGGTCGGTGCTGCGATCGTCATCATGGCCTGCCTGACTGCTATCGGCGGTGTCGTTCAGTCCAAGAACGATGTACCTGATCCCAAGACTGTCAGAGCCAACGCCGACAAGTTCGGTTACAAGATCTTCATTCCGGCTGCCTGCATCGCTTTGGTTGCGGTCGTCGGTGCGACATTAGGTTCCAAGGTCCCGGCATTGAACTGGCTGACAGCCAACAACGCGATCGGTCTTTCCGGTATCGTTGCTTTATGTGCTGCGATCTTATTGACGAAGTGTGATCCGAAGTATGCGGCGGTCGACGGCGCAAGACTGATGGATAACGTTTCCACGACAGGTATCTTACCGCAGCTGCTGTCTGCCTTAGGTGCTCTGTTCACGGCTGCCGGCGTCGGCGATGCGATCTCTCACTATGTTTCGATGGTCGTTCCTGAGAACAACATCCTGATCGCCTGCTTCGTCTACTGCTTAGGCATGGCTCTGTTCACGATGATCATGGGCAACGGTTTCGCTGCTTTCTCTGTCATCATGGTCGGTGTCGGTATCCCGTTCCTTATTTCCAAGGGTGCAAATCCGGTCGTTGTCGGTGCTTTAGGTCTGACAGCTGCATATTGCGGCACGCTGTGCACGCCGATGGCTGCCAACTTCAACATCGTACCTGCGGCTTTGCTTGAGACCAAGAACAAATACTCGGTCATCAAGTCCCAGATCCCGTTTGCGATCTGCATGCTGCTGGTCCATGTCGTCTTACTTTACATTTTCGCGTTCTGATCTAATTAAGGAGGAAGTATGAAGATCTTACTTACAGGCTTTGAACCTTTCGGCGGTGAAACCATCAATCCGGCTAAGGAAGCGGTGAAACTGGTCAAGAAAGAGATCAAAGGTGCACAGATCGTTAAATGTTATGTGCCTGTCGTATTCGGCAAGGCGATCGAAACGGTACACGAGGCTATGAAGAAGGAAAATCCGGACGTCGTGCTCTGCATCGGTCAGGCCGGCGGCAGATATGAGATCACGCCTGAAAGAGTTGCGATCAACTGCGACGACGGCAGGATCCCTGATAACGAAGGCAACCAGCCTGTCGATCAGCCGGTCTTCGCTGACGGCGCTCCTGCATACTTCTCGACGTTACCGATCAAGAAGATGGTCGGATACATGAAAGCTGCCAATATACCGGCTGCGATATCCAATACGGCCGGTACCTATGTCTGCAACCATCTGATGTACGGCGTATGCTATTACATCGAAAAAGAATTCCCGAACACGATCGGCGGATTCATGCACGTACCGTTCTTACATGAACAGGTCGTCAACAAAAAAGAGACTCCGTCTCTTTCCAAAGAGGATGTCGTCAAAGGTATTGAAGCTTCCATCGAAGCCATCGTCGATTCATTGAGTTAAGATGATCGAATGAAAAGTTCACCGCACTGCGGTGAACTTTTTTATACTGTCTTTCCTAATTCGTAAGCTTTCTTCAGCAGGTCTTTTTTATCGGGATCGTCTTCGATCTTGCGGATATCGATGCCTCCGCCCGACAGGATCCCGGCAAAGCAGCTCTGCGGGAAGCAGTCGATCCAGCCTTCCAGACATTCCACTGCCCGTTCATAGACTTCGTCATCGTCTTCAGCCGAAGTGGTGATCAGATAAACGTCTTGAAACGAAGGCTCCAGGACGTAGAGAGGATTGCAACGGTCCAGAAAGGTCTTGAGCTGGCCGCTGATCCCGTAATAGTAGATGGGTGAGGCGAAGATGAGCACATCGGCATTCCTGACTTTGTCGATAAGCGGAGCCATGTCGTCCTTGATGACACAGGACTTTGTCTTCTGACAGGCCAGACAGCCTTTGCAGAAGCGGAGGTCCATGCCTTTCAGGGTGATGAACTCCGTCTTGTTGAGAGCATCGTTGGCGCCTTTGGCTGCCTGCCGGGCAAGTTTTTCCGAATTGGAATCGTTGCGTAAGCTCGATGAGATGACCAGTACGTTTTTCATGTTCTACTCATTTGCCAGGGAGAAGGTGACGGTCACATCGCCCTGTCCCAGTATTTCCAATAAACTCTGTTTTGTGACATCCGGGATCCTGGCCAGATAGGTGAAGTTCCAGGTGTTCTCGCTGTAGTAGATGGTGATCATCCTTCCCTGATACAGGATGACGTCGCCCGGGATCGTGGTGATCCGGGTGTCGTTGGTCTCCAGGGACCAGGGCAGATCGCCGACTTTTTCGAAGCTGCCGTAATCTTCCAGTGTGACGCTCAGAGGTCTTTCTTCCAGTTTCTTCCGGAACGCTTCCGCGGAAGAGTTTTCAAAAAAATCCGCATACAGTACGTTTCCGTTGACTTCGATCTTCAGTTTCATCTTCATATCCTCCGTTGTTTCTGTTATTTCCGTTGTTTCCTCGATCACACTGACCGGCTCTTCCTTCGTTTCGCTTTTGCAAGCGGCGAGAAGAAGGAAGATGCACAGCAGCAGGATCGTTTTTCCGATCTTTTTGTTCATAATTTTTCCGATTTGTTATTGAGGCAAAAGCCCTTCACGATCCTCAGACGCGTTTTTCAAACGTGGCGATCAGTGCTTCGATGAGGGCCGAACGGAAACCGAGCTTCTCCAGCGTCCTGACGCCTTCGATCGTCAGACCGGCCGGGGAACAGACGGAATCTTTGATGGCTCCCGGGTGATCCTTGGTCTTGAGGTAAAGTTCCGCGGTGCCTTTCATCATCTCGGCCGCATAGACATAGGCGTCTTTTCGGGAGACGCCGCACTGCACGGCGCCGTCGCCCAAAGCTTCGATGAACATCGCCGCAAAAGCCGGACCGCAGCCGGTGACACCGCCGATGGCCGGCATGTATTTCTCTTCGCTTTCCAGCAAGGTACCGGAAGCTGCCATGAGTTTTAAGAAGAAGGCGCGGTCTTCTTCCTTCACGTCGTCACTGAAAGCGTAGAGAGAAAGTCCGCTTCCGACACTGACCGGCATGTTGGGCATGATGCGGATGACCGGATGATCGAAGAACATTTCTTTGAGCGTTTTGATGTCTTTGCCGGCGACCATCGAGACGATGACCCAGTCATCTTTTCTTTCTTTCAGGATGTCTCTGATGCCTTCGTACATCTCCGGCAGGATCTGCGGCTTGACGCCGAGGAAGATGTAATCGGCCGTCTTGGCGACCGTCTTGTTGTCGCTGACTTCGCCGCCGATCTTTTCCTGCAGGTCCTGCGCTTTTTTGCTGCTGCGGTTGGCCAGAAGGATCCTGATGTCCAGTCCGCTTTTGGCGGCTGCAGTCGCCAGTGCGCCGCCCATATATCCCGTTCCGATGAATCCGATCGTTTTCATATCGTCCTCCTATTTTTCTTTCTTTCATTGTACATGGAAGAAAGAGAGTCTGAAGGTAGAAAAAAGATCCTTTGCGGATCTTACTGATAGAATACGACGGCCAGGATGCTCGGACCGGTATGGGAACCGATGACCGGACCGATGGTCATGACGGTGACATCGGCTTCCGGATGACGGGCGAGGATCTTCTCTTTCATCTCCTGAGCTTCTTGCGGACAGTTGCCGTGGCCGACGATGATCTTGGTATCGGCATCTTTCTTCCAGTCGGTATCGACTTTCTTTAAAAGCGTGGCGATCGAAGACTTTCTGCCCCGCAGCTTGGCAGGGACATAGAGCTTTCCGTCTTCATCGACGGACAGCAGCGGTTTGATCTGCAGGGCCGCACCGATGGCAGCGGCTGCCGGCGAGATCCTTCCGCCTTTGATCAGATAGTCGAAATCATCCAGCGTGAACCAGTGTGCGACTCTGCGGCGGTTGTAGCTGCACCATTCGTAGAGTTCATCGATGTTGTATCCTTCTTTCTGTCTCTTGAGTGCTTCATAGACGAAGAAGGCTTCACCGATCGAGGCACACAGGGAATCCACGCAGTAGATCTTGCGGTCGGGATATCTTTCCTTGAGATCGCGGCAGATGAAGGCTGCGGTGTTGTAGGTACCGGAAAGGCCGGAGGTGAAGCACAGATACAGGACATCTTTCCCTTGTTTCAGGACGTCTTCGAAGGCATTCAGATACTCTTCCGGATTGATGGAAGAGGTCTTGACATCGATGCTCGGAGAGAGCAGCGAATAGAAGAGGTCATGGTCGATGTTTCCTTGGGGACCATAGGTATAAGGCTTTCCGTCCATCAGGATCTCCATCTCCAAGACTTTTGCCTCGGGAAGACCGTCGATAAGTTCGTGCGTCAGATCGGCTGTCGCATCTGTAAAAATCTGATAATCATTCATAGCGTAACAATAAAAATATAATATGGATCAGGCTTAAAATCAATGGAAGTAAGGCAATGTTTCAATATTTTTACAAATAGACTTTATAATATTGAATAAATGAAAAAGTCTGTGAAGGAAGCATTGAAAGATTCGCTGATGATCATGCCGGGCTACATCGTCTTAGGCATCGGTTTCGGCGTGCTGATGAAAAGCAAGGGCTTTGGCCTGCTGCACAGTTTTCTGATGGCGGTCTTCATCTACGCCGGTTCGATGCAATATGTCGGGGTCGAACTGCTTGCCTTGCCGGCGGGTTATCTCAACGTCTTTCTGATGACACTGACGGTCAATATCCGTCACCTGTTCTACGGCATCGGGATGCTGAGCCGTTATAAAGCCCTGAAGAGACACAAGATCTATGACATCTTCGCTCTGACCGACGAGACTTTTTCCGTCGTCTGCAGCAAGAACATGAAAGGTCTCAACAGGGAAGACTATTATTTCTTTCTTTCCCTGTTCGATCATCTCTATTGGATCACAGGCTGCGTCCTGGGAAGCATCTTAGGCAACATCCTGCCTGTCGATCTGACCGGGATCGAATTTTCGATGACCGTCCTGTTTCTGGTCATCGTCATCGATCAGTGGGAGAAGAACAAGGATCATCTTCCGGTCATCCTGTCGTTTGCGATCTCGATCGCCTGTCTTGCGTATTTCGGAAGAGACAAGTTCCTGATGCCGTGCATGGTCCTGATCATCGCGATGTTGTTCGTCCTCAGAAAGATCCGGGGTGTCCTCCATGAATAGCTATGTTCTGATCGCCGTCATGGCGCTGACCACCATTGCGATCCGCTTCGCGCCGTTTCTTCTTTTTTCCAAAAAGACACCGCCGTTCATCCTGTATCTGGGAAGCGTGCTTCCGTACTGTACGATGGCGATGCTGGTGGTGTTCTGTTTCCGCGATACCGATACTTCCTCTCTCTACAGCTGCATGCCGGAGATCCTGGCAGGCATCTATGCGATCCTGCTTCAGAAGTGGCGTCATTCTTCGTCGCTGACGATCGTTTCGGCCACGGTCCTGTATATGCTGCTGGTGCAGAGAGTCTACCGATAAAAAAAACGATGTTCATGACATCGTTTTTAAGTGAGCGAGAAGATCATTTCCGTGAACTTTTCAAAGGTGCTGCAGTCTTTCAGTTTCTGCGGATCGGCACCTTCCGAGAATAAAGAGATCAGCGATTCGTAGAGCTCGCGGAACTTCTGGCGGTCGGAGCGGTTGATGGCGATCAGAAAAACCAGATTGACCGCAGATCCGTTCCATTCATAGCCTTTATTGCAGACGGCAACTGCGACGCTGGTCTTGATCGCATCCATGTTGACCGAATGCGGGATGGCGATATTGCCGAATGCCGTGCTTGCAGCATGTTCGCGTTCATAGACATGTTCTTCAAAGTCATCGGGGACGTAGTTTTTGTCATGCAGTTTCCTGCATAAGGTCTTCAGGATGACGTCTTTGTTTCCGCCGTTCTCATCATAAACGAAGAGGTCTTTTTCGAAATAGCCGTGGAAGGATCGCTTGAGTTCTTCGTTCTTTTTCGCCTGGGAAAGCTCATCGATGACATCCTGGATGGATTCGTACTGTTTGCGGATGTTAAGAGGTGAGAGTTCGATGACTTTGCATCCCGGATTGAGAATCAGCGGGATCGTCGTGAACAGCAGGGAGATGTTTTCCTCTGCCGTGAGTTTTGAAAGATCGTCTTGCGAAGAAAAGGTGTGCACGATATCGATCTGGTTGCCGAACTGTATGAGCAGTTCGTTGAGGATGCGGCCGCGGATGTCGAGATAATCCGGACAAAGCAGGATGCAGGGCAGCTTTCCGCGGTTGATGGACTGGCGTTCGATCTCCGAGCCGATATGGATAGCCAGAAAGGCGGTCTCTTCTTCATTGATGCTCAGGGCATAGCGTTCCATCAGGTCCATGGCGACATAGATCGCCATATCAAAGACCAGAGGGGAGCCGATCTTGATGCTGGCAAGCATCGGATTGAAGGTCGATTTGCCCAAAGATGCCCGGAAGATCAGGTTCTTCAGATGCAGGGCAAAAGCAGTCTTGAACGTATCGGAAGAAAGATCGATCATATATAATTCGCCGATCTGTTTCACATAGTGATTGGTCAGCTTGATGATGTCGGTACCGACGACACCCTTGAGATCGTCTTCCAGTGTGACCAGCGTATAATTGGCGTTGGCTTTGAACAACATGTAGATCTCATACTGTTCGTAAGGATTCAAAGTGAACTTAAAAGTCTCTTCCAGTTTGGCGAACAGTGCTTCGATGAACCGTTTTTCGTGTTCGTCAGTGATCTCAAGATCGCGGTTTCCGCGGTTCAGATCGCTTCCGGAAAGGGAGCGGTCGATGATGATCGCCAGATGAAGCAGGAGATTGAGTGCGGCAAAATCATTGAGGTAATATCCGTAGTCTCTGAAGGTCGAGGTGATGATCGAGGTCAGGACGTTGATGTCGATGTTGGAAAAATAGGCTTCCAGGGTCTCTTTGGAGACGATGGAAGAGGAAGCGTTCTCGTTGATGATGAAGGTGAAGAACTTCCGTTTGTCGCTTTCTTCGCCCTGTATCGTCAGCTTGTCGTTTGACGATGTGAAGCGGACGTTGTAGGAGGCGTAGATCTTGTTCATGCGGGCGATCAGAGACCGCAGCGTCGAATAAGAGATACATAATTCATCTGCCAGATCGAAGAGATCGAGCTGGGAACCCGGCGAAGAGATGATCTGTTTGACGATATAGGCAATGCGGTCCTGCGAAGTTTCCGGAACTTCTTCTTCGTCCTGTTCGGAAGAAAGCAGCGGGATCATCTGGGGATTGAGAAAATAGCCGTCGCGGGAAGACAGGACGACTTTCTGTTTATAGGCATCGTTGATCTGCCGGACGTAATTTTTGACTGATCTGGCTGTGATCTGCATCTTTTCACCGATCGCCGCTCCGGACATTCCTTCGTGGGAAGAAAGCAGGATACGGATCAGCTCTTTTTCCTTTTTGCGTATCATTTTCAATCCAATTATAAATAAAACAGGGAAACAAACGCATCTGATCTTTTCCCCGTCAGGGGCAAAACCGCATCACAGGATCCTTCCCCGATCCGGGAAAAAATCGATTTGTGAACGATGAAGAGAAAATGAATAATGAAGGTGTAAACAAACGAAAGGAGAAAACAGATGGCAACACTGAAAGTCATGTTATGCTGCGGAGCAGGTATGAGTTCGGGTTTCCTGGCATCGAACGCAAGAAAATATGCCAAGAAAAACAAACTGGATGTTTCCGTTGAAGCCAGAAGCCATGCGGAAGTCAACGAGTATATGAATTCGATCGACGTCCTGCTGCTGGGTCCTCACTATGCGGGAGAACTGGAAAACTTCAGAAACAAAGCCGCAGCTTACAACGTTGTTGTCGACATCATCCCGGAAAAGATGTATGCATCTCTGGATGGCGCCGGTATCATCGACCTGGCAAACAGTCTGGTCAAAGACCGTTAAAAAAACCGGGACGAAGCCCGGTCCGGAAATCCTACGCTCAAATAAGATTCCACCACTATTGTAAACAAAAAAGAAAGGAAAATATATATGAACAAATTCATGAATTGGCTGAGTGAAAGTTTCGCTCCGGCCGCCAAAAAATTATTCGCAAAGCCATGGATCGCTGCGGTTTCCGCTTCCATGCAGAAGATCATTCCTTATATCCTCACCGGTTCCGTCATCTTCTTCTATGGCGTCTTCCGTTCTTTCATTCCTTCGCTTCCGGATCTCGGAGCGATCTCCAATTATTCATTCGGTATCATCAACCTGATCGTCGCTTTCGTTGTCGGCAATCAGTGCATGGAAAAACTCGGACATCCGGAATACCTGATCAATGCCGGTCTGACTTCCGTAGGTGTCTTGCTGATGGTCGCGATGCCGTTCGGCGATAGCGCGGATTCTCTGTCTGCCTTTATGGGCAATCTGGGTCCTTCGGGCATGATCGTCGGCATCCTGGTCGGTGTCTTCGTTTCCGCCGTCTTCCATCTTTGGGGCAAGATGAATTTCCTGAAAGATTCCAGTGTTCCCGACTTCGTCGTTTCCTGGATCAACACCATCTTACCGAACCTCATCGTCTTCGGTATCTCCATGGTCCTTACGCAGGTTCTGAAGATCAATGTTTACGATCTGATCATCGGTATCTTCATGCCAGTCGTCAAGATCGGCCAGACGCTTCCCGGCTTCATCATCATTTCCCTGCTTCATGCATTCTTCTATACTTTGGGCGTATCCACCTGGTTCTGGGGCGCTATTACCAACCCGATCTTCATGATCGCCATTGAAGAAAACATTGCCAATGCAGCTGCAGGTCTTCCTGCGACCAACATCGTCACATCCGAAGCATTCTTCACTCTGGCTTTCATCACGATGGGCGGTGTCTGTGCAACGCTGGGTCTCAATATCCTGATGTGCTTCTCGAAATCGAAACAGGTCAAGATGCTCGGCCGTGTCTTCCTGGCTCCTTCGATCTTCAATATCAATGAACCGATCATGTTCGGTGCTCCGGTCGTCTTCAATCCGACTCTGATGCTTCCGGCATGGATCAATGGTATCATCGGTCCGGTCTACGTCTGGATCCTCATGTCGACAGGTCTCTTAAAGGTCCCTTCAACCATGATCCAGGTCGGTCAGATCCCGGCACCGTTCTGCTCCGTTATGGTCACGCAGGATATCAGAGCTATCCTTTGGTGGATCATCCTACTGGCGATCTACACAGCCGTATGGTTCCCGTTCTTTAAGGAATACGAAAAAGAAAAATTGGTTGAAGAAGCCGAATGAATCAGATAACAGAGAGGTCATAAATATGTCAGAAGAAAACATTTTGATACAAGTTGCCATGCAGATCATTCTGAACGCCGGCAATGCGAGGCTGAAGGCAAGCGACGCCTTGTCTTTCGCCAAAAAAGGTGAATTTGCGAAAGCGGAAGAACTGATGGCTCAGGCAGAAGAAGATATCGTCACAGCTCACAAAGCGCAGACGGAAGTCATACAGAACGAGATGAGTGGCAAGGGATATGATTACTCTCTGTTATTCACTCATGCACAGGACACATTGATGACGATCAAGTCGGAACTCACGTTTTCCAAGGAGCTGATCGATGTACTGAAGATCGTCATCGGAAAGGATGGAACGAATGAATAAAGCTTTTCCGAAAGATTTCCTCTGGGGTGCGGCAACTTCCGCTTATCAGGTGGAAGGTGCTGCCTATGAAGACGGCAAGAAGCCGTCCCAGCAGGACGTGATCAACAAAGACAATTACCGGATCTACGGCTTTGCCACGGCGGATGTCGCTTCCGACCAGTATCATCACTACAAGGAAGATGTCGCCATGATGAAAGAAATGGGCTTTACCTGCTACCGTTTCTCCATCGCCTGGTCGCGCGTCTTTCCCGATGGCGTCGGCGAAGTCAATGAAAAAGGCATTCAGTATTACCGTGATCTCATTCATGAACTGAAAGATAACGGGATCGAACCGATCATCACCTTGTATCACTACGACTGCCCGTGGGCACTTGTAGAGAAGTACGGCGGCTGGCTGGACCGTCAGATCGTGAAGGACTTCGAATACTATGCCCGCTATGTCATCAACGAATTCAAAAACGATGTGAAATACTGGACGACGATCAACGAACAGTCCATCATCGTACAGTTCTGGACACAGAAGTGTTATATCCCGGAAGATCTGCAGGATAACGATCAGCTGCGCTACCAGATCAATCATCACATGAATCTGGCCCATGCGATCGCCTGTAAGATGGTCCATGAACTGGTCCCGGGCGGTCTTGCGGGCGCAGCCCTCGGTTATGCACCGATCTACCCGCTGACTTCCAGACCGGAAGATGCCATGGCAGCTCAGAATGCGCAGGCTTTGCAGAACGACTATTACACGGATATTTATTTCAAAGGTATCTACAATAAGGCGGCACAGCATTATCTGGAAGAACACGGTCTGGCACCGAAGATTGAAGAGGGCGATATGGAACTGATCGCCTCCGGAACTTCCGATTTCCTTGCCTTGAATTACTATTATTCGGGATGTGCCTGTTCCATGGAAGATGACGGTTCCGTGAAGCTTCACTGGGCAGGTGTCAACCGGGAAGGAAAGAAAGGTGCGACATCGACACTGGAGCAGCAGCCCGGTTTCTATCAGATGTGCAAAAATCCGAATCTTGATACCACAGACTGGGACTGGGCGATCGATCCTGTCGGCATGGAATACATGTTGAGAGATCTCTACAACCGCTACAACAAGCCGCTGATGATCACCGAGAACGGACTTGGTGCTTACGACACGCTGACGGAAGATGAGAAGATCCACGACGATTACCGCATCGATTACCTGAAGAAGCATATCGCTGCGATGAAAAAGGCGATGGATTACGGCGTCGAGATGATCGCCTACTGCCCGTGGTCGAGCATCGACCTGCTTTCCACTTCCAACGGTGTCAAAAAGAGATACGGATTCGTCTATGTCGACCGTACCGATGACGATCCGAAGGAGTGCAGAAGGATCAGAAAGGATTCGTTCTACTGGTATAAGAAAGTCATCGCAAGCAACGGCGAAGAACTGTAAAAACGCATAGGATCGAACGATCCTATGCTTTTCTTTTTGAAGTTCCGAAAATAGAAAAGCACAAAGATTTCCGGCGGCCGTTTTCCATGTACAATGGATAATATGAAGATCATCATCATAAGACACGCAGATCCCGATTATTCGACCGATACGCTGACACCGGTCGGTGTGAAAGAGGCGGAAGCCTTGATCCCGCGCATGAAAAAGATCGATGCCGACGAATACTATGTCTCTCCTTTGGGCAGGGCAAGAGAAACGGCGCAGATCGCTTTATCGGAGATGAACGTTGAACCTATCGTCTTGGACTGGCTGAGGGAATTTCCGGCAAAGATCGAACATATCCGCGATCCCTGGACCGGTACCCATTGCTGGGACTGGCTGCCTCTGGACTGGGCGAACGATCCTTCCTTCTATGATCCTGCAACGTGCTTCGATCATCCGGTGATGAAGAAAGGCGATGTGGGAAGTCATTACGACAGAGTGATCAAAGACTTCGATGCGTTCTTAAGGAAACACGGTTATGAGAAGAAGGGAAAGGTCTTTGAAGTGACGAGGTCCAATCACGATACGCTCTGTCTGTTCAGTCATTTCGGCGTCGAATGCGTCTTTTTGTCTTACCTGCTGAACATCTCGCCGATGCCGCTGTGGCATGGCTTCGTGGCGCCGCCTTCTTCCGTGACGGTCATCCACTCCGAAGAGCGGGAAGAGGGGACCGCATGTTTCCGGGTACAGAGTTTCGGAGACATCTCTCATCTGTATGCGAAGGATCTCAGACCGTCTTTTGCCGCAAGGTTCTGCGAATGTTATGAAGATGAGACGAGGCACTAGGATATGAAGATCACGGTCTATCTCGGCGCAAACAAAGGGAACGACCGAAGGCTTGAAGAAGAAGCCCGAAGACTGGGAAGCTGGATCGGCAGAAACGGTCATGATCTGGTCTACGGCGGTTCTTTGAACGGCCTGATGGGTGTTCTGGCGAAGGCGGTCAAGGAGTCCGGTGGAAAGGTCACGGGCGTCGAACCGCAGTTTTTCATCGATGCCGGTTTTTTGTATGAAGAGATCGACGAGCTCATCATTACCGACGATATGTCGCAGCGTAAGAACAAAATGATCGAACTGGGCGATGCGTTCATCGCCTTTCCGGGCGGTACCGGAACTCTGGAAGAGATCAGCGAGGTCATGGCGAAAGTCTCTTTGCGGCATCTTCATGCCCCCTGTATCCTCTACGACCTCAACGGCTACTACGAGGGTCTGAGGATGCAGCTGCAAAAGATGATCGAGCTGGGTCTTTCCAGTGAAGAGAGGCTGAACGGGATCTTTTTCGTCAGGGATCTTGAGGAGATCGGGGAGATCTTAACTCGTCATTCCAAGCAAGGTCAAATATATTAAAATAGATTCAACAAATAAGGAGACCGAAAATGGGAATCGTTGTATTTGGTGCAGTGTTCGTCGATATCAAGGGCTATCCGATCGACCAGTATATCCCTTCCGGCCGCAATGTCGGCCGTGTCATTCAGGTACATGGCGGGGTCAGCCGCAACGTGGCGGAGGATATCGCCAACCTGGAACTGAGGCCTACCTATGTGAGCGTCGTTGATGATACCGGCATCGGCCAGGACGTCATCGATAAGCTCAAACGTCATAAAGTCAATACCGACTACATCGTCAAGACGCCGGACGGTCTGGGGACCTGGCTGGCGATTTTTGACAACAACGGCGATGTCGTCGCTTCCATATCCAAGCGTCCCGATCTTTCCCGGATCGAAGAGGTCCTGGATGAATACGGTGAGAAGATCATCTCCGAGTCGGATTCCGTGGTCGTTGAGATCGACATGGAACCCGATCTTCTGAAGCGGATCTTCGATCTGGCGGAAAAGTATCACAAACAGATCTTTGCGGTGGTCTCCAACATGTCGATCGCAATGGAAAGAAGAGATCTTTTGTCCAAAGTCTCCTGCATCGTCTGCAACGAACAGGAAGCAGGACTTCTGTTCTCGGACGAATATGAAGGCCTTCCTGTTGAAGAGATCGAAGAGAAACTCATTGAAAGCATCGGCAATGCGGCGATCGACAAGATGGTCGTCACCCTGGGCGACCGCGGTGCCGTCTATGCGGAAAAGAACGGCGAACACGGTTTCTGCCCGCCGCAGAAGGTCGATGTCATCGATACGACCGGTGCCGGAGATTCGTTCTTTGCCGGGATCGCCGTCGGTCTGACTTACGGCAAGAGCCTGCGTGAATCCTGCAGTATCGGCACGCGTCTGGCTTCGGCCGTCATCGCCACCAAGGAGTCGGTCTCTCCTCGTTTCCAGCCGGCGGAATTCGGTCTGCCGCAGATGGACTGAACATGAAACAGAAAACGAAACAGGCCAAGATCTACGTCGGCCTCAACGATTCGGAAAAACACGAACAGCTGTTTGAGAAGGACCGTTATGTCCACGTCCTCAAGAACGTCTGCCGTTCCTACCATACGGCATTCTCTTTCGATGTGATCAACGGCGGTTACTTCCACGAAGACGGGACCTATGTCGAAGAGACTTCGCTGGAGCTCACGCTTCTGGAAGTCTCGGATGAACTGGTAAGAGAGATCGCCAAGGATCTCTGCGCCTTTTTCCATCAGGAGTCGGTGATGGTCGTGTATTCGGAACCGGAAGTCGAGTTCATTCAGGAGATCCTGGGATGATCGATATTTATATTCAGACGAAAGAAGATATCAAGGATGCGATCGATAAGTACGGCATCCTTCCTTTCTTTTCCAACGATATCAAGGGTTTTTCGATCGAGGAACACTGTTCCCCGAAGGTCTATTTCGGTGAGGAACCGGGCGTCTGGGAGTGGAAGGGTCCGATCATCCAGGAGACCAAGTGTGCCTACGGCAAGTTCTTTCAGAAGAAGGCGGCGTTCGTCAAGAAAGAGTGGTACTATGATCTGGCCAACTACCGTAGAGACGGATATGACTTCGATGCGAGGGTCTCCGACGGTCTGGTCAACTACAACGAAGATTTCCTCTACAACATCATTTCCTCGAAACATTCCATCCTGTCAAAGACGGCAAAGGCGATCGGCGGCTACGTCAAACCGAAGGAGAAGGGAAAGGATAGCTGGGTGCCCAGAAAGGGTTTCGATACGACGATCACGGCGCTGCAGATGAAGGGCTACGTGCTGATCACCGATTTCGATTATGAGATGGACAAGAACGGAGAGTTCTACGGCTGGGGCATCGCCCGTTATGCGACGAGCGAGGAGTGGTTCGGCAAGAGCTTTGCGAAGAGGTGTTATAAAAGGACTCCCGAGGAGTCCTATCAGCGGCTGTATAAACAGATAAAGAAGATCACCGGTGCTGAGGAATATCAGATCCGGAGATTTTTGGATTAGTTTTTCTTATAGTTTTTTGCCCGTTCGAACATTTTGGGATCGACGTGGCAATAGCCGGTCGGATTCTTGTACAGATAATCCTGGTGGTATTCTTCCGCCTTGGTGAAGTTGTCTAGCGGAAGCAGTTCCGTCAGGACCGGTCTTTCATACTTTCCGGAAAGTTCAGCTAACGCGTTTCGAATGACCGGCATATCTTCCGTATCGGTATAGTAGATGCCGGTGCGGTACTGGTGGCCGATGTCGTGGCCCTGCTGATCCAGAAGCGTGGGATCGATGATCTCGAAGAAGAGGTCGAGGATCTCTTTTAAGGAGATGACGTCTTCATCATAAAGGACTTCGACGGTCTCGGAAGCCAGAGAACGGTGGGCTTTGAGGTCTTCGTAGGAAGGCGAGGCGATATCGGAATTGGCATAACCGACGGTCGTCTCTTTGATCCCGTTGATGAAAGAGAGATAGTGCTCCACGCCCCAGAAGCAGCCGCCGGCCAGATAGATCGTTTTCATGTCTTCATTATAATCAATGCGGTCTGCGGATTGGGTATAATTGCATCCCCGGTCAAAATCAGGCAGTTTCACGGGGCTTTGTTATAATGGAGGTGAAAAGAAAAGGAGGATGGTCCGATGAATAAAAACAAAGCTTATGTGATCTTTGTGGCGGCATTCCTGGCCGTCCGCAATCTTCTGAGTTTTCTTTTCACCTTTCTGATCGACAGGACGGCATATCATTTCGATATGTTCAACGATCTGATGATCCCGATGCTGCTGGCGGCGGTCATCGGTTACATCTTCATCTATAAACGGAAATAGTATCCGTTTCATACAAAAGAACTTATGATATTCACATCCGAAGGAGGTAACGTCAATGAATGATTATATGATCTATTACGGACTGACGCTTCTGGCGTTCGGGATCACGTTCGGCACACAGCTGTATATCCAGTCGACGTATTCGAAGTATTCCCAGATCCCCAACAAATCGGGCTTTACCGGTGCCAGGACAGCCAACGAGATCTTATACAGGAACGGTCTGGAGAATCTGATCGTCACCCAGACCAACAACGGTGCTCTTACCGATCACTACGATCCGCGCAACCTCAGCGTCACGTTGTCACAGCACAGCTACAGTGCTTCTTCGATCGCCGCCATGGCGGTCGCTGCCCACGAGTGCGGTCATGCCGTACAGGACAAGGAGCGTTATGCGTTCCTGAGACTGCGCAATTCCCTGATCCCGGCGGTGAACTTCGCTTCCTACGGCGGCTATCTCGCGATCATGATTGGCCTGTTCTCCGGTATCTCCAACATCATCTGGATCGGTATCGCCATGGAATGCGTGATCCTGCTGTTCCAGATCGTGACACTGCCGGTGGAATTCGACGCTTCTTCCCGAGCCCTGACGATGATCAGAGACTACGGTCTGGCGGACGGGGAAGAGCTGGAAGGCTGCAGGACCGTCCTGAATGCGGCAGCCCTGACTTATGTGGCCGGTGTGGCGTCTTCTTTCTTGCAGATCCTGCGGCTGGTCCTGATCTACGGCGGCCGAAGGAACAGGAGAGACTAGATGACCGATTACAAGCTCATGACAGCACAGCTGGAAGCACTGAGCGAGTCTTCCGGAAACTATATCCCTTTACTGTCGAATGCCTCGGCTCTGATCAATGAGTCGATGGCCGATCTCAACTGGGCAGGCTTCTATCTGGTGAAAAACGGAGCGTTGCTGCTGGGACCGTTCCAGGGCAAGACGGCTTGCGTCAACATCGCCAAAGGAAAAGGCGTCTGCGGTACGGCTTACGAAAAAGACGAGACGCAGCTAGTCAAAAATGTCCACGAATTTCCGGGACACATCGCCTGTGATTCCGCATCGAATTCCGAGATCGTCGTGCCGATCCATAAAGACGGCAAGGTCATAGCGGTCTTAGACATCGATTCCCCGCTGCTGGAACGTTTCGATGAAGATGACAAAGCAGGCCTGGAAGCTTTCGTGAAAAAGCTCGAAGAGCTCATCGAGTGGGACTGATAAAATAATCTACCGAAAGGAAAGAAGACTTCTGTCAAAACGACGGAAGTCTTTTTTATAATGAAGCCATACGAACAGCAATTTATCGTTATAATATAAAGAAAAAGTTATAAGGGAGAACTTATGGACCTTGCATCATTGATCCGCCTGATCATCTATACGCTTGCGGCATGCGTACTGACTTATGTTGTACAGATCCCTTTCAGGAAGATCGAAAACAGATTTATAAAAGCCGTCTTGTTTCTGCTCAAAAGCGCAGCGACACTGTTCCTGGGCCTGGCACTGATCGCCTTTGACTATAAGATCATCTGGCGGCACGAGTATGCATTTGCCGCTTTGTATCTTGCGCTGATCCCGGACATCTTCGCCGACCTGTTCCTTTTTCTGTTTTCGCTGTTTCGAAAAGACAGTGAAAAGAGAAAACTGAAGATCATCCTGACCGGTCTGTTGTGTGTCTTGTTTACGGCCTATAACATCATCAACATGCAGACGATCCGGCCGGACTTCCACACGGTCGTCAGCCCGAAACTCAAGCAGGATCACCGCCTGGCGTTCTTCGCCGACCTGCATTACGGTTCCGCTCAAAGCCAAAAGACCGTCGATGCCGCACTTGACGACATCGCCGCACAGGATCCGGAATGTCTTCTTCTGGGCGGTGACATCACCGACGAGAACACGACGAAAGAAGAGATGGAATACATCTATGAGAAGATCGGATCGCTGGGCATCCCGGTCTACTTCGTCTACGGCAATCACGACCGTCAGGATCGGGCCGAAGCAAAGCTCGGAGCCCGGAAGTTTACGGAGAAAGAACTGGAAGCTGCGATCCTGAGAAACGGCATCACCATCCTTTATGAGGATTATGTGAAGATCGGTGAAGATCTGATCCTGCTTGGCAGGGAGGATCCTTCCCGTCCCGACAAACGCAAGGCGGTCAAAGATCTTCCTTCCCTGCCGGAAGACTGCTATATCGTTTCGATCGATCATACGCCGTATCAGAATGACGAGATCGAAGAACTGAAAGCCGATCTGCAGCTCTCCGGTCATACCCACGCGGCGCAGTTCTTTCCGATCCAGATCATCTACAAGATCATCGGATTGAATACCTGCGGCGAGTACCATATCGGCGAGACGCTCTTATATATCACGCCGGGGATCTCCGGCTGGGGCCTTCCGTTAAAGAGCGAAGGACACAGCTGCTACGAGATCTTCGATCTGCGCAAAGAGTAGATCTTAAATCTTATGAAAAAAATGGAACGGTCATTGTCCGTTCCATTTTTCTTTGACTGCGGTCTTGCTTAAGTAGTTGAGATAGGCCGGATGGTCTTCGGAAACTCCTTCAGGGATCAGCCTTTCGGCGTCGGCGGCCATCGAGGCGAGAAGCGAAGAGAGCTGTTCTCTGATGTCGGTGTTTTGGTCTTTGCCGGTCATGAAGATCTGCGGGACGAAGCCCAGGGTCGAGGTTGTGTAATACAGACCGTCGAAGTCGTTGGCGTTGACTTCCGGATCCAGGACCTTCGTATTGCGTTCGTTGGTCAGATAGGCCATGACCAGATCGTTTTGCGGATCGATCATGACCAGTGTTCCGGTCCAGCCCTGATGACCGACCGTGAAGGAGGAGGCATCCGAGCCGTAGTACCAGGACCTCTGATCGTCACCCTGTCGTGCCCAGCCCAGACCCGAGTTTGCCGTGTCGATGCCGGTCGGTGAGATGAAGGTGTCGATGACGTTTCTTGAGAAGAAGCGGTGCCCTTCATAGCCTCCGTTCAACATGAGCGAGGCCAGCTTGGCCAGATCGACCGCATTGGCGAAAAGTCCCGCGTGGCCGGAGACGCCGTTCATCGAATAGTAGGCCATCTCATCGTGGACCTCTCCCTGCAGAGTATAGGTGCGGACGCCCGGGAAACTGACGGCACCGTCGCGGGTGTTGCCGTTGAGTTCGGTGGCGGCACAGTCCTCTTTGCCGAAGCCGTGTTTCAGCGGTTCGAAGCTGATCCGTTTCAGTCCCATCGGCTTGAAGAAGTTTTCTTTCATATAGGTGTCCAGATCCTGTCCGGAGACCTCCTCGACGATGAGTCCGAGGATCATGTAGTCGACATCGGAATACAGGTATTCACTGCCCGGTTCATAGACCAGCGGCGTCTGACAGATCGCTTCGATCGTCTTTTCTTTGGTCTCTTCGCCGTGTTCATAGCCGGAGTATAAGAGATTGTATCCTTCTTCCGGCAGGTATTCCTGGCTTGGCGCATCGACGTAGATGTTGAAGTAGCGGGGGCTCGGCGGGAAGCCGGCTTCGTGTTTCATGAGGTCACGGATCGTGATCGATGCCTTATAGTCTTTCATCGTCTCCCACGCCACCTGCATGCCGAAGTCGTAACAGAAATCCAGAGTATCTTCATAGAAGCGTTCCCCCAGATAGGTATAGACTTTTTCGTCGATGTCGATCTTTCCTTCGCTGACCAGTTTCTGTATCGCGTAGTTGGCGGAGAACATCTTGGTGACCGAGGCCAGGTCGTACATCGTATCGTTGTCTGCCGGGACGGGATCGGCGATCCTGCTGCCGTCCGGCTCATAGGAATTCAAAGCTCCCCAGGTCCTGGCGTAGATGAGTTTGCCGTGGGAGATGACAGCCAGCTGTGCGGAAGGGAAACCGTGATCGATGTCGCTCTGGATGAGGTCGCTGATCAGTTCGAAGGCTTCCGGTCGGAATCCTTCTTCTTCCGGGCTGCCTTGAATGATGCCCGGATAGGGGATGAAGACCGATACGACATTTTCCTTGTCTTCCGGCTCTATGTTTGAGATCTGCAGGCTGTTCGACCCGTTTACGGCGATCTTTGCGATGACGAGCTTATAGTTTCCCGCCATTGAGAGATCTTCTTCGCATTTGACGGAATTGACGTAGAGATCGAAAGACTCCACGCCTTCTTCCACGGACAGGTAGATCGTCCCCTGATCCTTGTAGGACTTGAAGGAGAGGACGGAATTCATCGCCAGGGTGTCATCGACTCCGCCAAGGCGGTCGGGGAAGGAGGCTTCTTTCTGGAAGTCACATTTGGGAAGGGAGGCCGGCTTTTCTACTGTGATCATCGGTCCCTGTTTTGTCATATCTTCGTTTTCGATCCCGCTTTCTTCCTTTTTCGTTTCGCAGCCAAACAGGCTCACCGAAACAAGGAGGACGCAAAGCAGGAGACATGTCTTTCTTAAGTTCATATCTTCACTTTATCATAAATGAATTATGTTATATTTATTGTCATGAACGATGTTTTGATCGCCAACATCCTGACCGTGATCGGTCAGGGCTTCACATTCTTCTCTTCGACGAGAAAACAGAAGGATTCCATACTGCGCTTTCAGATCGTCGCGATGTTGTTCATGTCGGCGGGGAGCCTGATCCTAAAAGGTTACAGTGCCATCGTCATGGACGGGATCGCGATCACCCGCAACGTGATGTCGATCCATTCTTTCTCGTTCCCCGGACAGACGTATGTCTTCATTGCGATCGCCGTCATCTTCGGTTCTCTGTTCAACAATTTCGGCCTTCCGGGTTATCTGCCCATCGTGGCCAATGTCACCCAGTCGGCTGTCGTCTTAAACAAAAAGACCACGGCGAGAGGCTTGCAGTTCATGTTCGCCTTCGTATCGTTCTGCTGGGCCGTCTACAACTTTGTGATCAAGGCCTATGCCGGAGCCATCTTCGATGCCGTCAACATGATCTCTTTCCTGTTCAACGGTATTTTGAACAAGGAAAAATAATTTAAAAAAAATTAGCACTCTCCTATTGACATTGCTAAAAAGAAGAACTATAACATAATTGTACAAGGAAATCAGAGAAGATCCTAGGTAAAGATATAGAATCCAAACCCTCCATTCCCTTGCTTAAAGACATAGTTCATTTCAATGAACGATGAATTAAGTAAAGGAGGTAAATGTACTATGTTAACACCTAAAGTATTTGAAGACGATCTGTTTGATGACTGGATGGATCCGTTCAGGATGATGAAGGGATTCCGTTCCCTTGACAGGAAGCTGTACGGCAAACATGCCGATCGTGAGATGTTGATGGACGTCAATGAGAAAGACGGAAATTACGAAGTCGAGATCGATCTGCCGGGCTTCAAGAAAGAAGACATCAATGTCGAGCTGAATGACGGCTATATGACCGTGACGGCAGCGAAAGGCGTTGAAGAAGAAGGCAAGGACGGCAAAGGCAAGGTCATCCGTCAGGAACGCTATTCCGGTACCCTGTCCAGGACGTTCTATGTCGGTGAGAATATCACTAACGAGGATGTCACCGGCAAGTTCGAGAACGGCGTATTGAAGCTGTGTATCCCGAAGAGGGAAGAAGAAAAGCTCGTCAATAAGAACCGGATCATGATCGAGTAAGATGTACGGAAAACGGGAACGTGTCCAAGGATGCGCTCCCGTTTTTTCATTAAGGGATAAAGGACGAACGATACGGGTGTGCCGCGGAAAACCCGGAAAGGGAAGATGTGTTAAGATGAATGTATGGCAAGTATTTCTGCAAGCATCGGTGTGATCACTCTGACCTTCGCGCTTCTGATCTATGAGCTCGATCTTTTGTGGCTTGTTCTGGATCTGATCGGCATGGTCATCGCCTATCTCGGGCTGCGCAAAGGGGACAGGAACTGCAAGCTCGGTCTCATCCTTTGTTCGATCGCGGCGTTTTTCTGTTTCACGATGATCTGCATCGTTTATTTTGCGTCAAGATAAGCTGTTTTAAGGACGAAGGTCCTTTTTTATTACAGGAGGAAAGTCATGTCACTCGCAAGTCTTTACATCCGTTATGTTTTCGGCAAGGGCGACCGCAAAAGAGATGCGGGACTGTCGACACCGGACGACGTGAAACGCTATGACGATATCCGCTACGGAAAGAACAGGAAATACCATCTCCTGGATGTCTACCGTCCGAAAGACAAAGAAGGAAAGCTTCCGGTCATCGTCTCGGTCCATGGCGGCGCCTGGGTCTACGGTACCAAGGAGACGTATCAGTATTACTGCATGTCTCTTGCGCAGAGAGGCTTCGCGGTCGTCAACTTCAGCTACCGTCTGGCACCGGAACACCGTTATCCTGCCCAGATCGAAGATACCAATACCGTCATCAAATGGATATTGGCGAATGCGGAGGACTACGGTCTTGATACCGATAACGTCTTTGCCGTAGGGGATTCGGCCGGCGGGCATCTGCTTTCCGTTTATACGGCGATGCTCAACGAGAAGGCTTACGCGAATTATTACGGCATCGATCTGCCGAAAGGCTTCATGTTCAATGCGATCGCTCTGAACTGCGGCGTCTACAGGCAGGAAAAGCCGGAGAAGAAGGGACTGGGCGCTTTGATGTATGATCTGCTGCCGCGAAACTTCTCCGAAGAAGACTTTATGATGCTCAACAGCTATGACAAGATCAAGGAAGGCTATCCGCCGACCTTCGTCATGTCGGCCAACGGCGACTTCTTAAAGGAACAGGTCGATGTGATCGTTCCCGAACTGGAAAAACACGGGATAAAGCATCAGGTGAAGATCTACGGCAGCGAAGATCACGTACTGGGGCATGTCTTCCATTGCAACGTCAAGACGGAAGACGCGGCAATATGCAACGACGAGGAATGTGAATTTTTCAGAGCACATATGAAGGAGAGAAAATGATCTATAACGAATTCAAAGGAATGAAACTGTCGAGGCTCGGCTTCGGCTGCATGCGTTTTGCGATGAAGGACGACGGGACGGTCGATCAGGACAAGGTCGACAAGATGTTCGATCTGGCGATCGAGGGCGGCGTCAATTACTTCGATACGGCCTATCCGTATCTGGGCGGCTTATCGGAAGGGGCGATGGCTCATGCCTTGAAGAAGTATCCGCGGGATTCCTACTATCTCGCCGACAAGTTCCCGGGTCATTCCTTACCCGGACCGGTCGACAACATCGCTCTGTTCAATATCTCGTTGAACCGCTGCAACACCGACTATTTTGATTTCTATCTTCTGCACAACGTCAACGAGTGGTCGATAAAGATCTATGAATCGGAAGAGTATCACATCATCCCGGACATCCTGAAGCTCAAGGAAGAAGGAAAGATCCGTCATCTGGGCTTCTCGTTCCACGGCGGCTGCGATCTTCTGGAAGAAGTACTGACCAAATACGAAGGCATGTTTGAATTCGTGCAGATCCAGTGCAACTATCTCGACTGGACGCTGCAGGATGCCAGACGCAAATACGACATCATCACCAGCCACGGTCTGGGCGTCTGGATCATGGAACCGCTCAGAGGCGGCAAGCTCGCTGCCCTGTCGGAAGAGAATTCGGCGAAACTGAAGCAATTCGATGCGGATGCTTCCGACGCTTCCTATTCCTTCCGTTTCCTGCAGGATCTCGAAGGCATCAAAGTCATCCTTTCCGGCATGAACGAAGTCTTCCAGGTCGAAGACAACCTGAAGAGCTTCGAGAGCCGTAAGCCGCTCAGCGAAGAAGAACGGAAGGTCCTGTTCGAGATCGCCGATTCGATGAAAAACGGCGTTCCTTGTACGGCTTGCCGCTATTGCTGCAAAGGCTGTCCGATGGAGCTCGACATCCCGATGCTGCTGGACTGCTACAACAACATGAAGTTCGCCTCATCGCTGAATATGTCGATGCGTCTGGACGGACTGGCCGAAGACAAGAAACCGTCGGCCTGCATCGGCTGCGGCCAATGCACGCACGCCTGCCCGCAGGGGATCGACGTTCCTTCCGTTTTAAGGGAGCTTGATGACATCTACACCAACGGTCCGACCTGGGCGGAAGCCGCCAGATCGCGGCACGATGCGATCCTCAAGGACTTGGGCAAATAGTTCATGACCTTTGAGGAGCTGTTTGCGAAACGGATGAGCTTCGCTTCCTGTCGGCTCATTTCGATGGAAAAGGGGAAGGTCCTTTTTGAAGCGGCAGTGGAAGAAAGCGACACCAATCCCTACGGCATCGCCCACGGCGGCTATCTCTATACGCTGTGCGATACGGCGGCTGGTCTTCTGGGCTATACCTTAGGTTCCTATGTGGTGACCCAGCAGGCCGATATCCGTTTCATCGCGCCGGCAAAAGAAAAGGAAAAGCTGTTCATCGAAAGCCGTGTCCTGCATGACGGGCGTTCCTCCAAGGTGGCGGAAGTGACAGTCAGCGGCGAAAAAGGAAAGCTTTTCTGTAAAGCCTCCTTTACTTTGTTTCCGGTGAAAAAAGTAGAAGAGAAACAGGTGTGATGATAAAATGGTAACGAGGTAAAGAAAAATGAAGGTAGTAAAAAAGATCGTAGGATTCATTTCACTGATATTGGTCGCGGGAGGTGCGATCGCCTTATTCTGGCAGTACTTCCGCAATAAACAGATGTTCGCCATCCTGGCAGCCAACTCCGTCGTACGCGGCTCCCTGCCGGTCATCCAGCGGATGCTGCTGGCCGTCGTTGCCATCATCGCCGGTCTGCTGATGTTCGTGCTTTACATGAAGGTCGCATCGATCGTCCGCAGAGAAGAGAGAGAAAAACGTGCGGCGCTGAAGGAGGCACAGAGAGAGAACGAAGAGCTCAACCGGCAGCTGCGTCAGGAAGCCGAAGAAGCCAAGGCGGAAGCCGAAAAGGCCAAAAAGGAAAACGAACTCATGAAGATGACGTTCATGAGGAAGGAAGAAGAGCCGCAAGAAGCTCCGGCAGAAGAAGTTGAAGAAAACGGGGAACAGGCATAGAAAGCCTGTTTTCTTTATGCGATAAAGACCTGCGATCTTCCAGATATGGACAAAAATATCCGCAAGATCGTATAATGGATCTACAAAAGGAGAGCATATCATATGTTGAGAACAAAATCAGTCAAGCTGACGGTGATACCGGGTGTGGCTTTTCGTATCAAGTCTGCTGACGGACCGAGCATCACGATCCAGAGGGCAGATTACGAAGCGGCAGGTATCGCTTCCATCAGCAGAACCTCCGGCGGACCGATCCCTTCGGCGAACACGAATATGAAAATGTATCCTATCGAAGCTTTCGAGGAAGCGATCGAAAAGACCAACGGACTTCCTTTCAAGAGAGGCAAAGGCGCCAAGGCGGACAAGAAGATGTTCAAGGAGAAGAAGGAGAAACCTGTGGAAGAGGTGATCATCGATTCCGAAGAATATCAGAGAGTCGTCGATCACTATACCGACAAAAACGGCAGACTTTCTTATGACCTGCTGAACAAAGACTTCATCCGCTTCGCTCATTCTTCCAGCATCGTGCGCAAGATGATCGAAGAGGGCACGACGGTCGCCAAGCTGCGCAATTACATCAGCTGCAACAAGATCCGCAACATCACCGGCAACGATAAGCTGACGGACAAGGAAGTCAAGAAGATGGTGGAATTGCTCGACGAGACTTACGCCAAGGGCATTTTCAAGGAACTCAACGAAGAGCTCAAGAGGATGCTGGGGAAAAACAAGAGAAAATAAGACAAAGGCTGCATCGCAGCCTTTTGTTGTTCAATACTTGGACCATGTATGAAAAAGGGGTACCGTTTCGGTATCCCTTATTTTTCTTCCTGTTCTTCGAACAGATCTTTGCCGACTGAACAGAGCGGGCAGGTCCAGTCTTCCGGAAGATCTTCGAAAGCGACACCGCCGTTTTCTTCCGGATCGTAGACATAACCGCAGACCGTACATACATATTTCATGATCTTATCCTCCTGATCTTATCTTTATTCTATTACATCAGCGGAGCGAAGAGGCGAAGGACGCTTAGAAGGAATTCCGTGACCGGTCCGTTCTCGCATTCGGCAAGCGTGAGCTCGTGGCCTTCCTCCATCATCGAGATCAGGTCGTTTTTGACCGTTGCGATCTTTTTCGATCCGTAGAGGTAGGCACCGTTTTCAAAGTGCAGATACAGCGAACGGTAGTCGAGGTTGACCGTTCCGACGGTCGCGACTTCATCATCGGAAACCATGACTTTCGCATGGACGAAGCCCGGGTCGTACTGGAAGATCTTCACACCGCCTTTGATGAGCTCCTCATAGTAGGAACGGGTGATGGCGAAGACCATCTTCTTGTCGGGGATGCCCGGCGTGATGATGCGGATGTCGACGCCCCGTTTCGCGCAAAGGATCAGCGCGTTGATCATCTCGGTGTCGATGATCAGATACGGCGTACAGATGTAGCAGTATTCGTTGGCTTCGTTGATGATGTTGGTGTAGATGTTCTGCGCGCAGTTCTCGTTGTCCAACGGCGTATCGCCATACGGCGCGATGAAGCCGTCGTCTTCCCCCGTTTCGGCTTCGCAGCGGTAAGACAGGAAGGTGCGGTCTTCTTTACGGAGGGCGTTCCAGTGCGTCAGGAACATGACGGTGTAGGACCACACGGCTTCCCCGGTGACTTTTATGACGTTGTCTTTCCACTTGCCGAAGCGGGTGATGCGGTTGATGTATTCATCGGCGAGGTTGATGCCGCCGGAGAAGGCGACTTTGCCGTCGATCACCATGATCTTGCGGTGGTCACGGTGATTGAGGATGATGTTGAGCACCAGGGAGATGCGGTTGAAGGGGATGCACTTGATGCCTTTGGCTTCCAGGTCGCGGTAATAGGTCCCCGGCAGCAGGAAGAAGGATCCGAAGTCGTCGTACATGACGCGGACTTCCACACCTTCCTTCACCTTCTGTTCCAGGATGGCGAGGATGCTGTCCCACATGTAGCCTTCTTCGATGATGAAGTATTCTAAGAAGATGAATTTCTTTGCCTTTTTGAGTTCTTCGATCATGACCGGGAAACCGGTCTCGCCCAGGCCGTAGTATTCGAAGCCGGTGTTCTTATAGACCGGGTAACCGGCATAGGAGGAGATGTAGCGGAACTGGCCGATCTTGTCGGGGGTCACTTCTTCCGCCTGCCTCATGACTTCCTCATCCTGCGTGTAATAGCGGCCGGCTTCCTCCGTCATTTCGCGGATGCTGCGATAGGTCCGGGAGATGAACAAGTCGGCACCCAGGAAAAGATACAGTGCCGTACCGACCAGCGGGATGACATTGATCAGGATGATCCAGGAGATGTCCATGGACAGGTGCCGAGAGTTCTTGATGATGCTCAATGTGATGATGACGGCCAGCAGATGCAGGAACGCTTCGATCCAGGTCAGCTTGTCTTTGAGCCAGGTCACGACGGAGTACTGGATGAAGATCTGCACGGCTGCCGCGATCAGTATGACCAGGATGCGGCTGAGCGCCGTTTTCATAAAACTCTTAAGTTTGTTCATGCTTTTATTATAAGGGATTGTTTGGGTTAAAATAGAAGTATGACAAAACGGCGGAAGGAACAGAACGGTCCTCTTCTTTTACCGGTCTTCATCATCGTGATCATATGCGCATTGTTTTTAGCCAGCGGCGAAACAGTCGAACAAGGCGGTTCGCTTTTCATGCTGCCGCAGATGGTCTCGGCGATGGTCTATGAACCGTTTCCGATCGTCAAAGACGAGTCGCTGAATCTGACGATCAAAGCCCGGGATGAGGGCGATGTGATCTTCCGCACCTCGGAGGGCTATTACCGTTACGGGCCTTCGATCATCGAGAATGAGGACGGGTCCTACGATGCCTGGTTTTCCGCTCCGGGCAACAACTCCACGGAGTGGGATTACATCACTTACCGTCATTCCGCTGACGGTGTGAACTGGTCCAAAGAGAAGACGGTCCTCAAGCCGACGAAGAATTCCGCCGACCGCTGTTCGGTCTGCGATCCCGGCGTCTTCTATTTTGACGGTTACTATTACCTGGGATATACATCGACCGATGATTACCGGCACGGCGGCATGAACAACAATGCCTTCGTTGCCCGGGCAAAGAGACCGGAAGGTCCTTATGAAAAATGGAACGGCAAAGGATGGGGCGGCAAGCCGCAGCCCATCCTGACTTATGAAGACGATCCGCGGGGCTGGGGGATCGGTGAAGTCAGTTTCGTCCTGCTGGAAAAAGATATCTACATCTATTACACCTACTTCGACCTGACCGGCGGCTATACCGCTCTGGCCAAGGCGACAGCCGGTGAGGACTGGCCGGCGACCATCGAAGAGAAAGGTGCCGTCATCGGACGGACCACCCAGGATTCTTTCGATGTCTTTTATGCGGACGACTTGAAGATGTTTTTGGCTTTTGCGGTCGAAGACCGCATGGCGGAGAGTTCCAAGATCGCCGTCTATGTCTCTTGCAACGGGCAGTCCTTCGAGCAGATCGATTCGACCAAGCAGTATATCGAAGACTATGCCCACAACCTCGGTGTCGCCAAGTCGGCAAGCGGCCATCAGGTCACCGACAAGGACATCCTGATCGGCTATGCCTACGGAAGACGCTGGGGAAGGTGGAACACGAAGTTTCAGTATTTCTCCATCACCAATCCCGTACAGTACAAACTGCTGAAGGGCGAATGATCTTTCCGATATTCAAAACAGTTCTTATATAATAGTTTTGTGAACTCACAAAGACGCGGCTTATTGTATGTGCTTCTCGGTGCGATCGCCTTCTCCTTAGGCGGTCTTTTCGTGAAACTGATGCCCTGGAACGCGATGTCGGTCTCCGGGGGACGCTGCATCTTTTCTTCACTGGTGATCTATCTTTACATCCGGCTTTCGGGACATAAGCCCGTTTTCAACCGGACGGTGTTCTTAGGTGCGCTGTTTGTTTCGGCGATGCTGGTATGTTACGTGACGTCGATGAAATACACCACGGCTGCCAATGCGATCGTTCTGGAATATACGGCACCGATCTTCATCATCTTCTTTGAAGCAGTCTTGTTTCACAAGAAGCCCGGGAAGCTCGATCTGGCGGTCTCCGCTGCGGTCTTTGCGGGCATCCTGATCGTGGTGTCGGACGGTCTGGGCAAGGGGAACCTCAAGGGCGATGTGATCGCTCTGCTGTCCGGGATCTTCTATGCGTTCACGATCATGCTGAATGAATTCGAAGGTTCGGATCCTTTGACGTCCGTCTGGCTGGGTCATGTGCTGACGATCTTCATCGGTCTTCCTTCGGTATGGACGGAAAGTGACTTCTCTTTGCCGACGTTAGGCCTGCTGGCGGCTCTGGGCATCTTTCAGGCAGGCTTCGGCTACAGTCTGCTGACCGCCGGGCTCAGGCTTTGCGAACCGCTGTCCGGTTCCCTTGTCGCCAGCATCGAACCGGTCCTCAATCCGATCCTGGTGGCGGTCTTCTATAAAGAGTATGTGAGCGCAAAGACGCTCTTCGGAGCTGCGGTCGTCATCGCATCGATCGTCATATATAATATCCTTTCCGCGAAAATGAAGAAGGATGAAGTAAAATAAAAGTAGAAAAAGTTATGAACATCAATTGGAACGATATCGCCGAAAAACTGAAACTGGATCTCAGCAACCTGATCGTCAATGTGATCGGCATCCTTTTCATCCTGCTTCTGGCCAGGATCTTCCTGAACATGCTGACGAAGTTCACCACCAAGGTGATCGCCCGCTCGAAGAAGATCGACGATGAGAGCCGGTCCAAAGAACTGGTCACGTCGATGACGCTGTTAAGGAGTTTCGGCCGTTATTCGATCTATTTTGCGGCGATGGCACTGATCATCAACCAGCTCGGTTTCGGAAGTGCCTTTTCAAGCATCGTGACGGCAGCCGGTGTCGGTGCGCTGATCATCTCCCTGGGAGCTCAGAGCATCATCAAAGACATGATCGCCGGTGCTTTCATCATGTTCGAACGTCAGTACGCCGTCGGAGACTTCGTCAAGATCAACGACTACGAAGGAACGGTGACGTCCCTGGCGATGCGCTGTACCTATCTGAAGAACTGGCAAGGCCAGCAGATCATCATCCCCAACGGGCAGATCGGCACGGTCGTCAATTATTCCGGTGATTTCAATATGGCGATCGTCGAAGTTCCGGTACCTTACGATGAGGATCCGGACCGCATCTTCGCCGTGCTGAAGGAAGTCGCACAGACTTATTATGAAAACAATCGAGAGATCTGTTACGAAGAGCCGAGCGTCAACGGCATCAACTCGTTCGATGATTCTTCGATCGGTTTCTCGATCTTTCTCAAAGCCGTCAAACGAAATCACTACAAGATACAGAGAGACCTGCGCTATGCCGTCAAAAAGAAGTTCGACGAAGAGGGCATCGACATCCCGTTCACCCAGATCGTGGTACATAACGAGGGGGAAAACAAATGAACATCGTTCATTTCATCGAAAAGATCCCGTTGTTCGAACTGGAGCTTCTGGAGACGGTCGGTCTGCCTTACATGGCTTTTTTATATGTCATCGACGTGTACTGCACCTATCGCATGTGCAAGTCGTTCAATGAACCGGTCTGGACGTCCTTCATCCCGTTCTACAACTGGATCGTCGTCTTCAAGTACTGCTGGAACCTCAAGGCGTTTCAGGAGCACATGCTGATCGAGATCGCCGGCTTGCTGATACCGTTTTTTTCCGAGGCCTTCATTACTCACGAGGGGATCGAATTCATACTGGCGATCATCGACCTGTTCGTCGCCTGTCTCGGTCTGAAACACGGCATCGAGATCGGCATCTTCGTTTTGAAGGCGCACGGCTATGATGCGAAGAAGCTGTTTCCGATCATCTTCTTCTTCGATCTCCCTTTGATCCTGAGCCTCAGGGCAAAATACCTGGGCAATCCATCGCTTGAACATCACGGAGCATAAGCTCCTTTTTTTGATATCTGCCGGATTGCGACACTTTGTCCGAACTTGTCGCAAAGAAACGGTAAGGGACATTTTAAAATGAGAAAGAGGTAAAGAAGATGAAACTGAACGAGATCAACATCAGAGATCCTTTTGTTCTGATCCACGAGGGCAGATATTACATGTACGGCACCCGGGGAGAAACGGCATTTGAGAAGAAAGCCTACGGGCTGGATGTCTACATCAGCGAAGACATGGAGGATTGGGACGGTCCCAGGGAAGTCTTCCGGAAGACGGCCGATTTCTGGGCCGACCGCAATTTCTGGGCTCCGGAAGTCTATCGTTACCGGGACGCTTTCTATATGTTTGCGACCTTTGCCGACAGGAAGGATCAGCGGACGGTCATATTGAAAGCGGACAGGCCCGACGGCATGTTCAAGCCCTGGTCTGAGCAGCCGCTCATGCCGCAGGACTGGCGGACACTGGACGGCACTCTGTATATCGATGATGCAGGCAGACCGTATATGGTCTTCTGCAGAGAATGGAAGCAGGTCAGGGACGGACAGATCTGGGCCGTCGAACTCGATGAGGATCTCAAACGGGCCAAGGGCGAACCGTTCATGTTGTTCAAGGCATCGGAGGCCAAGCCTCTGGTCAAGTCTTTCCTTTTCCGCTGCTACGTGACGGACGGTCCTTATTTCGTCCGGACGGAGGACGGGAAACTTCACATGTTGTGGTCATCCTACGGACATAAGGGCTATGTGCAGCTGCTTGCCCGCAGCGATACGGATGATCTGAAGGGAAGATTTACGACGAATGAAGCTCTTTATACCAGCGACGGCGGTCACGGCATGATCTTCAAGGATCTGAAAGGCGACTATCGTCTGGTCTTGCATACGCCGAATACGCCTAAGAAGGAACATCCCGTTTTCATCAAGCTCGATTATAGGGACGGAAGATTTCTCTGCAGCTGAGCTTTGTGCGATCGTTCATTCATGCCGGTCTGTGACCGGCTTTTTGTATGTCTTGTACAAGACAGGGAAGGGTGATATAAAAGAATCATCAAGGCAGCATTTCAAAAACAATCGAAAACGGTGCAGCAAGGAGGTTTTTTATGTTTATTGAAAATGAGGACATCCGGAAGGAATACAAACGCAGTGTGCGCAGCGTCTTCATCGGAGCGCTGGTATTGGCACTTGCCGCTCTGCTGATTCTGGCCGGCGTCTTTCATGCCGCAAAGGCAAAAAGGCAGATCGTCCATCTCAACGACGTGATCGTTCAGGAGAGTTCCGACAAATATGACCGGATCGCTTATCTGGACATGATCGGATTTTTCCAGTTCGCGACTTACGGAGATGACTACGGCTACTATATCGCCTATGACGATGATTTCTTCTATCTGATCGGTTTCAAAGACAAGGATTTTGAATATATCGAAAAGAAATTCGACACGACTGATTATGTCACGGTATACGGCTACACCAAGCCGATCCCGGAAGAAGCCAAGTCTTATGCGATCGCATCGCTGAATGAAGAGATGGGCGAAAAGACTGTCACATACAACAGCTTCTACGATGTCTTCGGCGACACGCTGCTGGAAGTCCGCCGGGATTCCTCTGTCCTGGGGATCGGCCCGCTGTTCGAGCTTTCCGGTCATTGGCTCATTTTCGGCCTGTTTGCCGCTCTGTTCGGATCGATCCTTCTGGTCATCGGTCTGTCACAGAAAAAGAGCTTTGAGCGGTATTCGGCGCAGGCGAATCTGCTCAACGCGGAACTGAACGATGAGACGGCATTGCCGCGCAAGGACATGAAGCTGATCCTGGGCAGGGACCATCTTTTCTCTTACAACGGTTCTCTGGAAGTCATCGATCACAACGACATCGCCTGGGTCTATCCGACAAAGCATTCGACCAACGGCATCTCCGACTACAACTACCTGAACATCTGTCTCAAGGACGGCAAGGCGGTCAGCTGCGGAAACAGGGGGACTTTCGGAAAGAAAAAGAGGGCACAGACGCAAGAGAGCCATACGGAGGTCATGAACTATCTGTATGAGAAGAATCCGCAGATCCTGTTCGGTTATACGAAAGAAAATCTGGAGGCTTATAAAGCGATCCGGACGCAAAAGACCGGTCTTTAAGTGTTTCGCAATGCCGCTGATCATCGTCCCGCTTGGTGAGACATACAGAGGGAAAAAAGACCGGATATCACAGACAGCTGTCTTTTGTACTGAAAGTAAAAAGATTTTATAATAATAAGGGAAATACAGGAGGATATGGATATGAAAGTATTGCTCGCCGGTGCATTCGGAAATCTCGGTTTTGAGATCCTCAAGGCACTGACAAACGAAAAATATGAGGTCATTGCAGCTGACCTGAAAGAAAAGGAGAACAACGGCCTGGAAGGCAAGTATGTCTTCAAAGCCATCGATGCGACCGATCCCAAGACGCTGTCGGGGATCTGCGACGGTGTCGACACGGTCATCACGACGATGGGCCTGACGACTTCTTCCAAGAAGTTCACGGCTTATGATATCGATTATCAGGGCAACCTGAATCTCTACAATGAGGCAAAGAAAGCCGGTGTCCGCAAGTTCAATTACATCTCAGTCATTTCCTGTGATGAGCCGGGTGCGGAAAAGGTTCCGATGCTGAATGCGAAATACATGCTCGAACAGGAGATCAAGAAGGGCGACATGAAGTATGTCATCTACCGTCCGACCGGTTACTTCTACGATATCGCCAAGGTCTTCAAGCCTTACATCGACAAGGGCGAGATGCAGCTGCTGAAAGGCTATCACGGCGTCAGAGCGAACGTCGTCGACTGTCCGGATTTCGCAAAGTTCATCGTCGATCATATGGATGACGAGAACGTCACCTACAACGTCGGCGGCAAAGAGACCTATACCTATGAAGAGATGGCCAAGATGTGCTTCCGCGCTGCCGGTAAGCCGGTCATCATCAAGGATTCTCCGGTCTGGATGTTCTCGGTCCTGGCGAATCTGCCGAAGATCAAGAAGGAAGGCAAGCACGACATCATCATGTTCTCGAAGTGGACACTGTCCCACGACCTGGTCGGTGACACCAAGGTCGGTGATGCTTCCTTCGCGGAGTATATCAAGGATTATTTCGGAGGTAAGAACTGATGTTTCATCTCGATCCTTCCTATGTAGGAAAAGTCTGGCCTCCGTTCATGTGGGGCGTGACCCTTGTCGCAGCGCTCGGCTGCTGCATGGGTTTCAAGGAATTCGTCTGGTTCATGTCCGTCGGTTACGGCTTTGCGGTCATGTGCATCGGCATCTTCCACCTCATCTTCGGTCTGTTCAATCATTCTCTGACCCTGGCGACGGGGATCATGTCGGTCCTGTTCATCATCTACGGCTACCGTCTGGGCGGCTATATCCTGAAAAGGGAACTGACCAATAAGGACTACCGCAAGACGCTGGAGTCGACCGGTTCGACCAAGGCAATGCCGATCCCGGTCTCTTTGTTCATGTGGGCGTATTCCATGTGGATGTATACGGCGCAGACTTCCGCTCTGTCTTACCGTGTCATGAACGGGGCGAAGGACAATCTCTTCGTCTGGATCGGCATCCTGATCATGGTCCTGGCGATCTGCGGCGAGGCGACAGCCGACAAGCAGAAATCGGCTGCCAAGAAGATCAATCCGAAGCGCTTCTGCGATACCGGTCTGTACAGATACTGCCGCTGCCCGAACTACTTTTCGGAAGTCCTGTTCTGGTTCGGCGTGACCGTTTCCGGTATCGGCGCTTTACAGGGATATCAGTGGTCGATGGCGATCGCCGCCTTCATCCTGATCACTTATGTCATGTACAATTCCGCTTCGCGTCTGGAACTGCGGCATGAGAAGAATTACGGACTGGATCCGGAATACCAGAAGTATTCCGACACGGTCCCGCTCCTGTTCCCGTTCACGAAGCAGTATCATTCGATGAAAGTCTACAGAGATTAGTATGAAACAGTTTTCCGTTTCGATGGCGCTCGTCGACTATATTCCGGTCGTATTCTTCTGCCTGGCTTCTTTGATGCTGATCAAAGACCTGCAGAAGAAGATGTCGAAGGCTTCTTTGTATGTCTTTACTGCCGGTGCCTTTCTGGTCACGGCAGCCGGTTTCTTAAAGGCGGGTTATAAACTGCTGTATGCCCTGCATATCGGCGACTTCCTATGGATGTCGGAGCAGTTTTTCTCGAATCAGTCCTTAGGCTTCTTATTGGCAGGGGTCGGACTGATGATGCATGTGATGTCGAAGAACGAACGTGCCTACGGTTTCCTGCCGACGATGGCTCTGGTCGGGATCATGGTCGTCGGTCTGGGTGCGATGGATGCGGCTTTATGTTCCATTGCCAACAAGATGAAAAAGAGGAACGCACTCATTTGTTTCATCGTTTCTTTCTTCCTCTGCCTGATGATGGGCTATCTTTCATCGAAAGATTTCGACAAAGCCTTCATGAACTGGATCGCACAGTTCATCAATATCGCCGGTCAGGGTCTGTTTTATCTGGGTGTCCGCATCCTTCATAAAGCCGGCCTGTAAAAAATAACAAAAGAAAAGAGCCTGTTTCGTATCAGCCTTGAAAAAGGCCTTATGTGATGATATATTTGAATTGACAAAAGGCTTGTTATCGAAAGAGCAATACCTGTCTGCATATTTTATTGTGGACAGGTTTTTATTTCATCAGAGGAGAGATATGGAAATAAAACAGATCATAAACAACAATGTGGTGATCTCGGATGACGGGAGCGGTGAAGTGATCGTCTTCGGAAAGGGGATCGGCTTCAACGGCAAAGTCGGTCAGAAGATCGATCCGTCCGCGATCGAAAAGACCTTTGTCTTGCAAAGTGAAGGTTTCGATCCGTCGCTGCGTGCTTTTCTCGATGATATCCCGTATGATGTCGTGAAGTTCGGCGTCAAGGCGACAGATTATATCGTCCGCTGCAGCAATAAGAAGATCTCCAGAAGGATCCTGATCCCTCTGACCGATCATATCTATTCCTGCATCGAGCGCAATAACAGCGGTGTGCGTTTCGATACGATGCTTTCCTATAATGTCCGTTATCTCTACAAAGATGAATATAAGATCGCCGAAGACGTCATCGATATGATGGTCTCGGATTTCGGCATCGAAGCCGATAAGCAGGAAGCGGCATTCATTACCATGCATATCGTCAATGCGGAGCTCGATACCGATATCAAGGATATCTATACGGCGACGGACATCATCTCGATGAGCGTGGAGACGGTGGAGGAGTTCTTCAACATCCGGCTCAACAACGATGACATCAATTTCGCCAGATTCATCACGCATCTGCAGTTCTTTGCCAAGCGGATGGTCAAGAACACCTTCTTAGGGGAAGATACGGATATCGAGATCAACAAGCATATCATTCTGCGCTATCCCAATGAATACAAATGCGCAAAACTGATCGGCGAGAAGATCAAAGAAAGATACGGTTTCCAGATCGAGGACAATGAATACACTTATCTTACGATCCATATAGCGAGGTTATTACGGTGACCCGCTTCAAATAAACGAAAGGAGACAAATATGGATTACAAAAAAACAGCTGCTGCCATCGTTGAGCTCGTCGGCGGCAAAGAAAACATCAATGCACACACGCATTGCATGACCCGTCTGCGTCTGACCCTGAATGACAAGGCCAAGGCAAAGGAAGAAGAGCTCAAGAAACTCGAAGGCATCCAGGGCGTCGTCTACAAAGGCGGTCAGTATCAGATCGTCATCGGACCGGATGTCGAACAGCTTTACAATGAGCTGGCTCCGCTGGTACCTGCCGCTCAGGCACAGGAAGTCGTCAAGGAGAACCTGGACGGCGAAAAAGAAAGCATCTGGAATACGGTCTTATCTTACATTTCCGGTTCCGTCACGCCTTCTTTGACCGTGCTGATCGGTTCCGGTATGATCTCTGCCGTATTGGCGCTTTGTGCCAACGTGTTCAAAGTCGATACGGCCGGCATGACTTACCAGCTTTTCAATGCTTTGGCAAATGCTGCATATTCCTATCTGCCTGTATTCGTCGCATTTGCGGCTGCCAGAAGACTCAAGACCAACGAATACGTTGCGGCTTTCATCGTGCTGGCACTGTGCTCGTCTGCGATCTCCGGTGTTGCCGATCTGAAGATCTTCGGCATCCCTCTTACGACGGTGAAATACACGTCCAACATCGTTCCGGCTCTGCTGATGGTCCCGGTCATGGCGTTCATCGACCGCTACATCGTTAAGTATTCACCGAAGTCCATCGTATCCATCACCCGTCCGACGATCCTGGCGGTCGTCATGTTCCCGCTGACTCTGCTGGTCTTAGGTCCGATCGGTACCTGGATCGGTCAGGCACTGGCCAACTTCTGTGTTGCGATCACGAGCCTGGGCGGCATCTCCATGGTCATCCTTTCCGCTCTGCATCCGCTCTTGGTCATGGTAGGCATGCATACCGTCATCACGCCGCTGATCGTCAACGAGATCACGACCTACGGTTCTTCTCTGCTCTTCTCTAAGGCTCTGGCAGGCAACCTGGCTATCGCCGGTGCCGCTCTGGCCGTCGGCCTCAAGGCAAAGAAGACGGAAAACAAGACCGCCGGTATCTCCACAGGTATCACGGCATTGCTGTCCGTCACCGAACCAGCCCTCTACGGTGTCCTGATCCGTTTGAAGAAGCCTTTGATCGGCGCTTTGATCGGCGCTGCCATCACCGGTCTGTTCATCGGTATCTTCGATATCCGCGCATATGCGACGGCATCCTGCTCGTTCCTGACACTGCCGATCTTTATGGCTCCGGATTCGATGACCAACTTCTATATGGCGGTCGCTGCCGCTATCATCGCAACGGTCCTGGGCTTTGCTGCGACTTGGCTCATCGGTTTCAAAGAGGACTGATATAAGAAAGGGACATCGCGTCCCTTTTTGTGAGGAATTATGGAAACTAAAAAGATCAACGATTTTCCGAAAGATTTTTTATGGGGCTCTTCTTCCGCTTCGTTTCAGTGTGAAGGTGCGGCCCACGAAGACGGCAAAGGTCTCTCGGTCATGGATGTCAGAAAGATCGATCCTTCGATCTGCGATTTCAGTGTAGCGAGCGATCATTATCACCGTTATAAAGAAGACATCGCCTTGATGAAGGAGATGGGCCTCAAGGCGTACCGTTTTTCGATCGCCTGGACCAGGATCTTCCCGGAAGGAAACGGCGCAGTCAATGAAAAAGGTGTTGCTTTCTACAACGATCTGATCGACGAACTGGTCAAGGCACAGATCACGCCGATCGTGACGATCTATCATTTCGATTATCCGCTCGGCCTGGTGAAACAGTACGGCGGCTGGCTCGACAGGAGAAGCATCGATGACTACGTCAATTATGCGGAATTCCTGTTCAAGACCTACGGCGACCGGGTGAAATACTGGCTGACCATCAACGAACAGGACCATGTCGTGCATATGCCGTTCCGCCTGGGCTTCGAGTGCGAAGACCGCAAGGAAGCGGAAAAACTGGGCTATCTGGCCAATCATCATATGTGTGTCGCAGCTGCCAGGGCGATCGAAAAATGTCATGAGATCGTCAAAGACGGCAAGATCGGTCCGGCGACTTGTTTCACGATGTTCTATCCCGAGACCAATTCCCCGGCCGACATGCTGGCATGCATGGACGCCAACGTGATCCGCAATTTCTATCTTCTCGATCTCAACATCAAGGGCGAATACGATCCGCTGTTCAGGCGTTATCTGTGTGACCGCGATATGATGCCTCAGATCGAGGAAGGGGATATGGACGTCATGAAGAAGAACCGTCCGGATTTCCTGGCTTTCAACTACTATTATTCCGAATCGGTGAAGGCTTATCCCTGCGATGAGGATCATCCGATCGGTGAGATCGGCTTCAAGCTGCTTCCGAGCAGGGAAGCCGGCATCTATCAGGTCGTGAAAAACAAGAACCTGAAAGCGACCTTATGGGGCTGGGAGATCGACGATATCGGCTTGCAGTGCTCTGCCAGACAGCTCTATGACCGCTATCATCTGCCGCTGCTGATCACGGAGAACGGTTTCGGCAACAAGGAGACCTGGCCGGAAGAAGGCATACTGGAAGATGACGACCGGATCGACTATCTGTCAAGACACCTGCATCAGGTCAAGGAAGCGATGAACCTCGGCGTGGAGTTCCTCGGCTTCTGCAGTTGGTCCTTCATGGATCTGATCTCCGGCCATTCCGGTTTCTCGAAACGTTACGGTTTCGTCTATGTCAACCGGGAGGAACACGATCTCAAGGATCTCGCCAGAAGAAAAAAGAAGAGTTTCTACTGGTATAAGGACACGATCGCCAACAACGGAAAAGATATCTGATGAAAAATGATCTGCACAAATGTGCAGATCATTTCATTTTTTCATCATTTCTTCAAGGAAGGCTTTCTCGAAATAGATGCGGAAGCCCTTGGGGACCAGTTTCAGTTCGAAACGATCGTCAAACAGCGGCTCTCCGTCGATATTGGCACCGATCTTCGTATCGGAAGAAAGGACGAGCTCATCGGTCTCAAAGACTCTGACGGCCGGATTCTTCAGATGCGAGGCATCTTTCATCGACAGGATGGTCTTTGCCATCGATATTTTATTCAGTTCATCGACCAACAAGACTTCCATCTTTCCGTCATCGATGAAGGAGTTGGGAGACGGCCGATAGCCGCCGCCGTAATATCGGGCATTGGCGGCGATGAGCGTCGTGAAGCTGCCTTCGATCCGCTCACCGTTGATGCACACTTCCATCTTCTTGGGACGGTAGGTCAGGAAATAGTAGACCACACCGGCATTGTAGCGCATGGACTTCGGGATGAGCGGGTTGTGGATGAAGCGGTCGTCGTTGGCGATGTCCGCATCGATGCCGAAACAGGCGACGTTGATGAAGTAACGGTCGTTGATCTTTATGAGATCGACAGCATGGATACCGTCGTTCATTTCCTCCATGCAGTAGCGGCAGAAATCGTTGCCGGTACCGTGCGGGACGAACGAGAGGATGTTGTCGGTGCCGATCAGATCGTTGAGCAGCAGGTTGATCGAACCGTCGCCGCCGACTGTGGTGATGATATATTCCGTATCCTTGAAGCGCTTCATCGTTTCCCGAAGCTCTTCGACGGTATCGGAGATGCAGATCTCATAGTCGCGTTTGAAAAGAGCGGAGACTTTGCGAAGTCTCTTTTCGATCTCGGGAGTCTCTTCTTTCAGGTTGAAGCGGTTGAGCAGGTAGATGTATCTCATATCTTTTCTTATTATAACTCCGCCTTGAATCGTTAAGAAAATGTGATAGTATATGGGCATACGTTAAAGGAGCTTATATGAAACTGTTAGAAGACCGTATCAGAAAAGACGGAAAGATCCTTCCGGGAGACATCCTTAAGATCGACTGCTTCCTCAACCACCAGATCGACACGAAGCTGATGGATCAGATCGGCGAGGAGTTCTATGAACTGTTCAAAGATACTGCACCGACGAAGATCCTGACCATCGAATCCAGCGGGATCGCGATCGCCTATGGCGCATCGAGATTCTTCGGTTTCATCCCGGTCGTTTTCGCCAAGAAGACGGTCGCTGCCAACATGGCAGCCAACACATATGAGGCCAAGGAACATTCCTACACCCGCAAAATCGAATACACGGTGCAGGTCGCCAGAGAGTATCTGAACGAGAACGACAGAGTACTCATACTCGATGATTTTTTAGCCAACGGTGAGGCGATGCACGCCCTCATCAGCATCTGTCAGCAGGCCGGTGCGAAGATCGTCGGCTGCGGTGCCGTCGTCTGCAAGACTTATCAGCCCGGTGAACAAAGGATCAAAGATCTCGGCTATCAGGTCGAGGTCCTGGCGAGAGTCCGGCACATGTCCGATGACGGACAGATCGAATTCGAATGAGCTGCGAAAGCGGCTTTTCTTTTTGACGGGTCAAAATCCGGAACTGTTCAAGGCGTTTTTCTTCTTTTACCATGAAGTTGTAGGTATAAGGAGTTAAAAAATATGTCTCTAAACGAAAAAGAATCAGCACAGCTCGAGAAAAGATTTGCATCTTTTCAAAAGAAGATCGAACGTCTCAAAGAAGACAGTTTCGAGAAACGCCGCCTGAAGGATTTCTTCCTGAGCAGGAAACAGATCGAGGAGCGCTTCGTTCTGGAAAAGCTCAACAAGGAATACTTCGGCGAACTGCCGGAAAGCAGGAAAGGCCATGATCTGATCAAGATCTTCGAACGGGAGAGAAAGATCGACTTCTCGCTCATCAGTTTCAAAAAGATCTTCCTCGACGGCAACCTGGAAAGGTTCACGAAGCTTCTCTTGAAAGAAGACAGGGAACTGCAGAAGTTCATGAAAGAGACTTCGTATTCCGATCTCAAAGTCCAGTATCTTGAGGCAGATGAAGAGAGCGGAAGGATCGGCTACAAGATCGGGATCTACGCCTGAACATGAAAAAAAGAACTCGTGATGAGTTCTTTTCCTTTATTTCTTGTTGAGTTTTTCGAGCTCTTCGACGATGGAAGTGAGGAGCTTGACTTCGTCGCTCGGTTCCGGTTCGGCTTCCGGTGCCGGTTCTTCTTCCTTCTTGCCTATGCTCATCATCTTATTGACGGCTTTCAAGATCAGGAACAGGACGAAGGCCAGGATCAGGAAGTTGATGATGGCGGTGATGAAGGCACCCCAGTTGATGACCTGTCCGGTGCTTCCCAGAGGTGTGACCAGACCGACTTCCGTTCCGCCCAGGCAGGCGATGATCGGGTTCAGGATGTTTTCCGTCAGCGCACCGACGATCGAAGAGAACGCACCGCCGACGATGACACCGATGGCCATATCCATGACATTGCCTTTTAACGCAAAAGCTTTGAATTCTTCCAGAAATTTTTTCATAAATTGGATCCCCCTTTCCTAATATTATATTACATTTCGGTCATGGTATAATTCAGACAGACACAAAACGGAAGAAAGGATGGCTATGTTTAAAAAGATCAGAAGCATATTGATGATCGAACTGGGGACCTTGCTTTTTGCGTTCTCGGTAGGCATGTTCATTCTGCCGGGCAAGATCCTGACGGGCGGCGTCGCCGGCATCACCTCACTGCTGTCGCCATATCTTCCGTTTTCCGAAGACATCATGGCGATCTTCCTGAACACTTTCCTGTTCCTGTTGGGAAGCATCTTTCTGGGAAAGGAATTCTTTTCCAACACCCTGATCTATTCCGTCTCTTATCCGTTTCTGCTGCTCTTCGTCACCAGGATGCTGCCGGACATCTCACATATCGATCCGCTGCTGGCGAGCGTCTACGGCGGTATGATCGGCGGTGTGGCCATCGGCATCATGTTCCGCAACGGAGGATCGTCCGGCGGGACCGATGCGATCGCGCTGATCGCCGAGAAATACTTCCATATCAAGGTCTCGTCCGTCATCATGTTCACGGATACTCTGACGGTCCTGGCCGGTCTGTACATCTACGGTCTCAATGCGGTCCTGGTGGGGCTCATCTCGGTCTTTCTGATGACGCTGACGCTCAACTGGACGATGAACATCTACGGCGGCGTACAGGCCAAGAAATTCGAGATCATCTCCGATCGCTATGCACAGATCGCGGAGGATATCCACAATGAGCTGGAAAGAGGAACGACCTTGCTGGACATCTCCGGCGGCTATACCGGAGCTCCGCGCAAGATGCTGATATCGATCGTTTCGGAGGATCAGTACAATAAGGTCAAACAGATCATCGACAGGCACGATCCCAAGGCTTTCGTCATCATTTCCGAAGCCAAGGACGTCAACGGCGAAGGTTTCACTTACGAACCGCGCATGTAGGAAATGTGTTTTGATCGAATTAAAAGCGCAGATCAGTCAGACCTGCGCTTTTCGTTTGCCTTACTTCACGTTTTCGATGCCGGTCACATTGATGTTCTTGTTGACTTTGGCATCGTAGGTGTTGGCTTTCATGATCTCTCTGAGATCGACGCCCGTCGCTTCGGACATCGTGTCGAAGACTTGTTTCATGATGACCGGCATGTTGGCGGAGACCTGTGAGACACCGCTCTGGCCGTTTCCGCTGTCGTAGATCGTGACTTTGTCGATCGCGGAGATCGGTTTTGCGATCTGAGCGGCAAGCTCCGGCATGATGCGGATCATCATTTCCGCCATGGCGGCGCCGTTGTATTTCTGATAGGCTTCCGCCTTCTTTTCCATGGCTTGCGCTTCCGCAAGGCCTTTTTCACGGATGGCTTGCGCTTCGGCTTTGCCTTTGGCCTCGATGGCTTCGGCTTCCATCTGCGCCAGATATTTCTTGGCTTCCGCTTCTTTCTTCATGCGGATCAGATTGGCTTCCGCTTCTTTTTCTGAAGCGTATTTTTTGGCGTCGGCTTCTTTTTCGATGGCCGCAGCCAGTTCGTGCTGACGGACTTCCACTTCTTTCAGTTTCAGTTCGCTCTCTCTTTCCGCTTTGGCGATCTGCGCGTTGATGGTCGCCGTCTGTATCGTTTTCTCCTGTTCCTGTGTCTCGATCTCGTAGGCCGCATCGGCCATGGCGAGTTTTTTATCGGACTGCAGTTTCAGTTCGGCCTGTTTGATCGCCAGTTCGTTGTTTCGCTGGGCGATCTGGGTCTCGGCCTCGACGCGGGCATCGTTGGCCGCCTTGTCGGCTCTGGCTTTGGCGATGGCGACATCGCGGTCGGCTTCCGCTTTGGCGATCTGCGCATCTTTCTTGATCTTGGACGTATTGTCCATGCCCAGGTCGTTGATCAGACCGTTTTCATCGATGACGTTCTGGATGTTGCAGGACAGGATCTCGATACCGAGTTTTTCCATGTCTTTGGATGCTTTGGCCATGACCTGATCCGAGAAGGAATCGCGGTCGGTATTGATCGTCTTGAGGTCGAGCGTGCCGATGATCTCACGCATGTTGCCCTGAAGAGAATCCTGTAATTCCAGAGCGATCTCTTCCGGTGTCTTGTTCAAGAAGTTGCGTTCCGCTTTCAACATGCCTTCGTCGCTCGTGTCGACCCGGACTTTGGCGATCGCATCGACTTTGACATTGATGAAGTCGTTGGTCGGGATGTAGGTATCGGTCTTGATATCGACCGAGATCTGTCCCAGATGCAGATGGTCGACCTTCTCCAAGAAGGGGATCTTGATGCCGGCCCGGCCGATCAATACCCGCGGCGTCTTCCTTAAGCCGGAGATGATGACGGCAACATCCGGTGAAGCTTTGACGTAGCCTGTCAGGATCATCGCCAGTACGGCAAGGACGATCAAAACAGGAATGATGATTTGAAATAACATGATCTTTTACCTCCTTTATAAGAAAACCCGTGCATCTTGCACGGGTCGTTTGGTTTTGATCTTATTCAGGACCCGTGTGCGATGCACATGAGTCTTATCGATTAAAGAGCGCCGGTCTTGTGAAGACGGTTGACGGCGGATCTGCCTTGGCAGGTCGATTACTCCCTCAGGTTGATTTGATTATATCAGAGGTTCATATGACTGTCAACAGGGAAATGTAAAAAAATGCAGGATCTCTCCTACATTCTTGAAACGATCGCTCTGATCAGGCCTTTGAACTGGTCTTTGACGCGGTCTGCGGTCTCCTGGACTTCCTTGTGGGACAGCTCTTCTCCGGTCATGCCGGCAGCCATGTTGGTGATGCAGGAGATGGCGATCATGCGCAGTCCGCAATGTCTTCCGGCCAGGATCTCCGGAACGGTGGACATGCCGACCGCATCGGCACCGATGGTCCGGGCAAAGCGGATCTCCGCCGGTGTTTCGTAGTTGGGACCGCGGAAGCCCATATAGACGCCGCGTCTTATGTCGATGCCAAGCTCCTTAGCGGTCTCGATGCCCAGTTCGGTATATTCCTTATCGAGAGCTTTGGTCATATCCGGGAAGCGCGGTCCGAGTTCTTCGAGGTTCTCGCCATAGAGAGGATTGTCGCCCATGAAGTTGATGAAGTCGTCGATGAACATCAGCGTGCCCGGCTTGAAGGTCTCGTTGCATCCGCCGGCCGCATTGGTCAGGATCAGCGCTTTGACGCCCAGAAGTTTCATGACCCGTACCGGCATCGCGACGGTCTTCATATCGTGGCCTTCGTAGAAGTGGAAACGTCCCTGCATGCAGAGGACTTTGGCGCCGCTGAGCGTTCCCAGGATCAGTTTTCCGGCATGTCCCGGGACGGTGGTCTTCGGGAAGTTGGGGATGTCGGCATAGTCGACGACGACCGGGTCCTGTATCTCGTTGCCCAGTTCGCCCAGGCCGGAGCCCAGGATGAGACCGATCGCATTTTCGGCATCCATCTTCGTTTTCAGATAGTCTGCCGCTTCCTTGCATTTAAGATAAGTCTGATTCATATGTTTTCTCCTTAATTGAATATCCAGTCGATGATGACTTCGAAGTCTTCCCGCTGATCCAGTGTTTCGATCAGCCCAATGGCTTGTTTCACATTGTCGGTGATGATGTAGTCGGCATCGGAGATCAGAAACTTGCGCTGAGCCGCTTCCGTGTTGGGCGTCCAGACCAGGACGCCTCTCTTGGATTCGTGAAGGGCGTCGATGATGCTGCCGCTGACCGCTTCTTCTTCCAGACCGAGGTAGTCGCAGTTGAATTCCGCCGTCTTTCCGAAGCTTGCAAAGGTCAGATAGGCCGTCTGCATCTCCGGGTAATTGCGTTCGATGTAGTCGATCAGGGAATACTTCAGCGAGATCAACACGCATTGATCTTCCATGCCTTTCTCTTTGATCATCCTTACCGCATCGTCGGCCATCTTCTGATCGGCGGTGTTGCCTTTGAGTTCGACGAAGAGGACGATCCTTCCTTTCGCACTTTCCAGCATCTCTTCAAACGTTGCGACTTCTTCTTTCCGGTCGGGGAAGAGAGGGTCTTGGATCGTGAGCGCCTTGACTTCTTCCAGCGTCAGTTCTTCCGGTCTTGCCTTATTGGAACACAGGCGGGCGAAGCTGGCGTCGTGGTTGATGATATAGTGACCGTCTTTCGTCCGCTGTATGTCGATCTCCGCACCTGCCGCACCTAAGCGTATCGCTTCTTCCAGTCCGGCAAGGGTGTTTTCCGGAGCCTCGATGCCGCCTGCGCGATGGGCGATGATCTTTGTGGTAATCTGCGTCGAGAAGATCTGATCGAAGCGGTTCGACAGGATCCATGAGGCAAAGTAGAGGACGGCAAACAAGGCGGCCGTGAACAGAAGCGAGAGGATCGGCGATATCTTTCTCTGGCTCAGTGCGAAGCTGTCGTCCTTTCCGGTATAGCGGTAATACAGCCGCGTCATGTGGATCATATAGAAGGACTGAAAGAACGAAGTCAGGATCACAATGTTTATGCATACCAGCATGAGGATGAAGTAGACCGCCGTCTTGTAGTGTTCGATGTTGCCGAAAAATAAGAACAGCATGGAAGGAAGCAATCCGGTCAAAAGAAGATCGAAGACGATGAGCAGAAGTCCGATCAGCAGCAGGCGCAGGTTTTCCAGCAGGTAGTTCTTCCAGTGCTGCTTCATGATCTGTCTTGACTGATCATCGGCTTTGTTCGACTTGAGCCCGCCAAGCAGGATGCCGTGGAGTATGAAGATGTGGATGATGCCTAAGAAGATGAAGATCCACACGAAGATGTAATACAGGACCGAGTATAACGGTGTGGTCTCGATGACCGAGGCGATGAAGGAGGGAAGATATAAGGAATCGGTCAGGGAGATCGTGAAGCCCGTCCCGACGATCGGAGCGATGAGGGCGATATACAAGACGATGCCGATGCCATCCGGTGTGAAGAATTCTCTGATCGAGATAAGGCCTTTGCGGATGGAACCTTTCAGATCGGCCTGTCCTTTTAAGATCGTCGAAGAATAGATGATCTGCGTATTGAGATCGAAGGCGACATACAGGAACAGGATGGCCATTCCGATGATCAGCAAAAGCGGCCCCTGCCAGGTCGTGAACAGGAACCAGAAGTCCCCGGTGGAGATGGCGACGCGGCCGGTCGAGCGGATCAGGACCATGGCGATCTGTTTGAAAACAAGCATCATCAGATAGAGCAGAAGACCGTTGATGATCTGAAAGCCGCAGATGTCGGGGATCGCCCGAAGATAGGGCAGGACGTTCTGTCTCAAGCTTTGTTTCAATTTCACAGTTCTATTATACAATTAATAATGTAACGGAATTAAGGAGTCACGATGAGTCAAAGATCGCTGTTTTATGATCCTATGAATGAGCCTCTGGCTGCCCGTCTGCGGCCGCAGAGCCTCGATGAGATCATCGGTCAGAAGCACCTGATCGGCCCGGGGAAGGTCCTGCGCCGGATGGTGGAATCCGATCGGATCCCGTCGATGATCTTCTGGGGTCCGCCGGGCGTCGGCAAGACCACGTTAGCTTCGGTGATCGCTTCCCATACCAGGGCGTCGTTCATCGATTTTTCGGCGGTGACCAGCGGGATCAAAGAGATCAAGGAGGTCATGAAGAAGGCGGAAGAGGAGACTTCCTTAGGCCATCGGACGATCGTCTTCGTCGATGAGATCCACCGTTTCAACAAAGCACAGCAGGATGCCTTCCTGCCTTTCGTGGAAAAAGGAGCGATCATCCTGATCGGCGCAACGACCGAGAATCCTTCCTTCGAAGTCAACGGTGCCTTATTGTCACGGTGCAAGGTCTTCGTGCTCAAGCAGCTGGAAGCGGAAGAGATCATCGAACTGCTCAAGCGGGCAGTCAAAGATGAGCGGGCGTTCCCGGGAAAGACGGTACGGATCGATGAGGACAGTCTTTCTTTCATCGCCAATTTCTGCAACGGCGATGCCCGCATGGCGCTGTCCACTTTGGAGATGGCGGTGCTCAACGGGGAGGAAGAGGGTGACAAGATCACCGTCAGCCCGACGATCATCGAAGAGATCACCTCCAAGAAGTCATTGCTTTACGACAAGAAGGGCGAAGAACACTACAACATCATCTCCGCCTTGCATAAATCGATGCGCAATTCCGATCCGGATGCGGCCGTCTACTGGCTCGCGCGGATGCTGGAAGCGGGAGAAGATCCCCTCTATGTCGCCCGGCGGGTCATCCGTTTCGCTTCGGAGGACATCGGGATCGCCGATCCGCGGGCCCTGCAGCTGGCGGTGGCAGCCTACGATGCCTGTCACTACATCGGGATGCCCGAATGCAGCGATGCCCTGGCGGAAGCCGTCATCTACATGTCGGTGGCACCGAAGTCCAACGCGGTCGATGTCGCCTATGCAAACGCGAAGCAGGATGCGATCGGAATGATCGACGAACCGGTCCCGCTGGTCATCCGCAATGCACCGACCCGGCTGATGAAGGAACTGGATTACGGCAAGGGCTACCAGTATGCCCATGACAGCAAGGAACGGCTGACCGACATGGTCTGTCTGCCGGATTCGCTGAAAGACAGAGAGTATTATCTGCCTTCCGATCAGGGACTGGAGCGGCAGGTCGGCGAGCGGCTGAACGCGATCAAGGAATGGAAGAAGAACAAGCGTAAACAACATGAGTGATATCTTAAAGAATAAAAAACAAATATTGACGATGACGGCAGCCGTCACCGTCTCGGCAGCCTTTCAGGCTTTTGCCTTGACTTCTTTTTCGGTCCCGGCGGGCATCTATCCCTCCGGCATCTCCGGCATGTCGAGACTCGTCTCGGATATCCTGATGGATTTCTTCAAGATCGATCTGCCGTTCTTTTATCTGTATCTGCTGATCAACATCATCCTGGCGATCATCGTCTATAAGCACATCGGCAAGCTCTTCACGATCTTTTCGGTCCTGCAGACGACGCTGGTGTCGGTCTTCTCTTCGTTCTTTCCGGCTTTCCGCATCCTGGACGATCCTCTTTTGATCGCACTGTTCGGCGGGGTGATCTCGGGCTTTGGCGTTTCGATCGCTCTGACCAACGGTGCTTCCTCGGGCGGTACGGATTTTTTATCGATCTATTATTCCAACAAGTATCACCGTTCGATGTGGGATTATGTCTTTGCGTTCAACAGCGTGCTGATCTTCATCGCCGGCATGTTGTATCACTGGCAGATCGCCGCATATTCGATCATCTTCCAGTATGCTTCCAACATGATCGTCTCCAAGCGCCACAAGCGCTATACCCATCAGGCGATCATCATCGTCACCAAGAAGCCGGACGAGGTCATCGATTCCATACTGAAGAATGTCCGCCACGGCATCACCAAGATCGCCGCCAAGGGAGCTTACAAGGGAGCCGATGAGACTATGCTTTATACGGTCGTCAATGCCTTCCAGACCACGGAGGTCGTCAAGTATGCCCTGGAGGGCGATCCGCAGGCGTTCATCGAGACGCGCAACACGCTCAACGTCTACGGCAATTATTATCAAAAACCATTGGATTAAAAAACAGCGCTCACGAAGCGCTGTTCTCTTTCTCAGTCAGAAGCTGATCGTAGAGTTCTCTGTAATAGCCTTTCCGCTCTCCGGTGAGGATCTCTTCGATCTGCCGGCGGAAGTCTTCTTCTTCCAGATAGGAAGCGATCAGCGGTGAGAAGACCGTACGGGCCTGCGAGAGGATATCGACGCAGACGGCATCGATATCTTGTTCGTAGTGTTTTTCCAGATAGGAGACGACACAGACCAGGTCGCAGAAGCGGCGGTAAGGCGAATCGAGACGGACATACTCGTTCGGGTAGCCGTCATTTTCATCGTAGCTGCGGTGATGGCCTAAGGCGATGTCGGCGAAACGTCTCGTCGAGGCGCGTTCTTTGAGGCTGCTGCAGCCGATGTCGGTATGCAAAGTGTAGATCTCGTCTTCCCGTTCGAACAGCGAACGGCTCGACAGGGTCTTGTCCATATTCATCGGGATGAGACCGAAATCGTAGAAGAGCCCGCAATCCATCGCGTAGGCATACAAGGCTTTCTTCTTTTCGTCGCGGTCTTTCATCTCATGCAGGAAAGGCAGTTCATCGAAGAAGGAAGGATCGCTCTCCAGGATCGTTTTGCAATACAGAGTCAGGATCTCGCCGAAGCGCCGGGCTTTGATATAGTATTCTCCGGTATAGCGGCTGATGAGTTTTTTCATGGTGTCGAAGTAGGTCGGCACGCCTGCGGTCTCGAAGTAGGAATTGGCGAGAAGGGCGAAGATGTAGGAGAAGTATTCGTCCATGTTTTCCCGCGGCAGGCTCATCAGTGTCTTCATCATCTTCTCGTAGGCATCTTTCAAAAAGGCGGTGTAGCGTTCTTTTTCCAGAAACTGCGGGTTGTTTTTCAAAAGCCGGCCGTAATAGAGCGGCAATTGCACATTGGCATAAAGACCGGATTCGTCATACTGGTCGTAGTTCGTCGACAGGATGAGTTTTTCCATCCGGGTGAGCGTCTGTTTGAGATCGGCCAGGCCGAGGTTGTATTCCATCTCGTAGTAAGGCCACAGCCAGCGGATATTGGGGTTGTCGACGCCTTTTTCCGGTTCGAAGATGATCTGGCAGGCTTCCATGATCAGGGCGAGCTCTTCGTTGGAAAAGTCGCCGCGCGACAGGGTGGAGCGGACGGCCGAGATCTGCTGGTAGGTCCTGCGTTCATAGACCTTCCAGGGCAGGGACGGCGCCATCTGTATGTAATAGGGATCGGTCACGATATGCAATGCCTTGATCGAAGAGGACAGCCGTTTCCGACGGTCGTTGGAGGTGATGGAGATGTTGGCGAGGGCACGGATGATGTAGCCTCTGGTCTCGTCGCTGTCGAGCGAGGGGAAGTAACGGAAATACGAAGATGCTTCGGTGAAGATCATCTCGTTCTCGAAATTGAGCTGATGGGCTTTGGCATGATCCGATCCGCGGTAGGCGAGGTCCTGATAATAGAAGCCCATGCCCAGCAGGTAGAGCTCCTTGATGATGCGGGAAGGGTTCCTGGCGACGCGGTACATGCGAAGCAGTGCCTCGTGTATGATGACGTAGACGCCCGGGTCGAGATTGGCTTTCCAGTCGAGGAGCGCATTGGAGAATTCCTCAAGGGCGTTCAGTTCTTCTTCCGAAGCGTTGTAGATGTCATCGAGCGTCGGGAAGAGTTCTTCTTTCAGGATGGCGTCATTCTCTTTTTTGATCTCGGAGATCTTCCTTGAGGCATCCAGACAGCTCTGATACCAGCTTTCGAAACCGTTCTGCGGCAGACGAAAAACATCTTTGAGTTCAAGGATGTTTTTCAGGTTGCCGATGTATCTGAGCTGATAGTCTTTCATTCAGGCCTGTTTTAATGTCGACATGAGTTTGGCGACATCGATCGGTTTGGCGATATGTCCGTTCATGCCCATGGCTTTGGCTTTGGCAATGTCTTCGGCGAAGACGTTGGCGGACATCGCATAGATCCGGATCGATGCGGCATCGGACCTTTGGCTCTCGCGGATCTTTTTCGTCGCTTCGTAGCCGTCCATGACCGGCATCTGTATATCCATCAGGATGATGTCGAAATGACCTTCTTCGTTTTCCAGATACTTGTCTAAGGCGATCTGTCCGTTCTCGGCCGTTTCGATCTGCGCTTTTGTCGAACGGAGCAGTTCCAGGGCGATCTCGCGGTTGATGAAGTTGTCTTCCGCCAGAAGGATGCGTTTGCCCGTGAGATCCGGGGTCTGCATCGAAGAGCCCTGTCCCTGCTTGGAATCGAAGACTTCCAGAAGGGAAGAGATCAGCGATTTGCGGAAGAAGGGCTGCGGTATGAAGTAGTCGATGCCGCTGCGGTTGGCTTTGTATTCGATGCGCTCCCAGTCGTCTTCGGAGATCAGGACCATCGGAAGTCCCGGATAGGAACGGCGGAAGTAGGAAGCCAGGTCGAAGGTATTGCCGGTCTTGTTTTCGAAGTTGGAGAACAGGACGGCGTCATAAGGACGGTTCTCGTAAGAGGCGTCGGTAAACTCGCTGACGGCAGCGGAAAAGTCGTTGACGGTGTGATGGGGGATACGGAATTCTTTTAAGTAGTCCTGCAGGATGTCCAGGGTCTTCCCTTCTTCCATGACCACCAGAAGGTTCTTCTTCTGCAGGATGCCGGCCTGTATCGATGCGGTCTCATAGCGTAACGGGACAGTGATGGTGACGGAGGTCCCTTCATTGACTTTCGAACGGATCGAAATGCTGCCGTTCATCGCTTCGGTGAGTTTCTTGACGATCGACATGCCCAAGCCCGTGCCTTCGATGCCGGAGATCGTGGAGTTGTTGACCCGTTCGAACGGATCGAAGATCTTCTTCAGGAAGTCTTCCGACATGCCGATGCCGTTGTCGGTGCACAGGAAGACGAGTTCGCATCGGTCGCCGTTCATCCTCTGTGAGATGTTCAGCGTGATCTTTCCGCCGTCTTTGGTATATTTGACGGAGTTGTTCAGGATATTGACGTAGATCTGGCGCAGACGCTGTATGTCGCCATAGAGCTCTTCATGGAAGATGTCGCCGATCGTCGTGATGAATTCGTGTTTTTTGGCTTCCATCTGCGGACGGACGATGACCAGGGTGTCGTGCAGCAAGTCGGACAGATAGAACAGCTCGTTGCTCAGGACCAGTTTCCCCGAGTCGATGCGTGACATGTCGAGGACTTCGTTGATCAGCGAAAGCAGATGGGAGGAGGCAGTGTCGATCTTGTTGAGGGAATCGAGGAGCTTGTTTTTCTCATCGATGTTCTTCCTGGCGAGTCCGGTCATGCCGATGATGGCATTCATCGGGGTCCGGATGTCGTGGGACATGTTGGACAGAAAGACTTCTTTGGCCTGGTTGGCGCTTTCCGCTTCCGACAGTTTGTTCTGCAGATCGCTTATGATCTTCCGTTCGTCATTTCCCGAGACGGACAGGATCTTGCCGTCGGAAAGTCCGACCGTTTCAAAAACGTCGTTCTCGTCATAATTATCCGATGCATAGAGGATCTGACCGCTTCGTGCATCTTTGACCGCGTATCCTTTGTCCATGGGCACCCTCCTGATTAAAACCATTATATCATCATCTGTTCCGACCTTTTCCTGTGTCGGTTTCGGCTGCGTTTTATGATATATTATGATTGATGGAAAACACAAATAATAGATCTGTGCTTTTGAGAGAAGCCAAAGCCAAGTTTGAAAAAGACGGAAAGTGGTACAAAGTCTACAACAAGGAGCGTAAAGTTGCGGACATCCTTTTCGAGGCATTGAACCAGGCAAGAGTCCAGCAGGCGGGCCTCAGCGTCCCGAAGCTGCTCGAAGTCTGCGTCATCGACGGAGAATGGGCGATCGTGCAGGAATATATAGAAGGGAAAACGATCAAACAGCTCATGGACGAAGAACCGGAGAAGGAAGATGAATACCTGAAGCGTTTCGTCGATCTGCAAGTTGAGATGCACAAGCTGCGCATCCCGAAGATGTCCAAGCACCACGATAAGATGAACGGAAAGATCGCTCACACCGAGCTTTCCGCCACCCTGCGTTATGACCTTCATAACCGTGTGGAAGCGATGCCGATACATAACTGTGTCTTACATGGCGACTACAAGCCGAACAACGTGATCATCGACAAGGAAGGAAAGGCCTATATCATTGACTGGTATCACGCGACACAGGGCAACGCGGAAGCGGATGCGGCCAGGACATATATGATGTTCCTGGTGGATGGGAAGAAAGCGCTGGCAAGAAAGTATATCGATCTGTTTGCGGAAAGAAGCGGCACCACGATCAAGGAGATCCTGAACTGGCTGCCGATCCTTGCTGCTTCGCAGTCCGTCAAGGGGATCAAGAAACAGTCGGAATTCTTAAGAAGTCTGATCTTCATGGATGAAAAAGAATTGGAGAGATTATATGAAGAACTCTAAATTTGAGACCAAGATACAGGAGCTGAAATATCTTGCCCTGAAGGAAGTCGCCAAAGAAGCCTGGGAAGGCAACCTGGTGGAGAACGTCCTGGATATCCCGAAGAAGATCCTGCCGGGCAAGACTCCGACCATGCGCTGCTGTGTCTACAAGGAAAGAGCCATCTTACAGGAAAGAGTGAAGCTGGCGATGGGCGGCAACCGCAATAACCCCAACATCATCGAAGTCATCGACATCGCCTGTGACGAATGTCCGATCGGCGGCTACGTCGTCACCAATACCTGCCGTGGCTGTCTGGCACAGCGCTGCAAGGATGCCTGTCCGAAAGACGCGATCTATTTTGACGAGAATCACCAGTCACATATCGATAAGACCAAATGTATCAACTGCGGTGCCTGTGCAAGAGCCTGCCAGTATTCCGCGATCATCAACCGCAAGAGACCTTGCGAGAATGCCTGTGCCGTCAAGGCCATCGAAGCCAATGAGGATCAGGCGGCAAGGATCGACCACGAAAAATGCATCAACTGCGGTGCCTGCATGTCACAGTGTCCGTTCGGCGCCATCATGGACAAGTCGTTCATCCTGGATGCCATCGACTATATCCTGAAGAGCGAAAACAACACGAAGTTCAAGACCTACGCTCTGATCGCTCCGGCGATCGCCGACAATTTCCGTGAGGCAAAACTGTCGCAGATCGTCACCGGTCTGAAGAAACTGGGCTTCTACGATGTCGTGGAAGTCGCCAAGGGTGCCGACCTGGTCGCATATTCGGAAGCGACCGAACTGGCGGAGAAGGGTTTCTTATTCTCCTCCTGCTGTCCGGCTTTCGTCGACTACGTGCGGAAGAACTTCCCGGATCTGGCACAGTTCATCTCGCACAACCTCTCACCGATGGGCGCGATCGCCAAAGTGCTGAAAGAGGAAGACGAGGACTGCAAGCTGGTCTTCATCGGTCCGTGCACGGCCAAGAAGATGGAGATCCACAGAGAAGATGTGGAAGGTCTGGTCGATGTCGTTCTGACTTTCGAAGAACTGCAGGCGTTGTTTGATTCCAAAGAGATCGTCCTGGAAGAACTCGAAGATACAGAGATCGATCAGGCGACCTACTACGGACGTGTCTTCGCAAGATCGGGCGGTCTGACCGAAGCGATGAAGCAGGGCCTCAAGGAGATCGATGCGCAGCTCGAACTCAAGCCGGAGACCTGCAACGGCATCGAACAGTGCCGTGTCGCGATGCTGAAGAAGGCGAGGAACCTCTTGCAGGGCAACTTCGTCGAGGGTATGGCCTGCAACGGCGGCTGTATCGGCGGCGCCGGAACTCTGATGAAGTTCGGAAGCAAGCCGGCCAACATCGACAACTACGCCAAGGCATCTTCGATCCCGACGATCACGCAAAGCGTCAAAGGCGAATAAAAAATAACATACCGGTCTGATATTCAGACCGGTCTTTCTTTTCATCGGCAGCGGCGATCAAGTCTTCTGAAGAAGATGTTTTTTCATGGTCCGGGCGTGTTTTGGAAAAAAGTCCTTCATGGGAGCTTTTGATGTATCATAGAGATATGGCACGTTCGAAAAGCGCAACGATCTGCGAAAGGATCGCCCGAAAGGCAGTCGTTCCGAAAGGAAGGACCATCACTCAGGTCATCATGGAGTACCGCCGTCACAAGGGAAAGAAACGCTATGACCTGCCTCTTCTGATCAAGATCAGGGACAGAGGAAGGATCGATGACATCGTCTCCGGTGAGATGCGTCTTTTCTATATGAACGTGGAAAGCGAAAGCGACAAGCTGATCATCTACCTGCATGGCGGAGCTTATGTGGAAGAGATGCTGCCGTTCCACTGGCTGATGCTCGACAAGATCACGAGTCAAAGTGCTGCGCAGTTCATCATCCCGGATTATCCTCTGGCACCGTATTCCGACTTTAAGGTCTGTTATGCACAACTGGAGACCTTCTATAAGAAAGTCTTGAAATACTACCCCGATAAGAAGATCATCTTCATGGGCGATTCGGCGGGCGGCGGTCTGGCGGCCGGCTTTGCGATGTATCTGGATACGTTGGGCCTCAAGGGTCCGGAAAAGCTCATCCTGATGTCGCCCTGGCTCGATCTGAAGATGGACAATCCCGAGATCCCGTTTTACGAGAAGGTCGATCCGACGCTCAAGCGCGCCGACCTGTCGGTCGATGCCGCGTATTGGGCCAATGGGACGGATCTGAAGGATTACCGCTTATCTCCGATGTACGGGGATGTGTCCTGTCTCAAGGATGTGACGATGTTTACGGGGACCCACGAATTTTTCTATCCGGAGGTCATGAAGTTTTCCAAGATCCTCACGGAAAAGGGCATCCGAAACAAAGTATATGTCGGTGAAGGCCTCAATCACGTCTATCCGGCGTTCCCGATCCCGGAGGCCGACGAGGCGATCAAAACGATGTGCGGGATCATCGATGCTTCCTAGACCGTGCATAAGACTTGCGCGGTCTTTTGAATATGTCATAGAGTGAAGAAGATGAATGAGGAAAAGATCAAAGAATTGCTGGAAGAGATCGGGATCGGCGTCGCCCTTGTTTTCGATGAGCGGAAGCCGGACTTTTTCAAGAAGGCCTTCATCAGGCAGCCGGAGAAAGACTGCGAAGCTCTTCATTGCGAGATCCGTCTGAAGACCGATCACGATGAGGTCTATGTCTTTGAAGGAAAGAGCCGTTTTCTTTCCGACCTGCAGCTCATGTATATCCCTTCTGGAGAAGCTGCCCTCTATTTCCGGCAGTGGCAGAAAGACTTCGAACCGGTCTATCTGTTCAATGACGGAGAACGGGATCTTGAGATCAAGACGCCTTACGGGACCTACAGGCTCCCGGCGGGAAAACAAGTCCGGGCACATCGGGACGAATATACGTATCGGATGAACGAAGGAGAAAAATGATGGAACTGATCGAAGCGATCGAAAAAAGGCACAGCGTGCGCCAATACAAGGATGCCCCGATCGAAAAAGAAAAACGGGAGATCCTGGATGGATATGCCTCCCTGCTGTCAAAACAGGGAGATCTGAACATTCAGGTGCTTTATGAGGAACCGTCCTGTTTCGATTCGAGGCTGGCCCATTACGGAAAATTCAAAAACGTCAAAAATTATGCGGTGATCGCCGGGAAGAAAGACGGATCGGAAAAAGAGCGGGCCGGGTACTATGGCGAACTCTTCGTCCTGAAAGCCCAGACGCTGGGACTCAATTCCTGCTGGGCGGCTCTGACTCACGGCAAGTCCAAGGCTGCTTTGAAGGAAGGCGAAAAGGAGATCATCGTCATCGCTCTGGGCTACGGAGAAAATGACGGCGTTCCTCATAAAAACAAAGATGTCAATTCATTGGCACCGGATCTTGACAAAGGACCGGAATGGTTCAGAAAGGGCGTCGATGCGGCGATGAAGGCACCGACGGCCGTCAACCAGCAGAAGTTCTCGCTGAAGCTGCTGGAAGGAAACAGAGTCAAGGCTTCCGCAGTGGGTCTGGGGACCTTGCTGAAACTGGATCTGGGGATCGTCAAGTGTCATTTTGAGATCGGTGCGGGAAAAGAAAATTTCAAATGGGCATAAGAAAAGAGTTCGTGAGAACTCTTTTGTGTTTTTACATGAGGCAGGAATCGAAGAAATCGATGATGCCCTGTTCCACCTGTTCCTTGATGTCGGAGTAGTTGTGGATCTCGTGGCGGTAGCCGGTATATAAGACCGTTGTCACATCGTGGCCGGTATCGATCAGCCAGTTGGCAGCCTGGTACATCCCTTCGCCATACTGTCCCACCGGGTCCTGGTCGCCGCCGATGTTGTAGATCGGCAGATCCTTCGGAACTTTTTGTGCCCACTGTTTGCCGGTGATGTCTTCCATCATCTGCAGGAAGTAGAGCCAGGCACGGTTGGACGTCGGTTTGGTGAATGCGTCGAACGGGTCTTCCGCGTGGTCTTTCTGAACGTACGGCGAATCGCAGATCCACTCGTTGCCCAGTTTCACGCCTTCATCGCAGCGGGCGAACATCCAGCCCATGAAGGTGCCGCCCAGGCTCGGATCGGAGTCTTCGCCTTTGCCTTCGTCGACGAGTTTCTGGACGATGGCGATATTGTCTTCGAGATTCGGCCAGACACCGGTCGTACCGCAGATGGTCGCACCGGTCAGGTCTTCGCCGTATTTGGCGATGTACTGCCGGGTGATGAAGGAGCCCATGGAGTGGCCGAACATGAAATACGGGAGCCCCGGATATTTGCCGACGACGATGTCATGGAGCTTCTTTTCGTCTTCCATCATCGTCTGCGGACCTTTCTTGCCCCAGTCGCCCCATTTGTCGTTTTCCAGTGCCGTCTTGCCGTGTCCGACATGGTCGTCGGCGGCGACGATGTAGCCTGCTTCCATAAAGCTCGTGATCATGTGAAGGTATCTGCGGGAGTGTTCACCGAAACCGTGAACCAGCTGAATGATGCCCAGAGGCTTACATGCCGGTACGTAGATCCAGCCGTAGACCTGGTCACGCTCATTGAATGAGCCGAATCTGACTTCATGTAACATGCGATGGATTATCCTTTCCGATCTTTACGATCTCTTTCTGATTTCATGATATCACGCTTTATGACGGCTTTGTTTTTTCGTGTATAAGTCTTTTGTCTTGTTGAAGATAAAAAGGTCCTCTATAATACAAGCAGAAAAGAGAGGAATCTTATGGAGATCTTAGGCGTACTGTTCAGACAGGTCATCATCATGTTCATCTTGATGGGAGTCGGTTTTGCGGCATACAGGAAAGACTGGATCAGCGATCAGGGTGCGAAGGACATCGGCAAGCTCTTGTTGAATGTGGCGATCCCGGTCGTCGTCGTTTCCAATTTCTGTGTGCAGAAGTCCGCGGAAAAGACGATGGAGCTTCTCTCTTCTTTGTTTTTTTCTGTCCTTTCTTTATTGATCGCGATCTTAGTGTCGTTCGTCCTTTTCCATAAGAAAGACCGGATCGCCGAATTTGCCTCGGCCTTTTCCAATGCCGGCTTCATCGGCATCCCCTTGGTACAGGCGACCTTCGGAAGTACGGCAGTCTTCTATATCTCGATGATGATCGTCCTGATCAGCTTCTTGCAGTGGACATACGGCGTTTATACGATCACGGATGACAAGTCGGTCATGGACGTAAAGAAAGTCCTGGGCAATCCCGTCTTCCTGGCTGTCTTGATCGGTCTGTTTCTGTATTTTACGCAGATCTCTCTTCCGTCCCTGGCAAGCGAGGTCTTTTCGATCATCTCCAGTATCAATACGCCGCTGGCGATGTTTTCTTCCGGCGTCTATCTGGCACAAAGCGACTTATCGCTCATGATCAGAAACCGGAACATGTATTTCGTGAGTCTGATGCGTCTTCTGGTCATTCCTTTGATCACCGTTGCCGCCTTCAAACTGATCCCGTTTGGAACGGAAGCGATGAAGCTGTCGATCTTATGTGCGGCAGCCTGTCCCGTCGGCAGCAATGTCGCGATCTTTGCCCAACAGTATGACAAGGATTATCGGAGCGGTGTCGGCTATGTGTGCATCTCGACACTTTTGTGCATCATCACATTGCCGCTTCTGGTCTATATCGCCGGATTGATCCTTTGATGTATCTTTCATATCTTTGTTTCTGAAACGACATGTCCTTTGCGGATATGTTTTTAATCCGCATGACGTATCGGATCAGGAACAGACATCGGTCTTTGTGAAGAGTGTACGAAAAAATGAACGGCAGATGGGTTATATTGGAAGAGAAGGAGGACCTTATGAATCAGATCAAATGTCCCAACTGCGGTGAAGTCTTCACCATCGACGAATCGAGTTACGATTCCATCGTGAAACAGATCCGCGACCATCAGTTCAACGAAGAACTGCGAAGAAGAGAAAAGGATTACGAAGAGAAGCTGCGGATGCAGCTCGATGCTTTGAAACAGAAGACCTTAAGTGAAAATCTGAAGGCATTGAATGAAAAGGACCTGCAGATCGAAAAGCTGAAGAGCGAGCTTTCCGGCAAGGAAAAAGAAAACGAGCTCCTGACCAAGGAAGCGGTCGATGAACTGCAGGCAAGGCTGCAGGAGAAGGAGAACCTGATCGTCAGGCTCGATGCCGATCTCAAGAACAAGGAGATGGAGAACAAGGTCGATCTGGCCAAGGCGGTGGCGGAAAAGGAAGAGGAGATCACGCATCTGAAGGCGGAATCCGATGCCTTGAAGCAGTCTTACGTCAAACAGCTGGCGGACAAGGACGAGCTGATCGCCTACTATAAGGATTTCAAGGCAAAGCAGTCGACCAAGATGATCGGTGAAGACCTTGAGCAGCACTGCCTCTACGAATTCAACCGCGTCCGGCCGCTGTTTCGAAATGCGTATTTTGAAAAAGACAACGACATCTCCCAAGGATCGAAGGGCGACTTCATCTTCCGGGATTATGACGACGAGGGAACGCAGATCGTTTCCATCATGTTCGAGATGAAAAACGAAGCCGATCAGACGGCGACGAAACATAAAAACGAGGACTTCCTGGCAAAGCTCGACAAGGACAGAAAAGACAAGAAGTGCGAATACGCGGTCCTGGTCTCTCTGCTGGAGACGGACAACGACTTGTACAACGAAGGCATCGTGGACATGTCTCACCGCTACGAGAAGATGTATGTGGTCCGTCCGCAGAACTTCATCCCGATCATCACGTTACTGCGGAATGCGAACATGAACTCTTTGTCTTACAAGAAACAGCTCATCGCTCTGCAGGAACAGGATGTGGATTTCAAGAACTTCGAGAACAACATGAATGCGTTCAAAGAAGCGTTCGGCAAGAACTACACGACGGCGGCCAAGAAGTTCAACGATGCGATCGAGGAGATCGACAAGTCGATCGCCCATCTCAACAAGATCAAGGAAGCTCTGACTTCTTCTTCCAATCAGCTGCGTCTGGCCAATGACAAGGCACAGGATCTTTCCATCCGCAAGCTGACCAGGAACGCGCCGAGCGTTGCGGAAAAATTCAAACAATGATTATAATTGAATCAGATAAACGGAGGTAATCATAATATGGAAATCGATAAGAACAAGATCAAGGAACTGCTGGATGAGTCTTCGGCAAAAGTCGAAAGCATCATGAAGGATACGGCAGCATTGGAAAATATCTTACAGTCGGCGGAAGCCAAGCTGTCGCAGATCCCCAATGTCGGTCAGTATGCGGCAAAGCTGCCATTGATGCTGTCGATGATCCGCTCCTATATCGCCAAAGAATATACGGAAGTTTCACCGAAGGTCGTCGTTTCGATGGTCGGTGCTCTGGTCTACATGCTGAAGGGCAAAGACCTGATCTCCGATAAGATCCCGGTCATCGGTGTCGTCGATGATCTCGCGGTCCTGGGACTGGCGCTGCAGATCAACTCCAAGGAACTGGAAGCTTACAGTGCCTGGAGAGAGAACGGCGAAGTCAAATAAGAGAAACGGATAGGAAAGGGCGCAAGCCCTTTTCGATTAGGAGTCAATATGGGTTATATACGGATCACGAAAGAGAATATCGATAAGGAACATATCTGCTGTGCGATGTCCAATCCCCAGTCGGTAAAGAAGAAAGAATGGCTGAAGCAGCGCTTCGATGAAGGGCTGGTCTTTTACCGGAGCGAAGAGCGGGGAAAGTGTTTCATCGAATATATGCCGGCGGAGAACGCCTGGAATCCGATCCTTGCGGAAGGCTACATGCACATCAACTGTCTGTGGGTCTCCGGATCGCTCAAAGGACACGGCTATTCCAGCGATCTGCTCAATGAATGCATCAGGGACGCAAAGGAAAAGGGATGCAAAGGTCTGACGATCCTTTCTTCGGCAAAGAAGAAGGGTTTTCTGGCCGATCCGAAGTATCTGGCATACAAGGGTTTCGAAGCTGCCGATACGACCGATCCCGGGATACAGCTGTGGTATCTGCCTTTTGAAAAAGATGGGAACAAGCCGCAGTTCAAAGAATGCGCAAGACATCCTCATTGCGATGAGAAGGGTTTTGTGATCACCTATTCCGACCAGTGCCCGTTCACCTATTACTGGGTGTCGAGGCTGGAAGAGGCTGCGAAACAGCACGGCATCCCGTTAAAGGTCATCCACATCGACAGCCGCGAGGCGGCGCAGAACGCAGCTTCTCCGGTCACGAATTTTACACTCTATAAAGACGGGGACTTCGTCAGTCACGAGATACAGTCGGAAAAGAAGTTTCTTGCCCTGGCCGGCATAAAGGTCTAAAGGAAGGATTTTTATGGAGATCTTACATCATGCGCTTTTGTATGCGCTCTTATGCAAAAACATCCTGCAGGTCCACGGCGAAGAAGAGGGGAAGCAGCTGATCGAAGCGTTCACGAAAGAATACGGCCGCTGCAGAGGACGGCGCATGAGAAAAAACAGTGAAACCGGTGACCTCAACGACTACTTCATCAACGGGGAATGGAAAGGAAGACAGGGCGAGAACATCTCGAAGCTTTCTTTTGAAAAGGACAAGACCGTATCGGTCGTCACGAAGTGTGCCTGGTACGACACCTGGAAGGACTACGGTCTTCTCGATTACGGTCCTTATTACTGTAAGTACATCGATGAGGCGATCGTCGAAGGATTCGATCCGAACCTCGTGCTCAACGTGAAGGAAGCCCTGGGCAGGGGCGATGCGCGCTGCGTCTTTGAGTGGCTGCAGGCGGCCGATGAAGAAAAGGTAAGTTCAGCGGAAAGAAGACACATCCTTCCCTTTGATTTCCATTGCAAGGAGATGCTGGAATGCGCGAAGAAGATCCTGAGTGAAAACGATCCTTCCCTCGATCCGGCTTTAAAGCAGTTCAAAGGATATTTTCCGGATACGGAGATCTCCTTTTAGTATTTGTTGGGACAGAGCACCTTTGTTCTGTTATAATTCAAGATGGTATGAAGAAGAATCTGGCAAACATCATCACTTTGACAAGGCTCATCGGAACGATCGCCTTGTTTTTTACGGAAACGATGTCCGTCGAATTTTTCGTCATCTACATCTGGTGCGGGATCTCGGACATCCTGGACGGTTTCGTTGCCAGAAAGACCAACACGATCTCGAAACTGGGTTCCAAACTGGATTCGGTCTCGGACATCTCGTTTTATACGATGATGATGTACAAGATCCTGCCGTATCTGAGACGGCGTTTCCCGAAGTACGTCTGGATCCTGATCTATCTGGCGGTCGGCATCCGCGCCTTATGTTATATCGCGGTGGCTATGACCAAAGGTTATTTCGAAAGCCGGCATACCATCCTGAACAAATTCAACAGCGGTATGATGTTCTTCCTGCCGTTCCTGGTCGAGCATCCGCTGCTGATCCCGTTCTCGCTGGTCATCCTGGCCGGTGCGTTCATCTCCAATCTCGAGGAGATCGTGCACATCGTTCAGATCAATCAAGTCAAAGGTGCCTGAAGGGGCATCTTTTTCTTTCGGGTGTCATCGTCTGTAATGGAAGCGGAAACTGTTATAATTGTTCTGTAAAAGAATCGACATATCATAACAGAAAGGAAGAAGACCATGTTTTACGATCACAAAGTAATGACCGGAAAGAACGAAGTACTCGATCTGAAAGACTATGAAGGCAAAGTCGTCATGGTCGTCAATACGGCGACCGGCTGCGGATTCACGCCGCAGTACGAACCGATCGAACAGATGTACAGAGACTATCATGAAAAGGGTCTGGAGATCCTGGATATCCCGTGCAACCAGTTCGGCAATCAGGCTCCCGGGACCGATGACGAGATCCATGAGTTCTGTACCCTGCACTACAATACG
>JAFOLW010000049.1 GCA_017419165.1 Erysipelotrichaceae bacterium
CCGTCTTCATTGAAGCCGATGAGGTGCATCAAAGAAAAGACAGTCGATGAATTCATCAGAGAGAACCTTTTCATTGATGATTATTATCTGTATAAGAACAACGATCATTTTTATCTGTCACTTGATCCTTTGCCGGGCCTGAAAAACAATGTGCTCAAATGCGGTATCCGGGTCGGCGAACTCATCAAGAAGCGTTTCGAACCGGCTCATGATCTCTACAGAGCGAATTCACTGATCGGAAGATACCGCTATTCTTATGAGATGAATGATCGGGAGTATGAGGATTTTATCTCCGGCAAGGAACTCAAGGCCGCTCTAGAGGATCATTATTACCATCTGACTTATCGGGGGCTGTCGGTCGGATTCGGCAAATGTGCCAAAGGGACCATAAAAAATAAATATCCTAAAGGATTACGAAGGATGATATAATCAATTTTGAGGTACATAAATTATGGAACTTAGAAAAAATGAAATCGGCACTTACATCATAAGTGAAAAAGCATTTAAAGATATGGCTGCGATCGCTTGTTCGTCCGTAAAGCACGTTTATCCGACGAAAAAGGACAATGAATTCGTCGATTGCAAGATCTCCAAGGCAGGGGAGCCGCTGTTCACGGTTTCGGTCCGCGTCAAACAAGGCGTCGATATCGTCAAGCTGTGCAATAAGCTGCAGGATGAGATCAAGGAAGCCGTATTGCTGATGAGCGGTATAGAATGCAAACAGATCGATATCGACATCCAGGGCTTCGAAACCGCGAAATAATCATCATCATCGATAAGATAAGGCGGGACTTTGAAAGTCCCACTTTTTTGTCCTTTATTGAAAAAGACCTGCAGCTGATGACTGCAGGTCTGTCAATTTTAAGAATCGGAGATCGTGACGCCGCCTTCTTCACTGACATGAACATAGATCGTGATATTCGCGCTCTTATAATTCGTCTTTGCCGTTACCGTGAAGGAAGTCTCTTTCTCGATGCCGTTGGCCGAGATCGAAAGGCTGCTGCCGGATTCCGAGAAACTCAATCCTTCGACCGTACCGTAATCCCAGCTTTCGAATTGAGAATCCGGATCGAACTGCGCCGAGAGATTCAAAGTCTTTCCTTCGTTGGAACTTGTCGTCACGATGGAAAGGGAATGTTCCTTCTCGATGTAATACGTTACGGTCAGACGGAATGCGCTGTTATCGACGTTGATCGAAGCGCCTTGCTGAAGCTCGGCTCCGTTTTGATCCGTGACCTTATACTTCTTGTTCAGCAAGCCGATATCATTGGTCGCTTCCGTCTTGAAGGAAACGAAATCGTAATTGTTGGCCCAGTTTTCCATATCGGACTGGCTTGCGCCTGACGGGATCGTGATCAGTGCGGTGATCGTCGCTTCTTTGGAGATCTTGTTGGACGTGAAGGCCCCGTTTTCAAACGCATAATAACCTTCGACTTTGACTCTGTCGCCCGGGCTGGCGTGTAAGACCATATCGTATTTTTCATCATCCGATTTGATATGTTCCGTATCGCCGTTGATCGTCACATCCGCCATATACATGATCGGTCCGTATAGTTTGGTGTAATCAAACAGACATGTGCCGGTCGCGGCAATGATGACTTCGCCTGAAGAATTTCTTAACGAGATGTCTTTTGTGCCGGCTGCCGTCTCGAGTTTGGACTTGTCCGGATATTCCGACCATTCCATTGTCAGTGCCGAATCGACATGAATGTCGAAATCGTCCAGATCGGCGACTTTCGGAGTCGCCAGCGAGACCAGTTTGACCGAATCGGATTTGATCAGGCCGGTGGTCCTTAAGGATTCGTCCATGCCCTCGGTGAATGCCGCATACGGCCATGTGCCGATGACGTGCGTGATGGAAGAGACACCGGACGGCTTCTCCAGTTTGACCGGTGTGCCGTCTCCGTAACGGTATGCCGCATCCAGGATCAGATGAGCGAGTTTGCCTTGCGGCCTGTCGTTGTAATAGTAATCCCTTGAAATATAGGAAGGCTGACCGATGACGGCTTTTTCATAGCCGCACCAGGTGACCGTCGTATATTCGCTGGTCGCAGCGACCAGCCATCCGTCTTTGATCGAGCCGGAAGGGATGCCGTATTCCTGTGCCGTGTTGCCGTAGTCGGTCGTTCCGGTCTTGCCGTAGACCGGATATTCATCGTTCTTGACGAAAGAATAAGAACCGCCGTAATTCTGTACGTTGGAATACATGAGCTCCGTCGTTAAGAAGGAAGCTGCTTCCGACAGGACCTGTGTCGATGTATAGACCGGAGTGACAGGGGACTTGCCGTTGGTGAATTCGATCCTGGAGATCGTGTGTGGCTTATTGTAGACGCCGTAGTTCATGATGGCCGCATAAGCTGCCGCATGCTGGTAAGGCGTGACTTCACAGGTATTGCCGCCGATCGCATACTGGATATCGAAATCGTCCAGATTGAACTTATATCCCAAGGATTGCGCATAATTGACGACATATTCATATTTCTTGGCATCCAGGACTGCCTGCAGCGTCTGGATCGCACAGGTATTGATCGACTGACCGACAGCCTGTTTCAGTGTGACGTCGCCGACATAGGTACCGGAGTCGTTCTGTATGACGATCTTGGAGACATCGTCGTAGAACATCGGCCGGTCCGTCAATACATGATCGGTCGCCCAGCCCAGATTTTCAAAGGCGAGGGCATAGTCTAAGATCGGCTTGATCGTGGAACCGGGCTGTTTGTACTGCTCCGTCGCATGGTTGAGCAAGAGCTGACCGCCGTTGGCGTAGTTCCTGCCGCCCATGATGCCGACGACTTCACCGGTCGAATTCTTGATGCAGACAGATGCGCATTCGAAGTAATCGTCCGGGAACTGCAGGTATTCCGGATCCATGTTGCCGGCCTGAATATCGTCCATCTCTTCCTGTATGTCTCTGTTCATATACGTATAGATGTGCATAGTGGTCGTATACGGGTCGAGATTGGTCAGTTCCATGACTTCGGAAACGACCTGGTCGATATAAGCCTGATAAGGGATACCGTTGCCGTCGGAATCGGATTTGAACGGATCTTTCAGCAGGTCCTCAACACGGACGGATTTTGCCAGTTCATATTCGGCTTTGGAGATATAACCGTGGTTGCGCATCTGATAGAGGACTTCCGTAACTCTTTCCTGTGCCGCTTCCAGGTTATAGAAAGGATTGTAGTAGTTCGGCGCGTTGATGACACCGGCCAATAAGGCGCCTTCGACCAGATTGACGTTGGCCAGATCTTTGCCGAAGTAGTATTGGGCAGCTTTCTGAATACCGCGGATGTTGTTGGATCCGCCGAAGTTGAGCTTATTTACATAAGATTCGAAGATATCCTGTTTGGATTTTGCGTTTTCCAGCTCCAGGGCAAGAGCGATCTCCTGCACCTTACGGCGGACACCGCGGGCACCGGATCTGGCTGCCTGTTCACCGGTCTCATCATCGGTGAAGTAGGTGTTTTTGACAAGCTGCATCGTAAAGGTCGAACCGCCTTGGCCGAAGGACATCGTACGGATATTCTCAAGGATCGCTTTGGTGAAACGGGGGACATCGAAACCGTTGTGCTGGAAATATCTGGAGTCTTCGATGGCAACAAAGGCATCGACGACACAGTTCGGGATCTCGTCATATTCGATGTTCTGACGGATGACCGTACCTAAGTTGGCGATCTCTTCTCCGCGGGAATCATAAACGATGGAGGATTCCTGCTGATCAAAATCCGATACGTTAAGTGTCGGTTTATTTCTCAAAAGCGTAGCAATGACGGCGATCCCGCCGATCAGTCCGATCAGACCGATGACGGCGATGATCGAAACGATGGTCGCCCAAAGATTCACTTTATTGATCTTTTTCTTTTTCTTTACTTTATTCGACATATTCCTCCCTACAGGCCAAAGACCTTGTCTACAGTGCTGAGATAATCACATGGTTTTGTGAAGGTCCTGCGGATCTCGTGGCCATGCTGCTGGACCCATGCAAAAGGAAGAGATTTCCTGTTGCAGGAATCATAATACTCGATGAATTCATTTGCTTTAATAAGAAAGTCTTTATCATAATACACCATGCGTAAGATGATAAAGGCGATAGCCCCATGTTTCTCCACGGACTTCAGATGCCGTATCTGATGCTCGTGAATGGATGAAAACGGAAACGAAGTCCGTGACTCGCATTCCTTTGCTTCGAAGTCGATGTACTTCCCCTTATATATGCCGTTGTAATCGGTGGTCGAAGCAAGTTTGAAGTAAGCTTCAGTGATCTTTGCCGCACTTCGCTTCGGATAGTCGACTTTGACGATCGTGATCGGTGTGGGCTTTTTGTGGATGACAGCGGTATCTTCAGTGAGGTAATACCGGTTGCTCCTGTTTATGTCATCCTCCAGCGACATGCCGCGGTTGCCGGCGCCGATGTTAGGTCTGACATATTCTTTGCTGCTGTTAGGATACTTCATATTTTCACCTAGAAAATATTATATAATAATGATACCGCAATTGCTAGTTTGCTTGATTGTGCCGTATTTTTGTTTTATTATTTATGGAGGAGATAGATATGGAAAAGCTCAACCTCACCCCGGAAGAAATTCTCAATAAAGAGTTCAATATCGATTTCAAAGGCTATTCGCCGGCCGAAGTCGATTCTTTCCTCGACAGTGTCCTGGAAGACTATCAGATCATGGAAGAAAACATCCAGCAGTTACTGGATGCGGTCACGACTTTACAGAACCAGGTCAAAGATCTGACAGCCAAGAACATCGAACTGGAAGGCAGAAAGATGGCTTTCGATCTTTCCAATACGACTTCTTACAGTTCCGTCGATGTACTTAAGAGACTTTCTCGACTGGAAGAATTAGTTTACAAAAAATAACATCCAGACAATCGCTGAACCATCAGAGGAAAGTCCATGCTCGCACATCCTGAGACGGATGTAGTGTTTATGCCAAGTCAAACAATAAGCTTGGGCAGTTTTGCGACTGACGGCTGGCGCGTTTCCTAAAGAGCGATCCACGGAAACAGCCTGTAAAAGTGTCAAAGAGACGAGCTGTGCAGAAATGCACAGGTGGAACGTGATAAACCCCATAAGCGAGAAACCCAAATTTGGTAGGGGAACCTGCAATAACGAAATGAAGTGATTTGCGGGGCACATTCGTGCAGATAAATGATTGTCCAGTACAGAACATGGCTTATTCGATGTTATTTCCAAAAGACCTCACGGTCTTTTTTCTAAAATAAGTGACTTGAAACATAATCAAGTTCATATATAATTATTAATGAAAGCAGGTGTGCTAGAATAGTTTTATGAATCTACCTAACAAATTGACTTTATTCAGAATCATTCTTGTGCCGATCGTCGCCCTCGTGTGGCTGTTCCCATATTCCGAAGTCGGAACGGAACTCGGCAGTTTTACTTTTGGAAACGTTTCTGTTCCTTATCTCAATCTGATCGTCATCGTTCTGTTCGCGATCGCTTCTTTTACCGATTATCTTGATGGAAATATCGCAAGAAAACGCAATTTAGTCACGACATTCGGCAAATTCGCCGATCCGATCGCCGATAAGCTTTTGGTCAACATGATGCTGCTCATTCTTTCGTACAAGCATCTGATCCCGCTTGTCTGCTGCATACTGATGATCCTGAGAGATATCGTTGTTGACGGCTGCCGTATGCTGGCGGCACAAAAAGGCGTCGTCGTTTCCGCCGGAATGCTCGGCAAACTCAAAACGTTCCTGCAGATGATCACGATCGTTTTGATCTTAGCGAATAATTTCCCGTTCGAACTGTGGTTTATCCCGATGGATGAGATCCTGATCTGGTTCACGACGTTCATCTCGGTCGCCGGTGGATATTCCTACTTCATGCAAGTGAAAGATTTTATTTTCGAATCGATGTAGGAAACAGCCGCTTTTCGGCAAATAATGTATTAGGAGGATTATTTCATGGCAAAAAAAGAAGAAGTCAGTGAGATCAGCAAAGATAAAAAAGAACAATTACTGAATGAAGCGCTGAAAGCAATAGAAAAACAATACGGCAAAGGTTCCATCATGAAACTCGGTGAACACGCCGATGTGGATGTCGATGCCATTTCCACCGGTTCTTTAGCGATCGACTACGCCCTTGGCGTCGGCGGTCTGCCGAAAGGAAGGATCATCGAGATCTATGGACCGGAGTCTTCCGGCAAGACGACTTTGGCTCTTCAGGCCATCGCCGAATGTCAGAAGGGCGGAGGCAAAGCGGCATTCATCGATGCGGAACATGCCATCGATCCAAGATATGCCAAAGCCTTGGGCGTCGATGTCGATGAACTTATCCTCTCTCAGCCGGATTCCGGCGAACAGGCACTTGAGATCGCCGAAGTCCTGATCAAATCCGGTGCGATCGATCTGATCGTCGTCGACTCCGTCGCGGCACTGGTCCCGCAGGCCGAACTCGACGGTGAGATGGGTGATTCCAATATCGGTCTGCATGCCAGACTCATGTCCAAAGCAATGAGAAAACTTGCCGGTGCAATGAATGCCAATTCCTGCACGACGATCTTCATCAATCAGTTGAGAGAAAAGGTCGGTGTCATGTTCGGCAATCCGGAAACGACGACCGGAGGACGTGCGTTAAAATTCTACGCGACGATCCGTATCGAGGTCAGAAAATCCGAAGCGATCAAAAACGGTCAGGAAGTCATAGGAAATAAAGTCAACGTCAAGGTCGTCAAAAACAAAGTCGCTCCGCCGTTCAAGACGTGTCAGGTCGAGATCTACTACGGTGAAGGCATCTCTCATCTCTCGGAAGTCATCAATATGGGCGTCGAGATGGGCATCATAGAGAAATCCGGCTCGTGGTATTCATATAACGGAGAAAAGATCGGTCAGGGCACGGATGCGGTCAGAGCCTACCTGCAGGCGAATCCGCAGATCGACGAAGCCATCACTCAACAGATCAAAGAAAAAATGTTTAAGAAAGATGAGGACTGATCCCTCATCTTTTTCTTTTTTGTGATCGATGACCTGTTCAACTTGAGGTTGTCTAAAACGGTCTAATATAGTACAATTTAAAGGGTTAAAAACCTGATATTTTGTTACGAAATGGAGGTATCAATATGAATTTGAATGTACTTTCCATTTTTATCGGATTAGTTGTGGGGGCTGCTTTGGTCTTGCTGTACTACTCTGCGACCGGCAAGAACGCAAAGAAAGAAGCTCAGAAAATCTTAGATGAAGCAAATAATCAAGCTAAAAACACTGTTAAACAAGCAGTCTTGGATGGCAAGACGCAGGTCTATGATCTGAAACTGCAGGCTGAAAAGGAGATCAAAGAGAAGAGAAGCGAAGTCCAGAATCTGGAGAACAAGCTTCAGAGAAGAGAAGATTCTTTGAATTTCCGTGACGAAAATTTAACACAAAAAGAGCGTAAATTAGATGAAAAGCTAAGAAAAGCAGACGATAAAGCTGCTCAACTAGATAAAATGGAAGAAGAACTGCAATCCAGGATCGATGGTCAGATTGCAATTTTGGAACGAGTCTCCAATATGTCAAAAGAGGAAGCACGTTCCGAGCTGATGGAAGTCGTCGAATCTAAGATGTCCGACGAAGTTGCCGCTTATATCCGCGAAAAAGAAGAAGAAGCGAAGGAAACGGCAGTTGAGAACGCCAGAGAGATCATTGCGACGGCCATTCAGCGTTATTCCCAGGATGAAGCATTGGAACGTACGGTTTCTGTCGTAGCACTTCCTTCGGAAGAAATGAAGGGCAGGATCATCGGCAGAGAAGGCAGAAATATCCGTGCGATCGAACAGGCGACCGGTGTCGATCTGATCATCGATGACACACCGGAAGCGATCACTGTTTCCTGTTTCGATCCGATCCGCAGAGAGATCGCCAGACTCTCCCTGGAAACTTTGATCCGTGACGGTCGTATCCAGCCGGGCAGGATCGAAGATGTTGTTGAAAAGACGACGAAAGAAATGAACCGCAATATTCAGAAGTACGGTGAAGATGCCTGCTTCAAACTGCAGATCGGCAAGATCGATAAAGAACTCGTCAAGCTGATCGGCAGGATGAGATACAGATATTCATACGGCCAGAACGGCCTGGAACATTCCATTGAAGTCGCTTCCTTTGCCGGAATGATGGCTGCCGAACTCGGTCTCAATCAGAATCTGGCAAAGCGTGCCGGTCTTCTGCATGATATCGGCAAAGCCGTTGACTTCGAACAGGAAGGCACACATGTCGAACTTGGTGCCAAACTTGCCAAGAAA
>JAFOLW010000050.1 GCA_017419165.1 Erysipelotrichaceae bacterium
ATTCCTTTTATGAAAATGTAAAATGATAGAAAAATGAAAGAATATGAGAATTACATCTTCGACCTCTACGGGACACTGGTCGATATCCATACGGACGAGAGGAAGATCGCGTTCTGGAAGAAAATGAGTGCTGTCTTCCGCCGTTACGGTGCGGACTATGCGCCAAAAGAGCTCAGGGATCTCTATTTCGGGGAAGTCGATGCGCTGAGCGAAGAGAAGAAAGAAGAAGGCCGCTTCATCGAGATCGATCTGCATGAAGTCTTTCTTAAACTTTATGAAAGAAAAGGGATAAATGCGGATGAAAAGACGATTTTAGAAACGGCAGTTTTGTTCAGGACTTATTCGACGAGCCATCTTCGCCTGTATGCCGGCGCGAAGGGATTGTTGAGGATGCTGAAGGAAAAGGGGAAGAGGGTCTTTCTGCTGTCCAATGCCCAGGAACTTTTCACACTGAAGGAACTGAAGGACCTCGGCATCCTTGAAGACTTTGACGGCATCTTCATCTCGTCGGCTTGCGGCTTTAAGAAGCCGGATCCGTTCTTTTTTGATGCCCTGATCAAACGATACGGTCTGAACGTGAAGGAGTCTTTGATGATCGGCAACGATCTTTATTCTGATATTCAGGGGGCGGACGGCGTCCATATGGATTCGTATTATATCCGTTCCGCTCTTTCCTCAAAAGAAGGCAGTGGGGTGAAAGCGACCTATCGCCAGGATCACATGGATCTGTCGATATTGAAAAGAAAGATCCTTAAGAGTATGGAAGAATCCCGAATTTGAGTATAATTGTGATAAGTGAGGTAGCGTTATGAAACAATATCTGGATCTGTGCCGTGATGTTTTGGAACATGGCGAAAAAAGAGGGGACAGGACCGGTACGGGAACGATCTCGAAATTCGGTTATCAGATGAGAGTCAATCTGGAAGACGGTTTTCCTTTGCTGACGACCAAGAAGGTCTTTTACCGCGGCATCTTTGAAGAACTGTTCTGGTTTTTGAAGGGCGAGACCAATATCCGTCCGCTGGCTCTGAAGAACGTCAAGATCTGGAACGACTGGCCTTATGCCAAATACAAGGCTTCCGCAGACTATCAGGGCGAGACGATGGAAGAGTTCATCAAGAAGATCTGCGATGATGAGGCGTTCGCCGACAAATGGGGCGATCTGGGTCCGGTCTATGGCAAGCAATGGCGCAACTTCGATGATTCCGGCGTCGATCAGATCAAGAACCTCATCGAAGGACTCAAGAACGATCCGTATTCCAGAAGACACCTGGTGGTGGCGTTCAATCCGGCGCAGGTCGATCAGATGGCTTTGCCGCCATGTCATGCCTTCTTCCAGTTCTATGTCAGCGCCGACAAGAAGAAACTGTCCTGCCAGCTGTACCAGAGATCGGCCGACTTATTCTTAGGCGTGCCGTTCAATATCGCTTCCTATTCTTTGCTGCTGGCGATGGTGGCCCAGGTCTGCGGCTATCAGCCGTATGAATTCATCCATACGTTCGGCGATGCCCATATCTACCTCGATCACATCGAACAGATCAAGGAACAGCTCTCCAGAGAACCGCGCAAACTGCCGAAGCTCTGGCTGAATCCCGAGATCAAGGACATCTTTGATTTCACGATCGATGACGTCAAGGTCCTGGACTATGATCCGTGGCCGGCCATCAAGGGGAAGGTGTCCGTATGATCTCCTTTTCCGTCGCCTTCGATCCCAACAAGGGCATCGGTATCCGGGGTGCGCTTCCCTGGCATCTGAAAGACGAGCTCAAGATCTTCAAGCGCAATACCTTATATAAGAACATCCTGATGGGGCAGACGACCTATGACGGACTGCCGCGGAAACTGGCAGACCGCTATATCACGGTCGCATCCATCGATCCTTCCTATCATCCGGAAGATGTCGAAGTCACCAATGACCTCAAAGGTTTCCTGGAGGAACACAAGGACGATGCGACCGAGTACATCATCTGCGGCGGGGCTTCGATCTTCAATCAGGCCTATCCGTATGCGAAAAAAGCCTATGTCTCCTTCGTCAAAGAAGCATATGAAGTCGATACCTGGTTCAATGTCTTCGAGATGGAAGACTGGGAAGTCGTTACCGAAGAGGATCATCCGGACTTCATCTATCGGGAACTGATCCGCAAAGAGAAATAAGAATAAAAAAAGAAGCCCTTGGACGGGCAGGACCGATCACGATCCTTACAGCGTCAAGGACTTTTTGTTTTCTTTTGACCGTTTAGAGCCGTAAGACTAACGGGCCGCTTTTCTGACTTTGTTGGCAGCCGTGAAGACGATGAGGTTGAGGACTGCCGCCAGGACGTTGGAAACGATATTGAGCATATCTTTTTCGCCCTTCAGGAACATCGACAGGATCGACAGGACCGAACCGACGAAGGCGAGAGTCGCAAAGATGAGGGCAAAGCCGGTCAGCTTGCCGCGTTTGCCGGCTGCATAGGAAGCATAGCCTTCGAAGGTGTTGATCGCACCGGAGATCATTTCGATGATGCCGCCGGTGATGAGGATCTCACCCTGCTGAACATCGGGGACCGACGTGCTCCAGCCTGCGAAATTGGCCAATGCTCCACCCAGGATCGCCAGGATGCCGCCGAACATCGTCAGGATACCGATGAAACGTAAGACTTTTTTGCTGGAATCTAATGACATATGATAATTACTCCTTTTCTGTATTTTTCTACTATTTATTTAATACGACTTGAAACAGGACGGAGAAAAAAGTTTGATGATATAATGCAATTGTAAAAAAAGGAGAAAACAATATGACACAGGTCAAAGCAGCAAGCGGCGGCAATATCTATGTGCCGTTTGAAGAGAGAAAAGGCAATGAATCCATCGTCTATTTCACCAGAGACATTTCACCGAAAGGCATATTGAAGGCATACGAAAAGGTCAGCCAGCATATCACAGGCAAGGTCGCAGTCAAACTGCATACCGGTGAAAAGAACGGCCCGAACTTCGTTCCGGCTTCCTGGGTGAAGGAGGTCATGGAAAACAGCGAGTCCTTAAAGGACGCGACGATCATCGAGACCAATACCTACTATGCGGGTGACCGCGATACGACGGAAAAGCACCGTGAGACTCTGAAGGTCAACGGCTGGACGTTCTGTCCGGTCGACATCACCGACGAAGAAGGAACGACCGATCTGCCGGTCAAGGGTGGCAAATGGTTCGACCACATGACCGTCGGCTCCCATCTGCCGGATTATGATTCCATGTTCACGCTGACGCATTTCAAGGGTCATACGATGGGCGGCTTCGGCGGTTCCAACAAGAACATCGGCATCGGCTGTGCGGATGCGCATATCGGCAAGAAGATGATCCATTCCAGAGAGGGCGAAGGCCAGTGGTCCGTTGCGGAAGAAGAACTGATGGAGAAGATCTCCGAGTCCACCAAGGCGACGATCGATTTCTTCGGCAAGAACGTCACCTACGTCAACGTCATGCGCAACATGTCAGTCTCCTGCGACTGCGAAGGCCTCGCGGCAGCACCGGTCGTCACGCCGAACGTCGGCATCCTGGCATCCACCGATATCTGTGCCATTGATACCGCCTGCGTCGATCTGATCCACGCGATGACGGCAGAACAGAATCACGATCTCTGGGAAAGGATGCAGACAAGGCACGGTTTCCGTCAGCTCTCCTACATGAAGGAACTGGGCATGGGCAACGACCGCTACATCCTGATCGATCTGGACAACGGCGAAGTGCGCATCACGCCGAAAGAAGCCGTCAAGGACGTCAAACCGTTCAAGCGTATCGAATTCTAGAAAACATGAGCCCCGTTCAAAGGGGCTTTTTTAGAAAGGAAGCTCTATGAAAAACGTACTGGTGATCGGCGGGACCGGAACGATCTCTTCGCCGATCACGAAAGCTCTGTCGCAGGATCCGGATGTGAGACTGTTCGTCCTCAACCGGGGAAAGCGGAAAGACGATCTGGGGGAACATGCCGTCCGTCTGATCGCCGATATCAAAAACGATCCGCAAGGGACAAAAGAAGTGCTGAAGGACCTGAGGTTCGACAGCGTCATCAACTTCCTGATCATGGCGGAAGAGGAAGCGAAGTTCAATGTTGAGCTCTTCAAGGGAAAGACGAAGCAGTTCATCTTCATCTCGACGGTCTGTGCACTGGATCATTCGACAGACTGCATCGTGGATGAGACGATGCCTTACGGCAACAGGTATTCGGCTTACGGGCAGAACAAGGAAGCCTGCGAAAAGTATTTTCTGAAGGAATGGGAACAAGGTTTCCCCATCACGATCGTGCGTCCGACCCAGACATATTCGGATGCCCGCTATCCTTTGTCGGTCAAGGGAAAGAGCTACTGGTCGGTGGCTTCACGGATGCTGAGGGGGAAGAAGGTCATCGTCCATGGCGACGGTCAGGGGATCTGGGCGTGTACGCATGCCTCGGACTTTAAGAAGCTCTTCCTGCCCTTGGTGAACAACGAAGAAACGATCGGGCAGATCTATCAGATCATGGATCCGCGTCCTTATACCTGGGATAAGATCTACGAAGCATTGGCGGAAGCTCTGGGTGTCGGATATGAGCCCTGTTACATCTCGGAATATCTGCTGGACGAGTCAAAGACCTATGACTTTCTCTCCTCGATGCACGGGGACAAGCACTTCTCCTGCATCTTCGATATCTCCAAGGTGAAACGCTTTGCCCCGGAGACCGTCTTTGACGTGGATATCAAAAAAGGAGCGGAAATGTTCGTCGACTACATGAACACTCATCCGGAAGAAAAGAAAGAGGATGAGGACTTCGACCGCTGGTGCGATGAGACGATCGAACGTTATGAAACGCTGTGCAGGCAGTTTGTTAAGGGACTATGATTTCAGCCGGAAATGTGTTTTTTGGTACATCGAAACGAAGTGAAGCTTGTATAATAAGATAGTAATGAATTCTCGCAATACACTTGCATACTGGAGGGAGATAAGAAAATATGTACAGAATCGTCAGTAAAAAACCGCTGAATTCCACAGTTACGCAGATGGAGATCGAGGCACCGCTGGTCGCCAAAAAGGCAAGACCGGGCCAGTTCATCATCCTGCGTGTCGATGAAGAAGGGGAAAGGATCCCTTTGACGATCGCCGGTTCCGATAAGGAAAAAGGCACCGTCAAGATCATTTTCCAGATCGTTGGCGGTACGACGGAAAAACTCAATCACAAAGAAGAAGGCGATTTCCTGCAGGACTTCGTCGGTCCGCTGGGCGTTGCCACCCACACTGAGGGTATCAAGAAGGTCTGCATCGTCGGCGGCGGCGTCGGCTGTGCCATCGCGATGCCGGTCGCTCAGGAATTCCATGCCTTAGGCGCGGACGTCACTTCCATCATCGGTTTCCGCAACAAGGACATCGTCATCCTGGAAGATGAATTCAAAGCCTGCTCGAACCGTCTGTTCGTCATGACGGATGACGGCTCTTATGGCCAGCATGGCAATGTCACGGTCCCTTTGAAGGAGATGCTGGAAAAGGGCGAACGTTTCGATCAGATCATCACGATCGGACCGCTGATCATGATGAAATTCGTCGTTCTGGCGGCCAAGCCATATGATGTTCCGGTCACTGTTTCCATGAACCCGATCATGATCGACGGTACCGGCATGTGCGGCGGCTGCCGTCTGACACTGGTGCAGGACGGCAAGCGCGTCACCAAATTCGCCTGTGTCGACGGTCCGGATTTCAACGGCTACGAAGTCGATTTCGACGAAGCAATGTCAAGAAACAGAATGTATATGGATTTTGAAAGACATGCCTATGAAGAGGCTTGTAACTTATTCAAGAAGGAGGAAGCTTAATCATGGCGATCGTACCTAACAAGAACCCGATGCCTACCCAGGCTCCGGAAGTCAGAGCTCACAATTTCAAAGAAGTCGCTTTAGGCTACAGCGAAGAAACAGCGATCAACGAAGCGAACCGCTGCCTCAACTGCAAGAACCAGCCATGCGTTTCCGGCTGTCCGGTCAACATCCACATCCCGGAATTCATCGCCCAGGTCAAAGAAGGCAATTTCGAAGAAGCTTACAAGATCATCAACCAGACTTCTTCGCTTCCTGCCGTCTGCGGCAGAGTCTGCCCGCAGGAATCCCAGTGTGAATCCAAATGTACCTTGGGCATCCGTTTCGAACCGGTCGGCATCGGCAGACTGGAACGTTTCGTTGCCGATTATCATAACGAACATGCGACCGCAAAACCGGAAGTTCCCGCTTCCAACGGTCACAGAGTCGCGATCGTCGGTTCCGGTCCTTCCGGACTGACTTGCGCAGGCGACCTGGCAAAGAAGGGCTACAAAGTCACGATCTATGAAGCACTTCATACCGCCGGCGGCGTCTTAGTCTACGGTATCCCTGAATTCCGTCTTCCGAAGACCATCGTTGCCAAGGAAGTCGATACGCTCAAGGCATTGGGCGTCGATGTCGAGACCAACGTCGTCATCGGCAAGACTTTGACGATCGATGAACTGTTCGAAGACGGTTTCGAAGCGGTCTTCATCGGTTCCGGTGCCGGTCTGCCGAGATTCATGAACATCCCGGGCGAAGCCTACAAAGGCGTCTACTCCGCCAATGAATTCTTAACGAGATCCAACCTGATGAAGGCCTACAAAGACGATCCGGTCACCCCGATCATGAAGGGCGGCAAGGTCGCAGTCGTCGGCGGCGGTAACGTCGCGATGGATGCGGCAAGAACGGCTCTGCGTCTGGGCGCGGAAAAGGTCTACATCGTCTACAGACGTTCGATGGAAGAACTGCCTGCCCGTAAGGAAGAAGTCGAACATGCCCAGGAAGAAGGCATCGATTTCAGGCTCCTGAACAACCCGGTCGAGATCTTAGGCTACAACAATCCTGACGATCCGAGAGATCCGCGCAACGGTTTCGTTACCGGCATCAAGTGCATCAGGATGGAACTCGGTGAACCGGATGCCTCCGGCAGAAGAAGACCGGTCGAAGTTCCGGGTTCCGAATTCGTATTGGATGTCGACACGGTCGTCATGTCCATCGGTACTTCCCCGAACCCGCTGATCAAGAACACGACCAAGGGTCTGGAAGTCAACTCTCACGGCGGTATCATCGTCAATGAAGACGGTCTGACCTCCCGTGATGCGGTCTACGCCGGCGGCGATGCCGTTACCGGTGCGGCGACCGTCATTTCCGCGATGGGTGCCGGCAAACTGGCGGCGAAGTCCATTGACGAATTCTTAAGCAAGAAAAACTAAAAAATGAAACTCTATCTCTGCGCAAACGGGTTCACACAGACCCAGATCGATCAGGCGAAGGCGTGCGTGAAAAGTCTCGAAGAGCTTTCCCACCCCTGTTCGATGTCCGAAGAACTGTCCAATACCCTCTATGGCGATGATTCCTATGTCTGTTTCCCGCCTCAGGATTGCGACTTGATCGTTTCTTTGGGCGGCGACGGCGCCCTGCTAAAGGCGGCGAAGGTCGCATTCGACTGCGGCACGCCGTTATTCGGCATCAATGCCGGCCGGGTCGGTTATCTTTGCGGAATGCGTCTGGATGAGATCGATTCGTTCGACCGCAAGTTCAGACACGCGGAGAGGAACATCTGTACGATGCTGGAAGTGGATTTTGAAGGGCAGACTTATTATGCCCTCAACGATATCGTCATCTCCAAGACCAATTTCGGAAAGACGGCAGATCTGAGTGTCTTTGCGGATGAGAAGCAGCTTTTCGAGGTCCGGGCGGATGCGGTCATCGTTTCCACGCCGACCGGCTCATCTGCCTACAACCGTTCCGCCGGCGGTCCACTGGTCTCGGAGAAGGTGAAAGCCCTGGTGGTCACACCGGTCTGTTCCAATACGCTGACTCCGGCCTATATCGTGAATGACGATGCCAAGATCACAGTCAAAGTCAATCACGAGGATGCAGGCGTCTACGCGGATTCGAGGTTCTTAGGGACGTATCCGGATGAACTGACCGTCAGGAAATCGGATAAGACGATCGTCTTGTACAAGTAGAACATATCGCAAACGTCATCCCTGAACGGGATGACGTTTTCTTTATGGGTGATCGATAAATCAAATAGGATGCAGGCATTTTGTCGGTCGGATTGTCGTATTTTTACGCCGCAGATAAAGTATAATATCCTTATGGAGTTTTTTGAGTTCGAGGAAGCTTTGAAGAAGCGCGGCATCGGATTGAATGAGACGATGAAGACGCAGCTGAATGACTACGCCGCGTATCTGAAAGAATACAACGAAAAGATCAATCTGACGGCCATTACCGAATATGAAGAAGTGCTGGACAAGCACTTCTATGATTCTTTACTGGCGGCTGAAGGGCCTTTGGAAGGGACTTTGGCAGATATCGGTACGGGAGCGGGGTTTCCCGGCGTCGTACTCAAGATCGTCTTTCCGCAGCTTCATGTCGTGCTCATCGAACCGATCGGGAAGCGCTGCACCTTCTTAAGTTCGCTGATCGAAAAGCTGTCTTTAGAGGGGATCGAAGTGGTCAATGCCCGCGGGGAGGATCATTCCCTGAACCATCGGGAAGCTTATGACTATGTGACGGCCAGGGCGGTGTCCAACCTCAATGCCCTGATCGAGGTCTGCGGTGCGATGGTGAAAAAGGAAGGAAACTTCATCTGTCTGCGGGGCAGGGACGGCAGAAAAGAGATCGAGGATGCGAAAAAGGCGATCGAAACGATGGGTTTCGAGGTCTCGTTCATCCATGAGGAACATCTGCGAAACGGCGACGAGCGGATCATCTCTTACTTCCGGAAAGTGAAGACGACCCCGTTAAAATATCCTAGGAAATATAATATAATAAAAAAGAGTCCACTATGAAAAAAGAAATCGTTAGAATCAAATTAGATAAGATCGTTCCCAACAAGAACCAGCCGCGACTGGATTTTTATGACGAATCCATCAAAGGTCTGGCGGAATCGATCAAACAGAACGGTCTGCTGCAGCCGGTCACGGTAAGAAAGGCCGGAGACAAATATGAGCTGATCGCCGGCGAAAGAAGATATCGGGCGTCTCTGCTGAACGGAGCCAACGACATCGAGGCGATCATCATGGAATCGAGCGACGATGAGTCGGCGAACCTGGCTTTGATCGAGAACCTGCAGAGAGAAGACCTCAATGCGATCGAACAGGCCATGGCGATGCGCCGCATCATGAACAGCGAAGACCTGACGCAGAACGAACTGGCGCAAAGGCTGGGCTATCGGCAGTCGACCGTCGCCAACAAGCTGCGGCTGCTGAAGCTGCCGGAGTACATCAAGCAGGCGATCTCCCACGGGACGATCACCGAGCGTCATGCCAGAGCTCTGCTGAACGTTCCGGAAGACCGGCTCGAAGAGGTCTTCCTGACCATCACCAACCGCCAATACAACGTTTCCAAAACGGAAGAATATATTCGCGAACTGTTGAGTGAGAAGCACCATTCCAAGGGCGTTTCCAACAACCTGCAGATCGGGGTCAACACGATCAGGGAAGCGTATGAACTGTGCCGCAAGTCCGGCATCGATGCCGACTTGAAGGTGACAGAATATGATGACAATGTGAAGATCGTCATTCGAATGAAAAAGTAGGAGGCAGTTATGGCAAGAATCATCGCGATCGCAAATCAGAAAGGCGGAGTCGGAAAGACCACCACTTCCATCAACCTGGCTGCCGGCCTGGCTTATCTGAACAAAAGAGTCCTTCTGGTCGACTTCGACCCGCAGGGCAATGCCACGCAAGGCGTCGGTTACAGAGTCGGCTTAAGAGACCTGACGGTCTATGATGCCATCTTATCGGATGCCGATATGGCGGACTGTCTCAAATCCCTGTCCAAACCGCCGCTCGATCTCTTACCGGCGAACATCAATCTGGCCGGTGCCGACCTGGAACTGGCGAAGATCGAAGAGAACAGGGAACAGCTGCTGAAGGATGCCCTGGCGCCGATCCGGGACGATTATGATTACATCATCATCGACTGTCCGCCGTCACTCGGCTTATTGAACACCAATGCCCTGACGGCAGCCGATTCGGTCCTGATCCCGGTACAGAGCGAATACTATGCTCTGGAAGGCATCACACAGCTCTTGCAGACGATCCGTCTGGTACAGAAGCTCTTCAATCCGAACCTGAAGATCGAAGGCGTCTTACTGACGATGTATGATGCAAGGACCAACCTGTCGGCGGAAGTCGGTCAGGAGATCCGCAAACATTTCAAGGAGAAGGCCTACAAGACCTATATCCCGCGCAATATCAAGCTTTCCGAAGCGCCGTCGGTCGGTCAGTCGATCTACGATTATGCGATCTCTTCGGAAGGCGCAAAGGCGTATGTCGCTTTGACAAGAGAAGTCATCGCCAACTCTATGGAGGAGAGCCATGCCGGCTAAAAGGAAACTGGGCAAAGGTCTGGACCAGATCTTCGGTGAGAACATCGATTCGGTCCTTGACGACATCGAATCCAGTGCCCGCCGCTCGGCCGGCGGACAAAGCGAGATCAGGACCTCCGAGAGCCGTCCCAATCCTTACCAGCCGCGTGTCGAATTCGATGAAAGCGGCCTGAAGGAACTTGCGGAATCGATCAGAGAGAACGGCGTTTTCCAGCCGATCCTGGTGAGAAAGTCCTTACAGGGTTACGAACTGGTCGCGGGCGAAAGAAGACTGCGTGCGTCCAAGCTGGCGGAAAAGGAGACCATTCCGGCTTTGATCGTCGACTTCGACGACAGGCAGATGATGGAGATCTCCTTACTGGAGAACATACAGCGTAAGGATCTGACGGCGATCGAAGTGGCAAAAGCGTACCGCCAGCTGATGGACAAGCTGAACTATACGCAGGACGAGCTGGCCAAACGCATCGGCAAGTCCAGGACCAACGTGGCCAATATACTGCGTCTGCTGACTTTGCCGGAAGAAGTCCGGACGATGGTCCATGAGGGGAAGCTCTCTTACGGCCAGGCCAGGACCCTGCTTTCTCTGGAAGAAGAGGACAAGATCGTCGAACTGGCGAGGACGGCGGCAAAGGAAGGCCTGTCGGTCAGACAGCTGGAGAAGCTGTGTTCCGCAAAGAAGAAGGATCGAAAGCCGGAGGATACGCCAAGCACCGATCCGTTCACCAGAGATGTGGAAGACAGGCTCCGTAAAAAGTTTTCGACAAGAGTCGAAATCAAAAATAAATGTATTTCAATCAGGTATACTGATATTGAGGATCTCAATCGGATATTAGAGATCATGGATGTCATTGAAGACTAGAAAGGAATTCGATATGGCTGAAAATGAAGAAAAGATCGTTTTGACGCTCGGCGAAGAAAAAGCCGAAGAAGTTGTTGAAGAAGTGAAAGAAGAGGAAGTCGAAAAGGAAAAGGAGCACGCAAGCGTTCCGGTATCCGATGTCGTCGGTTATGCCAAACTGGATGATTCTTCTTTGTCCGATGAGGAAAAGAAGATGGTCGAGGATTTCTCCAAGCAGATCGATGTCATGGACACCCACACCGTCTTACAATACGGTGCGACTGCCCAGTCCAAAGTTGCGGATTTCTCCGACACCGCTTTGAAGAACGTCCGTACCAAGGACATCGACACGGTCGGCGATACGCTGCTGGATCTGGTGTCTCAGCTGCGGAATTTCGAAGTCGATGACAAGAACGACAATTTCTTTGCCAAGATCTTCAAGAAGAGTTCCAACTCCATCAATGATGTCAAGGCGAAATATGATTCCGCCAATGCGAACGTCGATAAGATCGTCAAGATCCTGGAGAATCATCAGATCACACTGATGAAGGACATCTCCCTGCTGGATCAGTTATACGAAAAGAACCTGGTCAACTTCAAGGAACTGACGATGTACATCCTGGCCGGCTACAAGAGGCTCGACGAGATCAAGAAGAACGATCTGCCGGCGGCTTTGAAGAAAGCGGAAGAATCCGGTCTGCCGGAAGATGCACAGGCCGCCAATGACCTGTCCGAAGCGATCACCCGTTTCGAGAAGAAACTCCATGACCTCGAGCTGACCCGTATGGTCTCCATCCAGATGGCTCCGCAGATCCGTCTGGTCCAGAACAACGATACGCTGATGACCGAGAAGATCCAGTCGACGCTGGTCAACACGATCCCTCTGTGGAAGTCCCAGATGTTGATCGCCTTAGGTATCGCCCACTCCAAGGAAGCCGTCAAGGCACAGAACGAAGTCTCCGAGATGACCAACAAGATGCTGAAGGAAAATGCGGAAGCACTCAAGATGGCAACGATCGAGACCGCCAAGGAATCCGAAAGAGGCATCGTCGATATCGAGACGCTCACCGAGACCAACAAGAAGCTCATCGAGACGCTCGAAGAAGTCAAGCGTATCCAGACGGAAGGCAGAGAGAAGAGACTGGCTGCTCAGACCGAACTGCGCCGTATCGAAACGCAGCTCCAGCACGAGCTCACCGATGTCATCCACAAGGATCAGGCATAATCCAAAAAGATCAGGCACTGCTTCGGCAGTGCCTTTTTCTTGAAAGGATATGGTTTAATAGATATGAAACAAGAAAGGATAGGAGAAGATGCGTATTGCGCTGACGTATGAAAACGGCGAAGTCTTTCAGCATTTTGGAAGGACGGAGCAGTTCAAGATCTATGATGTGGAAAACAAGGAAGTGACGGCAAGTCAGATCCTTCCCTGCAACGGGGAAGGGCATGGTGCTCTGGCCGGACTTTTGAAGCAGGCGGACGTCGATGTACTGATCTGCGGCGGTATCGGCATGGGTGCCAGGATGGCACTGGAAGAAGCCGGGATCTCGCTGATCCCGGGGGCTGAGGGGAATGCCGATGAAACGGTCCGCTCCTTCTTACAGGGGACCCTGGATTTTGACCTTGATGCGATGTGTGACCATCACGGTCACGAACACGGCTGCCATGAGGAAGACCATGAGTGTCAAGGAGGCTGCTGTCACTAAATGAAAGTCTATATCGCCGCACCGTTATATTGCGAATATGAACTGGATTATAATCTGAAGATCGATGCATTCTTGAGGGAGAACGGCTTCGACACCTATCTTCCGCAAAGGGACGGCGGTGTCGTGGCGACGATGCCCGATACCATAGAAGGCATGCCGAAAGGTGAATATGTCTTTAAGAAGGATCTGCAGGCGATGGATCGAAGCGATGTCTTCCTCTTCCTGCTGGATGGCAGGGTGCCGGATGAAGGTGCCTGCGTCGCCTTAGGCTATTTCTACGCTTCGGGAAAGCCCTGCGTCGCTCTGAAGAGCGACTTGCGCAGCCTGGTTGACGGGAACGACAATCTGATGATCTCGATGGCCTTAAAAAAGATCTGCCGCAGCAGGGAAGAACTGCTGGTATTTCTGAAGGACTGTTAAAGAAAACGTCTTACGCGAGCTTGCGTAAGACGTTTTTGATATCCTCGATGTTCATTTCTCCGTAGGTATTCTTTACGGAATTGTTGTTCTGATAGCGCGGCAGGATCGATGCGATCTCTTCTTCGCTCATCCGGATGCCGAAGTCCGGCAGCAGGGAAGAAACAGTCTCCTGCAGCTCTTTTTTGCCGATCTGCAGAATCTGATAGAAGGCATCGGAATATTCTTTGTGATGAGTTTCTTCGTAATCGAGCAGGTCGTTTGTGAATAACGCGCAGGCAAAGCCGTGCGGCAGATGATAGTGTTCCGTGAAGTAGTAGCCTAACGTATGGCAGAAGACCGTACCGGTGATGTTGATCGCCAGTCCGCCTAGGATCGATGCGTTGTAGAGAGTCTCCATATCTTCAAGAGAAAGCTCTTGTCCGTCCTTCATCTTTCTGAGCTTGGGATAAAGGAGGCGTATGCCGTGCAAGGCGTAAGCCCTTGAGATGTCGTTGGCTTTGTTGTTGAAGTAGGATTCGACAAGATGAGCCAGGGCGTCGACCGCTGTGGAGATCCTGACTTTTTCCGGCATCGTGGATACGTATCGCGGATCGCCGAAGGCATATAAGGCATATAAGTCGTCGTTGTGGATGGATTTCTTGAACCCGTCTTTGTTGGTCATGACCGAGACATAGGTGACTTCGCTTCCCGTTCCGGCCGTCGTACCGATCAGGATCAGCGGAAGAGGCTTATTCTTCCAGTTCTGTTTGTAGACACCGTCTTCATCAAGACCGGGGTTATTGGCAGCGATCGCAGCGGTCTTGGCGGCATCGAGGACCGATCCGCCGCCGACACCGACGATGAAATCGGCCTGAAATGCGCATGCGCAGTTTCCGGCGTCAAGGCAGGAGACGACGGAAGGGTTTTCTTTGATCCGGTCGAAGACTTCATATTCGACAGACAGATCTTTAAAGACCGTTTCAAGATCGTCCAAAGCACCGGAAGTTTTTCCGGAATGGGCGGATGTGATGATCAGACATCTTCTGCCCAGAGAAGAAAAGACGTCCTTGTGCTGTCTCAGGATATCGGTCCCGGTGAAGACTCTTGTCGGCATGTAATTTTTCATAATGATCTTACCTCGTCTATAATCTAATTATAAGCAAGGGGAGGCAAAACATGATCATCAATAAAGCAGACAGATCGTTCAAGACCCGTGTCGCCATGCGGGAAGGTCCGGGCGAAGTGTTCATCCGGGACATCTGTTCCAAGGAAGACATCTATGAAAAAGGACGCACTTATGCGCAGATGCTGCTGAAGAAGAACTGCGGCATCGGTGTGCATAAACACGAAGGGGAAAAAGAGATCTTCGTGATCAACAAGGGAAGAGCGGTCTACAACGATGACGGTATCGAGAGTGAAGTGAAGGAAGGCGATGTGATGATCTGTGAAGACGGTCACAGCCACGGCATCACCAACATCTTCGATGAGGAATGTGAATTCACGGCGCTCATCATCCTGAAGTAAGAAAGAGCCCGTGTCCGGGGAATGGATGCGGGTTGTTTTTTATCGGCAGAGATGTGCTTGCATTCCCGATGTTTTTGTTTTTCGGAATGGTTTATAATGGGGACAGATTCATGTATATCACATCATTGGGAGGATCTTGCTATGACATATGATTTCGACACGATCATCGACCGTATCCATGACCCGTATTCTTTTTCTTTCAAATGGCAGAGCCCGAGCTATATCCTGAACGATCTCGGGATCGAAAAATGGCGGGACGATGTCATCTGCCTGGAGACGGCCGACATGGATTTCAAAGTGGCACCGGAGATCATCGAAGATCTCAAGAAACTGTGCGATCACGGCATCTTCGGTTATTCCCGGATCCCGGAGTCCTACTATAAAGCGGTAAAAGGCTGGTATGAAAGAAGACAGGGCTGGAAGTTCTCCGAAAAGGACATCTTCATCTTCTCCGGTACGCATGAGGCCGTTGCCCAGTGTGTGAAGCGTTACACCAAACCGGGAGAAGGCGTCATCGTTCTGACCCCTTGTTACGGCTATCACATGGATGTCGAAGGAAACGGCAGAAAGTACGTCACCGTCGAGATGATCAATGACGGAAACGAATATTTCACGATCGATTGCGAAGCACTCGAAAACGCCTGTGCCGATCCGAACAATACGATGATCATCATGTGTCATCCGCACAATCCGACCGGACGGGTCTTTACTCACGAAGAGCTCGTCAAAGTCGCCGAGATCTGCCGCCGGAACGGCGTGCTCATCGTATCCGATGAGGTCCATTCCGACATTTTAAGGAAGGGACAGGATTTCGAGCCGATGATGAAGGTCTGCGGTCCGAAAGGGCTGATCGCCGCGACGGCCGTCAACAAGACGTTCAATCTCGCCGGCCTGGCGATGACCAATGTGATCATCTGCGACGAAGAACTGAAACAAAGAGGCGGCAATATGTATTCGATGCCGACGCCGTTCGGCATCCAGGCGGTCATTTCGGCTTACACGAAGGGCGATGCCTGGGTCGACGCATTGAACGAATATGCCGACGGCAACATCGATGCCTGCATCGATTTCATCCACAAGAGACTGCCGAAGGCCAAGGTTCTTCGTCCGGAAGGCGGTTATTCGATCAATGTCGATTTCTCGGGTTACGGATTGAGCGATGAAGAAGTCGTCGATAAGATCTATGCCAAAGCCGGTGTCATCCTGAACTCCGGCCTGTTCTTCGACGACAAGCGCGGCAAACAGATCCACAGGGCCTGCCTGTCTTCGCCGCGGGCTTTGTGCCTTGAGGCGTTCGAGCGGATCGCCAAACAGTTCGAAGAATAAATCCATAAGGATCCTGCGGGATCCTTGTTTTGAGGACCGGAAGATGAAAAAACGGATAAAAAAGATGACGATGAGCGTCCTTGCACTGCTGATGCTTTGCGGGTGTGCTCCTTCTCATGAAGCGAGCGAAATGACACTGTCGGGATCGCAGGGTTCTGTCACCGTTAAAGACGGAAATAAGAAGATCAGTCATTTTGTCGGAATGCATCTTTATGACGGCTACGGCATCAGGACGGAAAAAAAGAGCTATTCCTGGATCGAACTGGACAAAAACAAGCTGCTCAAGATGGATGAGATGTCCTCTTCCTCGATCTCTCAGAAAGAAAAACATCTGAAGATCAATGTCGAGAGCGGATCGTTATTGTTCTGCGTCAGCAAAGAGCTTACGCAGGAAGAATCCCTGGAATTTGAGACGGTCAACATGTCGCTGTCGATCCGGGGGACGACCGGGATCGTTAAAGCTGTAGCGGAAAAGCGGACGGACATCATCCTCTTGGAAGGACAGGCCCAGGTCAAAACGGAGAACGACAGCATCCTCCTGCATGCCGGGCAGAGGGCTTCCGTGATCAAGGATGAAGCCGGAAACAGCAGGATCGAGATCTCTGAGATCGCTTTATGGGGAGATGTGCCCTCATCCTTTGTCAAAGAGATGAAGGAAAATGAGACCGTTTCAAAAAAGATCGAAGAGAATGATGGATTCATGAACGTCATTGATGAGGAAGAAGCGGTCGCTGTCATGCGCAAGTTCACCGGTTCCTGGTACGGACTGCCGATCTTGTTTGGTGATCAAAATGAGACCTGTGTAAAGATCCCTTATTCCTGGAACATCGGACTGACAGATGACGGTTCGAATGTGCGCATAGACTTCGAGGCTGCTGAAGGACACATGGATGAGATCGAAGCCCAGGGCGGACCGCAGGGTAAAAGTATACTCCGTGGAAATCGGTTTGTCATCCGTGGTGTCAGGATCCTGAATGAACATACCTATGAGGTGGTAAAACGGTACCGGGCATCTTTGTCGGAAGACGGTGATACGATCACATTCACGCTGCCGGATGAGACGATCACCTGGACACGCAAAAACTGAAGACCGGATAGATCGGATATGAAAGATATGGATAAAAACAAGATCAAAGAGTTTTTTAACGGCTGGGCTTCCCGATGGGACGGTGACATGGTGAAAGACGATGGGATCATGAACCTGATCCTTGACAATGCCGAAGTATCCGAAGGAAAGGACATCCTTGATGTCGCCTGCGGAACGGGTGTCATGATCGACTATTATCTTGAAAGAGGAGTCAGGTCCGTGACGGGCATCGACTTTTCCGAAAGGATGTGTGAGATCGCTTCGGCAAAATACGGCAGCAGAAAAAACGTCAGGATCGTCTGTGCGGATATCGAGGAGTATACAGGCGACATTCGATATGATGCTATCATCGTCTATAATTCGTTTCCTCATTTCCCGGATGGAGAACGGCTCATTTCCCATCTGGCATCTTTGCTGAAAAAAGGCGGGGTGCTGACTGTGGCTCACGGAATGTCCAGAGACCGGATCAATGCCCATCATTCGAATGTTTCCGAGCAGATCAAATGCGAACTGATGGAAGCAGACGAACTTGCCGGGATCTTTTCAAATCATCTCAAGGTCACTTCCGTTATTTCCGACGATAAAATGTATCAGGTCGCCGGAAAGAGACCGACGGAATGAATGATCTTGTTTCGTTTTAACGTAACGGTATCGAAAGGCAGCGAAGGAGGTACCGTTGGCTTTGTGACGCCGGATGCCGAAAAAATGATCCGGAAAAATGATTTCAGCTCCGGTCATTCGGAGCTGAATTATAATTTATGAGTAGTACGAATACGGAGTTTACATATGAAGAAACTGTTCACAGCCATAAGGACATCTGATCTGGAAACAATAAAACAGATCATTGAAAAGAAGCCGGAACTGGTCAATTGTACGGCAAAACAGCCTCCCAAGAAGGATGACGGACAGTCGCCTTTGCAGGTCGCTCTTAAAACCGGGAACACGGCGATCGCAAACTATCTTCTGGATCAGGGTGCGGATGTCGATTTCATTGAGGATGAATCCTGCTGCAACCAATGGAGGACACCTGTGCTGCATGATGCCATCAACTGTGCGGTGATGCTTTGCAGGTGGAACACCGACGATAAATACATGGGATTCCGTGTCTTCTCGACAAAGGAGAGGGCCGAGAAAGGTCTTGCTGTTCTGAAAAGGATGCTGGACATGGGTGCGGATGTGAACGCTTTGGATTCCTATGGCAATTCCTGCCTGAACCGCTTTGCGCTTCAGGCAAAGCAGATCCTTCCTTCATTCAATTATACGGAGCATCGTGAAGGCAAAGACAGAATTTTTACGGATGAACTTCATGAAGATCTGAAGAAAGTGCTCCAGGTACTGAAGGATGCCGGAGCGGATCCTTCCTACGAGGCTCCCAATCTCGGATACTCTGTCAGGGAATTCTGCAGCGAAGGCTCCATATCGATCCTGTTTGAAGAAGTTTTCGGATAAAGAACGCAGTTCAAGCAGAATGGCTGATACCGGTTTGTAAGACAGTTCATGATCGTATACTGATACGAACGTTATTCTTACAATTTCTTTTTTGTCAGCTGCAGTCTTCTTTTCACCTTTACAAAAAGCGGTGAAAAACCGGAATATCATAAACAGATACCTGTTTATATGTACAAGATAATCGGCCTTTTTTCGTCGTATTTCAATAACGATCATCTTTCTTCCCCCTTAAAACGGTGACATCTCCCTTAAAATATGGTATATTTTAAGGGAGAACAGGAGTGTTTAAGGGCATGAGAGAGTTTAATTACAGCCTTATAGCAGATAATAAATGGGATTCGGAGATCCTCGGCCTTGTTGCGGCTATTTATAAGGAAGCGGGCAAACAGGAACTGTATCTCAGACAAAGACCGGGAGAACTGGACAAACTGGTTGAAATAGCCAAAGTGCAAAGTACGGAAGCATCAAATGCGATAGAAGGCATCGTCACAACAAATGCCCGTATCAAGCAGCTCGTCAAAGAAAAGACAAGTCCCAGAAACAGAGACGAACAGGAGATAGCAGGGTACAGGGATGTACTGAATATAATACATGAGGGTTTTGATGTCATTCCCGTTACTCGGAATTATATCCTTCAGCTTCATAAGATCATGTACAGTCACATGAACAACCCTTTAGCAGGAAGAACAAAAACAGTACAGAATTATATCAGTGCAACATACCCTGATGGCCGCAGTGAAGTACTGTTTACTCCGCTTGATCCTTTTGAAACACCCGGGGCACTTGACAGAATATGCGAAGAATATAACGGGGTCATAGGGAGCAATGAGTTAGAGCCATTGATCGCCATACCTGTCTTTATTCATGATTTTCTGTGTATACATCCTTTTAATGACGGAAACGGCCGTATAAGCAGATTGCTGACGACACTGCTGCTGTACAGAAACGGATTCTATGTAGGAAAGTATATATCGCTTGAGGCAAAGATCAATAAAAACAAGGACCTGTACTATGAAGCCCTTTCGCTCTCACAGCAGAAATGGCATGAAGGGAAGGATGATCCGGTACCTTTCATCAAATATTTGCTTGGCACGATCCTGGCGGCATACAAAGATTTTGAGGAGCGTGTTGAAATCGTGGAGATCAAGCGTTCTGCTCTGGAGATGGTGCAGATGGCCAGCAAGAATAAAATAGGAAGATTTACAAAGCAGGACATCATGGAATTGTGCCCCACACTGAGTATAAGTTCCGTAGAAGGCGCTTTACGTAAGATGGTGGCTGCAGGAGAACTGGTTCGAGAAGGTTCCGGCAATAAGGTAGAGTATCATCGTATTGATTGAAGTGCTGTTTGTAAGACGGTTCATAATCGTATACTTTACCGGTAACAGTTCAATAAGGCGTAGATCCCGGTTTTTACGGTCGGGATCTTTTCATTTAAAATGAATTTATACAGTAAAGTTTCTTTGACATCCTGATCATTCCGGATGTAAAGGACATTTGATAGACGCTTATGCTGTGATCTCGATACTATGAGTTCGAAAGGAAGGCAGCTGAATGGAATTAGGACAGAGAATCAAAGACTGCAGAACAGAGAAAGGAA
>JAFOLW010000051.1 GCA_017419165.1 Erysipelotrichaceae bacterium
CCTGCAAAAAAACTTTCTCTGCAGACTGAAAAGATCGATCTGTATCCGCCGGCTCCCATGGCGAGGAAAGATCTGGCAAAGGGCAGGTGCATCGTTTTGGGTGAGATCGACGATTATATCCGGGACCGGCGGGAGCTTTTGGCCTATTCCTTCAAAGAAGATCTGCTGATCTGCAGCTGCCGCAGGAAGGAACACCATGCCATCCTGAACGCATTGAATGAGAATCGAAGAGACCTCATCTTCATCGGAAACAAAAGGATCAGCTGCGAATGCTGTGCGGGTTCCTATCTCTATGAAGAAAAACAAGAGATCCTCAGGATCTTCGAACTTCTGGAGAAGACGGAGCGGAGACTCAGCATCGTCATCGAAGATCTCAGCGTCTTCTTCAGCTATGAGGAAGACTACAGCGCCAGGCTCATCGAGATCCTGAAGAAGAAAAGTGAAAGTGTCAGTTTCATCTGTCTGTCTTCCGCTGTTCTGCTTCCGTATAAACTGCTGTCTTTTTTCAAAAACCGCATTTCGATCGGTCTTTCCGAAGCCGGGGATCTGTCTTATCTGTATGGCATGAAAAGCGGATACAAAGGGGATTCTTTCGTTTTGAAAGATGAGCCCGTCTGTTTCGTTCCGATCAGGGAAGAAGAGATGAAACAAGGAGAGATAATCTGTGCTCCGTTTCTCAAACGGATCCCCGATCATATCAAGGCAAAGATCAGAGAAGATGCTTATCTGATCGGCATCGATGTTCAAAGCAGGGAAGAGGTCTTTCACTCCGGAAAGCTGATTATCGCTTCCTATGATGAAAAACGGAAAGCGATCTACAGGGAAGCTTATGAACGGATCGAAGTGATCGAAGCTTCAAGATACGGGGAACTTCCTTCTTCTTTTCTCTGGATCGGCGCAGGTATCTTTCAGCAGCGGTATTTCTCACCGGAACGCAAGGAGGATATAAAAGAAAATGAAGCGATCTATTTTGACAACGGCAAAAGAAGGCTTGTGAGGTGTCTGGATGGATCATAGGATACCGTTCCGCTTTCTGGAAGCCGTCTCCGGTCAAAGCATCGAAGTCTATCTGGATGAGCGTCTCAGTTTCAGGGAGAATCTCGTCCTGCTGAAAAGCCTGTGCGGGAAAGACTACACGGACGCCTTGATCTATGACCCATATAAAAAGGTATTCCTGGATCGGAATACCGCACTTTCAAAATTCGCTTTTCAGGGATTCATCTGTCTGAAACTATTCGCCCGTACTGCGGATCGGAGAGCGAAGCGTATAGACGACGATCTCGGCATCGGCGTTGAAGCGGGCGTTCACGCTCTTGCGTCCGAGGCCGGCGGAGATGTCTAAGGTCACGCCGTTTCTCGTCGTTTTGGAGCGGTAGTATTTCTTGCATCCGTAGTCCCGGTCAAAGGAAGACAGAAGCGGGAAATAGATCTGTCCGCCCAGTGAATGACCACTGAGCAGCTGATCGGCGGGATAGCCCAGGATCGAATCGAAGATGTCCGGACAATGGGACAGGACGATCGAGTAGTGGTTGGCATTGACTTGCGCGAAAGCGGACGCCAGGTCCGGTGTTCCTTTCGACATGGAATCGATGCCGACGATGTTGAGATAGGAACCTTTATCCAGACCGATCAGAACGGAAGTGTTATCGAGGACTTTGAAACCGCTTTGTTCATAGACGGCATCGACTGTCACTTTGTCTGCGTGGTCTTCATCGCCATAGACGGCATATTTGCCATACGGCGCATGCAGCTTCTTGAGGCCGGTCGTCAGATGTGTGACCAGTTCGGCGCCCGGTCTCTGATCGCAATCCAGCAGGTCACCGCCGAACAGGATGATATCGGGCTTGAAGGAATCGACCGCATTCAGGAAAGCGTCGATGTAGGCTTCATCAAGAAGGGGATTGAGCTTGATATCGGAAAAATACGCTATGAGCAAGCCGTCACTTCCCTGCGCGATCTTTTCGGAATCCAGATATTCTTCCCGGATCCTGAACTGTTTCGTGTTGACTTTCAGGGCGTTGTAAAAGCAGCCTGCGATCACAAGCGCCAGAGATGCAAAGAGGATAAGAAGCTTTTTGACCATACTGTAATTATAATCCATGTACTTCACATAATTTTACACGATTCCAACATAATATTTATACAGATCATTTTCTATCATATACTTGCAAGGAAAGTGAGGCCTTGCCGATACCAGCCCCCGATTCATAAACGTATCGTAAATATTTATCCCCTTAAATAATCTTGAGAAGAGCTCCCGGCGAGGAGCTTTTCTTATGCTAGAATGAAGGGGTGAAGAAACGTAAGAAAAGAAGAAGACTCAGAAAGAATCTGATCCTCATATTAGCCGTCCTTCTGCTGGCCAGCATCGGCGGACTGATCTTTCTCATCCGTGATTATGTGGAAGGCAATAAGACCATGCCTTATTATCTTTCTTCCGACCGTCCGGAGCTGCTCATCAAAGACAAGCAGGGGGTGGATCATCGATTCGTGCGCGGCACGAAAGTCGACATCAAGAACCGCAGGACGAAAGTCGATGAGACCGAATACTGCGTGTTCGAACTTGACGGGATCACATATTACGTCGATGCGTCGATACTGGAGAGCGAGCGTAGGGACTGCGTGAAAGAGAAACAGCTTTATGCCTTGCGTGACCACGTTTTGAGCACCGCACCGGCGGATTTCCATATCGCCGGTTTCGTGAAGAAGAAGGAAGAGCTCACTGTCACCGGTTATCACGAGCTTTTGAGCGACGGAAGCATCGATTATTATCAAGTCAACGGGACCGGCTATATCTCTTCGAAATATGCCGATTTTGAATATCATGAGACGAAACTCGATGATTCGATCTATGCCGATGTCTATTTCGGACAGGGCGGCGATCCGAGAGCCATCGATTACTATGAGAAAGAGGATTTTCTGCCGAGGACGAAGATGCCCGAAACGGTCAATGCCTTATACATCAATGCGGAAGCGATCGCTCTGGCCGATTCTTATATCGATGTGGCAGACCGCTGTGCCGGGATCAACGCCTTTGTCGTCGATGTCAAAGACTGCTACATCGATACGCAGCTGGCCTACGAATCGCCGGTGATGAGACAGTATGCGCCGTCGACCGAAAACATCCCGAACAGCTATGACACATATAAAGAGAACGTGAAGAAGCTCAAGGATGCCGGCTATTATCTGATCGGCAGGATCACGGCATTCAAGGACGATTCTTTCGCGGTGGACAATCCGCAGGAAGCGCTGATCTACAACGGTTCTTTGTACCGCTACGGTGCCGTGAGGTGGCCGAGCATCTTCTCAAGAAAGATGTGGGAGTATGATGTCGCTCTGGCTCTGGAGGCGGCGAACGAGATGGGCTTTGATGAGATACAGTTCGATTATGTGCGTCTGCCGGAAGATGTGGAAGACGTGGAACTGGGGAATCTCTACGATGAGACCCGAAGCCAGGCGATCACGAATTTCCTTCGTTATGCAGCGGAATTTCTACATGAGCAGGGCATTTATGTCTCTGCCGATGTCTTCGGTGAGATCAGCGGCGATGATCACACGGAGTTCTCCGCTTTCGTTTCCTACTACGGACAGTTCTGGCCGGCCATCTCCAATGCAGCGGATGCGATCTCTTCGATGCCTTACCCGGATCATTTTTCCGCTTATGCCTACGGGATCGAAGCGCCGTGGTATGAACCGGGGCTTTTGATGTACCGCTGGGGCTCGGCGACCCGTTTTGCGCAGGAAAAGACCTACGATGCAGCCAAGTGCCGTACCTGGATCATGGCACAGGATTCCGATCCGTATGAAGTCTACTACGATCCGGGTTTCATCCATGACCAGATCAAAGGTCTGCGCGATGCCGGGATCTGCGACGGTTATATGACCTGGAGCGCTTCGTCCAATCTCAACCGTTATGACTATTACAGTTCCGTTTTGGATTGATCTTTATAAATGATATAGGTGATGGGTGAATCCATCTTCTGCTGAGAATAGGTTTCAAGGATCTGAAACCTGTTTTTCTTTATGTAGTCATCCAGAAGATAATACTCTTCATAGCCGCCTTTCTGGCGAAGATAAAAAGTGACGATCAGATAGCCTTTGTCTTTCAGCAGCGCATAGGCTTTTTCGAAGGCCTTCAGGGTCTCGTTTTTCTCGGTGCAGGTATCCTCATCGCTTCCCGGCAGATAACCAAGATTGAAAAGGAAGAGGCAGGCCTCATCTTTCCGTACGTAGCGGTCGACATTGCCGTGACTGGTCAGGTGGAATTCGATATTATCGAAATCTTTCGTCTTCTCTTTGGAACGCTTGATCGCCGTTTCCGAGATATCGAAGGCGTGAACTTTCTTTGCCAGGCGGGCAAGAAAAAGCGTATCGTTGCCGTTTCCCGCCGTCATATCGACAACTGTATCCTTCTTGGAGATGAGCGGGCGGATGTATTTGTGTACGAAGGTGTTGTTATTCATAGTATTTGCCTTGCCAGGTATCTTCCTTACGCATGAGCTTGTCGATATCGTTGAGGATCGTCGTTTTGTTCAAAAGCCAGGACGGTGTGATCAGGTCTTCTTTGATCGGATCGCCGGTCAGCCGTTCCACGATGATCTCAGGCGGGAGCAGTTCCAGCTGGCGGACGACCAGGTCGATGTAAGCATCTCTGGAAATCAGCCCGAACGGTTCTTCTTCATACATTTTCGCAAGCAAGGTGTTTTTGATCACATGCAGCATGTGGATCTTGATGGCCTGAAAGGGCAGATGCGAGATGTCTTTCACTGTCTGCAGCATGCCTTCTTTCGTTTCGAAAGGCAAGCCGTCCATGATGTGGAGACAGACTTTGACCGATGTTTTTTCCAGCCGTTTCAGAGCGTCTTTGACGTCCTTGAAGTCATAGCAGCGGTTGAGTATCCTGCCCACGGCATCGTTGGATGTCTGCAAGCCCAGTTCGAGCCACACGGGTTTGATCGAGGAAATGAAATCCAGATATTCGATGACATCTTCCTTCAGGCAGTCGCATCTTGTCGCAATGGAGACCTCGGCGACATCGTCCATGGAAAGGAAAGGGTCGCACATCCCTTGGATCTTTTCCAAAGGCCCGTAGGTATTGGAAAACGACTGGAAGTAGGGGATGTACAAAGAATCCGGCCACTTGCGGTCCATGATCTTCTTATTGGCTTCAAACTGTTCAAGGACGGTCCTGGCGATCACCGGGTTGGAGTCTCCGCTGCCGGCGTTCGAGCAGAAGATGCAGCCGTTTACGGACTTGCTTCCGTCGCGGTTGGGACAGGTGAAACCGCCGTCCAGGATGACCTTGGAAACTTTACGCCCGTAGGTCGTCTTGAGGTAGTAGTTGAAGGTATGATAGCGTTTTTCGTTGAACGAATACTTGAATGGGTTTTCCATGGTTTTCCAAGAGAAAAGACAGATCGCTCTGTCTTTTACCGGTTATCGAATATCGCCTTTGGATTCATCCGACTGCGGGAACTTGTCCGCGATCCTTAAGAAGATGAAACCAAGGAAGAAGAAGATACAAAGCATGGCGACGGCCAGGTTGATGCTTCCGACATGCAGGCTCTTGCCGAAGAGATTCACGTTCATGAGTCCGGTCGCCGGATCGCCTTTGGCAGTCACGATACCGATGACCAGGGATCCTAGGACGGAAGCGCCTTTGGAGAAGATATCGTAAAGTCCGAAGTATTCGCCGGAGTTCTCGTCCGGGATGATTCTGGAGTAGTAGCTGCGGGACAGGGACTGGATGGAGCCCTGGAAGCAGCCGACGATGAAGGCCAGGATGGCAAAGTCGAGCATCGTATCGATGAACAAGCCGTATAAGGAACCGACGAAGTAGCCGCCGATGCAGATGGACAGCAGGGTGATCGTCTTGTATTTCTTGGACAGTTTCGCAAAGACCAGAGAACCGATCCAGGCAACAACCTGCGTCAGCAGCAGGAAGATGATCAGCAGGATATCGTTGTTGAGTCCGACGGCCTTGCCGATGGTGACGCAGTTATCGATGATCGTGCCGACGCCGTCGATGTAGAGGAAGAAGGCGATCAGGAAGAAGAAGACTTTCTTGTCTTTCTTCACGATCCTGCCGATCGTGGCGAAGATCTTTTTGAAGGCGGCGGCGATGTGCGGCTTGCCTTCGACGTAATTGATCTGTTTGTAGTTTTTCAGTAAAGGCATCGTGACCATCAGCCACCAGCAGCCGGTGATCGCAAAGGCCAGGATCTTGGAAAAGGATTCCGAGATGATGTTGAGCATCAGCGGGCCCAGAGCGGCACAGGCTAAAGACAGCGTGAAGGGGATGCAGGAGCCGATATAGCCCCAGGCATAGCCGTAGGCGGAAACGGCGTCGGAGCGTTCGTCGCTGGTGACGTCGTTGAGCATCGAGTCATAGAAGGTCAGGGATGCCGAATAGAACAGTCTCGTCAGCATGTACATGATCGTGAAGATCACCCAGTTCCAGGCGAAACCGGTGATGATGCACATGGTGACGCCGACAAAGACGGCGGTCTGGAAAAGGATCTTTCTTGTATCCTTGTGGTCGGCGATGGCACCCAAAGCCGGTCCGACGATGACCAGGATGACGGTGACGCCGGCCTGGACATAGCCCCACATGGAAGTGGCCGTCAGCTGGTTGGCACCGGTCGCCAAAACGAGGTTGGAGAACCATACCGGGACTAAAGAACAGGCCAGCATCGTGAAGGCGGAATTGCCGACATCGTAGAGGACCCAGGAGAATTCTTCCGGGGTCAGATCCTTGAAGATCTTGGATTGGTTCAGCTTTTTGAATAAGCCATTCATACAGATTTGCTCCTAAAAAACACTAAATATCTTTTTCTGGTATATATTTCAGTTCTTCTTCGTAAGGAAGTACTTGGATGCGTTCATCTTCCGGATCGAAATCGCGGTCGAAATAGGCACAGAGTTCCGATTTTCCTTCGACGCATTCCATCAAGTTTTCGGCAAGTTTCGGATAAAGTTCCAGAGCGTATGCGCGGAGTTTGTCCAAACGCCGGTTGGAATCCTTGCAGGAAGGATGTTCCTCGACCGGGACGATCAGGTCACGGTAGTGAGGAAGACCTAAGCGCTGAAGGATCGAAGCCAGGTTCTTTCGTTTGAAGTCGCTGCGGCAGTTGAGACCGCTGATGATGAACCGCTGGTCGAAGCAGGTCTGATAAACCTGTCTGCCGCTGAACGGGAAGAAGCGGGCGATGATCGCTGCGTTTTTCCTGCTCGGCTTTAAAGACTGCGCCCGGTCGGTCATAGCGACATTGCGGCCGTCGAGCTTCATCATATGGGCATCATATTCCGCTTCGATCTTATTGTGAGAAAGGTCACTGCTCACTGCATCCTTGCGGTTGATATAACCGTGGCATTGCGAATCCAGGGTGTAGTGAGAAAGAAAACCGAGGATATATGATAACATGGCCTCCTTGTCTTCCGGTTCTTCATTCAGTACTTTCACACAGTTCTCAAAGAATCCTTTTGCCGGTTGGTGATGCATGGCGGAGCCGTATCCCGAAACGTCCTTGTGGATCAGATCATAGAAAAAGATGTCCGGTCCGTGTACGCCGAGATCATAGAGGTCACGATGATGATGTATGGCGTTCTGCAATTGATCGGGGAGCGTTTTGATGCAGTCGTCTCCGAAACGCCAGTGTGCATAAGTTGTAGGCATATCCAAAAAATATTTTAACATACTTTGCCTGTAAAGGCTTTCATTATCAAGCATCGCAAGTGCATTCCGATTGAGAAGAAAGGTTGGCCGATGCTAACATGGACATGTAAAGGAGAAAAGCAACATTATGGCAGGTTTTTATGATTACAGCATCCTCTCCGCTAGGGGCGAGGAAGTCAAGATGTCCGATCTCAAGGGCAAAGTCGTCATGGTCGTCAATACGGCGACCGGCTGCGGATTCACGCCGCAATACGAACCGATCGAACAGATGTACAGAGACTATCATGAAAAGGGTCTGGAGATCCTGGATATCCCGTGCAACCAGTTCGGCAATCAGGCTCCCGGGACCGATGACGAGATCCATGAGTTCTGTACCCTGCACTACAATACG
>JAFOLW010000052.1 GCA_017419165.1 Erysipelotrichaceae bacterium
GTCCTTCTTTTTCTTTCCCCTGATGTTCGTGATAAGATTCTGTTGTATATCTTTACGAAGGAGCACCTATGAAAATCACATTTTTCGGAACGACGACCTTACTCTTCGACGATGGCAAGGATCAGATCCTGTTCGACTGTCACTTCACCCGTCCGTCCTTGCTGAAATACATCGGCGGAAGCGAAGCGACCGACGAAAAACTCGTCGATGAGATGATCGAAAAACATCACATCGACCGCCTGAAAGCGATCTTTGTTTCCCACACGCACCACGACCACGTCATGGACGCACCCTATATGGCCAAGAGGACCGGTGCGAAAGTCTACGGAACCTCTTCCGCCGCCAATGTCTGCAAAGGCGGAAACGTACCCGAAGATCAGATCGGGATCTTCAAGACCGGCGATACCTATCAAGTCGGCGATTATGAGATCACGGTCCTCAAGTCCCTGCATTCCAAGCCGACGGTCCTGAACAATGACCTGGGGCAGACCATCGATACACCGCTCGTACAGCCGGAAAAACTCAGAAACTATAAGGAAGGCGGTTCCTACGATTTCTATGTCAGACACAAAGAAAAGACCTATCTGATCCGTCCGTCCTTCAACTACATCGAAGGACAGCTGGACGGCTATAAAGCCGATGTCCTGTTCTTAGGCATCGCCGGACTGGCCAAAGCCGATGAAAAGACGGAAGAGACCTTCTTCAAGGAGACCGTCGAAAAAGTCTCACCGAAGCTCATCGTCCCGCTTCACTGGGACAACTTCTTCTCAAGGCTCGACCGGCCGACGGTCGGTATGCCTTCGCTCATCGAAAAGACCCCGGTCGTCTTCTTCAGGATGACGAAATACTGCGAGGCGCACGGCATCGATTTCCTCGTGCAGATCCCGCGCACTTCGATCACCCTTTGAGATCCTCCGGGATCTTTTTTATTTCCGCTTTTAATGATGGATCGATTAATATTCTTTTAAAAACAGCTTCCTGTCTCCTTATATTTCAATGAATGCGTTTTCGCTTTCCATTCTCTGCTGTTTTCCTGATTTTCCTCAGGTATAATGATGATTATGAAGAACGTGCTTATCCTGACATCGATCAAGACCGGTTCCGGACACAGATCCTCGTCCAACGCGATCGAAAAGAAACTGATCGACGCCGGCTACAACACCAGACAGCTCGACGTATTTCCGCTGATGGGCAAAATGGGTGACTTGATGGAAAATTCCTACATCCCTCTGACCACCAGAGCGCCGATGGTCTACTACTTCTGTGAACGCGTCTCGGAATACTTTCCGCGTTTCATCCACACGGAAATGTACTTCCGTCTGAAAAAGAACCTGCTCAAAGAGATCAGACGCTTCAAGCCCGATCTGATCATCTCCGTACAGTGCATGTTCACCCAGGCGATCTCCTACATGCTGAAGAGGAACAAACTGAAGATCCCCTTCTATGTCGGTGTCATCGACCTGGTCGATCCGCCGAGCGTCTGGCGCGACAAGAGCGCCGACATGACCTTCGTACCGACCGACGCCATCCGCAACGACTACCTCGAACGCGGCTTCAGCAAGGACAGGGTCCTGGTCTCCGGCTTCCCGGTCCGCGACGACATCATCGTCTCCTCCGAACCGAAAAAGATCGAAGACAAGATCCGCATCCTGATGGTCAACACCTCGACCGATCTGAACAAGAACATCGCCTTCCTGCGTGAAGTCTGCCGCTTACGCAACATCAGTGTCGACTTCATCTGCGGGCTCGACGAACACCTGCATAAAAAACTGACGGCCATGGCCCGCAAGGGAGACATCCCCGATTTCGTCAGGATCCACGGATTCATCAACAACATGAACGAATTCATGGCCAAGTCCCACATCATCCTGACCAAAGCCGGACCGAACGTCATCGTCGAATCCGTGCGCAGCGGCACAGCCATCGTCATCACCGGCCACATCCACGGCCAGGAAGACAACAACTACCGCTACGTCGTCGACAACGGCTACGGACTGCGCTGCGAAGATCCGGAAAGGATCTACGATGTCTTAGACGATTTCATCCGTACCGGCCGCTTACAAAAATACCTGGAGAACATCACCAGGCATGAGATCGGCAACGGCGCGGAATACATCGCCAATTATGTCAAAATGCATATCTGACCGGCACTGCCGGTCTTTTTTTTATTCCATATTCTTAGCGCAGCTGTAAGCCATCGACAAGGCACATTGCATATTGAAACCGCCGGTCAGACAGTCCACATCCAGGACTTCGCCGATGAAATACAGTCCCTCGCAAAGCTTTGATCCGAAGGTCTTGGGATCGACTTCCCTGACACTGACACCGCCGGAAGTCACGATGCCCTTATCGATGTCGTCAAGTCCGTCGAACGTCAAAGGAAAACGCTTGAGATCTTCTGTGAGTTTCCTTCTTGCCTTTTTCGGGAAGGAATTCAAAAAGACATGCGTCTCGGTCTTCGTGTTCTCAACAAAGAAAGAGATCAGCTGTTTGGGCAGCAATACGGACAGCAGATGCTGGACATCTTTGTTGGGTGCCTCCTCGATCTCCCGCAGGATCCGCTTGTCGAGCTTTTCCTCATCGAGGGCCGGCTTGAGATCCAGGGATAGTCCGACATCTTCCATCCGGTTGATCAGCGACGACGCGCTCAATACGATCGGACCGGTGATCCTGCCCGGCAGGAATTCGAGATCGCCGAAGATCTCCTTTTTGAATTTTCCGGAAACGACCTTCAAAGAGACGTTCCTCAGCGTCAGCTTCAGCATCTCATGCGGGATGCGTTCTTTCACTTTGATCGGACACAGAGCGCTTCTGAGCTCGACGATACGGTGGCCGAAGCTTTCCGCAAAACGGTAACCGTCTCCCGTCGATCCCGTCGAGGCATAAGACATGCCGCCGGTGGCGATGACGAGCTTGTCACAGGTATAAGTCTTATCTTCACAGATGACATAAAAGAGCTCATCTTTTTTACGGACTTCCTTCACCTTCTGTTCAAAAACGATCCGGACGCCTCTTCTCTTGCATTCGAAAAACAAAGTATCGATGATATCGGAAGCCTTGTCCGAGACCGGGAAGACCCGGCCGCCCCGCTCCGTCTTCAAAGGACAGCCGTGTTCATTGAAAAAAGCGATCGTATCGGAAGGCTTGAACGCATTGATCGCCGAATACATGAAACGGGGATTTGTGACGATGTTGTTGATGAACGTCTTGACGTCACAGTCGTTGGTGATGTTGCAGCGGCCCTTGCCGGAGATGTACATCTTGCGTCCGACTTTGGCATTGGAATCCAGAAGGATCACCTCATGGTCCTCATCCGCCCGCTGCAATGCGAAAAACAGTCCCGAAGCACCGGCACCGATGCAGATGATCTTTTCTTTCTTTGAAGTCCTGTCCATAAAACACCTGTTTCTTTTCTGTCTTTACTCTAACCAAAACGGGACGAAAAGAAAAGGGGAGGATCTCCCCTTGTGTCCTATAAAAGCGCAAGCACTTCGTCGATCTTAGGCATGTCCATGATGTTTTTCGCATAACGGACATATTCGACGGTACCGTCTTCACCGACGATGAACATCGCCGGCAGCTGCTGCTCGTTGCCCTCGTAATCGCCGTGGACGAAACCGGCTTCCCTGGCCGCCGCTCCTTTTTCCTTGAGCTGGTCCAGGACGCCGTCGACCATCGCCTCCTTGGAAGGCGCTGCCTCGATGGACAGCAGATCATAGATCTTCTGCCCGGGATCGGTGATGATCTCAAACGGCAGGATCGTTCCCGTCGATTCCAGGTCTTTTCTCACGTGCTCTTTGTCGCTCTGCATGACCACGAAGACCTGTGCACCTTTTGCTTTGAATTCTTCATAACGTTCTGCGATCTTATGCACATCGTAGCGGCAGACCGTGCAGCCGATGTAGCGAAGGACCCAGAAGACCGTCTTGCCCTTCAGTACGCCCAGACTGTTTAAGCCGTCTTTATACGCTGTGTCGAATGTGAATTCCGGAAATCTTTCTCCGCATGTGATCTTCATCGTTGTTGTCCTCCTTATCCTTTAGAGCCCCTGTTCCTTGACAAAGGCATAGAAATCCTGTTCCTTCTGTCTGTCTTCTTCGCTGACCGTTCCGGAGGGCATCGCATAGACGATCGACTCCTCTTCCCCGTCCAGCCCGAAGACCTGATCGCAATATCTTCCGTCCACTGCACCGATCGCGCAGCCGCCCAGACCCAAAGCCGTCAAAGCCAGATAAAGGTTCTCGGTGATGTGACCGGCATCGGTCATCAATCCGCGGTGGGCATAGATGCCATAGCGCCACTCCGAACGGTAGAAGACGATCGAGAAATAAAAGACGACATTGCCCTTTTCTGCCCAGACCTGGCCCATCAGCGATGTACCGATGAAGCCTTTGAGGTCTTCCGGCTCTTTCAATAACTCGATCTTGTGCCCCATCGGCAGATAGTGATATAAGCCGTCCTTGAGACCTTCGACGTTCTGTATCGCCATATAGGTCTCAAACGGATGCCTTGCCCCGCCGCAGGGGACGGTCCGCAGCGTGGCATAGGACTTGCCGCGGATCTCCTTGACGCCCTGTATGCACCAAAGCAGATAAGACAGCTGCTTCAAAGACATGGACTCTCCCGTATAGACACGGTGAGAAGAACGGCGGTTGACGATCGTGAGGAAGTCGGTCTCGACTTCGATGCCTTCAAAATCCGTCGGCAGGCCGATCACGTTCTCACTCATCGCCTCCTTGACCAGAGGCGGCTGTTTCTTCTTCAGCTGCTGGTCGGTCTGATAATCCGGATGATCCTCCTCGCCATAGCCCGTGCGAAGCCAGGCCCTTCCTTTTTCGATCTTCTCTTTGATCATTATTTCATCCATAAGTTTTTCCTTCTTTGAGACCATTCTAACAAAATGTGAGGACATCCTGTCCTCACATGCTTTAAAGAAATATGCGGTCGAAATTCTCTTCGGTGATCCTCATCAGATCGGCGATCTCCATGCCCCGGATCTGTGCGATCTTCTCATAGATCGCGGCGACATCTGCCGGCTCATGCCGGTGATCAAGAACCGGCGACTGGTATGGCGCATCCGTCTCGATCAGCAAGTTCTCCAAAGGCATCTTGGAAACGACGTCGATCGGCTTCTTCGCTCCCTTGAACAGGACACTGGCACCGAAGGAAACGGCATAGCCCAGTTTCATGTACTGTCTTGCCATCTCGATCGATCCGGAGAAGGAATGGATGATCCCTTTTGCCGGATACGCCTTCAGGATCTCGTAGGTGTCATTGGAAGCCTTGCGGCTGTGGATGTCGACCGGTAAGCCGAATTCCCCGGCGATCTTCAGCTGCTCGATGAAAAAACGTCTCTGATGGTCTTTGGTGTGGGGATGGGAATAATGATCCAGACCGATCTCGCCGATCATGTCCGGCTTCAGTTCCTTCACCGTTTCCCTGAAGCGTTTCAGACGCTCGTCCCCGTGATCCTCTTCCAGATCCTGGGGATGGATGCCGACAGCCAGCTTAAAAGAAGGAAATCTCTTCCTCAATTCCAGACAGCGTTCCAGGTCGTGTTCACTGCAGCAGATCATGATCGCCTTGTTCACGCCGGCTTTCAACATCCTGAATATCATCTCGTCGCGGTCGGCATCGAACTGTCTTGAACCCAAATGGCAGTGCGCATCGCAATACGTCATACACCTTCATTTTACAAAAAGAAAGGACCATCACAAAGATGATCCTGTTTCTTTCATGGTCGGAATATCGGGATTCGAACCCGAGACCTCTTGAACCCCATTCAAGCGCGCTACCAAACTGCGCTATATCCCGAACTTACGCCCTTATTTTAACACGGGCGCAAGTCGAAAGGAAATCTAAATGTCTGCGTCTTCTTCGACCGGCGAAATGGCCGGTTTTCCGTTCTCATCCATCAGGACCGTCAGTCCGCCGGCATAGCCGCTATGACGGAAAAGATAGTTGACTCCGGTCTCCCGGTCGACCCAGATCTCCATCGTCTCCATCATATTGGTCTGTGAGTATACTTTTTCAAAACGATTCTCTTTTGCCATTTTTTATCCCTCCAGATAGAACAGCCTGCCGCTGCCCGACATGCACAGATCGGTCTTCAGTTTCAATGTCTTCTCATCGACGACCTTGAAGACGATCTCCTTGACATCCTGTCCGGCAAAGCCCTGCATGCTGCTGTTGTCGGTGACCGTGCAGTAATAACGTCCGTCTTCGATCTTATAAGTGCCCTTGATCTTGGCCATACCGGCATAGACGTTCTCCGTGAAGACGAAGGTCCCGGTCGGATCGAAGGAGACGGTCGGCTGGAAGGCGTCGTTGACATCGGAAAACTTCGCTTTGTAGGAAGCGGCAGTTGCCGGGACGCCTTTGGCGCGGACTTCATAGTTGACGGTCAGCTTCTTGTCGCCGCAGACCGCCTCGATCGTCGCCTTGCCCGGAGCGACCGCTGTCGCCCTTCCTTTATCGTCGATCTTGACGACCTTTTCATCCGAAGACTTGAACGTAATCTTATCGGTCGTATTCTCCGGTACCGGACGGATCTCCAGATCCCAGTCTTTCTCGTTCTCATAGGACCAGTAATTGCGGTAGAGGGAAGTGATGCCCGTGCACGGGATCTTCTCGGACGGCGTGACAGCCGTATCCTCTTTCTTCGTGCCGTCCTTCTTCTCTTCTTCTTTCTTCTCTTCTTCCTTGGTATCCGTCTTGGTCTCTTCCGGAGCGGCCGGCGTCGTTTCTTCCTTCTTCGGTTCGACGGAAGAACCCTTGACTTCGATCGTCGAGAACAGATCGTCGGACTTCGAGCCCGCCAGCGATGTCCTCAGTTTCAGCGTATCTTTATCCAGAACTTCCAGGATGAGCTTGGAGACGCTCTCCTTTCCGCCGTCTTCGACATCCAGTGTCACGACGTTCTCGTTGAGCGTCCACTTGCCGGACAGTTCGTTGTAGCCGTCGGTATAGGAATCGGTGAAGACGAAAGATCCGTCTTTGCCGAACCACAGTTTGGAATGGTCCTCATGGCCGTAGTTGTCTACGCTGTTGTAATAGGTGTTGCCGCCCAGTTCATAGGACGCTTTTTCTTCTTCGTTGCCTTTCTTTCCGCATGCGCTCAGGCACAGGATCATGATCAGTACGATCAACAGTTTCTTTTTCATGTAAAACTCCTTTCATGACAAAATAGTGCTTCCGAAGGATCCCCCTCCTTCTCTTTCATTGTAATATAGACGCTTTTTCTTTTCCTCTCCCGCCCTGATCAACTGTACATTCAAAGCCATTCCGTCACACTTAGGAGAGCTTTTCTTTCAGTCCTGTCACTTCTTCCTCACTCAGACCGATCCTTTCAAGATACGCTTGTGCACAAGTCCTCAGATCTTCCGTAAATAGATCTTCGCTTGCCAGCGCTCTTTCCAGATCCTTCAGCAAGGTCCTCTTGAGGATGCGGTCATAGACATATGTACCGAGCTTGACGCCGTAATAGTTTTCATAGGTCTTCATGTAGTCCGCACTCACTTCTTCGATCGAAGCACCTTGCAGGCACTCCAACACTGCACAGACGAATCCCGTACGGTCCTTGCCTTCCGTGCAATGGATCAGATACGGTCCCTCATGTCCGATCAGGAAACGCAGCCCTGCGGCCAGACCTTCTTCGAATTCCGCCGTCGAATAAAACGTCGAAAGATCCAGAAGGATGAGGTCACAGCCTGCAGCATATCTCTTATCCGCATCTTCATGCAGGGAATAGATATAAGGATGGTCCGCCAGATCGATGACCGTCATTACATGGGCTCTCTCTGCCGCCTCATCGGCATAGAGGTTCCGCTTGATCTTGGGATCGAAGGGCGAAGAAGAGCGGTACAGCACGCCTTCCTTCATTCCGGAAGTCTGCACCATCCGGAAGTTTGCATACTTTTCATCGCTCAATCCCGCATAGTCTTCCCGCACATTGGTCCGCCGATAGACGGCTTCGTCTCTGGGATAGGCTTGCGCGTGGGCTTGTTTCTGTTTCAGATCGATGAGGATAAAGTCCGTCTCAGCGGCCGTTTCCTTAAGATACAGTGTGACGGCATCTTTGTTTCGCTCTCCCTTCGCAAAAAGACAGAACGGCTTTTCCGCTTCTTCCGTTTCCAGAATGATCGGCATGACAAGTGTCTTGTCACCGATCCTCACCTCGATCTGATCGCCCGTATGATAGCCATGATGATTCATCCTCTGCGGTGATGTGTTCAGGATAACGATCCCGTCTTCGAAAGAGCGGACATCGACGCTCAGAACATCGTGCTCTTCACTGACGCTGACGGGACGTTCGACGAGCGTCTCTTGCACCGGTGAACTGCAGTCATTCAAAAAGAACAACGATGCGCTCAGACACAGGACTAATGATACATAAAGGAAGGTCTTCATCTTCAACTACATCATATCGCAAACGGCACGATGTCATACAGCCTCACGATTTTTGTCCTTTCTCTCACGCAAAGATCCGCCGCTCATGAGATAATGAAACTGCATAAAAGATAAGGAGGATCTGTAATGTCGATCGATCTAAGCAAGATGCCGAAACTCGGATTCGGCCTGATGCGTCTTCCGGAAAAAGACGGTGTCATCGACCATGAACAGGTATGTCAGATGGTCGATCTGTATATGAATGCCGGACTGACCTATTTCGATACCGCCTATGTCTACCATCACGGTCTTTCGGAAACGGAAGTCAAGGAAGCCATCGTCAAACGCTACCCGCGTGAAAGCTTTACTGTCGCCACCAAGCTTCCGGAATGGGAGATCAAGTGTGAAGAGGACAAGGAACGCATCTTCAATGAACAGCTCGAAAGGACCGGTGCCGGTTACTTCGATTTCTATCTGATGCATGCGGTAGATGACCAAAACTTCGCCAACTACGAAAAATACGACTGCTTCAATTTCGGTTTCGAGAAAAAGAAACAGGGTCTGATCAAACACCTGGGCTTCTCGTTCCACGGGACACCGGAGATGCTGGTGAAGATCCTGGACAAGTACCCTGACGTCGAATTCGTGCAGATACAGCTCAACTATCTCGACTGGGATTCCGAAAAAGTCTGTTCCGGAAAACTCTATGAGATCCTGTCCGGACGCCATATCCCGATCGTCGTTATGGAACCGGTCAAAGGCGGCTACCTCGCTTCCCTGAGGGAAGACCTCGAAAACAAGTTCAAAGCCGTCGATCCGGATAATTCCATCGCTTCCTGGGCATTACGCTATGTGGGCTCTTTGCCCGGGGTCATGACGCTTCTTTCCGGTATGTCGCTGCTCAGTCAGATGGAAGACAACGTGAAGACCTTCACGGATTTCCGGCCGCTGAACGAAGAAGAAAGAAAGACGATACAGGATGTCGTCGACACGATGAAAAAGACGCCGCAGATCGGCTGCACCGGCTGCAGCTACTGCACGGACGGCTGCCCGATGAACGTCGGTATCCCGAACATCTTCAAGATCATCAACACCGTCAACATGTACGGAAGATCGGAAAAGAGCGACAAGATGTATGCGCAGATGCTGGAGAAGAAATCCGGACCGGCCGACTGCATCCAGTGCGGACAGTGCGAATCCGTCTGTCCTCAGCATCTTCCGATCATCGAACTGCTGCAGGATGCCGCCAAGACGCTCGGATAGTTCAGAATGCCTATGTTAAAAGATCAGCTGCAAGCTGATCTTTTATTTTTGTTTCATTATCAGATCCTGACGACGCCGCTGTCTCTGGCGGCCTGCGCCACGGCCTTGGCGACCGCTTTGCCGACCCGCGGATCGAAGGCCTTCGGAAGGATGTATTCCTCATTGAGTTCTTCCTCGCTGACCAGATCCGACAGGGCTTTGGCTGCCGCCATCTTCATCTGTTCGTTGATGTCGGATGCCCGCACATCGAAAGTCCCGCGGAAGACACCGGGGAATGCCAGGACGTTGTTGACCTGATTGGGATAGTCGCTCCGTCCGGTCGCGATGATCCTCGCCCCGCCTTCTTTGGCCTCTTCCGGAGAGATCTCCGGCATCGGGTTGGCACACGCAAAGACGATGGCGTCCTTGTTCATGGTCCGGACCATGTCCGCATTGAGCGTATTGGGTGCCGAGACACCGATGAAGATGTCCGCCCCCGCGATCACGTCTTTCAGGCTGCCCTTCTCCTTATTGGGATTGGTGCACTTCGCCATCTCTTCCTTGATCCAGTTGAGCCCGTCTCTTCCTTCATAGATCGCCCCTTTGCGGTCGGTCATGACGATGTTTCTGAAACCCGCCGACAGTAAGAGCTTCACGATCGAGATCGCGGCTGCGCCGGCGCCGGAAGTCACGACTTTGACTTCTTCTTTTTTCTTTTTGACGATCTTCAAGGCGTTGGTCAGTCCGGCCAGCGTGATGATGGCCGTGCCGTGCTGGTCGTCGTGGAAGATCGGGATGTCGCATTTTTCCTTCAGCTTGCGTTCGATCTCGAAGCAGCGCGGTGATGCGATATCTTCCAGGTTGATGCCGCCGAAGGATCCCGAGATCAGGTAGACGGTATTGACGATCTCATCGACGTCTTTCGACTTGATGCAGATGGGGAAGGCATCGACGCCGCCGAAAGATTTAAACAGGACACACTTGCCTTCCATGACTGGCATGCCCGCCTCCGGACCGATGTCGCCCAGTCCCAGTACCGCGGTGCCATCCGTGATGACCGCACACAGGTTGTGTCTTCTGGTCAGTTCATAACTCTGATCGATGTCTTTTTCGATCTCCAGACACGCCTGCGCCACGCCGGGCGTATAGGCCATCGTCAATGCTTCCTTGGTATCGACCGGGACCCGGGAAACGACTTCGATCTTTCCCTTCCATTCCTTGTGTTTTTGAAGGGACTTCTCCATGACATCCATATCAGGCCTCCTCAAACGGGAACTTGTACGGCAGCTTGTGCTCATCGCGCAGAGCGATCAGTTCCTTCTGCACGGCGGCATTGACCGGAACGCCTTTGTCTTTTCTTTCCAGCCAGACCAGATGTTCCTTTTCACCGGCCGTATAGATGCGCTCATAGCCCGGTGCCTTCGCCGAAGCCCGCAGCTGCCGGCAGATCTCTCCGGCCGTCTTCCGGAAGGTCTCGAGCCCCATGAAGGCTTCCGGATCCATCACGAAGAAGAAGTGTCCGAGATGATACATCTGCGGCTTGCCTTCCTTCGAGACACCGCTTAGCGCCTTCATGAACTCGCCGCCGGCCAGAGCGGAAGAAAGGATCTCGACGATCGTCGCATAGCCGTAGCCTTTGTAACCGCACATCTCATCGCCCGGTCCTCCGCCCAAAGGCGCCAGGGCGGCCGTGCCTTCGCTCAGCATCTTCAGGATCGCCGCGGAATCGGTGACCGTCTTGCCGTCATGGGTAACGACCATGCCGGCCGGGGTCTCCTTGCCCGATCTGGCGTAGTATTCGATCTTACCCCGCTGCACGATCGATGTCGCGCAGTCCAGGCAGAACGGGAAGTCTTCATCGGTCGGCAAAGAGACCGTCAGAGGGTTGGTCCCCAGCATGTTTTCCACGCCGAAGGTCGGTGCGATCGAAGGTCTGGCGTTGGTTCCGGTGATCCCGATCAGTCCTTCCTTGGCCGCCATGTCCGTCCAGTAACCGGCGATGCCGTAGTGCGTCGAATTGCGGATCGCTCCGCCGGCCATGCCGTATTCTTTTGCCTTCTTTATGAGCTTCTCCATCATCGCATGCGCCGCCACCATGCCCATACCGTCATGGGCATCCATGACGACCGTGGTCGCCGTCTCTTTGACGGTCTCAAGATCCGTGTGCGGCAGCAGGGTGCCCTTGACGATACGGTCGATGTAGATCGGTTTGAAGCGGTTGCAGCCATGAGACTCGATGCCCCGGCGGTCCGATTCCAGCAAGACATCGGCGCAGATCGCCGCATCCTCTTGCGAAACGCCGTAAGCCTTGAAGACATCGATCATAAAATCATTCATCAATTTCCAGTCGACATAAGGTCTTGTTTCCATGAGTTCCTCCTAAATCAAATAATGCCTAACGGGATCAGGGTGACCAGTAAGACGGCCACCGCGCCCCAGACGATGCCTAAAAAAGTGATCTGTTCCTTCTGCTTCCAGTAAGGAACGAAGTTGCAGGCAAGAAAAAACGGAATGTAAGTCGTCACGAAGACCGGCAGCACGCCCCACCACTTATAGACCCAGATGAAGGAGTGGTTCTGTGTGCCCGCCAGGAACGATTCAAACAAGGCGAACAGCAGCGCCATCGACAAGGCGCCGACGATCTTTCTTTTCCGGTCCGGTTTTTTCGGCAGCATCTTGTAAGAGATGATGCCCGCCAGCGAGAACATCATCGACAGCTCCCAGCACACCCCGATCAAAAGGATGAAGGTCGTGGATGCGTTGGACACTGCCCATAACGGATAACCGGCAAAATGGGCAATGACCGCATTGCCGATCTCATAGAGCCAATGTACGCCATACAAGGAAAAACCGGCGACGATCGCTTTGAAGTCCTTGTTTTTGTATTCGCTCCAGTACACATAAAAAACGACCGACAGTATGAAGATGAACGTCCAGTTGAAATTTGCGGTACTCCTCACAAGGATCGCATCGACCAGATCCATTGCCTCCTTAGAACCGTCTCCCCAGAAGACAAACATAGTATGATCACCTCTCTTTTATATTGTTGATTTCATTATGACACAGGCTTTCAAAACAGAAAATATCCTGTCGCACGAAGAGGACGGATTGTATCTCCTTTCAAAAAAGATCCTTTTTCATCCGAACAAAAAAAAGGGACATTGCCCCTTCATTCTTCAAACAGGATATCCAGATCGACAGCCCCGTCAATGCCGTCGATCCTTCCCCAGGCACAGGTCTGCCACATTGCGTAATCCCCTTTGTAGCTCGACCAGTCGGTGTAGTGTGCCAGCCAGATCTTGCGCTCGTCGGTACGCTTCCAGATGTTTTCCAGATAGTATTTGCTGCCGTAAAGCATCGCCTCATAACCGAGCTTTTCCGCTTCTTCCGCAAAGACCGTATAGAAACGGTCGAGATCCTTGAAACTGATGCCGTAGTCCTGAAAATCCGGAAAGTTCTCGAAGTCGAACACGATCGGTAGTTCCAGATGGGCATCGCCGAGCTCCGCAACGATCTGCCTCAGGACATCTTTGACTTCCGCTTCGCTCTTATCGTTGGAATAATAATAGACGCCTGCCGGGATGCCGACACGGTTGGCCCCGGCCAGATTCTCTTTGAAACTGTCATCGAGATATAAGATCCCGTTGCGCGAGAAGCCGATGCGGATCATGATGAACTGACAGCCCGCCTTCTTCAGGGCATCGAAATCGATGTCGCCCTGCCACTCGGAGACATCGATGCCGAAGCTTCGTCCTTCCTTTTTGTAATCCTTGACGAAATCGGCGAATGCGACCGGTTCTTCTTCCTCATCGTCATCGTAGCTGATCTTGTTGACGACCTTGATGGTCAGATCCCACTTCGTCTCGTTGCCCGAAGCATCCCGCAGCGTCGCCTGCAGCGGATAATCCCCGACTCTGGCCGTGTTGACCTTGCCGTCGATCTCCAAGATCGGATCGCGATCCGCGTTGTCGCCGTAGCCGATGTAATTATAGATATTGAACTGCGAACCTTTTTTGATCACCGCTCCGTCCCCGTACGCAAAGACGAACGGTGCCTCATCATCGTCGACGATCAATTCGTAGGAATCCTTTGACGCATTGCCATATTCGTCTTTGGCGATGACATCCACTTTATAATTCCCCGGATAACAGACATCGAGATCAGTCGCAAATTCGATGTCTCCCTCGTTGAAACTGACATTCTGCAAGACCTCTTGCCTTCCGTAAGGAAGATCGGCCTTGATATGTACGGTCTTCTCTTTGATCCTGAGCTCCGGCGGTGTGGTATCGACGACTTCATACTGCAAGATCACGTCCTTGGAAAAGAAGAGACGCTTGACGGTATAAGTGAATTCAAAACGTCCGACCTCATCGGTCTTCAGATATTCCTGCTGAGGCGTGACCTCGCCCCCGGCCTTGGCGATCAGATCGGCCGCTTTATAAGTCTCACCCTTCTCTAAGATCGGCTTTTCTTTTTCAAAGCTGACATAAGGCATCAGAAAAGCCAGCAGCACAGCTGCCGCGATCAAAAGCAACAGGATGAAGCGTTTCATCCTCTTTCCCGGTCTCGCCTTATCCTTGTTCACTCTTATGCGTTCCAGATCTCCCTGATGTAATCCTGTAAGATCTTCTTGTCCTGTTCCACATCGCTCCTGTCCTTAGTGTCGACGCGGATGCTGTTGAGGATGCTGTCGGTATCGGCAAGCACATCTTCGATCTTCGCTCTTCCTTCTTCATTGCGGCTGTAGAAATTCTTATATGCCAGGACCGACATCTTGACGATCATCTGCCAGTTATCTTTTAATTTGCCGCCGCTGACGGCTTCCACGATCTCATCGGGAAGTTCGAATCTTTTCTTTTCTTCCATGTTTCTTTCCTCTTTTCCTATTGTGACAGAAAACGGGTGACCCCGCAATTGTTCCGCCGCAAACAAAAACTCCCTTGCGGGAGTCTTGTTTCATTCCAGTTCGAAGGCGCCGGTATACAGCTGATAATAGGTTCCTTTCAGATCCAGTAGCTGCTGATGCGTACCTCTCTCGATGATGCGCCCGTGGTCGAGGACCATGATCGCATCGGAGTTGCGGACCGTGCTCAAACGGTGAGCGATGACAAAGACGGTCCTTCCCTTCATCAGGTTGTCCATACCCTTCTGTACCAGAGCTTCGGTACGGGTATCGATGGAAGACGTCGCTTCGTCCAGGATCATGACCGGCGGATCGGCGACCGCCGCTCTGGCGATCGACAGAAGCTGCCTCTGCCCCTGCGAGAGCTGCGAACCGTTGCCCGTCAGCATCGTCTGGTAACCCTGCGGCAGCCTCGTGATGAAATCGTCCGCATTGGCCAGCTTCGCCGCCGCGATGCACTCTTCATCCGTGGCATCGAGCTTGCCGTAACGGATGTTGTCCATGACCGTACCGGTAAACAGGTTGACATCCTGCAAGACCATGCCCAGCGATCTTCTCAAGTCGGCTTTCTTGATCTTGTTGATGTTGATGCCGTCATAACGGATCTTGCCGTCCGGAATGTCATAGAAACGGTTGATCAGGTTGGTGATCGTCGTCTTGCCGGCACCGGTCGCGCCGACGAACGCGATCTTCTGACCCGGATGGGCATAGAGCGAGACGTCGAAGAGGACCTGCTTGCCTTTTTCGTATTCGAAGTCGACATCGACCATCTGAATATCGCCTTTCAGTTCCACATAAGTCGTGGAATGGTCGGATTGTGCGTGGTAGTGTTTCCAGGCCCAAAGATCCGTCTTTTCTTCACATTCATGCAGCTCGCCGTTCTCGTCTTTATACGCATTGACCAAGGTGACGTAGCCTTCGTCTTCTTCGCTCTTTTCATCGATCAGGGCAAAGACGCGGTCGCTGCCCGCCAGTGCCATGGCGACGGTCGAGACCTGCATGGAGATCTGCGAGACAGTCTGCGACAGCTGCCTGGATAAAGCCAGGAAGGAGATGATGACGCCGATCGAGATCGGTTCGAAACCTCTCAACGAGAAGTTCGGCACGCCCATGACCACCAGGAGTCCGCCGACGATCGCCAGCAGGACATACATGATGTTGCCGACATTGGCCAGGATCGGCATCAGCATATTGGCGTTGGAGTTGGCCTTGTTGGAATCTTCAAAAAGCTGAATGTTGACCTCGTCGAATTTCTTCTTGGCCTCTTCTTCATGCGTGAAGACCTTGACGACCTTCATACCTTCCATCATTTCTTCGATGAAGCCTTCTTCTTTCGCCAGCGACTTCTGCTGGGCGACCATGTAACGGGCACTGCGTCCGCCGAAGGATCCCGTGATCTTGAACATCACGCCGATCACCAGGGCGACCACGACCGTCAGCCACAGTGAGTAGCGAAGCATCGAAAACAGGATCGCCGAGATCGACATGATCGACTGCAGCAGTGAAGGCAGACTCTGCCCCACCAGCATGCGGATCGTATCGACGTCGTTGGTGTAAGCCGACATGATCTCACCGTGGGTATGGGAATCGAAGTAACGGATCGGCAGCGTCTCCATGTTGTCGAACATATCGTCTCTCAGTGATTTGATCGTTCCCTGACCGACTCTGGCCATGATCTGCGGATAGATCGCTGTCGATAAAAGTCCAAGAACGTCCAGAGCGATCATGATCGCGATGATCCTGAGTAAGTCTTTATATACGCTTTGCAAGCCTGCGCTCATGCCCGGAAGGATGATCTTGTCGATCAGATCGGCCATGAAAGCATTGACGACGACGTTGGAGACTGCCGAAAGGATGATGCATATGGCGACGATGAACAGACGGAAAGAGAAGAGCTTATAGACATACTGCAGCAGTCTTCGCAAAGACTTCATGTCGATCTTCTTATTGGTGACGACTCTGTTGTGCGGCGGCATCCTAGTCTTCCTCCTTTCCCTTGGTCTGTGAATCATAGATCTCTCTGTAGATCCCGTTGTGTTTCATCAGCGTTTCATGATCGCCCTTCTCGACGATCTTGCCGGAATCCAGAACGATGATCTGGTCGGCATCCTCGATCGAAGAGACGCGCTGAGCGATGATGATCTTGGTGGTCTCGGGGATCTCTTCCCTGAAGGCCTTGCGGATCAGGGCATCGGTCCTCGTATCCACGGCTGAAGTCGAATCGTCCAGAATGAGGACCTTTGGCTTCTTTAACAATGCCCGGGCAATACATAATCTCTGTTTCTGTCCGCCCGAGACGTTGGTCGCACCCTGTGTAAGGATGGTATCGTATTTGTCCGGCATCTGTTCGATGAACTCATCGGCCTGTGCCAGCTTGCAGACACGGACGATCTCTTCGTCGCTCGCCTCTTTGTTTCCCCATCTCAGGTTCTCTTTGATGGAACCGGAGAACAGGACGTTCTTCTGCAGAACGACGGCGACTTCGTTGCGCAAAGCTTCAAGATCGTAGTCCCGGACATCGACGCCGCCCACTTTGACGGAACCTTCCGAAACATCGTAAAGCCTCGAGATCAGCTGGATCAAGGTCGTCTTGGAAGAACCGGTCGAACCGATGATGCCAACCGTCTGACCGGATTTGATGTCCAGGTCGATCTCCGCAAGCGCTCTGCGCTTGGATTTGGGATCGTAACGGAACGTGACATGATCGAAGACGATGCTTCCGTCTTTGACTTCCTTGACGCCGTTTTCCGGCGAGACGAGTTTGGGCTCGTGAGTCAGGACTTCGCAGATACGGCTGGCCGCTTCGGAAGCAAAGGTGATCTGAATGAAGACCATCGACAGCATCATCATCGCCATCAGGATCTGCACGCCGTAGCTGATCAAAGAAGACAGCTGACCGGTCGTCAGTGCCGAACCGGCAGTGTTGATGATCGTCAAAGCGCCAAAGTAGCAGATCAGTTCCTTGGCCGTCTTGATGCACAGGATCTGCAGAGGGTTGTTGAACGCCAGAACCCGCTCCGCTCTGGTGAAGTCGCTGCGGACTTCCTCGGAAGCCTTGTTGAACTTTTCGATCTCATAATCTTCCCTGACAAACGATTTGACGACACGGATACCGGCAACGTTCTCCTGTACGGAATTGTTGAGGGCATCGTATTTCTTGAAGATCCTTCTGAAGATCGGATGGGCGATCTGGAAGATCACGTAGAGTCCGATGCCGAGCACCGGAATGATCGCAAAGAAGATCATCGCCATCCTCGTATTGATACGAAGCGCCATGATGACCGAGAAGATCAGCATCAGCGGCGTACGTACCGCCATCCTGATCAGCATCTGAAAAGCCATCTGGATCTGCGAGACGTCGTTGGTCATACGGGTCACCAGCGAAGACGTGGAAAAATGATCGATGTCTTCAAAGGAGAAATCCTGGACTTTGTAGAACATGTCTCTTCTGAGATTCTTGGCAAAACCGGTCGATGCCGTGGCGCCGTACCTTGCGGAACTCGCCCCGCACAACAGCGACAGCATCGCCAAAACCAGCAGGATGGAACCGTACTTGATGACCGGTGTCAGGCTCTCTCCCGTCATCTCGTCGATCAGCATCGCCATGACCGTCGGAATGATACATTCCAAAGCGACCTCGCCCACCATGAACAGCGGCGTGAGGACCGTCTCCTTCCTGTATTCTCCGATCTTATCCATCAGTATTCTGATCATTGTTTTTCCTCCAGATTCTTATAGACCGTCTCGAGGAACGACAGAAGCATCTTCTCTTCCTCTTTATTCAATCCCTTCAGCATATCCTTGTTGTTCTGCTTCCGGGAACGTTCCATATCCATATGGAACTCTTTCGCTTTCTTCGTCGCCTTGACGATCTTGTTTCGTTTGTCCTTCTCGTCCAGGCACGTCTCCACATAACCGTTGGCCTCCAGCCGCTTGATCAGACCGACCATCGTCGGATGCGAGACATTGAGCAGTTCCTGCAGCCGTCTCTGACTCAGACAGTCCTCATGTTTCTTCAGCTGAAACAGGACCTGAGACTGGGAGAAGGTGAGATCGTGGATCCTGAACTGCGCATCGATCGATGCTTTCATCCGGTTTTCGATCTTATGGATCAGAAAACCGACACTGACATCTTTGGGCATTTCCGTTCCCCTCCTGTTCTGTAGCATACTACACGTAGCATGCTACATTTTAATACAGAATCTGACTTCTGTCAAATGCTCGTGTCCCGACATTCAAAGACCGGGCATCCTGCCCGGTCTTCATAAGTGTTTTTCTTTTGTTTTTTTTATCTTCCGTTTGACCCTTTTGCCAACGTTTGGGAAATCTCATGGAGCCACTGGCTGTAGTGATCGTAAGGCGTATCCGTCCACCTGCAAAGTAGATCGCAGAACTTTTCCCTGTCTTCATTGATATCCGTGCACGTATACTGCTCCGGATCCCGGTTTACCGTGACTTTGATCTTTCCCTTTTCGCCGAAGTCGGTGATGTAGATGCAGAAACCGGTCCAGCTGCGATGGGCATAGAGGACGTCGCCTTCCATATACCAGAACCACTTGTCCTCCATCTCTGTCGGCCGGTGTCCGTGTCTCAGGACATCCAGTTTGTTTTCGGGGATCGAGACCGGAACTTCAAAACGCTCGTTTCGTTTCGGCATCGCACAGGTCTTCCAGTCATCTTTTCTCACCAGCAGAAGACCGTCGCCGTATACGCCGAAGATCTCTTTCCCTTTGTCCAGAACATCGTTATCGATCACCGCAAAGACGATGCGGATGTCATAGTCTTTGTTTTCTTTGGTCCAGTCGGCGACCGCTTTGGCGGCTTGCTCCCAAGCGCCGTAGATAGGATATCCGTAGATCCCGGAAGAGATCAGAGGGAAACCGATCGAATGACAGTCATTTTCCCTGGCCAGATCCAGCGCCTTTCTGTAGCAGCTGTAAAGCAATTCCGCTTCACCGTGCTTCCCGTCGACATACTGCGGCCCCACCGCATGAACGATGTAGCTGCAGAGCCGGAAACCGGGCGTGATGACCGCATCGCCGGTCGCACATCCGCCGATCTTGTCACAGGCTTCCTGAAGCTTTTCATAACCTGCCGCTTTAAAAATATAGCCGCAGACACCGCCTCCCGCCTGAAGATAACGGTTAGCGGCATTGACGATGATCCCGGTATCGAGTTCCGTGATGCTTTTTCTGATGATCTCAACTGTCTGCATCGTATCTCCTGTCCTTTTCCGATCCTGTCTTTCCTGACTAAATGATAACATGCCGGCGATCCTTCTTCAGGTATACAAAAACCGCAGTATCTCCTGCGGTTTCATGTTTCTTATCCTGACTAATCGAGGCCCGGGTCGGCAGCACAGGAACCGATCCCTTCGTAAGCGATGGAAGCGATCTTCCAGTCTTTGATCATTTCTTCCATATCCATATCCGGATCGTTCTTCGATCCGCCTTCAAATTTGATGTCATAGGAATAATAACCGTGATCCATCCGGGCATCCATCGTTTCCGTATTCAGGAAACTCAGCTGCCAGCCTTCATCGAGGAGCTCCTGTCCGCTCTTGCCCTTATACTGTTCAAGGTCGGCTTCCGTCGGGATCTTCTCCGTCAGATCGACGATGTGATCGATCGCAAGCGGAGCGACAAGCGCCGCATAGTCGCTGTCATAGTTGGGATCCAAAATATCCAGATCGAACAACGCAGCTGCCTGATCGCTGTCGATCCTGGCAACGGCACGATAGACCCGGTCGTTGAGTTCAAAGACCTGTATCACTTCTTCTTCCGAGCAGGTGCTGCTGTAGCTCGGAAGCCCCAGGATATCGCCCATCGTCACGGCATCATCGATCTTATCGACGCTCTCTCCCTCATAACCTCCGGTCATCATGAATACGGCAACGTACTCGGTGTCTTCATCGACCGTGACGGTGAGCTGTTCGTCTCTTGAGACCGTCACGCCGTCTTTCGTCCACTTGACGAAATCCCAGTCGCCTTCGATCCGGTATCCAAGCAAGGTCACCGTGCTTCCTTTCGGAAGACTCAGCGCATGGGAAGTCGTCGGGAATCCCGGATCGATCTCCGGTGTCTGATCCCCTTCCGCGGCCGCGACATGGCCGATGCCCTCGACATTGACCTGCAGCACGACACGATCCTCTGCCGCCGGAACAGCCGGAACATCCTGTTCCGCACAGCCGCACAAGGCAGTCAGAAGCAATAAGACTGCGAGTAATTTTTTCATTTATCTTCCTCCCGATCTTCTCATCCTGAAGATCCTTTTTATGTTTCCGTTCATGCTTACTTATGCATGTTCACGGTGAAAGACTGCATATCGCTGCGGATGTTAGAGATGGAATGAGCGATGACTTCGTTCTTCTCGTTGTAGAAATCGCATTCCAGCAAAAAGACCGCCACGCCTTCCGGCACGTTCAAAGCCTTGCGCACCTTCGCTGAACCTTTGATGATCCGCAGGGACTGTTTCATCTTCTCCAGCTTGATGCCGTAGAACGACAGGATGTCACGGAACGTGAAAACGGAAGAATTGATCGAATCCAGAGAAGGCAGGATCTTCTTCGGGATGAAGAACTCTTCGATCGAAGTCTCAGTCCCGTTCATCGAATGCATCTGCCGGATATAATAGATCTCATCCTCCAGCTCCAGACCGAAAAGATTGGCATACTTGTTGCCGGCTTCCCGCCCGGATTTCTGCAGTTCCTTGACGGAAACGCGCGTATCGTTGCGGAACGAATCTCCGACGAAACCCGCATGTTCCTCGATGGACAGCTCGTTCTTCTTGCCGATGACGAACACGCCCTTGCCCTGAACTCTCCTCAAAAGGCCTTCGTTGACCAGGGCATCGACGGCATTGCGGATGGTGATCCTGTTGATCCCGAAGGTCTCCGCCAGCTTGTTCTCGGAAGGGATGGCCGTACCCGGCATATATTCGCCGTCTTCGATCTTGTTTCGGATGATCTCCCGCAGCTGCAGGTAGATCGGCATCTTGTAATCGGTCCTTGTCATATCAGCTCTCCACCTCGGCAACGAAAACGAACTTGTCGGAACGGATCAGCTGCTTATAAAACATGACCACTTCACCGTTCTGATCCAGGACGACACCGGACGCGTAAAACAGCGGTGTCCCGTTTTCGATCTCCAGGATCTCCGCCTCATCCTGCGTCGCATAGGTGACGTTGATGTGCTCGGTCCCCGAAGTCTGGTACGTATCGTAGTGTTCCTCGAAGATCGGTGCCATCAGAGTATCTTCATTGTAATAGTCGATGAAACCCGGATAGCGCTCCGCATCGATGTACGTCGTCTCGATCGTACAAGGCACGCCGTTGACCTTGCGGCACTTGACGATCTCATAGACCCTGGTCCCCAGCCTCACTTTGAGTTTCCTGGCGATCTGCTTGTTGGCCTCGATCTGTTCCATCGTCAGGATGTGCTTGCTTAAAGTGTTGCCCTGATTGACCAGATCGCGGACCATCGCTTCAACGCCCGCCATATCCCGCGGGTATCTGGGCTCCGCCACATAGACGCCCTTGTTCAAAACGCGGTATAAGATCCCGTTCTCCACGAGCTCATCCACCGCCTGACGCAGCGTCGAACGGCTGACGCCCCAAAGGTCGCACAGATCCTTTTCGCAGGGGATCCTGGTGTGCGGCTTAAGACGGTTGACCTTGATGAAATCCTCGAGCTTTTCGATGGCTTCCATGCCCGGCTGTACTTTTGTTACTGAAGTATTCATATTCCTTGTCGTCTCTTTTTCTGTCTTTTATTATAGTATTAAGGAATCATTTACAAAAGGTAACGATAATGAGAAAGATCACACTGAACGACTTCGCTGTCATGACGCCGTCCTATCAGCAGTATTCTTTTGACTATGTCCTGGATTCGATCCAGAAGATCGGACTTCACAACATCGATTTCTGGGGCGGCATCCCGCATTTCTACCGTTTCGACTATTCCGAAAACGAGGCGCAGGCCTATCTGAAGGAACTGCGGAGAAAAGCCGAAGACCGGGGGATGCGTTTCGTCATCTATACGCCGGAAACGCTCGCCTATCCCTACAGTATCGCCGATCCCAACAAGAAGACCGTGCAAAGGACCATCGATTTCTTCCGCATGTCGATGGACGATGCCTTGACGCTGGGGACCGACCGCCTGTTCATCAATACGGGTACCGGACTTAGAGACCTGCCGGTCGAAGAATCGATGGACATCTGCATCGAGGCGATCGCAAAGATCTGCGAAGACGCGGAAGCCAAAGGCATCACGATGATGCTGGAACAGCTGCAGCCCTACGAATCCAATCTGTGCTATGACATCCGCGGCATCAAGAAGATCGTGGACGCCGTCGGTTCCAGGAACCTGAAGATCTGCGTCGACCTGGTCGCCATGGATGTGGCAGGGGAAGATCTTGAACTATACTATAAGACATTCGGCGAAGAGAAGATCGGCTTCATCCACTTCTCCGATGCCCATCATGAGATCTGCGGCACCGGTGATCTTCCCTTAAAAAATTACATCGAAACATTGGAGAAGCACGATTACTCTTCGATCGTCGACCTGGAGATCAACGACTCCATCTACTGGTTCGATCCTCACGATGCCCATAAGAAGACGGTCGACTACCTGAAGACCTTCATCCCCGAAAACTAAAGAGTCCCGGAACGATCCGGGACCTTTTTATTCTGTTCCTTCGATGATGATGTTGATGGTCCTTTGCGAAGGCCCGTCAAACTCACAGAACCAGATGTCCTGTGCCGAACCTGCAATCATTTTTCCGTCGACGATAGGAAAATGACAGTGGTTGCCTATCAGCAGGGCTTTCAAATGTCCGGTCGGATTTCCTCCCGTGCTGCCGTAATCCTGCAGCATATGGCAATGGGAGTAGGGGGCATCCTCCGGGATCAGCTTTTTGAGGAAGACATCGACATCGCTTTGAAGGCACTCCAAAGACTCATTGACGGTGATGCCGGTCGTCGTATGTTTCGTTTCGACCGTAACCATGCCCTCCCGGATCCCGGAAGCGGCAATGGCTTCTTTCACCTCTTTCGTGATGATGAAATACTGGTTATACTTATCGGTCATGATCTCTAAGGGAATGATCTTGATCATCTATCGCACCTCCGGATCATAATGCATGAATTCCACCGCATTTTTCCCTTTGATCAGCTCCAGCGTCGATTCGCGGAAACCGAGCTCTTCGATCGCCTTGGACATCCGGATCATCTCGAAACGCGGGTCATTGGTACCGAACATCACCTGGTGACGCAGACTGCGGTCGATCCAGGTCATCGGCACGTCTCTTGTCAGCATCTGTGTGTAAAATTCCTTCGCGCTGTCAAAATACAAGGCACCGGTATCGGTGTAAACATTGGGATACTTCAGCATCAACATCGCCGTCTCCCGGCACCACGGCCAGCCGAAATGCGCCAGGCAGATCCTGAGATCCTTCCGCCGTTCCGCCAGCTCCTCAAAGTCCAGAGGCCGGCAGTTCTTCGTGGTGCTGTGCGGTTCAAAGGAAAGTCCCGCATGAAACAGGATCGGCTTGTCGTACTTCTCACAGATATCGTAGAGCGCATCCATCTTCCGGTCGGCCGGATGGAAATCCTGTCTTGAAGGATGGAGCTTGAGACCTTTCAGGTCCAGTTCGCTGAAGGCATATTCGAGCTTTTCCGCCGCTTTCTCATCGTGCGGATCGACACCCGCAAAGCCGATGAAACGATCCGGGGCGAGATCGACGAGCCTTCGGATCTCCTCGTTGCTGACGAGGACTTCGCCGTTCATCGACGTATGATAATCTTCCGGCAGCAGGACCGCATAATCGATCCCGGCGCAGTTCATCTTGTTGAAGAAATGTTTCAGAGGAGCGGTACCGTTCTTATGCAGGTTGAGCTCGTCGTGACGCAGCTCTTCCTTTTTCTCATCTTCATTGATCGGTTCGAAGAACGCCGGATGGACATGGATATCGATGACCATCAGAAACCCGCTTCCTTCATCATCGCCCGGACATTGTCGACGGCTCTTCTCGCATAGAAACGCGGCTCATTGATATAGCCGGTGACCAGCTCGATCGTCGCCGTCCGGTCATAACCGATCTCCTTAAGTTCCTTGATCAGCTCTCTCAGCGGGATCATGCCTTCGCCAGGCATCACATGGTCATCGGAATCTCTGACGCCGTCGATCAGATGCAGGTGATACATCTTGTCGCCGAGCTTGTCGAAGTAGTCCATGATGCTTTCATACTGCGTGAACGGCGGCACCAGGTCGCACATGCCGACGAGGTTCGGCGAATCGATGATCTTGAACAGCTTCTGCAGGTCGTTGGCCGATTTGATGACATTGGACTCATAGACGGTCAAAGCTTCCATGACGATCTTCATGCCGATCTTTTCCGCATGATCTACCAGCTCCCGGACGCTTTTGGTCAGCCGGTCCCAGATCTCGTCATAAGTCGCGCCGTAGCCGGCGTGGGCGGCGGAGATCAGGGTGTAATCGGCACCCATCTCCTTGGCCATATCGAAACACAGCTTGAGATAATCGATCGCATCCCGGCGCATTGCTTCGGAGCCGATCATGTAGTTGTAAGGATAGGCGTTGTGCTCCGGGCAGTAGCCGCGGATCTGTATCTCATACTTGTCCCGCAGACGTTTGATCTCATCGATCTGACCGGCTTTGAGATCCGGCGCATAGGCGTGCGGCCGTCCGCCCCACAGTTCGATGTAGTCGTAGCCGAAACGCTTCGCATCCATGAAGATATGCTCGAGATCATTGCGCTGATAACCGCTGGTAAACATTCCCAGTTTCATACTCGTCCTCTTTCTATTTCACCCAAGGTTCAAAAACTTCCACGACGGAAGAAGCGACCTGCGCGCCTTTCTGCAGACACTCTTCGACCGTCCGGTCATTCAATATCCCGTATAAGAATCCGGCGATGAAACTGTCTCCGGCACCGACAGTATTGACGACTTCCTTTGCCGGGACGATGTGTCCGACATGATAGCCGTCTTTGTCGTAAGCCAAAGATCCTTCTTCGCCGAAGGTCGCGACCGCGATCTTCATGCCCCGGTCGACCTTGTCTTTCAGATATTCTTCGATGTAGGCATCTCTGCCGTTGTGATAGGAATAAAAACCGTAGCTCACATAAGGAAGGGTCTCTTCGACCAGCTTATGGTCCAGACGGTCGGCGTAGTCGAAAGCGATCGGCGTTCCGCTCTCCGCGATCTTCGGCAGGGCTTTCTCCGCCATGCCCCAAAGCGCGGAATGGACCAGGTCGTGTTCGCAGGCGAAACGGATGTCTTCCTCATCGAAGACCATGTCTGCCAGCACGCCCTCCTCATAATCCCCGTGGATCCGGTCGTTGCCGTCCATATCCATGTAGGTGACGGCCGTCTTTCCTTCCGCCACTTTCAGGTGACTGATGTCAAGACCTTCTTCCTTCAGTGACTCGATCATCCATTTTCCGTTTTCATCCGAACCGGTGGTCGAAATGATCGAAACGTCCACGCCCAGTTTCTTCAGATTGACTCCGGTATCCACGACGTTGCCCGTCGGATACTTACGTCCGATCCGCTCGTACAGATCGATACAGTTGTCACCGATCTCAGCGACTCTCATTTTGTCTGTCCTCCGTTTTACAGTTTTTCTCTCACTCTGTAAACTTCGTTCATAAACTCTTTCACTCGGTCCACATCGACATGATTTTCCAGTTTTCCGTCATATTTGAACGTCGTACCGACGACCGCCGCATCCGCATAGCGAAGCTTGCGTTCGATCGTATCGACCCGGCAGCCCGTGTTGCATAAGACGACGACATCGGGATTGTATTCCTTGACCGACAGGATCAGCTCATCGTCAACATCCTGTCCGGCGGCATCCGCCGAGATGCATAAGCCGTCCGGTGCCGCCTTGGCGATCGTCGTCTTCGCGATATCCTTCAGCGGCCGCAGATCCAGAGAAGAGTCGGATTCCGGATTGATGAAATACAACATCTTCAGATCGTCCAGATGCAAGGCATACTTGCGGCGTATGACCTTGGAAAAGTCATTGTTGTAGAAACCGCCGTCACCGACATAGACGCCCGAGAAGGTCCCTCTGACGAAGTCGGCACCGACACCGGCTGCCAGTTCCAGGCAGGCGATGCCGTCGGAGATCGCATCCACGCCCAGCGATACCTTGATCAGCGGCTTGAGATTGCCGATGACATAGGCCATGGCCGCAACGGTGTTGCGGTCCATATCACGCTGGTAGGGGAACGAGAACTCGTTGGAGACGATGATCCCGTCGACGCCCCCTTCCTGCAGAGCGATCAGGTCCTTTCTGGCATCTTCCACGACGTCTTCCATCGTCATGCCGTATTTCCACATCGGATCGCCCGGCAGCGGGTCGAGGTGCAGCATGGCGATGATCGGTTTTTCAACTTTGAACATATCCTGGATCCACATAACTTCTTCTCCTCCTTTATGAAAACGGCTCAAACAGTGAGCCGTCCTATCAGTAATCAAACTGTCTGTAGTATCTTCTGACCGATAACGGATGTCTTAAGAACAGCTCCATGTAGGCATCGACTCTGGCGTTGACTGCCCGCATGACATGATGGGAGATGCTTCCCCGGTACTCTTCGGAGATGCCTTTCAGTTCGAATTCCTTCGTATCGATGATCGTATAGTTCCCGCAGACCTTCGGCAAGAACCTGGCGACACGTTCCGCCAGCGGACGCTGTTCGTCTTCTCCGATGAACAAGGTGACCGGCGTATCTTCGACGATGATCTCCTGCATGCCGTGGAAGAATTCCGGAGCGCTGATCGACTTGGTGCGGATCCACATCTGTTCCTCCCAGTAGCACATCGCATAGGAATAGGTCGCCCCGTACTGGTTGCCGCAGCCGACGAAGTAGTGCGGAAGATCCGGGTGTTCCTTTAAGAAAGCGGCTTTCTTTTGCGCATAGTCATAAGCCCAGGCATCCGCCTCTTTTTCTACGGTGATCAAAGCTTCCGCGAGATGATCCTCCATCTCTTTGTTGTAGCGGTCATAATCCTCAAACTCGCCGTTCTTGTACATCAGATAATTGGCGACCATATAGAACTTGAGCTGTTCGTTCATCTTGTAGACGACCAGCCAGTCCTGCTTGTCCTCCCTGGTCAGTACGGAACCCGGCGTATCGATGAATGCGAAGACGCGGGCACCGATGCCCTTGACTTTATCCACGAGCTCCACCATCTCCTTGGTGTTGCCGGAAACGGAAGAGTAGATCAGCACGGAATCCTTCGTGAAACGCTTGTTGCCGGTCGTCAGAAACTCCGCGGCATTTTCCACATAGACGGGCAGGGAAGACCTTCCCCGCATATAGACTTCCACCTGCAGGGCACTTGCCCAGGTACCGCCGATGCCCATGAAAAAGATGTTGTCAAAACCCTTTTCCCAGATCTCGTCGATGATCCCTTCGATCTGCGGACGCAGCGCCAGGGCGCCGTTGATGCTCGCTCTTGTGAAGTCCTCGTCAAAATTCCTCAGGCAGGGACCCGTTTTTTCTTTCCATTTTTCTGCTGAATACATATCTGCTCTCCTTTCAGTACAGTCTGCCTTCTTCGATGTCGAGCCCGCGGAAGAACATGAAGGCATACTGGATCGCTCTGTCCCAGTACGGCCATTCGTGATCGCCCGGACCCTCTTTATATAGGTGATCATAACCCATCTCCTTAAGTTCTTTTGAAAAACGGCGGTTGTTGTCTAACAGGAAGTCTTCCGTCCCGCACTGCAGGATCAGCCGCGGACCTTCCTTCTTCCTTATGAGCTCTTCCGCCAGATCCTTGAGACCGGCGCCCTCCTGTAAGAGATCGAGCTCGGAGATGTCCATCTCCTCAAACGATCCGTCCTTTATCTGTCTTCTGAAGTCCTCGTAATCCACGACCCCGCTCAGCGATGCGGCAGCCACAAAACGTTCCGGTCTTGAAAACGCAGTTTTCAAGGCACCGTAGCCGCCCATGCTTTCGCCGGCGATGAAGGTATCTTTCTTATCTGTACTTATCTTAAACCATTTGCCCACGATGGCGGGCAGTTCATCGGCAACAAAATCGAAATATCGGATGCCTTGTTTCGTGTTGCAGTAGAAACTGCGCCCGACACCGGGCATGACGATCACGAAACCGTACTTCTTGGCGTAGTATTCGATCTTTGAGAAGCGCGTCCACTCGTCTTCGTTCCCGCCCAGGCCGTGCAGAAGGTAGAGGACCTTCGGCTCGTCTTCATATAAAGGATCGACGTCGTTGGACCGGTCGGGAAAAAGGATGTTGATGCTGACGTTGCGCTTCAGACAGGCAGAATAGATGTTTCCTTTGAAATGAGCCATCTTACCACGCTCCGAAATACTTCAAAGTCTCGGTCGCTGTCGCCGCACCCTTGTGCATGCACTCCTCGATGCTGAGGCCTTCAACGATACCGCAGAGGAAACCGGCGATGTAGGAATCTCCGGCACCCATCGAATCGACCACATGATCGCACTCCACGATCCCGTAGGAATGATACTCTTTTCCGTCGTAACAAAGGCTGCCTGCCGTCCCCAGCATCGCCGTGACGAGCTTCGGTCCCTTGTCATGATATTCCTTCATCTGTTTCCTCAGTTCTTCCGTATCTCCCTCATCGCTGGAGAAAAACAGATAGTCGGTGTAAGGCATCGCTATCTGCGCTTCCTTGTCTTCCGGACGCGTCGCACAGTCGAACGCCGTCGTCATGCCGCGCTCCTTCAGATCCTTGTACTGACCTTCCACCTTGCCCCAGAGATCGCAGACGACCACGTCGTGTTCACAGATGAAATCCATATCTTCTTGTTCCAGGACATAATCGGCCAGGACGCCTTCGTCGTAATCTCCGAAGACCCGCTCGCCGTCGATCAGTTCGACCTGCGTGACCGCAGTCGTTCCCTGTCTGACATGCATATGGGAGACATCGACGCCCTTTGCCTTGACGGCATCGTACATGATCTTGCCGAATCCGTCCGTCCCGATCGGACCGATGTAGGAAGCCTGTTCTCCCAGTCTTACGGTATAGACGGCCATGTTGACCGGACCGCCGCCGGGATACGATGTTCCGCCGTTGAGATTATTGTAATGATCGATACAGTTGCTTCCGACTGCTGCCAGTTTCATATCCTTACCTCATGATGTTTGTTTTATTGTATATCCGTTTTTTCAGATACGGGCGATCACATCGCCGATATTTGAAAAAGAAGATCGATTTTAGAGAAGGGAAGATCTGCCGATGCAGGACTTTCATTACGAAAGTCCTGCATCTGAATCATGAAATCGTTTTTTTAGACCGGAATTATTTGCCTTCTTTTGCCTGTTTTTCGAAGAAGAGATATGCAGGTATGCCGGTAATGAAGGTAAGTGCCGCACAGATCAGGCTCGGGATCGGTGCATACGTGATCTCACCGTAGATCAGCGTGCAGGTCATGAAGATCGCAATGATCGGCATGAGCAGGCCGCCCGGGCACTTGTAAGTCGGATTGTATCCGCCGGCAGCGCCTTTCTTGCGAAGGACGAAGATCGTACCGAAGGTCAGCGCGTTCTTGGTCAGGGCGATCATTGTGAAGTAACCTAATAATCCGGCGATGTCCGTCGCGAAGATCAGAGCGATACCGATCGCACACTGGACGATGATCGAGAAATAAGGCGTCTCCCATTTCGGATGGACCAGACCGAACTGCTTGAAGAACAAGCCGTCCTTTGCCATGGCGTATTCGATACGCGGCTGGAACAGGATGCAGGACGACAGCGAACCGAGGACGACGATGATGGCCATGATCGCAACGACGACACCGGCGACATTGCCGATGACCGGAAGCTTCGAAGCCATCAGAGCGATCGGCGCATCGGAAGCCGCGATCTCATCGACCGTCAGCAGACCGGAAGCGACGAAAGTCAGGCCACCGTAGAGCGCCAGGACAATGATCGCCGTCAGGATCAGACCTCTCGGCATGTTCTTGTGCGGATCTCTGATCTCGCCGGACATGTAGCAGGCAGCGCCCATGCCGTCATATGACCAGGTCGTACCGGCAACGCCGGCGATCAGTGCCGTGATGCCCAAGCCGCCGGTGAATCCGGCTAAAGTCTTGGTCGAAAGAAGCAGACTGGAGTCCAGACTGAACAGACCGATACCGATGATCAGAGCGAACGGAATGATCTTGAACGCCGTGATGACCGTCTGGAACGCACCGCCGCCTTCAACGGAACGAAGGTGCAGGAACATGAAGATCAAAACGAACGCGACAGCCAGCAGCTTCAGTGCGATGTTGGACATCGGAACGAAGAATGCCAGGTGGTTGACGATCGCCAAAGCCATGATCGAGATGGAAGGCGGGTCGGTCGCTAAGATCGAGATCCATCCGCAAAGGAATGCCAGCAAGCGGGATCCTGCTTCGCGGAAGTAGACGTACTGTCCGCCGTCCTCAGGATACGCAGAGGCAAGCTCCGAATAACAGAAGTTTGCCGGGATCTGCAGAAGACCGCCGATGATGAATGCCAGGAACAGGAACAACATGCTTCCTGAGGCATTGGCGACTTCTGAAAGAGACGAGAAAATTCCTGAACCGACGGTCGTGCCGACACCAAGGGCGATAACTGCACCTAGGCCGAGTTTCCTGCCAAGTTCATTATTCTTTTTGGTTTCCATTTAACCCCTCCTTATGTGATTGTTGGATCATGCAGGAAAACCATATCTGCCCCGTTTCCCCGCAATCTTCCCTGCTCTTTAATTTCATCATAGTATGATATCGGATAATATGCAAGTTAATTTATTTTCAAACAAAAAAGTACTTAAATTTACATCCCTGTATATTGAAACTAGATATATTTTGATACGAAAAGGCTAATTTTGTATCATATTTCATCAAATTGTTTTCAGAAATCTGAAATTTCAGCAAACATCTTGATTGATATCGAAACATATATGTGGTACTTTTAACTTGTCTTATATACATAAGGAGAACACAATATGAAGGAAAAGGCTGATCTCATCTTACGGGCGGATCATATCTTTACGGCGGGATCCGACACGCCGTTTTCCGGCTACGTTGCCGTATCCGGCGATCATATCAGTGATGTCAGAGAAGGGGATGTACCCCGGCAGATCCTGGAAGAAGGGACCTGTTATATCGATCTGGGAAACAAGACCCTGTGCCCGGGATTCATTGATGTCCACTGTTTCTTTTCCGGCTATGTCATGCGCTTCGTCGGTGCCGATCTGAGCGAATGCATCAGTGACCATCAGGCACTGAACGTCCTTCGGGACTACGCCGAAAAACATCCGGAAGGACCGCTGCTCGGACACGGTTTACGCATCAATATCGCTCAAAGCGACCTCGATGTGCGGTTTCCCGATCGTTCGGTCGTCGCCTTCCTGCAGGGCTGTGAGACCTGCAGCATGAACAGCAAGGCGATCGAAGAGTTCGGCTTCACGCCCGATCGCTGTTATCCGGAGGCCTATGTCGGACTCTTTCCTTATATCTTAGGTGACAAAGACTTCATCCGGCCGCAGTTCATCGACTACATGAAGATGATGAACTCCCGCGGCATCACCTCTATCAAAGAGATGGGTTTCGACGACTACTGCGGCTTTACCGATATCCTGGAAGAACTGGAAAGAAACGACGGGCTCACTTTGCGCGTCAGCTTCATGTCGCAGCCGGTCGCCAAAGACATCGACTTTGCCTATGGCGAAGCGATGCGGCAGAAGTTTCTGGGAGAGAAAGTCACTTTCTCCGGCTACAATCAGATGACCGACGGATCTATCTCCGAATACAACGCGGAACTCAAAGCGCCGTATAACGGAAAAGAGTTCACCTGCGGCATGCATATCGACTGGGAAAAACTCTGTAAAGATGCCGTTGAAGCCGACCGAAGAGGTTTCCGTTTCTCTCTGCATGCGCAGGGGGACGGAGCGATCGCAAAGACCCTTGACATCTTTGAACAATGCCAAAAAAATGAAAACGGAAAAGTCATCCACCGTCAGGCGATCACCGACCTGGAGTTCTCCGATCCGACAGATCTCGAGCGGATGGGCAAGCTCGGCGTCATTGCCGAGATCTATCCGCAGATACAGTCCATCGCCGAGCGCAAAGACAAGACCGCGATGATCGATGAAAAGATCGGCAAAGAACGCGGACGTTATTACTGGAACCGGCGCAAGATGGCCGACAGCGGTGTTACGATCAGCTGCGGGACCGACCTGCCGCTGCTGATCGACGACATCCCGGAATCGGTCTACCATGCCGTCGGCGGCTTCTTCCCGGAAGGCGGCGAGCCCTTCAACAAAGAAAACACGCTGACCCTTTCCGAATTATTGAAAGCCTGGACCTACGGCGGAGCTTATGACCTCGGAAAAGAGGAAATCTCAGGTACACTGAAAGCAGGAAAGAAAGCAGACATCGCCGTGATCGACGGCGACCTGTTCCATACGCCGATGGAGAAGATCAGAGACCTCAAAGTCTGCCTGACGCTCTGTGACGGCAAGATCGTCTATCAAGGAGAATGATATGAACAAAGCCTATTTCATGGGTATCGATACCGGTACCAATTCCAGCAAAGGCGTACTGATCGACGAAAAAGGGGAGATCATCGCCCAATACTCCACGACCCACGCCATGACCAATCCCGCACCCGGACACTTTGAGCACGATGCGGAAAAAGACTGGTGGGGCGACTTCTGCATCATCTCCAAAAAACTGATCGAGATTTCCGGTGTCGATCCCAAAGGCATCAAAGCCCTTGGCACTTCCGCCTTAGGTGCGGACTGTCTTCCGGTCGACGAAGACTGCAAGCCGCTTCGCAAGGCGATCCTCTACGGCATCGACGCCAGAGCGGTCGATGAGATGAAACAGCTCACGGAAATGTACGGGGAGGAACAGATCCGCAAATGGTACGGACGTCCCTTGTGCTCAAGTGATGTCATGCCGAAGATCCTCTGGATCAAAAACAAGGAACCGGAAGTCTATGCCAAAGCTTATAAATTCATCACTGCCTCGACTTATCTCACCGCCAAGCTGACGGGAAACTATGTCGTCGACAAATTCTTGGGTCTGGCGAGCTTCAATCCGCTCTACGGTCCGGATCATAAGCCGGTCGAAGAGTACTGTAAGCCGATCTGCCGTCCCGACCAGCTCGCCGAGATCCACGAAGCCACCGACATCGTCGGCTGCGTCACGGAAAAAGCCGCGAAAGAGACCGGTCTGGCTGTCGGCACACCGGTACTGACCGGGACCGATGATTCCGGTGCCGAAGCGATCAGCGTCGGTGTCGTCTCGCCGGGCAAGATGATGGTGCAGCTGGGTTCTTCGGTCTACATGATCTTAGGCACCGAAAGACTCATCGATGACGAGCGCCTGTGGCGGGAAGAATTCATCGTACCGGGGCTTTGCGACATCTCAGCCGGCACCAACACCGCCGGCTCCCTTACCAAGTGGTACCGCGATACGCTCTTCCCCGATGCCTTAAAGAGAGAAAAAGAGACCGGCAGGGATGCCTACCTTGAAATGATGGACGGCGTCGATGCGCTTCCGGCAGGCAGCGAAGGTCTCATCACACTTCCGTATTTTGCCGGAGAACGCACGCCGATCAACGACCCGCAGGCGAAAGGCATCCTCTTCGGCCTGACGCTTTCCCATACCCGGGCCCACATGTACCGCAGCGCCTTGGAAGGCGTCGCTTTTTCCATCAACCAGCAGCTGAAACTGATGAAAGCCCACGATATCCCGATCGATCAGATCTTCGTGACCGGCGGCGGGACTTTGAATGAGGTGTGGATGCAGATCATCGCCGACGTCCTGGGCATGGAGATCTCTTCACCGGCCGTGACCATTGGCGCCAGCTTCGGCGATGCCCTGATGGCTGCATCGGCGGTAGCCTATCCCGGTTTTGAAACTTACGACAGTCTGCTCAAGTTCATCAAGCCGGGAAAGACCTATGTGCCGGATCCGGAGAAACATCGCATCTACGAACGTTACCAGGCGATCTACGACGCCTTGTATGGATCGACCAAAGAGCTCATGCACGAAGTCGATGCCATTGCGGACCGATCAAAAACACAGGAATGATCCTGTGTTTTTTTTCTGACTATCATAAGATCCGCATTATTTTGTCTTTCTACGGCTGCCCGTAGTAGCCCCGCGGAGCATCTTCCGCATCCGCTTCTTCCCGACTCAGCACGGCGATCGGCCTTCCTGTGGATAAGGCCTGCAAGTAAACATCGCAGCTTTCTTCCAGATAGACCGCCGCACACAGCGCCTGTTCCAGGTCTTTTCCGTACGCCATGACACCGTGATTCTTCAAGATCACGCACAAAGCTCTTCCGGCATGTTCCACCGTCTCTATGCCCATGCCTTCATCCGAAGAGATGGTGAACGGGGCGACCTTCACTTCGTCTTTCACCTCATCGACAAGTGTCGTCGAGATCAGAGGAAGCCTGTCCGCCACCAGAGACAAGGCAACGGCTTTGGGCTGGTGGGTGTGGATGACCACTTTGACGTCCATATGCTTCAGGATGTAAAGGATCGCCTTGAGATCGGATGTCGGACGCCGTATCCCTTCGACGGTATTGCCTTCAAGATCCGTGATGACGATGTCTTCCGGTCTCATCGTCTCGTACGCCATCGCCGTCGGCGTGACCAAAACAAGATCGCCGACCCGCAAAGAGACGTTTCCTCCCGACATGTGGATGAGTCCGTATCTTTCCATCGTCAATGCCGTATCGATCAGTTTCTGACGCAGTTCCTCATGTAACATCTTCACAGCTCCTTACTGAAATACTTGTTTTCGTATCCTCTTCCCAGCTTCAGGAAGCGGTCATATGCTTTCTTGAAATCTTCCGCCTGAAAGACCGCCCGGCCGATCACCGCACCGTCGGCACCGGCTTTTATGATGTCCTCCAGATTGGACTCGTTGACTCCGCCGTCGACCCAGATCCTCAGATCTCTGCCGAAAAGCTTCCTTGCCTCTTCGATCTTTTTCAATACCGCTCTTCGAAACGGCAGGCCGTCCTCATCCGCTTCCACCGAAACAAACAGAAGCAGATCGATCTGATCGATGTAAGGTTCGATGAACTTGACCGGTGTTTTGAGATTGAGCGCCAGTCCGGCCTTTTTGCCCAGACGATGGACCTTGCTTAAAAACAGGCTCGGATAAGGCAGCACTTCGATGTGAGCGGAGATCATCTCTACTCCGGCTTCCGCCAGTTCATCCACATGATCCAGCGGATTCAAAACTTCCAGATGGGCATCCAGAGGGACATCGGTATACGAAGCGATCTGTTTGGCCAATCCGGAACCGAAACTGATCCCCCGCACGAAGTTGCCGTCATCGATATCCAGATGGATGTGTTCGAATCCCTTTGCCCGGTCCAGAACGCTTTTCAGATCCAGCAGATCCGCCGAATAGATCGAAGGAGAGATCGTAAACATAGTTTTCACCTGCACTTTCCTGCCAGCAGATCGACAGCCTCGATCGCTGCGATATAATTCTCATATTTTAAACGATAGATCTTTGTGTACTCTTCCCGCGGCAGATAGAGCCTTCCCAAACGGACCATCCGCTCCACACCTTCCTGCAGATCCTTGAACAGACCGCAGGCGACGGCTGCGCCGATCGCCGCACCTTTGGCACCGATCTGACTGCCTTCCAGCGTCTGTATCGGCATGCCCAATGCATCGGCCATCATCTGCGACCAGACTTCCGAGTTGGTGATCCCGCCCGAGAGCCGGGCGGACTTATAGGTATCCAGAGGCCTTCGAAGATTATATACGTGACGGACGCTGGAGAAGATCACGCCTTCATAGATCGCCCGGATCAGCGATGTTGCATCATCCTCTGCCGACAGATTCAGGAAGGCACCCTTGGCTTTCGCCTCGCTTGCGCTGGCAAAGACATACGGGATGAAGATCGCCCGGCTCTTCTCCGGCGGACATCCTTCCACCATCTTGTTGCAGAGTTCATAGATCTCTTTTTGAGAAAGATCCTTATCGTAGTTCCGGATGATCTTTTCGATATACCAGTTGAAGCTGCCGGCGGAAGTCGGTGAAGAATCCTCCATCAGATAGTGATCCTTCAGGTAAGAGACTGTCGCCGTGTTGGTCCGCCGGTCGTAATCCTTCGTCGCATCCTTGGTCAGAAACTCGTTGATCGACCAGGTCCCGGCGATCAGACACAGTTCCTCATCCGAAAGGATCCCGCTGGCCAATGCATTGGCATCGATGTCAAAGAGACCTGCCGCGACCGGTGTCCCTTCTTTGAGGCCTGTCAGCGCTGCCGCTTTTTCCGTGACCTGTCCGGCGATGTCGAAGCTGTTCAAGATCTTCGGCATCTTATCGAAACAGTCCTCGATCCCCAGTATGGAAAATAAAGGTCTGCCGTAATCCTTCAGGTCCTGATCGAACAGGCTCGTCGAAGAGGCTTCCGTGATCTCGCCGTTGACTTCTCCGGTCAGCTGATAACGGAGATAGTCTTTCAGCGACAAGATCCAGCGGCAGCGGTCAAGCACATCCGGATCGTTTTTTCTGAACCACGGCAGCAAGACCGCCGGCTGCGCCGACCACAATGTCTGTCTTGTATACGGAAACAGCCTTCTCTCCGTTCCGTCTTCCTTGAACTCCCGCACCAGATCTGCTGCCCGGTCGTCCGTGGAAACGATGGCCGGATAGACCGGTCTTATCCGTTCATCGACAAAGATGAGTCCGTTGCCGTAAGCCGTGATGCCGACCGCCGCGATGTCGTCCGCAGCGATCCCGGACTTGCCGATACAGTCGCGGATCACCTGCACATTGGCCTTCCAGACATCCTCCGCATCGCGCTGCGTGAAGCCGGGTCCCGGCGTTTGGATCGCGATCTGCGTCGCCGCTGCGGCGATCTGTTTTCCCGTCACATCAAAAATGGCGCACTTGATGTCACTGCCGCCGTTGTCGATCCCCAAGAGATATTTCATCGCCGTGAACCTCCTTCTTTTTATCGATGATCCGTAATGTTTACCCGGTTTAAATATATCATCGTCTGAAGAGTCCGACAACCAAAGCTCTCCGACGGCTTTGTCTTGTCCTTTTGATCCCTTTTCCTGTTACCATGGAGATATCAGGACAAACAATGGATTCGCAGATCCGCATCTACCCTTTGGAAGGAAACAAGATCCTGCGTGCGCAGATCGTCAAAGCCGATTCGTTCGGCTCTCTTCATTTCGCAAGACCGGACTATGATCCTTCCTCCTATCGGCAGGTCGCATCCTTATACAAAAATTTCATCGTCAAAAAATACGCCCCGGTCTTCGGAAAGACCGTCATCTATGATCCGTATGCGGTCCCTGCGTCATTCGACGATCCTTTGATCTTCGATGCCGCCGCTTCACTGAACAAAGCCTTCCGCGAAGAAGCCTTCCTCCAAGACGGAAAGATCGCTTTCCGCAAGAAAGAGACCGAGGAGATCTTTGCCTCGCTGCAGAAAGAAAACAGGCTTCTGACCGCCGAAGGAAAACGCAGGACCCTGACCTTCCTGCCGGTCGGAGACGGCCTGGGCTTTCTTTCCGGAAGCTTTTCCGATGCGTCGCTTGCGGTCAACACTTCTTTTTTCATCATGGACAAGTGGGATTGCGCATCTCACTTTGATCGGATCGGCATCCCCATCGGACTGATGAAAGAAAACGGGACCATACTCAACCCGCCGCAGTATGACCGCGAAGCCTTTTTATTGAAGAAAGACGGATCGGTCCGGATACGAAAAGTCTCGCTGAAGCAGATCAAAGTGAAGATCGGCGATCATGTGTTCGAACACGGCAGAAACTGCCGCTTCTATGAACGGACCGACTGCGGCAGAACGCCTTCCGGCCAGACCGATCTGCTCATCTGCGGCAACAGACTTTGTGCGATCAGTCCGGGCGGCAATACCGTTGTTCCATCCGGCGGCTTTATCATCAAGACCGGTGAAGACGTGGGTATCCCGGAAGAAAAAGAAGTCGCTTATGAAGGACTTGAAGATGTGATCTTTGCCCTGCAGGTCGGCAACAGCGTCTTGATCGACGGCGTACCGACGGAAAAGTTCATCTCCCCGTTCAACCGCTTCTATGATCCTTTCACTCCTGCTTATCCGCCGTCCGTCTATCCTTTGAACTTCAGGAAGGCGAGGGCACCGCGGATCCTGTTCGGAGCCGACGAAAACGGAAGGCCGGTCTTCGTCTGGATCGAAGGCGCCGGCAAGTTCGGTCATGTTGCAGGGGAAGAGAGCGAAGGAGCGACGATGGCTGATGCGCTGAAGATCGCCGCCGATGCCGGGATGGTCAATGCCATCCATCTCGACGGAGGAGGTTCCGCCCAGATCCTGCTGAATGGCAAAAGGGCACTTCATCTTTCCGACCGCGATCCTTTGGATCATCACGAGATCGAACGGGCAGTGCCGATGGCCCTAATCATCAGATAAGGAAAAAGACCTCTCTGAGTATTTGCTCAGGGAGGTCTTTCGTTTTTATCAGATATCGGTCAGCTTGAGATCCTTTACCTTGCGCAGTGCCGTCTGCACGATCACGAAGGAGAAGAACGCCGTGACACCGGCAGCGATCAGACCGCCGAGATAATAGATGTTCCGGTCGAAACAGCTGGTGTTCTCCAGCAGCAGGATGATCCTGTAGCCCATGAAGGCGCCTAACGGCAGACCGATGAGGATGCCGATCGCCGTCGTTAAGACGAGCTCCCTTCCGACATAA
>JAFOLW010000007.1 GCA_017419165.1 Erysipelotrichaceae bacterium
TATGTCACCTTTCCTTTCTGTAAATAGAGCTTGAACAATTCTATTTTAAGGAAAGGTGACATTTTTGTTTAACATCTGTCACGTACCCGCATAGCGGGTAGTGTTTGTTCCTCACGGAACTGTGTAAACACTCTATAAAAAACAATGCCCCGTCAGCTGACGGGGCAGTTTTCATTCTTTTTCTTCTTCTTCTTCGAAATCTCCGGCATTGATCTTGTCGAAACGCTTGATGATCTTTCTGGAAGAGACATTGAGATCATAAAAAGCGGAATTGAGATGTTCGTAAGCTTTATAGATCTCCGCGCTGCGCTTTTCGAAACGCCGGAACTCTTCAGCGAGCTCGGAAAGCATGATGCCGATCTGCCTGGCTTTTTCATCTTTTTTCCTGCCCAGATAGATCGAACGCATGGCGGTGATATAAGCCATCAGCGTCGTCGGTGAGACGAGATAGACTTTCTTCTCATAGGAATAATCGACAAGTTCGGGAAAGGACCCGTAGATCGACGCAAAGACCGCTTCCGCCGGAATGAACATATAAGCCAGATCGGCGCTCAGGCCGGGAACGATGTATTTCTTATGAATGTCATCGATGTGTTTCTTGATGTCATCACGGAACTTGCGCTCGAATAACTGGCGGCTCTTCTCGTCCAAATGGATATTGAGCATATTGCGGTAATTCTCCAAAGGGAATTTCGAATCGATACATAAAATACCGAAAGAGCCTTCCGCCTTGATCGCTGCATCGGCGATGAAACCGTTCGGCAACCGGTATTGTTTTTCATAAAGCGAAGAATTCTCACCGTAGACCGCATCCAGCAGAGAATACAATTCCACTTCACCGAACGTTCCCCTGCTCTTCTTATCGGTCAGGATATCCTCAAGCGAGATGATGTCTTTTGACATCTCACTCAGTGCGCTCTGTGCTTCGTTGATCTTCACCATCTTTTCGTTAATTGAATGAAAGACTTCGCTGTAAGTCTTGCCCGACTGGATGATGTTGGAATTCACCCGGTCGGAAAAATCGTGGAATTGATCATTGAGCCGCGAATTCAGATCGAGAAAATCCCGGTCGATCCCCGAACGGATCTCATAGATCGAACGGCTGAGTTCGTTGTTGAGATCATTGGTCTTCTTGGAATTGTTCAGGACAATGATGAGGATGATCAATACGGTGACGACAAAAAGCGATGCCATCAGGATCAGCAATGTATTGTTATCCATCATTCTTCCTCATTATTGAGATAATCTCTGAGCAGCTGCCGGCGGCTCAGGGTCGTATCATCCTTTTCCCTGTTGGACACTGACAGCAAAAACACATACACGCTGTATGCCGATATGAAGATCAAAGTCATCAGTGACAGATAATCGGAGATGTTCTTAAGCATTTTCTTCTCTCAGTTTATTATACAATTCTTCCGCCGTTTTTTTCGTGAGGACCGTTTCCAGTTCTTCCAGCGGCAGCGTCTTGAGATTGGCGATCGTCTTGTACTTGCGAAGCAGCTTGACCCGGCTTTTCGGGCCAAGACCTTTGACGTCATCCAGGACCGACTTGTACATCGCCTTCTGACGCAGTTTCTTGTGATACGTGATCGCGAAACGGTGGACTTCATCCTGCATGTTCGTCAGGAAAAAGAAAAGATTGGAATCCTTCTTGATCGAAACGATCTGATAATCGGCATCCATCATATAGGATGTGTTATGATGATCGTCTTTGCCCAGACCGACGATCGTGATGTCCATATTCAGGGAAGAAAGGATCTCTTTGGCGATATCGATCTGGATGCGGCCGCCATCCACGATCAGCAAGTCCGGACGTTCCAGACCGTCTTTCAGAACCCGGAAATAACGCCGGTAGAGCATTTCCCGCATCGAAGACAAGTCATCGGCCGAATCCTCGAGCTTGAACATGCGGTAATCCTTCTTGGAAGGCTTGAAGTCCTTATAGACGACCATCGCTCCGACCGTATTGACACCGCCCGTGTGGGAGTTATCGAAAAGTTCGATCGTCCTGACCGGTTTATGAAAGATCCGCCTGAATTCTTCATCCAGCTGATCGGAATAGGATTCCTTGCGGGTGATGATGTTCTTGTTCTGTTTCAAAGTCTCGATGCCGTTGTTCCTGGCCTGTTTGAGCAGCTGGTATTTGTACCCGCGGGTCACCGTGGCACAGTCATAAACGTCTTTGAGATATTCATGGATCTCTTTGGGAACATAGAGCTTCTTCGGTTTTTCATTGATCTCGTAGAAACGGTAGATATAGGAACTGACGAAGTTCTCCGGATCGGAGACCAGATAATCGACGAATTTGTCGGAAGACAAGAGCCGGCCGTTCTTGATGAAAAGACCGACGATCGCGATATAACCGTCTTCCGCATAGTAATTGAAGATATCGAAGGTCTCCCTGTTGTTTTTCTGAACATCCTGTTTGAGGCTGGTCTGCCGCACATCTTCGATCAGGTCGCGGTAATATGCCGCATTTTCATAATCGAGCTTTTCGACGGCCGCATCCATCTTCTCTTTCAGGGAACGGATGACCTCCCGGTTGTCCCCGTTGAGGAACGACATGATCGATTCCTTGGTCTTTTCGCACTCTTCCGCAGGCACGTCGATCCTGCAGTAACCCGGGCACTGGCCCAAATGATAATATAGGCAGAGATCTTTCTTCAGATTCTCGCACTTCCTGGTCGGATAGAGTTTATTGATGAGTTCCACCATGTTGCGGGCGGCGCCGACATCGGGAAACGGACCATAGAGTTTGCCCTTGAAACGGGATTTCTTCTTCAGGCGGACGACGGACACATACGGTTCCTTGCAGTCCTTGATCAGGATATAAGGATAGGACTTGTCATCTTTGAAGACGATATTGTACTTGGGATCGTATTCCTTGATCAGATTGTATTCCAGGATCAGGGCTTCTTTTTCCGATTTGGTGACGATGTAATCAAAATCGACGATATTGGAGACCAGCTTGGTCGTCTTGTAGTCGTGGGCACCGCGGAAATAAGAATTGACGCGGTTGAAAAGATTGATCGCCTTACCGACATAGATCACCGTTCCGTCTTTATCTTTATGCAGGTAGACGCCGGGCTTTTTGGGCAGCGTCAGCAGCTTTTCTTTGAGATCGCTCATTTGAACTCCACGATCGTCACGGCACTGCCGCCGTCATAATAGTCCCCGTCTTTGAACGTCTTGACATAGGAAAGCTTGGCGAGCCTCTGACGGAGCGCCTTTCTTAAGATACCGGTGCCGATGCCGTGGATCACCTTGACATTGGACATCCGCGAAGCGTTGGCCTTATCAAGGTATTCTTCCATCTCGACCAGGGCATCTTCCACCCGGCTGCCGACCAGATTGATCTCGGAAGGCACCCGGCTGTATTTCTTCGCAATGACCTTGGCCTGCGGTTTTTTGATCTTCGGCATCAATGTCAGATCGGAGAGCTTCACTTTGACGGTCAGCCCGCGGACGGAGACCGAGGCCTTGTCTTTGGAGATCTGGGTGATGACACCGATCTGTTCGTTCTCGGCGATACGGACATTGTCACCGACTTTAAGGACCGGCTTTTCTTCTTTTTCCGGTTCAGGTGCCTTTTCCTCGAGCTTTTCGATCTCCCGGATCACCTGATCGTTCTTGGTCTCCTTGATGCTTTCAAGCTTCTCAAGAGCCTCCAGTTTGACTTCTTCGATGTAGGCATTGAGCTCATCGAGATACTTCTTCTTCAGTTTCTCTTTTTCCGCATCGAAAGCGGCATTCTTTTCCTCGAATTCTTTGATCTGTTTCTCCGCTTCCGCTTTTTCTTTCTGAAGTTTCTCTTTTTCGATCTGCGTTTCTTCGATCTGCTTGGACAGCCGGTCCATCAGTTCATCATGTTCGGACTTGTTTTTCTGCAGATAGCCGCGGGCATTCTCGATGATGCTTTGATCATCGAAATAACGGGAAGCGATCTCCAGCGCGTTGGATGCCCCGATCGAATCCTCCAGATATTTGTATGTGGGAGACAGCGTCTCCATATTGAAACCGACCGATGAGAGCAGGATCTTCTCATCCTCATAAGAATATTTCTTGATGTCATCGAAATGCGTCGTGATGATGAAAGATGAGCCTTTCTCTTTCAGCTTGTCCAGGATCGCCAGGGAGATCGCCTGTGCCTCTTTGGGATCGGTACCGGAGATCAGCTCATCGATCAGGACCAGACAATGATCATCGGTCTGATTCAGGATATTGTTGATGTTTTGAATATGCGCGGAAAAGGTCGATAAGGAATCGGAGATCGACTGATTGTCATCGATATCGACATAGACATTGCGGTAAAACGGGATCCTGGCATTCTCCGCGATGATCGGGATGCCCAGATACGACATCAGAATCGACAGACCGATCGCTTTCAAAGAGACCGTCTTGCCTCCGGTATTGGATCCGGAGATCACGATGCCCTGATACGGTGCTTTCAGACGGTAAGAATTGGAAACGACCTTTTTTTCATCGATCAGAGGATGACAAAGGCTTTCAAAATCAAAGGAAAGCTCTTCCTGCAGTTCAGGAAGGATGGCGTTCCTCCTTCTTCCGTATTCCGCCTTGGCAAAGATGACGGAGAGACGCATCAGAGAATCGAAGTTTTCTTTATACTCTTCGGCGATAGAAGCGACGAGATAAGACAGTTCACGCAGGATACGTTCGATCTCATCCTCCCGATCCTGCATCAGAGACACCTTGCGGTTGTTGGCTTCGATGAACGATGCCGGCTCGACATAAAAAGCAAGACCGGAAGAAGAAGTGCCGTAGGTATATCCCTGGTACTTGTTCTTATCCGAATTCTTGATCAGGAACGTGATGCGGTCATTGCGCATGAAAATGGAAGGCTCTTGCAGAGAATCGCCGTGTTTGTCGATGAACGTATGTGCGCGGTTGTAGAGATCTTTTTCGGCGCGGTCGAGATCGGACAGGATCGTTTTGAGGCGGTCGGTCGCATCCTCCTTGATCGCTCCGGAATTGTCGACACAACGTTCGATCTTCTCAAAGACCCGCTGATTCAGATTGACCGAATCGGGATAGTCGCGGATGGAAAGAGATTCATCGAATTTGGAAAACTGCTTTACGATCCGTTCGCAGTGATTGTGGAAAACCAGTACGTTCTTCAGTTCCGGACCGCTCAGGACCATACCTTTATCGGCCTTGATGAGCAGATCGTTGATATTATAGATCCCGTCAAAACTGACATTGACGTTGTCCTTCAGCAGTTTCATCGCTTCCGCGGTCTCCTTGATGTTCTTGCGGATCTGCAGCGGATTGAAACCGACTTCTTCCGACATGATGAAAAGACGCGATTCTTTGATCGGCGTCAGTTTACCTACGCTTTCCTGTATGACATCCAGGTCAAGGTTTTTATAGATCTCAGTCATTGTTTTCTCTTACGCTGATGAGCCATTCCTTCAATTGCTTCCGATATTCTTCCGCATCGAAATCCACCACTTTTCCCTGCAGCTTGTTCTCGGAGATCAGATCGATCACCTTGTCCAAAGCGACGTCGGAATACTCACTGATGAATTTCAATACCGTCTTCTCTCTGACTTGTGCCCCGTTGCTGACGACGGGAGTCGACAGCAGCATCGATAAAGCCAGAACGATTAATGTCGCATTGAAGATGCCGGTTATTGCTCCCAAGATCTTATTGAGCGAACCGATCACCGGCAGCTTGCTGATGGAACGGGCGATCAGTGAAACGAACAGATAAAGCAGTTTCAAGATCAGAAAGACGATCAGGAAATAGGCTGCCGTATTCAATAAGGAATTCAGATCGAAGACCTGATCGAGCAGTTCATATCTGGCATTGACTGCGGCGATATCGAAGAGCGGGAACAGATCGGCCAGGACCGGCGAGATCAGCCAGGAAACAAAGATCGACAATGCCGTATAACAAAGATCCAGCAGCTGCGAAAAAAATCCCTTCTTATATCCCAGGTAGATCATCAGCAGATAGACCGCGATCACGAAGACCGATATGAAAATGAAATATCCTTCCGGAATGACCATATTTAAATTTTAGCGCAATTAAGAATAATTACAAACTTTGTTTTATACTAGTGATATGGGCAATTTTTCATTCAAACTCGACAGTGAAAAGATCGCAAAGCTGAAAGAGACTTTTCATGACTATATCAAAGAAAACAAGAACGAATACGTCGATACCTTCATACAGAAAGACGATCTGACGGTCACCATTTATAAATCGGGAAAGACCGTCTTTCAGGGCAACGACGCTTTCTTTTACGCTTCCGCCTATCTGGAGACCAAGAAGATCCGCATGGCCGGGTCCGATGAAGTCGGCACAGGCGATGTCTTCGGGCCGGTCGTCGTCTGTTCGGCGATCGTCGAAGAAGAGGACTACCCGTTCATCGAAGAGAACCATATCACCGACTCCAAAGCGCTTCCCGATGACTTCATCCGCAAGATCGGTCCGGAACTCAGGAAACGTTTCAAACACAGTCTGCTGATCCTGGATGATGCGACCTACAACCGGGTCCATGAGACCGACAATCTCAATGCCATCAAGGCCAGGATGCATAACAAGGCCTACCTCAACATGCTCGACAAAGGCTACGATATCCCCAAAGCCGCCTATGTCGACCAGTTTTGTTCCGTCGATGATTATTACCGCTACCTCGCCAAAGAAAAACGGGTCTATCACGATCTGATCTTTGAGACCAAGGCCGAATCCAAATATCCGGCAGTTGCGATCGGATCGATGATCTCCCGCTACGCCTTTCTGGAATACATGGATGCACTCAACAAGAAATACGGGATCATCTTTCAAAGAGGCGCTACGGAGACCGACGCGATCGACGGACAGATCCGTTATATCATCGAGCGCTTCGGCAAAGATGAACTTAAGAATGTCGGGAAGCTCCATTTTAAGAATTTTGAAAAATACCGTTGATGGTATAATAGTTGAGACCGAAAGGATGAAGATATGAAACTAAAAAGCTCCTATTTCTATACACTCAGAGAAGACGCCAGAGATGAAGATTCCGTCAGCGGAAATCTTTTAGTCAAAGCAGGTTTCATCAAGAAGACATCAGCCGGTGTCTACATCATGCTGCCGCTGGGCTTGCGTGTACAGAACAAGATCGAAAACATCATCCGCAGACATATGAACGAAGCCGGTGCGCAGGAAGTCAAGATGCCGGCACTGATCGCTGCGGAATACTATGAAGAATCCGGAAGGATGAAAGGCTTCGGCCCTTCCATATTCAAACTGAAAGACAGAAACGACAAAGACATGGTCTTGGGTCCGACACACGAAGAACTGTTCGCCTATGCGGCCAAGTCGATGATCAAGTCCTACAAGAACATGCCGTTCAACCTCTATCAGTTCCAGACGAAGTTCAGAGATGAACCGCGCGCCAGATTCGGGCTCGTCCGTGTCAAGGAATTCGTCATGAAAGACGCCTACTCCTTCGATGCCGATGAAGCAGGACTCGATGTCAGCTACCAAAAGATGTTCAATGCCTATAAGAAGTCCTTCGACGATCTGGGCATCGACTACCGCATCGTCAAAGCCGACACCGGTGTCATGGGCGGGCTTCTCTCCGAAGAATTCCAGGCGATCGCACCGTTAGGTGAAGATACGGTCATCTATTGCGATGACTGCGGCTACTCTTCCAATCTGGAAGTCGCCAAGACGGTCCGCGGCGAAAAACACGAAAAGAAAGATCCGCTTCCGCTGACTCAAGTCGAGACACCGCATTGCGAAACGATCGAAGACGTCGCCAGGTATCTGAAGATCGACATGAAAGACACGGTCAAAGCCTTGCTGATGAACGTGGACGGACAATTCGTCGTCTTCTTCATCAACGGAGAACGCGAGCTTAACGAATCCAAAGTCCTCAAGCTCTTGCATGCAAGCGAACTGAACTTTGCCGACGATGAACTCATCGCGACTTCCAATGCCGTTCCGGGCTACTGCGGTCCGATCGGTCTTGACTGCAAGGTCGTGATCGATGAAGAAGTCCTGGAGATGTCCAACTTCTGCACCGGCGCCAACAAAAAAGGCTATCACTACATCAACTGCAACGTTTCCGATATCCGCTACGATGTCGTCGGCGATATCGTCAATGCCAAGCCGGGCGACTTGTGTCCGGTCTGCGGCAGACCGCTCAAATTCACCAAAGGCATCGAAGTCGGCAACACTTTCAAGCTCGGCACGAAGTATTCCAAAGCCATGGGTCTTCAGTATGCGGATGTCGACAATAAGCTTCAGGACGTCTGGATGGGCTCCTATGGCATAGGCTTGGGCAGGACGATGGCGGCCATCGTCGAACAGTCTCATGACGACAAAGGCATCATCTGGCCGGAAAATATCGCACCTTACAAATACATCATCCTGATCATGTCGACCAAAGACGAGACGCAAAACAAGGTCGCCAACGATCTCTATGATAAGATGAACGCCGCCGGCATCGAAGTCATGCTCGATGACCGTGATGAACGTCCGGGCGTCAAATTCAATGATGCCGAACTCATCGGTATCCCGTATCGGATCACCGTCGGCAAAAAAGCCGGTGAAGGCATCGTCGAATTCAAGAGCCGTACCGGTGAAAAAGCCGAAGAGATCGCGATCGATCAGCTCCTAGAAAAAATAAATGCTCAGTGATCTTCACTGAGCATTTTTCTTATCATTATTTCCTGTTTTTGACCTGATCGCAGATCATGTCGATGAACGCATTGAGATCCATCGATTCGGAACCTTCCACACCGTAGCGGCGGATATTGACGGAACGGTTCTCAACTTCGTTGTCGCCGACGATGATCTCATAAGGGATCTTGTTCATCTGTGCTTCCCTGACGCGGTAGCCGAGTTTTTCATTGCGGCTGTCGACATGGACACGGATGCCCTTTTCTTTCAGCAGTTCACATACTTCATAAGCGTAATCGGCCTGTTTCTCGAAATGGACCGGAATGACGACGGCCTGTTTCGGGCAGAGCCATACCGGGAAGCAGCCTTTGGTCTCTTCGATCAGATAGGCAGTGAACCGGTCGAACGTACCGAATATCGCACGGTGCAAGACGACCGGAGTCTTCTTTTCACCGTCGGAATCCACATAGGTCAGTTCAAATCTTCTCGGAAGCAGGAAGTCGAGCTGGCAGGTCGACAGCGTGATCTCCGGACCGATGGCTGGTTTGACTTCGACATCGAGTTTCGGACCGTAGAACGCCGCTTCACCGACGGCTTCAAAGTATTTGACACCTAAAGAATTCAAGACTTCTCTCAGTTTTGCTTCCGCTTCGTTCCACATCTGATCGTCATCGAAGTACTTCTCTTTATCTTCGGGATCTCTCAATGAAAGACGGAATTTGTAGTTTTTGATGCCGAAATCCTTATAGACGTCCAGGATCAAAGTGACGACTTTCTTGAATTCATCGGCGATCTGATCCGGTGTGACGAACAGGTGTGCATCGTTCTGACACATGCAGCGGACTCTTTCAAGTCCTTTGACCGCACCGGATGCTTCATAACGGAAGTCCGTTGCGAATTCGCCGATCCTGACCGGCAGATCGCGGTAGGAATGCAGCTTGTTCTTGTAGATCAGCATGTGA
>JAFOLW010000053.1 GCA_017419165.1 Erysipelotrichaceae bacterium
CAACCATCATTGTAACGGTCTGAAGATTTACATTCCATTTACGGCGTGTAGCACGAAGTGAATGCGAACGGTTATTACCAGACATCTGTTTTTTACCAGTGATAGCACAAACTCTTGACATACAGCTTGCCCCCTTTCTTTTATTAACGCCTTATTACTTTATCACAACTGTTTTCCAAATGCAAATATAAAAACAATTTTATATGACTACCGGATTCGAATTATGCTAGAATTATCATGTATGAGCAAAGCAATCAAACAGATCTATGCTGCATTGGAACTCTGCGAAAGCGAGATCAGGATCCTCGTCGGAGAGTATTTCAATACACGCTTCAATATCATACGGGCTGATAAGTATCCGACCAATACGATCAGTGATTTTAAGGTGAACAACAAAGATGATCTCATCAAAGACATCAAAGCCGCGTTCGCCAAGACTTCACAGAAGATCGGTGCCGATCTTGAAGAAGTCCTGCTGGTCCTACCGGCATACAATTTCAAGCGTTTTCCGCTCCGTTCCAAAGTGGTCATCGAAGAAGGGGTCGTCCGTAAGGAAGACATCGCCCGTGCCATCTCCAATTCGCTGCGTTCGAAAGTCGATAACGATGTGATGGTCGTCAACCCGATGATCGTCAAATATACCATCAACGGTCTGTCCACCCGACGGCTTCCGGAAAAAGAATCCTGCAATGAAGTGATCTGCGATATCGACTTGCTGTGCGCTGACATCAACGTCTGTTACGAATATGTATCCGCCGTCGAAAGTGCCGGTGTCAAAGTCCTGGATATCGTATTGAATACCTACGGCATCGCCAAGGAAGCGGCACTGTTCGAAGAGTCGCTCAGCCGTTCGATCATCGTCCTCGATGTCAACCGATCCTGCACTTATCTGTCTTTGTTATCCAAGGGCAAACTGGTGTCGACGGAGATCGTCTTTGACGGATTGAATTCGCTGATCAACCGCGTCTATCGGACATATTCGATCCCTTACAACGATATCGCAAAACTCATAAAATATTCGGTCAATTTCGATTCCGAATATCCCGATGATATCGTCTATGCCTGGTCATCCGGCGGAAATACGAGAACGCTGACCACCAGGAACCTGAACGAGACGATCGAGAAACCGCTGGATTCCTTATGTGAGAAGCTCGTCACCATGTGCAAGCCGATCATCGATTCCGGAGCATCGATCGTGATCACCGGAGAAGGCCAGCAGATGAAGATGTTTGAAAAAGTGCTGCAGGAAAAGGCGGGATGTGCCGTAAAATCCTATTATCCCGATACGATCGGGGTCAGAGATCCTTCTTTTGCGGCCTTATATGGCGCATTCTTCGTATATCGTGATAAAGTATTAATGAACGATCTGGATGTCTGCTGCATCGATCTGATGAAATACGATACCCTGATCGATCAAAAAGAATTAGATTCGGAAGGTGAGACGATCACCACCAAAATAAAGAACCTGTTTAGGCAGTATATTGAAAAGGGGGAGAATTAGATGAGTATTAAACCTGAATATAATCAAGTTGCCAGGATCAAAGTCTTCGGCATCGGCGGTGCCGGATGCAATGCCGTTTCCAGAATGGTCAACGACGGAGTCAAGGGTGTCGACTTCTATGTCTGCAATACCGATATCCAGTCATTGAATCTTTCGAAATGCCAGAACAAGATCGTTTTAGGCAGAGAACTGACCAAAGGCTTAGGCGCCGGCGGCAATCCGGAAATGGGCCAGAAAGCAGCTTTGGAATCTCAGGATGAAATCAAGAAAGCTCTCGCCGGTGCTGATATGGTCTTCATTACCTGCGGCATGGGCGGCGGTACCGGTACAGGTGCTGCTCCGATCTTTGCGAAATTTGCCAAGGAACAGGGTGCTTTGATCGTCGGCATCGTCACCAAACCTTTCGATTTCGAGGGAAGAAAGAGAATGGATCAGGCCAATGTCGGCATCGAGCAGATCAAACAGTATGTCGACTCTCTGATCATCGTCTCCAACAACCAGCTGCTCAACGTCATCGGCAAGATCCCGATGCAGGAATCCTTCAAGGAAGCCGACAACGTCTTAAGACAGGGCGTTCAGACGATCACTGACCTGATCGCCGTTCCGGCATTCATCAACCTGGATTTCGCCGACATCAAGTCCGTCATGGCCGGCAAGGGCACAGCCCTCATCGGTATCGGTATGGCACAAGGCGAAAACAAAGCGAAGGAAGCTGCAGCCAGAGCGATCCGCTCACCGCTGCTCGAAGCCAATATCAAAGGTGCGAAATCCGCGATCATCAATATCACCGGCGGACCGAACATCTCCTTACAGGATTCTTCGATCGCTGTTGACTTCATCAAAGAAGCAGCCGGCAACGATATCGATATCATCTACGGTGTCGCCATCAACGAATCTCTGGGCGAAGCGATCATCGTCACCGTCATCGCGACCGGTTTCGATCTTCCGAATACCCAGCATACTTCCGCTGCGGCACAGACAAATCTCATCTTCGACCGTCCGGCAGCCGGCAATAAGGAAGAGGGCGGAAAGGATGAAGTCGTCACCAATGAGGATGACGATGATGTCCCGGCTTTCTTCAAAACAAGGATGTAAGAACTTAAAAACCTCTGAAAACAGAGGTTTTTTCATGCTTTTGTTGAATTCATTTGATTATACAAAACGATTCTGCTAAAATACATACTGTTATGTATAAATCAGAAGAAGTTCCTTTACCGTGTAGTTGCAGCATCTCAGAATTGAGGTGTTTTCATGGATAATTCCGATTTATTGCTCATCATATCATTACTGGTCTTATGCTACGGATTTTTTTCTGCGGCCGAAACGTCGTTCTCTTCCCTGAACAAGATCAAGATCAAGGCGCTTGCCAATACCGGCAACAAGAGAGCGGAAAAGACTTATGCATTAACGGAACAATTCTCTAAACTGCTGACGACTATACTGATCGGCAATACGATCGTCAACGTTGTCTCGGCCTCTTTGGCAACGGTGTTCTTTACCAACCTCTTAGGAGGAAAAGGGGTCACGGTCTCTTCGATCGTCATGACTTTGATCATCATGATCATCGGCGAGATCATTCCTAAAAACATCGCAAAATTCATTCCTGAAAAGTTTGCGATGGCTTGTACGCCTGTACTGCGTCTGCTGATGTGGATCTTCACACCGCTGACCTTCATCTTCAATTATCTGGAAAAGCTCATTGCGAATTTCTACGGAGGACAAAGCGATTCCTATTCGACCGATGAATTCATCACGATGGTCGAAGAAGCCAACGAAGACGGCGATATCGAGGATCATGAAGCGGATCTGATCACCAACGCTTTGGAATTCAACGATCTGGATGTCGGAGAGATCCTGACGCCGAGGATCGATGTCATCGCGATCGATGTCGATAAAGACACCATCGAAGAGATCGAACTCAAATACCGCGATTCCGGATTCTCCAGACTGCCTGTCTATAAAGACAACATCGACAACATCATCGGTGTCCTGATCGAAAAAGATTTCTATTACCATCTTTTATATGAGAAATCGACCAACATCAAGGAGATCCTCAAAGAAGTCATCTTTACATCTCCCCAAGTCAAGATCTCTTCCTTGCTGAAACAGTTCCAGACCTCAAAGACCCACATGGCGGTCGTCGTCGATGAATACGGCGGCACCCAGGGCATCATCACGATGGAAGATATCCTCGAGGAACTGGTCGGAGAGATCTACGACGAACACGATGAAGTCATCGAATACTACAAAAAGCTCGATGACAACGTCTATCTGGTCAAGGCCGATGTCGATTACGAAGACATGTTCGAACATTTCGGCATCGATCTCGATGAAGAATACGAATTCAACACGACTTCCGCCTGGGTCATCGACATGCTCGACAAGATCCCGGACAAGGGAGACAGCTTCGATTTCAAGAACATGCACATCGAAGTGACGGATGCCGATTCCAAGAAAGTCAATCAGATCAAGATCACATTCAAGGAAAAGCAGGATGAAACTAAGGACAAGTAACTTGTCCTTTTTACGTTATAATTAACTTATGCAGCAGTATTTTGTCGATCAGGAGCTGAGTGAAGGGCAGATCATCGCATTGGACGATGAGACTCTTTATCATCTGATCAAAGTCCTTCGCAAAGATACTTCGTATACGTTCAGGATCGCGGATCTCAAAGGACGGATCTTTCACGCTCATCTGCTCGACAAGAAAAATGCACAGATCATCCAAGCGCTCGATGAGGACAACGAACTGGACTGTAAGATCACCTGCATCCTCTCTTTGATTAAAAGCGATAAGCTTGAATTGTGCATCCAGAAACTCGTCGAACTCGGCGTGCAGAAGATCGTCCCATACGAAGCCAAACGGTCGATCATGAAGATCAAAGATCCCAAAAAGATGCTGCGCTTAAGGAAGATCGCCCGTGAGGCGGCGGAACAAAGCCACCGCAACATCATTCCCGAGATCAGCGATCCGATCGCTTTTTCAAAGCTCAAGGATCATATGAGCGAAGCCAATTATATCTGCTATGAAGCGGAAGAGAATATCGCCGATATCAATAGATCGGCTTCCGTTTCCTATATCATCGGACCGGAAGGCGGTTTCGATCCTGAAGAATATGAAGCGATCCGGTCTCTGGGCTTTCATTCGATCTCTTTGGGCAAACGGATACTCAGAGCGGAGACTGCCGCTTTATATATGACGAGCATCATCGTAGGAAAACACCAATGAAGACATATGCCATGATGGTCTTAGGCTGCAAAGTCAACGATTACGAAGCGACCTATGTCCGCGAAAACATGAATAAATACTACAGCGAGACAGATTTCAAGTCCAAAGCGGACATCTATCTCATTTTTACATGCTGCGTGACCAATACCGCGGAAGCCAAGACGAGAAAATTCATCCACGCCGCAAGAAGAAACAACCCGGAGGCATTCATCTGCGCGGTCGGCTGTCTTTCACAGATCCGTTCCGAAAGCGAAGTTTTCGATAACGTCGATCTGATCATCGGTTCCGATCAAAAAGACAAGATCGTCGATCTGATCCGCCGCGAAGAGCGAAATAACCTGGTCTCTTCTGCCATCTCGACCGATTTCGAACACCTCTATATCGAATCTTATCCGGCCAGATCTCGTTCCTTTCTGAAGATCCAGGACGGCTGCAATCAGTTCTGTTCCTATTGCATCATTCCGTATTCCCGCGGAAGGGAAAGAAGTGCCGATCACGAAAAGATCCTGAAAGAAGCCAAAGTCCTCGCCAAAGAAAACAAAGAGATCGTCCTGACCGGTATCCATACCGGACGATATGATGACGGCAGTTTCGATCTTTATCATCTTTTGAAGGAAATGGTGAAGATCGAAGAACTGGAGACGGTCCGTCTTTCCTCGATCGAGATCACTGAGATCAATGACGGGATCATCGATCTGATGAGCGAAAACAGAAAGCTTGCACGCCATCTGCATATCCCCGTTCAATCCTGCAGCAACTCCATCCTCAAGGCGATGCACCGTCCTTACAGCATCGAAGGATTCATCGACCGCATCGCATATATTCGCGAACGGATGCCCGATATTTCGATCTCGACCGATCTGATCGTCGGCTTCCCGGGAGAAGACGATGAGCTTTTCGATGAGACCATGGAGAACTTGAAGAAGATCCGTTTCTCCTTCATCCATGTCTTCCCGTATTCCCGCAAAAGCGGTACGGTTGCCGACAAAATGGAAGGGCATGTCGATCCTAAGATCAAAAAGAAACGTGTCAAAGAGGTCATGGAACTTGAGAAGTCTTATACAAAAGATTATTATTCTTCATTCATCGGCAAAAAAGTCGAAGTCCTCATCGAAAAATGTGCGAACGGCATCTCGAGCGGTTATTGCAAACAATATATCTATGTCGATATCGACGCTGATCTTTCCGTCGGTGAGATCTACGATGTGATCATCGATGAAGTCAATGAAGAGGGGGTGAAAGGCCATGCTGCTTAGCCGTCTGTTCAAAGGGGCTCCGGATCTCGAGATCGAGCAGTTATCGATCGATTCCCGTCATTCGATGAAGAATGCGATCTTTTTCTGTCTCGACGGCATCAAATACGACGGTCACGATTACATCAAAGAAGCCATCGAAAACGGCGCCAAAGTCATCGTCTATTCCAAGGAACTCAAAGAAAAATACAAAGCCGTCTACATCAAAGTCGGCAACGTCAATACGGCTTTAACGAAAGTTGCCAACGTCTTCTACAACGACCCCAATGCCGGGATCGACAAGTATGTCGTCTTAGGAAACTACGGCAGGAGCTCTGTCGCTTCCTTCATCAATGACTATCTGAATACGTTCTCATCCTGCGGCTATATCGGCATCTTAGGCATCCGTTACAACGGTCTGGAACTCAATTCTCCGTTTTCGACGCTGAATATCCTGGATAATCTGAAAATGCTCGATACGATGAAAAAGAACGGTGTCTCTTCCTGCACATTTGAAGCGGATGCCGCTTCTTTGAACCTGCAGAAGCTCGATTCGATCCGGCCGGAATGTGTCATCTATACCTGTACCAACAGGAATTCCAGCGAATATCAGAGCAACGATTACTTCACTTATATCCGCCGTTATCTCTACACCCTGGAAAACACCTCACAGGTCCTGTTCAATATCGACGACGAGTCTTTCAATGAGCTCAAAGACTGTGTCGAGAATTATGTGACCTACGGCACATCTTCGATCGCCGATTTTCAGATCCGCGATGTTTCGATCACCTCCGCCGGCGTCGCCTATAAGATCGTTCATGACGAAAAGATCTTCCCGGTCCGTTCCAAGGTCCAGGGCATGGTCAATGTCTACAATTTGACGGCCGCCATCATCGCTCTGGCGATACAGGGCCATGATCTGGAAGATATCATTTCTCATATGGAGAACATCCCTTATGTCGACGGCGTCATGGAAAAGGTCGATGAGGAATACAACATCATCGTGGACTCTGCCTATGACGTCAATTCCATCGAAGAGATCTTCCGCTACGGTGACTACGTCAAACGGAAGAACCGCGCGATCGGCGTCATTTCCATCAACTACTCCGACGGCGACAAACGGCTGGAAAAGATCATGGAACTGTGCAACCGCTACCTGGATGTATCCATCCTGACGGAAAACGAATCACAGGATTCTTCGGTCATGGAGATCCTGGAACGCTGTGACCGCTTTGAGCGAAACGGCCGCATCTTATATATGCCGATGCGATCCCAGGCCATTGAGAATGCCATCGAGATCATGAACCGCAACGATACGGTCCTGATCATCGGCAAAGGAAACGAACGCTTCCTTTCCATGGGGCTGGGCAAAGAATTCTATCACGGCGATAAATATTATGCCGTTAAATTCATAAACAAGAGAAGGAGAGAAGAAAATGAAATTGTCTAAGTATATCGATCATACCTTACTGAAAGCCGATGCTTCATTGGATGCGATCAAAAAACTCTGCGATGAAGCGAAGGACTATGATTTCAAATCCGTCTGTGTGAATACCTGCAACATCGAATTCTGCAAGAAGCAGCTCGAAGGAAGCGATGTGCTTGTCTGCTGTGTCATCGGTTTCCCTTTAGGTGCGATGTCGACTGAGGCCAAAGTCTTCGAAGCAAAGGACGCGGTCGAAAAAGGGGCCGACGAAGTCGATATGGTCATCAATATCGGCAGGCTCAAAGACAGGGATTATGACTATGTCACCGATGAGATCGCGAAGATCAAGGAAGCCTGCGGTGACAAGACTTTGAAAGTCATCATCGAGACCTGCCTGCTGACGGATGAGGAAAAAGTCGCTGCCTGCAAGTGCATCCTCAACACGAATGCCGACTTCGTCAAGACTTCTACCGGTTTCTCGACAGGCGGAGCAACGTTCGAAGATGTCGCTTTGCTCAAGGCGACCGTCAAAGACGGCTGTTACATCAAAGCGGCCGGCGGCGTGCGCAGCAGAGAAGATTTTGAAAAGATGATCGAACTCGGTGCGAACCGTATCGGTACCTCTTCCGGCACAAAACTGATCGCAAAAGGCGAATAGTCTTTATTTTTGAAATATTTTTCGTTATAATATTTTTTGCGTGAAAGAAGAGGAGGTGAAATTGTGGCAAAGGTCGTAGTCAAGGAAAACGAACAGTTAGATGACGCTTTACGTCGTTTCAAGAGACAGGTTTCCCGTAACGGCACTCTTCTTGAAGCAAGGAAAAGAGAATATTACGTTAAGCCGGGTATCAAGAAAAGACTGAAACGTGAAAACGCTCGTAAACTGAGAAGATCCAAATAAGAACCAACGAAAGTTGGTTTTTTATGTACAATGGATACATGAGCAAGATCAATGTACTGGGAGCTTCCTGCATCGATATCCTGGTCGACCGGGCAGACAGGAAGGAATTCTTTTCGGGAAAATACAAAGCCGATCGGATCATGACATCCTTCGGCGGCGACGCTTTGAATGAAGCGGTCGTTTTGAAAGCACTGGGAAACGATGTTTCTCTTTCGACGATACTCGGCGATGATCCAAGCGGTCATATGATCGCCGGTTTCCTGAAAGAGAAGGGGATAAAAGTCAACGGGGAGATCTTCCGCAAAGGCATCGATACTTACATCTCACTGGTCCTGATCGATGAGTCGGGCGAACGGAATTTCGTCGGTTCAAAGAACGGATCCTTACGTCTTTACGATCTGGATGATGTCCGTATCGATGAAGACTGTCGGATCGTCTCTTTTGCCTCGCTGTTCATCTCGCAAAAACTCGATGATGAAAAGCTTACGGTATTGTTCAAAGACATCAAGAAAAGAAACATCATCTTATGCGCAGATTCTTCCTCGATCAAGAATCACGAATATGCTTTGGACATGAAATGTCTGTCTTATATCGATTATTTCTTCTGCAACGAAAGCGAAGCGAAAGATCTGTGCCGTGCGGACGATCTTCCGGAATGCGAAAAGATCTTAAAGAAGGCGGGGATCGGAAACGTCATCATCAAAGCGGGAGAGAAGGGCTGTCTGTATAAGGGGAACTTCTATCCTCCGGAAGAAAAGATCGTCTGCGTCGATTCCACCGGTGCGGGAGATTCTTTTGCGGCCGGCTTCATCTCGGCTCTGGCAAAAGGCGAAAAGATCGAAGCGTGTCTGGCCAACGCCAACCGCTGCGGTGGCAAGGCCTGTAAATATGTAGGTGCAACGGCCTGGACAGCGCATCTGTAGTATTCTTTTCTTTTTTCACTTAAAATAGAACTATGAAATATGTTTTTAAAGACTTGGATCAGGACCAGATCATGAACATCGTCGGGGTCAATGATTCCAATATTCAGCTGCTTGAAGAACTCTATGACTGCGGCATCGTCTGCCGTGACAACTACTTCAAGCTGCTCAGCGACGATGAACAGATGTTTGCCAAGTTTTCCGCCCATATGGATTATCTTGTCGGCAAATGCAAGGAAGAACTCATCGATTATGATCTGATCAAGCAGTCCTTCATGCATATCAACGAAGCACAGAACGGTTATTTCAAGAAAGAAGTCATCGCATACTCTTTCTCCGGCAAGCCATACAAGGCAAAGACATACAATCAGCAGCGTTTCATCGATGCGATCAAAAACAATGACCTGGTCTTCGGCATCGGTCCTGCCGGAACAGGCAAGACCTTCCTGGCTGTTTTGATGGCCGTCACATACTTAAAAAAAGGGGAAGTCTCAAAGATCGTCATCACAAGGCCTGCCGTCGAAGCAGGGGAATCCTTAGGCTATCTGCCCGGTGATCTCAAGGAAAAGATCGATCCGTATCTGATGCCGATCTATGATGCACTGGACGCCATCTTAGGCGGCGAGCAGAAAGACAAGATGATCGAAAAAGGGATCATCGAAGTCATTCCGCTGGCTTATATGCGCGGCCGCACCTTGGACGAAGCTTTCATCATCCTCGATGAGGCACAGAACACCACCGAC
>JAFOLW010000054.1 GCA_017419165.1 Erysipelotrichaceae bacterium
CCATATAGGGCAAGCGTATGCTTGTCTTTTTAATTGTGTTTATATAATAAATGTATGGATATCGTAAGTGACGTATTTAAGAAGTGTAAGCCGGATCTTAAGAAACTGAAGGCTTTCGGTTTTGTTTTGAATGAGGATGTATGGTCCTACCGTAAGGATCTTTTCGATGTGATGGAACTAAGGGTGTCTGTTCATAAAGATGGAAATGTGGATGCTTATGCGTGGGACAAGGATCTTGATGAGCGATATGACAATGTGGAGTCCAATCAGTACGGAGCTTATGTATCGCAGGTCAGGAATGCTTATATCGAAGAGCTGGAGAGGATAAGGGATGCTTGTTTTGTAAGGGAACAGTTCTCCTGCCCTCAGACGAAGCGGATCCTGGAACATTTACGGAAACAATACGGGACAAAACCGCAGTATATCTGGAAACGCTATCCCGATCATGCGGTGCTGACGGATAAGAGCGGCGGCAAATGGTTCGGGATCCTGATGGCTGTCAACGGGAAGAAGCTGGGTCTTGAAGACCGGGAATATGAAGTACTGGACTTAAGGTCGGATGTTTCGATGATCCGGGGATTAAAGGATGAGAAGGGTTTCCATGAAGCTTATCATATGGATAAGGAGAAATGGATCGCTGTTCTTTTGGATGACAGTGTGGATGATCTGGTCATACAGTCTTTGATCGAGTATTCCTTCGATCAGGCAAAAGAAAGCGACGTCTGGATCGTACCGGCAAATCCGAAGTACTACGACGTCGTTGAAGAGTTCAGGCATCACGATAACCTCATATGGAAGCAGTCATCCGCGATCCATGTCGGCGATATCGTCTATCTATATGTGGCGGATCCGTATTCCGCCATCCTCTATAAGTGCATGGCCGTCGATGTGGATATCCCCTATGAATATAAGGATAAGAACCTGTCGATGAATAAGGTGATGCGGATCTCTCTGCTGAAGAGTTTTCCCAAAGACAAGTATCCGTATGCCTATCTTCGTTCCATAGGATTGAAGATGCTGCACGGACCCAGAAAATTAAACAAAGAGATCGCTGATCTGCTGGATTAACTCAAGGTGAACTCGAGAAGATCGATGTATCCGTTCCCTCTGTAGGTAAAGTACAGGGGGAATTTTTCTTGTACATCAAGTTCGAAAGAAACGGTCTTCGATCTGTGATAAGTCGAACCTTGTTCTAACGGAATATGACAGAGGATAGGTCCGTGTAAGGATGTGCGCACTTCCAATGATCCTTCCTCGCCGCGGGTGGTCACATCGATCCTGAGCTCTTTTTTATAGCTGAAGTATTTGAAACCGCAGGTCGATCCGTCTCTCATGTTTTTGATGTATTGGTCGGGATCTTTCTCTCTGTCTTCCCCGTCCTGGGAAAAAGCGGGGTTGTTCAATTTGAAGTCTTCATCGCATTGATCAATATAATGGGAAGCCCCGTCCTTCGCTGTCAGGTGGCAGGCGATGCAGGCGCCATAGGTCCCTTCGGGGATCAGATACGTATCATTGAGTCCGCAGGATGTGAGTTCCGCCTGTTTGAAGGTGCCATCCGGTCTTCTTTCGATCTTTTCGGCGATGCCTTGTCTTGCGTAGGCGGAATAGTTGGTCTGACGGTGACCGAAGATATAATAGGAATCTTTGATCCGGATCAGTGAGCTATGGTTGTTGCCGGTATAAGAGACCCGGTCGTTTTCTTTCCGTATGCCGATGTCGCCGTTGTCATGTAAGATGCCCTGATAGGTGAAAGGACCTTTGGGATCTTTGCCTGTGGCGTAGCAGAGCTCATGGGAGTTCCATGAGGAATAGATGAAGTAATAGGTATCGTCGAACTTGCGGATGGAGGCTGCTTCAAAGAAGTCGTGCCCTTTGTCTTCGCAGTTCAGGATCTCGATCTTTGACGGTCTTGTACAGGTGTACATGTCCTCATCCAGTTCGCTGACGTAGGGACCGGAAGAAAGCGGGATGCTGCCGAATTCTTTTTCCATGAAGTCCCAGGACAGGTCCGGTGCAAAGCCGATATAGAGATAGGTCTTGTTTTCTTCATGAAGGACAGCCGGGTCGAAGGGATAGGGATCGTATTCATTCTGTCCCAATAGTTTTTTGTTTTCGTACTGCACATGGTTCAGAAATTCAAACGGTCCTTCGGGCGTATCGGACACGGCGACACCGATGCTTCTGGTGTTGCAGGGGCAGTAGTAGAGATAATATCTTCCGTCGGATCCCTGTGTGACGTCCGGGGCGAACAGGGGATTCTTCTCGATGACATTAAGCGGATCCTGTTCCTTCTTATAGATGATGCCGTGGTAAGTCCAGTCGGAGAGGTCATCGACCGGTGTCGACCACAGGACGTAGTCGTTGTCGCAGAAGAAACCGGCGCCGAAGCGGTCATGGGAACCGTAGATGTATAAACGGCCGTTGAAGATGTGCGGTTCGCCGTCCGGTATGTATTCATAACTCGGTAAGTAGGGATTGAAGACTTGTCTTTTCATGTCTTTACTATATCAAAGAAAAAACGGTTTCCCATACGCTTCGTCGGACCTGCACGGGGATTTGTTTAAGCGTATCGGGAAGACCGTTATTTTCTGCGGATGAAGACGTTGACGATCTTGGAGATGTCGTCGATGCCCAGGATCTTCATGAAGTGTCCGGCCGTCGCCAGCGTCATGTTCTGTCCGTGTCGCATGCGGTTGAGCGTTGCCGAGGAGATCTCATAGTATTCTTTCAGCTGATTCTGATTGAGACCTTTCTCTTTCAGGCTCTTGAAGAAGGGCTGATAGTCCAGACCGACTTCGTTGAGTTCATCTTTTGTTTCATCTTCTTTTTTCATTCATTTACCTCTTTTCTGTATGCGCGGGTCCGACTTTTGAGGTACCTGCACCTTCATGTTACAAAATCGAGACGCGCTTGCCTATGTCAAGATATTGACATAGGTCAGGCAGGTCAAAAACCGGACATTCTAAAAAAGCGGCCGTTTTTGCACAATGAAATCAGGAGGATCACAGATGAAAAAACTTCTGATCATATGTATTTGTTTATTGTTTTTCTTCTCCTGTAAGACCGTCAAAGCTTCACCGCTGGTGACGGTGGAAGCCGACGGGACCGTCGACGGATTTGTCGGCGAAGATATCGGTTCCAAGATCGTCGTACTGAAACTGACCGATCCGGATTATTACTTCGAAGTCGAAAAAAACGATGATATCAGCAACTGGTTTCCCGATATCCCGGAGGGGCTTACGGCAAAAGTTGCCGCTTATGTCTCCGACAACATCCATGTCAGCTTCGAAGGCGTCCCGTTGCAGGAAAAAGATGAATTTATCTTCGTCGCAGTGCCGGACGGATCTGTCATCGATTCTAACAGCGGCGATGGTATCGGGGTTCTCGAGAATACCCCAAGTGAAAATGCTGAATTCAAGATCGCGGTCAAAGAGCCTCAGGCGGTATATGAAAGGCAAGCGCTGATCACCGGCACAGCCGGAGAAGCGATCGAGCCTCAGAAAGTCTATGTGCAGCTGACAGATACGACTTGCGAGGCTTCGATGATCGGCCATGTCTTCCCGGAACACAACGGTCTGACTCCTGTCTGCATCGATGTCCTGTCCTCCAATGTCTTGATCATAGAATATACCGGAATACCGGAAAACGAAGACCGTTCCTTGATCCACACCTTGCTGCTGAACGAGGATCTGAAATGTGACCTGGATCTTGAAGTGCCGGATCGGGAAGATGTCAGGTTCGATATCGGTGTAAAAGAAGCGCCGGCCGAGCCTGATCCCGAACCGGAACCCGAACCTGTCGTTCCGGAGCCGGTCATCGAGGAACCTGTGACCGAAGAGGAAGCGCCGCTTCCCGACCCCGGACCGGCGATCCATATCATCCCGGTCACGGGCATTGAATGATATCAACTTCATAGTATGGGTTGATATAGATCTTCTCCCGGAGCGTCTTGGAGCATATATGCAAGGCGCTCCGCGAACTTAGCAGATACCTATGCCATAGTCTCCTGTATTTTTCTTTCATAACTTGTATCTGCTCCTTAGGGAAAGACGCCGAACTATCGGCGTCTTTTTCCTTGTATAAGAGAAAGAAGATCTTCAGATCAGGAAGGCAAAAAGTGTGTACAGGAAGGTTTTTGGTGCAGGGAAATGTGTTATCTTGATCATGTAAGGAGGAAAAAGCGATGATCTTATTGTCTTTGGGCTTTACCTATCTCATGATCAAGCTTGTGATCGAACTGATGAAGGAAGAGGACAGGAAATACAAGATCAAGGTCGAACAGGACCGCCGGCGGGCGGAACTTCGGGATGCGCTGCGTTCTCACGCCAGGATGAGGTAGACCGCCGCAGATATCTGTCCTTCTGTGACAATACGGAAAATAACAGGGGAGGCTTTGGCCTCCCTTTCCTATGCATCGCCGGTGTAAAAGAATGAATTTGTACGTATGAGTTTTGTTATACTGAAAACTGGCGGAGGCTGTATATGAAGAAACTTGGTTTGAGAAATCCGATCGTATTCGGTATCCTGTTGTTTTTCGCAGCGGTATTGGCGGCGGCTTTGATCGCGATACCGATCGATGCGTTCATCTATCACACGGAATTATCCGGTGCGCTTTCCAGGATCGTCGTGGCTATGATCCTCTTTGTTTTGTTTTTCTACTGTTTCAAGGAAGATCATCCTTTTAAAGGCTGGCTCCATTGTCTGCCGGTCCTGCTGGTGGTGCTGTGGAACATCTGGTATGAGAAAGACATGGGCATGACATCTGCCGATCCGATCCTCTTGTTTGCGGGAGCTCTGGCGCCGGCGCTGTTTGAAGAGATCATCTTCCGCGGCATCATCATCCGCAAGTTCCTGGATGCCGGGAAGTCGGAGACTTATGCCTGGCTTGGTTCCGCGCTGTTGTTTTCTATGGTCCATCTGACCAATCTGGTCGGCGGGAACGTGCTCAACACGCTGGTACAGACGGCGTATGCGCTGGTGATCGGTCTGCTGCTTGGCGCGGTCTATCTGAAAGACCGCAACATCTTATCGGTCATCACATCGCATTTTCTCATCGACTTAAGTTCACGTCTGTTCGAGCAGCGGAGCGAAACACCGATCCCTTTGCTGATCGCATTCATCGTCCTGCTGGCGGTGCTGGCAGCCTATTCTTATTATCTGATGCAAAAGAAAAACGTATCGAAATGATACGTCCCTCAACATTCTTATTATCTCACAAATAATTATGAAAAAACAGACTTTTCTTTTCTGAAAATATTGTTACTATGAAGGTGTAAAGAGAGAGATAATAATGTAAGATCCGATGGGTGTCGGATAATCAGATTTAAAGGAGGAATCAATATGAAGGAGATCTTGAAAGAAATTCATTGATCCCTCATCGGCCGGGCGATCAGCGGACGATGAGTGGTAGCGTTCCTGATCGGAACATCGGAGATTCCTATGGAGGAAATACCGGTGCGAAGCGTTTGTCTGAGAGATCAGACATCTGTTCCCATCACAGCCAATCTAAAATTTAAACAACACAAAAGTGTAAATCACGGATCAACATGATCCAGCCAAGAAGGCAAAAGAACAAACAAGACTGCCATGAATCGTATGGCAGTTTTTCTTTGTCTTATACGTCGGGGATCGTTAATTTGTAAAGAGGAAAAGATTTTATTATAAAATATTGTTATGGAGAATGATGTTATGGATAATGAAAAAAAATGCAGCCTCTGCGGAGAACCTTTGAGCAGATACGGCAACAAAAAGATCATGGACGGCGTCCTTTGCCGCAACTGTATCAAGCCGGCTTCCCCGTGGCTGAGCGATGAGGCTTACCTGAAACTGTCTCTGGAAGATTTCAAAGGACATCTTGCCTACAGAGAAGAGAATAAGAAGGAACTGGAGGAGTTCAAAGACTCCAAGAAAGTCGAAGGCAAATATGTCTTATATCTCGATGAAGAAGGCAGAAAGTTCGCTCTCTCCAAGAGAAAGGACTATAAGAAGGACAACGCCGATGTCTTCACATTCGATCAGATCAAGGAGATCTCGATCTACGAAGAGAAATACGGCGATACGGAAGATCTGGATGTCTTCTTTGACATGAAACTGGACAACAAACAGATCGATGACGTCTTGTTCAGAGTCAACGAGTTCCCGGGACTGATCCGGGATTCGGAGGAACATAAAAACGCAGTCGATCTGGCATTAGGATACCTGGAGGCCTTCGAGGAAGAGGAAGGCATCGATTTCGAACAGGTGGAAGGAGAATAAACATGAGTGAAAAAAGAAACGGAAGAAAAAGACACATCGTCGAAGGAACGGTCGAGAAGATCGAAAAGACCGAACGTTCCCTGGGACACAGCGTCGGTGAGAAGAAAGGCGTCATGGCTGCGATCCGCCGCTTTCTGAAAGGTGTGAGCGGGAAATGAGAAAGAAGAACAGTTTCTCTCTGATCAAGTTCCTCTTATTCGTGCTGATCGCTTTCCTGCTGATCAACTTTTTGATGAACTTCTTTGCCCCGGCTCCCGCTTCCGATCCGGTGGCAAACAATACGCCTGCGCCGGTCCAGGAACCGGAACAGAGCAACACCGTCGATAACAACGAAGGCAAGCACGGCTACGAAGGGATCACCAATACCCTGTCGACGACTTACTCGTCCAACTGGCAGCTCACCAGCAACATCGGAAAACTCGATTCCGCTGTCGCCAGCGGTGTCCGTGCCAAGAGGACGAAGATCTTAGGCAACCAGAAGGATACCGTGACCATCATGGTCTACATGTGCGGTTCCGACCTGGAGTCGCAGGCTGCCATGGGCGTCTATGACTTACAGGAGATGGCATCCTCCAGGATCGCCGACAACGTCAACCTCATCGTCTATACCGGCGGTACCACCAGGTGGCACACCGATATCATCTCCAACCGGGTCAATCAGATCTACCAGGTCGTCGGCAACGGCCAGATCGGCTGCTTGGTCGACAATGCCGGTACCGGTTCGATGGTCGATCCGAACACTTTGGTCAGTTTCATCGAATTCTGTGAACAGAACTTCGAAGCCAACCGTTACGAACTCATCCTGTGGGATCACGGCGGGGGTTCCGTTTCCGGTTACGGCTACGATGAAAAATATCCGAAGAGAGGCTCGATGTCTCTCGCCCAGCTCGACAACGCTTTGACGCAAGCGGGGGTTTCCTTCGACTTCATCGGTTTCGACGCCTGCCTGATGGCCACGACCGAGACCGCGCTGATGCTCAGCGAACACGCCGACTACATGATCGCTTCGGAAGAATCCGAACCGGGCATCGGCTGGTACTACACCAACTGGCTCTCCAAGCTGTCGCAGAACACGTCCATGCCGACGATCGAGATCGGCAAGAACATCGCCGACGACTTCGTCTCAATGTGCGCATCCAAGACGCCGAACCAGACGGCGACCTTATCCGTCACCGACCTGGCGGAGATCGAGGACATCGTCCCGGCCGTCTTAAGCGAATTCTCCAAATCGACGAGCCAGCTGATCGATCAGGACTACCGTTCCGTTGCGATCGCCAGAAAGGGCTCCAGAGAGTTTGCCCAGCAGAATGCGATCGATATGGTCGACCTCGTCGATCTGGCTTCCAAACTCGATACCGAAGAAGGCAAGCATCTGTGCCAGTCACTGATGTCCGCCATCAAATACAACAACACCTCAAGAGGCATCTCCAATGCCTACGGTCTGTCCATCTTCTTCCCGTACCGTTCGACCAAATACGTAGGTACGATCCTGAATACCTACAAGGCGATCGATATGAACGAAGATTACAGCGAACTCGTGCGCAACTTTGCGACCTACCAGTCTTCCGGACAGGTAGCCTCGGGCGGTTCGCATAACGCCTACTCCTCTTACGGTTCTTCCGATTACTCGGGCTATTATCAGACGATGTCTTCCGAAGAATTGATCATGGACGTCCTGAACCTGTTCATGAACGGATCCTATTCTTCGCAGCCGAGCTACGATTCCTACTACGGCTCCGCCCTGGATCTTCTGTTCGGCGGCAGGTCTCTGGACAACGTTGCCGAATATATCAGTCAGAACCACTTCGATGCCGACCTCAACTGGAAAGACGGCAAGATCACCTTGAGCGAGGATCAGTGGAAGATGGTCGATGCCCTCAAGATGAACCTGTTCATCGACGACGGCAAGGGCTACATCGATATGGGCAAGGATTCCTTGTACGACATCGATGAAAACGGAAGCCTGCTGGCTCCGCAGGACATGACCTGGATGGTCATCTCCGCCGACGGCAGCAACTGGATCCATGTGCCTTACTACGATCTGTATTCGGTCGATGACACGGTCTATTACGGACGCATCCCGGTCCTGATCAACGACAAGTATGCCAACCTGATGACCCGCATCGATGACGATACGGCAGAGATCATCGGCATCTCCTATGACTACAAGGCTGACAGCGACATCGTCGCCAAGAACGTCGGATTTGAAGACAAGGAAGCCGTCACCCTCAACATCGACGGCAAGGAAGAGACACTGGATCTCTCCGATCTGTCGGCAGGCGATGTCATCGTACCGGTCGCCGACTACTACGACTATGACGGCAAGCTGGTCGACGGTTTCGCCCTCAATAACAAGCTGACGGTCGCCGATAAGATCTACCTCGGTGACAAGGAGCTTGGCTCGGACTATAAGACGGTCATCTCTTACGAGTTCACCGATATCTACGGCCAGAAGTATTATTCTTCGGCAGTCCAATAAAAAAGCGATCCTGCAGGAAACTGCAGGATCATTCATTATGAAGAGAGTATTGAATGATGAACTGGCGTATCTGATCCTGTCGGTCGTCGATGAGATCCCGAAAGGGAAGGTCGCGACCTACGGCCAGATCGCCGGACTGATCGGAAAAGAAAAATATTCCCGCCTGGTCGGCAAAGTTTTGAGCAACGCCGACTGCTATGGCGACTATCCCTGCCATCGGGTCGTCAATCATAACGGCAGGACGGCACCGGGTTTTGACATGCAGAAAGAGTTATTGATAAGGGAAGGTGTTTCCTTCAAAGATGAGGATCACGTCGATCTGAAGAAACACCTCTGGAAGATCTGAAAGGATCAGTTCAGTTCGGGATATTCGTTCTCCCAGATCGATATGCCGTATAGGATCAGTGAAAGATAATAGACCCATAGGGCAAACAGTTTTGCGAAAAAGCCCGTCGGAATGAGGATGTTGATGATCAGCAACAGATCCGACAGGGCAAAGACAAGGGACGCGATGAAGACGTTCCTTTTCATATTGGAGGCAAAGACCGTGGTGCAGATCAGGATGCTCAGGTAGATGCAGGCAAGCAGATACAGGAAGATGGAACTCAGACGCGAAGAGACGAAATACAGGATAGCTGCGGTAAAGATGCATAAGCTCACGCTTAAAAGGGTCTGTCTTTTCGACGGCCGTTTTTCTTTGAAGAAGGCATGCATATAGAAGATGTGACCGATGCCGAAAAAGAAAGCACCCAGAGGGGTGGAGATGTTGATGGCGATATCGGCAAACATGCCTAAGACGATCGCCGTCAGGATCAGTTTGTCAAAGCGGTTCTTCTCGATGCGGTAGCCTTCCCAAGCCAGTAAGACCGTCGGCAGCGAGGCACAGAATTTCAAGACGGCCGTGCCGAAGACTTCCGTCGGAGCTTTATATTGAAGAAAACGGACGCAGAAGGCAGCCGCCAGGCTGATACCCAGGTGGCACAGATAGACCATTGTCCGCTTTCCTTTTTCTTTGACCGTCTTTTTCGCAAAACGCCATGCGAGGAAACAGGTGATCATGGTGATGAGAAAAACACATAAGGTGAATGTCTTCATGGATCAAAACTCCTTCATCGTTTCAACGAACTGCTTCTGATATTCTTCCTGTTCTTTCAAAACGAGGGCACGGTAAGACAGGATCTCTTCCTCTGGGATCGGCTTATATGAAAGGAAGGAAAGGTGTTCCAGGCTCTTCGGCGTCTTGAGAACGATCTGCCGGTATTCTTTTCCCAATAAAAGAAGTTTCATCGCTTCATCTTTTGTCAAAGCACCGGAGGTGATGATGCCGAAGGTGTCGTAGATCGTATCGTTGGCGATCGGTCCGATGATCAGATCGTAATCTTGATACCGGTCTTCCTTGTGATAGCGGTTGTCATAGAGATAGGAGAACCAGTCTTCATCTCTTTGAAAGCTGCGGATCTTCAGACCGCTAAGGTCGAGGGCATAGCTGCTGATGTAAGTCGTCCGGTCTTTGCGGTACTTCGCCCAGCGCCGGGAGAACTCTTCATTGTCGGAGGCATAAAAGCCCTGACCGAAATCGGCGTTGGCTCTTCCGCGTTTGAGGTCCGGCGTTTCGATGATGCCGAAGCCCGTATGGAAGACTTTTATCGTATCGTTCATGATTACAGGATATCATCCTTTGTGCGGATGGGTTAAGATGAGTGTATGGGCAAGCAGCTGATGTGGATCTGTCTGACGATCGACGAGGGAAACAGAGAAGAGATCGTTTCCTTATGCAGGAAACATATGGAAGGTCTTGATCTGTCGGGCCGATTTCTCGATTTTCCTTTGCATGTATCGCTGAAACGCAGCTTTTATAGCGATGCATTTGAGAAGGTGAAGAAGGATCTTTGCGGATATATGGGGTCTGTTCCGTCGTTTGAAGTGAAGGAAGTCTCTCTTCAAAGGGTGGGCGATATGTTATGGATCAGGGTATGTGATGAAGAGCTGATGAGGATCCACGAGAGGATCGACAGATTGCTGAAAGAACGGTATGACATTGAGATCGATATGTTCGATCGAAACTATCTGCCGCACATCACGCTGTTCCGCGATGAAAAGAAAGACCGGCTCGATGCGATGTATGAACGGCTGCAGAAAGAATGGAAGGACAGGACGATCCGTTTCGCTTCTTTCTATATCGGTTCGAAGATGAATGACAATGAGTTTTTCAAACTGAGCGGAGAAAGCGGTCTTATCCCGTATAATGAAGACGAAAGAAGAGGACAGATCATGAAGATCATTGAAACAACAGTAGGTTCGAAAAGGAACACACAGATCCCGGTGACGATCGTTGAGGCGCAAGAGAAGAAGAAACTGCTTCTTTGCATCCACGGCTTCAAGGCCAACCGGACGGAAGACGGAAGATTTCTGACGGTGGCAAAAAAGCTGGCGGAGAAGGGCATCTGTTCCATCATGATGGGTTTTCCGGGCTGCGATGTCTCGAAAGAGGATTTCATCAACTATACTTTGAAAAACTGCATTTCCGACATCGATGCCTGTTATACCTATATGAAGGAGAACTATGATTTCTCTTCCGATGACGTCGGCATGATCGGCTATTCGATGGGCGGCAGACTGACGTCTTTATACATTGCCGATCATCCGGAGATCTCCTGCATCGGCCTTTGGGCGGCGGCGGTCTATGACGGCTTCGGCATGGAAGACGGTTTCTTAGGCGTTTCTTCAAAAGAACTGTTCCGACAGTGCGAAGAAAAGGGCTATGTCGATTTCCACAACGGTTTCGATGATACGGACATCAGACTGGCAAAGGAGCTGATCGAAGATATGGCTTCCTGCAAGCCGTCGGTCGGTTTAAGCAATTATACAGGCTGTGCGATCGTAGTTCACGGCGATGAGGACGTCACTGTTCCTTATGCGACGGCGGAAACGGCGTATGAACTGTTGAGCAAGGCCAGAGAAAGAAAATTATGTACCGTCCATGAGGCCGACCACGGCTTCGGCCAGTGGAATGAGCGGCCGGAGCTTTCCAAGCAGCTGACGGATGATACGATCGCGTTCTTTGAACGGTGCTTCGTATGTTGAGGGAAGAAGATAAAGATCAGTATCTGCGGAACGTCTATGCGGCGTGGCTAGGCAAAGTGATCGGCGTGCGCCTGGGTTCTCCGGTGGAGAACTGGTCAAGCGAGAAGATCCTGTCGTTCTACCCGCGGGAAGAAGGGTATCTGGTCGATTATGATATCTATGCGGCTGACGATGACACCAACGGTCCGTTATTTTTCGTGCGGGCTCTGGAAGATCATCAAGAGATCTCCGCGGAGGCGATCGGTCAGACCTTTCTGAACTATCTGCAGGAATACAAAGGTTTCTTCTGGTGGGGCGGTGTCGGTGTCTCCACGGAACATACCGCCTACGAGAATCTGAAGAAGGGCATCAAGGCGCCGCTGTCCGGATCGCTTGAGACCAACGGTCAGACGATGGCCGAACAGATCGGCGGGCAGATCTTCTCCGACTGCTGGGCGTATGTGGCCGGCTATGATGCCGACAAAGCTGCAGAACTGGCGGCGATGGCTTCCAGTGTTACTCACGACCGCAACGGCATTCAGGGGGCGAAGTTCGTGGCGGCTGCCATCACCCTGGCAATGAAGGAGAAGGACATCCACAAGGTCATAAATGGTGCCTTGGCTTATCTGGATCCGGAGCTGGAATACTACCGGATGGCGAAGGACATCCTTTCTTTCTATGAGAACAATAAAGAGGACTGGACGTCCTGTCTGAACTATATACAGACCAATTACGGCTACGACAAATACCCGGGCGTCTGTCACATCCTGCCCAACAGTGCTTTGATGATCATGGCGATGAGCTATGGGGAAGGTGACTTTTCCAGGACCCTGGTGATGCTGAACAGATGCGGCTGGGACACCGACTGCAACTGCGGCAATGTCGGAAGCATCCTCGGTGCACTGGTCGGTCTGGAAGGGATCGATGCGAAGTGGATCGAGCCGATCAACGATGTTTTGAACGCTTCGAGTGCCATCGGCTGTCTGAATCTGCAGACCGTATCGGAAAGCACGAAGTATTTCGTGAAGCTCGCTTATAAGCTGCAGGGGCTCAAGGAACCCCGTTTCTCCCTCTTTGAACTTCCTTACGGGACCAAGGGCATCCGCGCCGATCTGGGCAGTCTGGCCGTGAAAGACCGCGAGCTTCATGTCGAGGCAAAGGGCATCTATGCCTATGCCTACTATCTGGCGGAGGATCTTTACGATGCCCGCTATGATCCGCAGTTCTCCCCGATCCTAAACCCGGGAGACCGCATCGAAGTGTACCTACATTCCGATCACGATCAGGTCTATACGTCCTATGTGCAGGATTGCGAAGGGAACATCCGTACTTATGAGACCGTTCCTTTGGACGGAAAGATCTTCATCGACCTGCCGAAAGGCAACAACTGCGTCATTCATAAAGTCGGTCTGCGGGCGTATTCTCCATACGTGATCAGTGACATCAAGGTGCACAGAAGGCCCTTCATCGAATATGATTTTGAGGACTATGCCTATGACCACTACGGACCGCGCTATGCCGGTTCGTTCATGAACAATATCCGGGCTTTTGTCGAACACTCCGGAGACTGGAAACTGTCATCGGGACTGTTTGGTCAAAGCAGCGAGCACGGTCTGATCTCCAGCGGCTGTTATGGTAATACGTATCATGAACTGTTCTGGCGTTTTGCACCGGTCAAAGGCGAGGAACATCTGCTGGTCTTCAACATGAAAGGCTATCTGGACCGTTATGCCGTCGGCCTGAAAGGCCAGGAACTGGTCTTCATCGGATATCGGGAAGAAGAAAGGATCCTGGCTTCTTATCCCGCGGCATGGGAAAAAGGAAGGACCTACGATCTTTTCCTGCGGGATGAAGAAGAAGGGCTTCTGGTGAACTTTGACGGGAAGGACTTTGTCTTTGCAAAGACGGAACTGAAAGACTTGTTTGGCATCGGACTGGGAAAAGAGAGCAGCAGTCTGACCTTGAAGCTCAAAGCTTCCTAAAATGTTTAATGGTCATACCTTATATATAAGAGAGGAGAACGAAGATGACAGGATTCAACGGAACACCGCACAATACCGCAAAGTACGGCGAGATCGCCAAGACCGTCGTGATGCCGGGAGACCCCTTGCGGGCAAGATTCATTGCCGAGAACTTCCTTGAAGAGGCAAAGGAATTCAACCATGTCCGAGGCATGTTGGGTTATACGGGGACGTACAAGGGAAAAAGGATCTCGGTCATGGGACACGGCATGGGCATCCCTTCGATGGCCATCTATTCTTATGAACTATATAAATTCTACGATGTCGACAACATCATCCGGGTGGGATCCTGCGGCGGTTATCTGAAGGAAATGGATCTCTTTGATATCGTCTTAGCGGAAGCGGCCTATTCGCCTTCTTCTTTTGCGGATATCGCCTACGGCTATAAGGAGGATCTCTTGTATCCGGATGAAGAGATCACAAGGAAGCTGGAGGAGACGGCAGAGAAGATGGGAAGGAAGATCTATAAGGGGATCGTTCATTCCGGAGATGCCTTCTATTACGATCCGGCAGTCAAGAAAGAACCGCCTTATCCCTGCATCGCCGGGGAGATGGAAAGCTTCGCGCTGTTTGCCAATGCGCGCTTCCTTCACAAGAAGGCAGCCTGTCTTTTAAGTATCTCGGACAAAAAGGATGCGGCAGCTTCGCCGGAAGAGCGGCAGACGGCATTCAAAGAGATGATACAGATCGCTTTGGATACGGCGGTCACGCTCTAAGACCTTCGGGTCTTTTCTTTTGTGATGGTATAATCCTATTAGAGGTAAACTGTATGACGAAGAGAAAAGTCTATCTGTCCGGTCCCGATCGTCTGAAGAAGAATGCCCGGGATCTTTTTGAACAGAAAAAGAAGCTTTGTGAGAAGTATGGTTTTATATTGACGGACTATCCCGAAGATCTTTTTGAACTCAAGGGGACTTTGGAAGAAAACAGGACTCTGGCTGAAAAGAGATTACAGATGATCGAAGACTGTGATGTCTTCATCGCCGATGTCAATGACTTCCGTGCTTATGTCGAACCCTTTGGCGAGACGGCGCTGGAGATGGGCATCGCCTACGGCTATGACAAGAAGATGTATGCCTATATGAAGGATGCACGAGTCTGTTCCTTAAGATATTCGGGCAAGAAAGGATACGATGAGGTAAGCAAGAGCTGGAGAGATGCGGACGGCATCGGTTTTGAACCGGGTCCGGTCAATCTGATGCTGGAATATTCGGCAAAGATCATCGAAGGGGATCTGGAAGCGGCCTTGAGGGCGGCGAAGGAGGATGAAGATGTTCATTGATCGAAACGGCAAAGTCAGAAAGCCGGTCGTCTATCTGGCGGACTTCGAGATGTTTTTACCGACCTGTCAAGAGACGGTGAAGTACTGGAAGAAGGTCTGCGACAAGTACGGCTTCATCGGTCTGTTTCCGGGGGAAGGCGATCCCGTGGAGCCCGGTGAGGATTATTGGCAAAGGGTCTTCGACCACGACTACACGCATATGAGAAACTGCGACATGTGCATCGCCCAGCTTGATGACTGGAGAGGCCATGAGTGCGATTCGGGGACGGCGTTCGAACTCGGCTGGTTCATCGCCAAGGGGCTTCCGAGCTACGGTTTTTATACGGGTAAGACGCCGTTAATCAACAGAGACATCGAAAAAGATGAAGACGGCTATGATCCTGACGGATTCGGTGTCGAAGACAGGGAATATCCGTTTGAGAACATGTTCACGCTGGTGAAGATCGCCTCAGATTTCGAGAGCGCCTGCTCTTTGGCGAGGGCGGATTTCGATGAACAGCTCATTAAAAACGGATATGCGCCTTACGAGGTGAAATAAGTCCTCTTATTATTGAAATGGGTAGGTTTCAATGATAGAATTTCATTGTTAAAGAAGAGTTTTTCTTATTTAACGGCTTCATTTGATTTAAAGCATAGGAAGTGCTTTAAATAGAAAGAAAAGGAGAGAAAAATGAAGAAATTATTATCGGTTTTACTCGCAGTCCTGATGGTCTTCGCATTATTCGGCTGCAGTAAGAAAGAAGAAGCTCCGGCTCCGGCTGACAACGGCAGCGAAGCAGCTCCGGCTGAAGATGACGGCGTTACCAAGATCGCGGTCTTACTTCCGTTCACAGGTGACCAGTCTTACTTCGACACTCTGGCTAATGCCGCAAGAGAAGTCGATGCTGCAGACAACAACATCAAGGTCGACCTGTTCGAATGTGACCCGAACGGCGAAGCAGCTGAATCCAACTGGATGAACTGGTTCGACAACGTCTGCGAAGACGGCGAATACGACTTAGTCGTTTCCGGTAACGGTACTTATGAAGGTTTCTTATACCAGGCTTGTGAGAAGTATCCTGATCAGAAGTTCTACAACTTCGACTACACTTCCACTCCTGAATCCGGTGTTCCGGCTAACTGCTACTGCGTTGACTGGGCTCTTGATGATTTAGGTTATGTCGTTGGTGCTTTATCCGCTGCAGTCACTAAGACAGGTACTGTCGGTGTCGTCGTCGGTATGGACAACCAGGGCATGAACCAGTTCATTTCCGGTTACTGCCAGGTCTTAGCTGACAAGGGCGTCAAGTATGTCATTTCTTATCCGGGTTCCTTCACGGATACCGCTTTAGGTAAGGAAGTCACTTCTTCCATGATCGACAAGGGTGCTGACGTTATCTGGCAGGTCGCCGGTGGCTTAGGCAACGGTGTCATCGATGCTTGTTCCGAACATGACGATGTCTGGTGCATCGGCGTTGACCAGGACCAGCATGCACAGTTCGCAGGAACCAACGAAGCATGGGCAAACACGATCTTAACTTCTGCTTTAAAGAACACGAACGTCGCGTTCAAGGCAGTCTGTGATATGGTCGCTGCAGGTACTTATGATGAGAAGCTCGGAAAGGCTGAATCTTGGGGTATCGCTCTGAACGGTGTCGGTCTTGCAGAAAATGATTTCTATCTTGCAAATGCAAGCGAAGAAGTCAGAAATGCAGTTGCCGAAACTCTTGCAAAGGTTGCTAGCGGTGAAGTTGAAGTCGTCGACTGCAAAGTCTGGGACGAAGCTACTTACGCTGCTGAATGGCCGAAAGTAAGAGATGCTAACCGTATCGACTAATCTTAAGCAATTTTAAGAAGGCTAAGTCATGCGCTGTTTTTTCAGCGCATGACTTTTTTCTAAAGGTAAGGGAGGTCTTATGAAAGAGACGATTTTAAAACTTGATAATGTTACAAAAGTGTATCCGAACGGTACTGTAGCAAATCGTGACATTAACATGGAATTCGAAAAAGGTGAGATCCACTCGATCGTCGGTGAGAACGGCGCAGGCAAGTCCACTCTGATGAAGATGATCTTCGGTATCGAAAAACCATCTTCGGGCGTGATCACCTACAAGGGCAAGGAAGTCCACTTTGAAAGCTCCATGGATGCCATCAAAGACGGCATCGGTATGGTCCATCAGCACTTCATGCTGATCCCTTCTTTCAGTATCGTAGACAACATCATACTGGGAGATGAACCGAAAAAAGGACTTTTCGTGGATACGAAGGAAGCGGCCAAACGCTGCCAGGAATTATCCGACAAATACAATTTCGAACTCGATGTCAATGCCAAGGTATCGACATTATCGGTCGCCAAGAGGCAGAAAGTCGAGATCTTAAAGACCCTTTACCGTAATGCGGAACTCATCATCCTCGATGAACCGACTTCCGTTCTGACGCCGCAGGAGACGGAGAAGCTCTTCGATCAGCTGCGCTTCTTCAAGCAGCAGGGACATACGATCCTGTTCATTTCCCACAAGCTGGAAGAAGTCAAGCAGATCTCCGACCGCATCTCGGTCATCCGCAACGGTGTCTCCAAGGGTACGTATCTCAACGACGAACTGACGATGGAACAGCTGACCAATCTGATCATCGGCAGAGATCTCGACAACGATATGGATGCCTACAAGACGCACGAAGACTTCCATGATGAGAAAGCGCTTGTCGTCGAACATCTGAAGATGGAACATAACGGCAAGGGCGTACTCAACGATATCTCCTTCGCCGTCAAGGCAGGTGAGATCTTAGGCGTCGCCGGTGTCGAAGGCAACGGTCAGATCGACCTGGTCAAATGTATCGTCGGTCTGCAGAAGACCCAGTACGAAGGATCCATCCGGATCTGCGGTACCGATACCGACAAGATGAACATCCGCCAGCGCCGCGACTTAGGCATGGCGTATATCCCGGAAGACCGCATGGGCGACGGTACGGCGGGAGAACTGCCGATCTCGGACAACCTGATCTCGACCTACTATACCAGGGAAGACATCAACGGCAAGCTGTTCATGGACAACAAGAAGATCGCCAAGGTCTCCGATGACCTGATCAAGACCTTCGCCGTCAAGACCAAGTCGGCGGAAGCTGCCGTCAACTCACTGTCCGGCGGCAATATCCAGAAAGTCGTCGTTGCCAGAGAATACAATACCAATCCGAAATTCATGATCGCCGAACAGCCGACCCACGGTATCGATATCGGCTCGGCCGAATTCGTCCACCACAAGCTGATCGAACTGCGCAATGCCGGTGCGGGCATCCTGCTGGTATCGGCGGACCTCAACGAAGTCATCGATCTGGCGGACCGCATCATCGTCATGTTCGACGGCCAGATCTCCGGTTACTTCCCGGACGGCAACGATGTCGATGAATCCAGCTTAGGTATGTACATGTTAGGTGCAAAACACCAGTCTGCCGAAGAGATCGGAGGTGCACTCAATGACTGATAAGAATACGAGCAGCAAGTATTCCAAGAAATACAAACTGTCTTTGACCAATTCAAAGCTCTTTGACACGATCAAGATGCTGATCGCGATCCTGATCGCCCTGGCGATCACCTTCGTGATCCTCTGCCTGGTCTCCGATGATCCGGTCAATGCCTTAAAGACCATCCTGTTTGGGCCGCTGTCCAAGAGAAGATACATCGGATCGGTCATCGAAAGCTTCATCCCTTATGCCTTTGCCGGTCTGGCTGCCGGTGTCCTGTTCAAATCCGGCGGCTTCAACCTCGGCGCGGAAGGCATCTTCATCATCTGCGGTGTCGTCATCGCAGCCATCGCTTCGGCTCCGGTCACCACGAGCCCGATCCTTCACCCGATCCTGTGCTACCTCGGTGCCATGGCTCTGGGCGGTGTACTGATGATCATCCCGTCCTTCCTGAAGGCGAAATTCAATACCAATGAAATGGTCGTCTCGCTGATGCTCAACTCCATCTATGCGGCGATTGCTTCCCATATCGTTCGTACCTACATGATGACTTCCAAGTCCAACTCGGTCGCATCCAAGGACTATCTGGCGACAGCCAAGATCCCGAACCTCTATGAGCCTTACAGGATCTCGATCTGTCTGATCCTGCTGTTCGTGGTCATGATCATCCTGCATCTGATCATGTTCAAGTCGAGACTGGGCTACCAGATAAGACTGTCGGGTTCCAACCCGAAGTTTGCGGAATACTCCGGTATCTCCGCCTTCAAGCTGGCCATCTCGACCGCAGCCATCGCCGGTGTCTTATGCGGCATGGGTGCAACGACGCATCTGCTGACGCAGTCAAGTTTCTACACGCCGTCGCAATCCCTGGTCGGCATCGGCTTCTCCGGAATGCTGCTGGCGATGTTGGGCAAGAACAATCCGATCGGCATCGTCGTTGCCGCTTTCCTGATCAAATATCTGGAGCAAGGTACCGCCGTACTTTACTTCGTCGATAAATCCGTACCTGCCGAGATCGTCGCGATCGTCGAAGGTATCATCATCATGCTGATCTCATCACAGCACTTCTTAAGAAGACTGCGTGAGCAGCAATTACTGAAGGAGGGTCTGGAAGAACATGCTGAGTAGTCTGTTTTCAACATTATTCACGATGAAATTTGTGCAGACGGTCATCCGTCTGGCTACACCGATCGTCTTCGCAGCCATCGGTACCTTCGTTGCCGCCTCCACCGGTATCGGCAATATCGCGATCGAATCCATCATGACCTTCTCGGCTCTGGCCGGTGTCTTAGGTTCCTACCTGACCGGCAATGCCTGGGTCGGTGTCTGCATCGGCTTCATCGTCGGTATCTGCACGGCCTTACTGATCGCCTTCTTCTCCATGAAGATGGGCGCCAACGCCTTCCTGATCATGATCGCGCTCAATACCTTTGCGGATTCCGTTGCGATCTTCACGCTCTATCAGATCACCGGTGATAAGGGAACGACAGCTTCCCTTGCCACGCCGATCCTGGGAACACTGGATATACCGGTCATCAAGGACATACCGATACTCGGCGAGATATTGTCAGGTCATTATATCCTGACCTACATCTGCTGGATCCTGGTCATCCTGCTGTTCATCCTGATCTACAAGACGCCGCTGGGCATGCACATGCGGGCCTGCGGTCTGAATCCGGATTCCGCAAGGACAGCCGGTATCAACGTTGAAAGACTTCAGGTCTTATCGCTGATCCTCTCCGGTTTCTTCGCTTCTTTGGGCGGTGTGTATCTGTCACTGAACTATCTGAAGATCTTCTCGAAAGCGATGGTCTCCGGACAGGGCTGGATGGGTATCGCAGCCAACGGTATCGCCAACGGCAACTACGGCGTACTGCTCTTATCGGCATTGATCTTCGCGATCTTCCGTGCCGTATCCATCATCTTCTCGTCGTCCACGGCGTTCCCGGTCGACCTGGTCGGAGCAGTCCCTTACTTCTCCGTCTTCTTCCTGCTGACGCTGGTCTCGATCATCAACTACTACCGTACGAAACGCGGTAAGGTCGAGGAGGAATAAAATGCGCAAGATCATCGTCGATACCGATCCGGGTCACGATGATATCATGGCGATCCTGACAGCTCTGGCTCATCCAAATGAGCTGGAGCTTTTGTCTTTTTGTACGGTCGCCGGAAATCAGACCCTGGACAAAGTCACAAACAACATACTGAAGATCGAGGACTATCTTGATATCGATATCCCCGTCTTCAAAGGCTGTGATCATCCCTTAGTAAAACAGAATCAGCCCCAGCCCGCTGCCCACGGGGAAAGCGGCATGGACGGTCCGCTCCTGCCGGGGCCGGTCCGCAAGGCGGAAACGATCTCCGCCGTCGAATATTACAAACAGGTATTGTCTAAAGAAGACAAGCTGACCATCGTCGCTCTGGCTCCGCTGACCAATCTCGGCACATTGTTGAAGCAAGCGCCGGAAGTCAGGGAACATATTGAAGAAGTCGTACTGATGGGCGGTGCCTTACAGGGCGGCAACATCAACAAGTATGCCGAGTTCAACATCTGGCATGATCCGGAGGCCGCCAAGATCCTCTTTGATTCCGGCATCAAAGTCACCGTCGCACCGCTGGAAGTCTGTTATGCCGGGGGCATCCTGCTCAAGGAGACGGAACGTTTCGACCGCGAAGGGAAAGTATCAAAGCTCGTCAAAGATCTCTTTGACTTCTATTGCCGCTATGCGATCGACCGGGGCTGGGACTCCACCGCCGTCTTCGATCTGATCCCGATCCTCTATCTGCTGAAAGAAGATCTCTTCACGAAAAAGACCGGTCATATCGATGTCCTTCTGGACGGCGAAGATACGCAAGGACAGACCCTGTTCAGCGAATGCGAAGGAGCCCATACCGTTTTGATCGATGCGGACCGGGAAGGCTGCATGAAGATCTTCTTCGATGCGATCGACGGACTTGATGAACGCTTCCGCTAAGTCAGAAGAGACCGGAAATAAGACATAATCACCACCCGTAAAACGGGTGGTTTTCTCTAAGCCTGTAAGGCTTGTTACACTCCACTGCGTCTCAAGGCGCTGCTTGAACCTAAAGCCGTTCAAGCTCTATTGTGTTTACCGCTGTGGGCCTTTACTCCTAAAGGA
>JAFOLW010000055.1 GCA_017419165.1 Erysipelotrichaceae bacterium
CTCTTGATCAGACGGTCGATGACCACTTCGATATTGTGCCGCTTGTTTTTGTCGAGCTCCGGAACTTCTTCGATGTCATAAAGCTCGTCATCGATGTATAAACGTAAGAAGCCGTCTTTCTTCAGCTTCTCGAAATAATCCTTGAAAGTGCCTTTGCGGTTGGTGACCACGTTGGCCAGGATCTCCATGCGCTGCCCGTCTTCATAGCTCATGATCGTGCGGATCATCGATGTGATGGTCATCGCTTCGATCGGTTCGTTGTGATTGGGACAATAAGCGATGCCGCAGCGGGCATACAGAAGACGCAGGTAGTCATAGATCTCGGTGATGGTAGCGACCGTCGAACGCGGGTTGTTGGAAGTCGTCTTCTGGTCGATGGCGATCGCCGGGGAAAGCCCTTCGATGACATCGACATCCGGTTTGTCGACACCGCCTAAAAACTGTCTGGCATAGCTCGACAGTGATTCGACATAGCGGCGCTGTCCTTCGGCATAGATCGTATCGAATGCCAAAGACGTCTTTCCCGATCCGGAAAGGCCGGTCATAACGATCAGTTTGTTTCGCGGCAGATCCAGAGAGATGTTTTTCAGATTGTTCACTCTGGCTCCGCGGATCACGATTTTATCATTCATCTTTTTTTCTCTTTATTCTTTTCTTGATCCTGCTCAGGACCTCATTGAGCCTTCCGGCGGCTTTGACGCCTTTGAAGCCTTTGATGCGGGTGAGGATGTAAGTCCTTGCGTAACCCAGCTGATCGATCCTTCTTTCCAGACGCTGATCGAAGAGCCTCTTCCGGCTTTCGCTCAGCTGATCGACCGCCGAATAAAATGTCCCGCCGATCCCCTTATAAGATTCCATGTGGTTCTCAACGAAACTGTTCATGGCTTCATCGATCCTCTCATCCACTTTCTCGACACGCGTGATGAAATCGGAAAGCGTCGAGACCGTCAGAGTCGTATCCGCTGCAAACAGCGCCGATAGAAGCATCGCCAGGAAACTGCAGAGCTCCTTCGGGATCCTATCCAGCAAGGGGATCAACACGGGATTGATCACAAAGACGATCAGCAGACCGGCAACACCGAAGCCCAGGGATGCCGGAAGACAGATCCTGCCGTTGAGGTTGAGCGGCGCCATGGAATAATCCCACCAGTAGGCATGGAAGATCTTTTCCAGCCCATAGTGTACCACATATTCCAGAACGGCGGAGGCAGCAACGCTGATCAGAAAGACCGACATCGGTGACGGATCTTTGATCACATTGTTGAACAACAGCGTTCCAAACAGCGCACCGGCGCCGTAGATCGGGATCACCGGGCCGAACAGGAAACCCCTGTTGTCCCACTCCCCGGTCCACAAAAACATCGCCAGGCACTCATAAAGATAGCCGGCAAACGAAAGCAGTGAAAAATAGATCATGTAAAGACTCACCATCGTAAGACCGTCTCCTTCAGTGCGCAGATCTTGTCTGCCAGACACACCAGCATCGCTTCCCTGCTGGAAGGAAAGCTTCGAAACGTCAGCGGCCACATGTGACAGCGTATGACTTTCTGCACCCGTTCATCGACGTCGAAATCCCTGACGGCATTTTCTCTCGCCTTTTCGGGATGCGTGAAACCGTGCATCTTGAACACATTTACAAAAAGCCTGGCATCATGCCAGTCATACAGATAATAGTCATGAAGAAATGCCCCCGTCAGCAAGACATCGAGATCGCAGCCGGTCTTCAGTGCCTTATTGAGCTTGTAGGCCGTTTCCGCGACCGAGAGACTGTGCGAAAAAACGGAGATCTTGCCGTGAGCCTTATACCCTTCCAGCTGCCGGACCTTGGGGTCTTCCATGTATTTTTTAGTGAGCGAAACAAATTCCTTACGCTCATTCAAGCTCATTTTCACCTCTTAATTATACAATGCTATAATATCTTTATGCGTGAAAATATAGTGGAACTGAACTGCGCCGGCAAGCAGATCTATCTGGTCAAAACGGCTCACGTATCCAAGTCTTCCGTGGAAGATGTCGATGCCTGTGTGAAGGAGATCGATCCCGATTCCATCTGCATCGAACTGGATGAGCAGCGTTACCGGAAACTCAAAGATCCTCAAGCCTGGCGCGAGACTGATATCGTCAAGATCATCAAAGACAGACAAGTCGGATTCCTGATGGTCAATCTGATCCTGGCCTCTTTCCAGAAAAGGATGGCTTCTTCCTTAGGCTCGACCTCCGGTGCCGAGATGATCGAAGGCATCAGACTGGCCGAAGAAAACAACAAACACCTGGTCCTGGCCGACCGTCCGATCAAGACGACCTTCTCCAGGATCTGGGCGAAGCTGCAGGGCAAGGAAAAGATCAAACTGCTCAGCACCATCATCGGTTCGCTCTTTGAAGACGAAGAGATCTCGGAAGAAGACCTCGCCAGACTGAAAGAAGCCGATGCACTCGAAGCGGCGCTATTGGAAGTCTCCAAAGAATTCCCGACCGCCAAGGAAGTCCTGGTCGACGAACGCGACCGTTATCTGGCACAGAAGATCAAGACGGCTCCCGGAGACAAAGTCGTGGCGATCATCGGTGCCGCCCATGCGGGAGGCATCGCCAGACACATCGAAGAAGATACCGATCTCAAGACTTTGGAGACCGTGGAAAAGAAAAAAGGTTTTTCATCCTATATCAAATATCTGATCCCGGCACTGATCGTTTTACTGATCGTCATGACCATTTTCAACAACAAAGACCTCGGTCTTTCCCAGATCCGCTCCTGGATCTTATGGAACGGCACCCTGAGTGCCTTGGGCGTCCTGCTGGCGGCAGGTCATCCGCTTTCCATACTGACAGCCTTCATCATGTCGCCGATCACCTCTTTGAATCCGCTGCTGGCGGCGGGCTGGTTCGCCGGACTTGTCGAAGCTTATCTGCGCAAACCGAAAGTCAGGGACTTCGAAGATCTCAGCGAAGACACTTCTTCCTTCAAAGGCTTTTGGAAGAACCGCGTGACCAGGACATTGATGGTCGTCTTGTTTGCCAATCTGTTCTCCAGCATCGGCACCTTCATCTCCGGCATCGATGTCGTTGCCAAATTCATCGAATCATTATAAAAGGATGAGCCCCGCTCATCCTTTTAAATGCTCCATAATATACTTCTTGTACAGATCCGCATCCAGTTTCGTACAGATCTTCGCCTTAGGACCGCTCTGCTTTTTATGATGAGAGTCGATATCGACATAGCCGTACCGTTCTCCCTCGCTGACATCCACATCCAGGACATATTCTTCGCATTCTCTGATCGCTTCCGGACACAAAGCGGCAAACATCGCAGCCGGATCGGCCATATCCAGGATATCTTCATGGAAGCGCGCCTGATTGAGCTTCAGCAAAGAAATGTTGATATCGATGCAGAACTTCCCGAGATCGGAAAGCTCACGGATCTTTTCGATATCTTCCTTGCGCAATACCGCATCGCCCAGGGATGCATCCCAGGCGACCAGAGTCAGATCTTCAAAGCCGAAACCGATCACTGTCTTGAAAGCTTCCGCATCCGCCCAGACGTTGAATTCGGCATAGTCCGTCACATTCCCGCCTGCCTTACCGGTCACCGCCATTGAGATCACCCGGCGGATCTTGCGCATGGTCTCGGGCTTGCGCAATATGGCTTTTGCGATATTGGTCAGAGGACCTAAAGTGATCAGATCGATGCTTCGATCCTCATTTTCTTCAAGTGTCTTCAGCAGCATGTCGATGCCGTCTTCTTTTTCCGGCTTCAGGGAATAATCCACCAGGCCCAGATCGCCCATGCCGTCTTTTCCGTGGGTATCTTCCGCACCGACGAAGTCCCGCTTCATCATCTCCATACTTCCGATGTAGACTTTCGGCGCATAAGTGCCTGCCCTTTGGATCGTCGTCAGAAGATTCGATGCCGCCTGATCTGCCCGCACATTGCCGGAGACCGTCGAAAACATCAGGATCTCACAGCTTTCATCCCGCAAAGCCATGGCGATCGCCATGGCATCATCGCTTCCGCAGTCCGTGTCGATGATCAGTTTCCGTTTGTTCACATCTGCCATTATAAACAAAAAAGCTCAGGATTCATATTGTTTCAAAAATTCTTTGACCGAACGGCTCATCTCTCTGGAAAAACCGGAATTGTATTTTCTGTCGCAGAACGCCTTCATCCATTCCTCATAAGACTGCACGCTTCCCTTATAGAAAAGTCCTTTGCGATAGTTTTCGTCCATCTCGGGATAGCTGTTTTCGGAAACGATGAGTTCCAACGGTGCCCGTTTGACCTTTGTCCTCTGTTTCTGCGCTTCCGTCGGATAGCCCAGTACCAGCATCACACAGGGAAAGACGTAATCGGGAAGCTTCAGAAGTTCCCTTTGTCTTTCGTAATTCTCCATGATATCCCCGATATAACAGCTGCCGATCCCCAAAGATTCCGCTGCGATGACGGCATTCTGCGCGGCGATGCAGGCATCGCAGACGGCCAGAAGAAGATCGCCGACCCCTCGTTTGCGCGGCTTGCAGTCACAGTCTTTGAAACCTTCGTGCCACTTCAGCGTATCGGCACAGAAGACCAGGACCATCCCGGCTTTGGCGATGAAGTCCTGATGATCGCACGTATCGACGAGCGCATCCTTGAGCGATCCATCTTTTACATCGATGATGGTGTACAGCTGCTGGTTTCCGGCGGTCGGTGCCGCACACGCCGCTTCAAGGATCAGCCTTCTTTCTTCCTCGGAGATCTCTTTGTTTTCATAGTCTCTGACCGACTTTCTTTCAAAGATCGTTTTCATCACATCGTTCATGATTCTTCCCCTTCTTCGGACCGATGATATCCGCTTTTTTTCGGACCCGATAATTTAATCCAATTATAAATTATTCGTTGACTATTTTTGAAACGATGTGATAAGATGATTAAGCATCAAATTAGGGAGGCTTAGCTCAGTTGGGAGAGCACCTGCCTTACAAGCAGGGGGTCACAGGTTCGAGTCCTGTAGCCTCCACCATTTTTAGACCTGCCAACTTAGCGCAATAGGTAGAGCAACTGATTTGTAATCAGTAGGTTACGGGTTCGATTCCTGTAGTTGGCACCATCTTAGAAAACAAACTCTCGGAAGAGAGTTTTTTATATGTAATGCTTTCAGCCGAAAGCTCACGAGACAGATCGGGAAGGAAGCAGAAAGGAATAGATCTTCCTTCCCTTATATATAAGAGGAAGTTCCTCCTACGACCTCAGTGTAATTCCCGCTCATTCAGAAAAACAGTTGCAGATATCGACATGATCACAATCATAGAGTTTGACTTTGAACTTGTTATATAATCTTGATAATGAATACGAAAAGACTGACGAGTTTAGCCATGCTGATCGCCGTATACATCGTCTTGAGCATCCTGACGCCTGTAAAAGTGGTCAACTTCAAATTCACTTTCGAAGCGTTCCCGATCCTGGTCGCCGCTTTTCTGTCGGGTCCGGTCGACGGACTGATCGTCGGCGCTGTCGGCTCGTTCATTTATCAGCTGCTGTTCTCCGGTTACGGGATCACTCCGACAACGATACTGTGGGTCCTGCCCCATGCGGCCAGCGGTCTCATCGTCGGACTTCTTTCGAAGTCCAAAAACTTCGATCTGAACAGACTTCAGATCATCCTGTTCTGTATCCTGTCTTCGCTGACCGTGACCTCCTTGAACCTGCTGGCACTATATGTCGATTCCAGGCTCTACGGCTATTATTCCCCTGCCTTGGTCTTCGGCAATCTGCTGCTCAAGATCTTCACCGGTGTCATACTGGCCGTCATCTATTCCGCAATCCTGCCCAAACTGCTGTCTTATCTGAAAAAACTGCAGGAACGAAACTGAGAGGTCCGCCTCTTTTTTTGTTGCGCTATACCTTATAATGAATCTGTAAGAAGAGGAGGATTTTACATGTTCACAGACATTGAGATCGCTCAGGCATGTAAAAAAGAAAAGATCCAGGTGATCGCGGAAAAAGCCGGGATCCCTCAAGAGGATCTGGAATTCTATGGAAACTACAAGGCGAAAGTCGACTTTCGCCTTTTGAAGAAACTGCAGGACCGCAAAAACGGCAAGCTGATCTTAGTCACCGCCATCAATCCGACACCGGCCGGCGAAGGAAAGACGACCACGACCATCGGCCTGGCGGACGGACTTCGCAAGATCGGCAAGGATTCGATCGTCGCTTTGCGTGAACCTTCCCTGGGACCGGTCTTCGGTGTCAAAGGCGGTGCTGCCGGCGGCGGCTATGCCCAGGTCGTTCCGATGGAAGACATCAATCTGCACTTTACCGGTGACTTCCATGCGATCGGTGCCGCCAACAACCTGCTGGCGGCGATGCTCGACAACCACATCCAGCAGGGAAACAGCTTGAATATCGACCCGCGGAAGATCACCTGGAGACGGGCAGTCGATATGAACGACCGTCAGCTGAGAAATATCATCGACGGTCTCGGCGGAAAAGCCAACGGCGTGCCCAGAGAAGACGGCTTCGATATCACCGTAGCCTCGGAAGTCATGGCCGTCTTATGTCTGGCTTCCGATATCCTCGACCTGAAAGAAAGGCTTGCGAGGATCATCGTCGCCTACACCTATGACAATCAGCCGGTCACTGCCGGACAATTGAAAGCCCAGGGTGCCATGGCTGCCTTATTGAAAGACGCTTTGAAGCCGAACCTCGTGCAGACCCTGGAAGGCACACCGGCCTTTGTCCACGGCGGACCGTTCGCCAATATCGCTCACGGCTGCAATTCTCTGACCGCCACCAAGATGGCGATGAAATTAGGCGATTATGCCGTGACGGAAGCCGGCTTCGGTGCGGATCTCGGCGCCGAAAAATTCTTGGACATCAAATGCCGTATGGCGGGACTGCGGCCCGATGCGGTCGTCATCGTTGCGACCATCCGTGCCTTGAAACATCACGGCGGTGCCGCAAAAGACATGCTCGGCACAGAAGATCTCGAAGCATTGGAAAAAGGCCTGCCGAACCTGCTTCAGCATGTCGACAATATCACCAACGACTTCAGGCTGCCTTGTGTCGTTGCGATCAATGCCTTCCCGACCGATACGCAAGCCGAACTCGACCTGGTCGAAAGACGCTGCAGAGAGCTAGGCGTCAATGTCGCATTGAGCGAAGTCTGGGCCAAAGGCGGCGAAGGCGGCATCGCCTTAGCCAATGAAGTCGTTCGGCTTTGCGAACAAAAGAACGACTTCACATTCGCATATGAAGACGACATGTCCATCAAGGAAAAACTGGAAGCGATCGCTACTAAGATCTATCACGCCGATGGCGTAGACCTCATCGGCAACGCACCGAAACAACTCAAACAGCTTGAAAATCTCGGTTTCAGCTCTCTTCCGATCTGCATGGCCAAGACACAGTACTCTTTCTCCGATGATCCCAACAAGCTCGGTGCACCGAAAGGGTTCCGCATCTCGGTCAGAAACCTGAAAGTCTCTGCCGGTGCGGGATTCATCGTCGCGCTGACCGGTGAGATCATGACGATGCCGGGCCTTCCGAAAGTGCCGGCTGCCGAAAAGATCGACGTCGATGAGAACGGCGTGATCACAGGACTGTTCTGATATGAAAAACAAGACTTTGGAAGAATTCTCCCTCTTAGCTGCCTCCAAGGATCCCGTTCCGGGCGGCGGCGGCGTCATCGCCGATGCCGGAGCTCTGGCAGCTTCGCTGGGACAGATGGTGGCCAACCTCACCATCGGCAAAAAGAAATATCTGGAATACACCTTTGAACTGACACAGATCCGCAAGGAACTCGAGATCCTCAGAAGCAGTCTGCTTGACTGCATCGACAAGGATGCCCAAGCCTTTGAACCGCTTGCGCAGGCGTATTCGCTCCCGAAAGACAGCAAAGGCTATCAGGAACATCTGGAAGCCTGCTTGAGAAAAGCGGCAGACTCCCCTTATCTGATCCTGAAATATGCGATGCGCATCATCGAGATCGACGAGCGTCTGGCTTCCATCGGTTCGAAGATCTCGGTCTCCGATGCGGCGACTTCGGTCATGCTGGCACACGGAGTGCTGTACGGTGCCTATGTCAACATCTTAGTCAATACGCGGCTGATGAAAGACCGCAGCTACGCCGATCAGCTGACCGATGAAGCAGTCAAATATGTCGATGAATATTCGATCAAAGCGCTCAATGTCTTCGACGATATCTGCAAGAGGCTGACCGATGTCTGAGATATTGAAAGGCAAGCCGGTCGCCGAAGCGATCAAAGAGCGCTGCATCGCAAAAATGAAAGATCTGGCCGATCGGAGCATCACGCCTACACTGGCATTATTCCGGGTGGGAGAAAAACAAGACGATCTTTCTTATGAAAAAGGCATCGGGAAATGTTTTGACGAGATCGGCATTGCGATCAGAAGATACGTCTTCGACATCGACACCGATCCGGAAGAGCTCTACCGTGCAATAAAGGACGCCAACGATGATGAAAACATCCACGGCATCCTGGTCTTCCGTCCCCTGCCGAAACACTTCGATGAAGAAAAAGTCAAAGCACTCATCTCGCCTCAAAAAGACGTCGACGGCTGCAATGATCTGTCGCTCGCCGGTATCTTCATGAACAAAGATCTCGGTTTTGCCCCGTGTACCGCGCAAGCCGTCATGGAGATCCTGCACCATTATCGGATCGAAACAAGCGGAAAAAAAGCCGTCGTCCTGGGAAGATCCTTAGTCATCGGCAAGCCGGTCTCGATGCTGCTGCTGAATGAGGATGCGACGGTGACTGTCTGCCATTCCAGGACCAAAGAGATCGAAACGGCCGCTTCGGGTGCCGACATCCTGGTCTGTGCGACCGGAAAGACAAATTCGATCGGTCCTTCTTATTTCAATGAGCACCAGACGGTCATCGATGTCGGGATCGGATTCGATCCGATACGCAACAAGCTCTGCGGCGATGTCATCTTTGAAGAAGCGGCAGGATTCGTACAGGCGATCACGCCCGTCCCGGGCGGTGTCGGTTCGGTAACGACGGCCGTACTGGCAAGCCATGTCATCGAAGCCGCCTTGAAACGATAAAAAACAAAAAGTCACAAGATGTGACTTTTTTGCTGCTCCAGTTTCAGAAGCTTCTCTTTTCTGTCCAGTCCCCCGGCATAACCGGTCAGGCTGCCGTTTTTTCCGATGACCCGGTGGCATGGAACGATGATGCTGATCGGATTGAGCGAAACAGCGGAACCGACTGCCTGACAGGACATCCTGACCATCCCGTCTTCTTTTTCGATCCTTTGAGCGATATCGGAATAGCTCACCGTCTTCCCGTACGGGATCTCCTGCAGGATCTTCCAGACGCGCATGCGAAACGGCGTATCTTCATATTTCAGCGGGATCGACAGTTCGGGCTTCTTTCCCTCAAAGTACTGTTTCAGATAATCCTTCGTCTGTTCAAAGACCGCAAGATCCCGATATACGGCTCTTTCTTTCAGATCTTCGGGAAAGTGTTTCTGACCGGCGAACCACAGTCCCGTCAGAGACTGCCCGTCGCTTTCCATGACAATCTTCCCCAAAGGCGAATCAGTTTCGTTCCAATAGATGCTCATTTCAGCTTATTGCCGCACTTCGGGCAGAACAGCGCTTCCGGATCGGTGATCTTTTCGCCGCACTTGCTGCAGTAGAAAGGTTCAAACGATGCGGGCCGCGGTTCACCGCACTTCACGCAGAAGTTGCCGTTGTTTCTGTTGCCGCACTTCGGGCAATACCATTCGCCCTCCTGGCTTATCTTGTTTGTGTCAGACAGACCGTTTGCGGCGTTCGGATTCTCAAAGCCGCTGCGGTCATCATGATACTCTTTATTGCAGATGATCTTCATCGCCTCTTTGCAGATATCGACGAGTTCCATGTACTTGCCGTCCCCCGGGTTTTCCGGCCGTTCGTGATTCAGCTTAAAATCCAGGTCATCAAAATACTTATGGTCGACATCGATATGCATATAGAAGTCATAGTCGTATTCATAACGTTTCGGATCGTAGCTGACGTTCTTGCCGTCCGCATCCTTGTAAAAGATCTCGTCACTGTCTTCTTTGACCGTGACCTTCATGTCTTTCACCTGATCGAAACGCAGGATATCCGGATTTTCCTGTCTCCATTTCGCAGTCAGGCTTGAGACGACGAAACACTTCTTTTTTGTGTCGATATAGAATTTGTAATAATCACCGATGATCTTGTCGGGATCGAAGCTTTTGAGTTCTTCCGCATTCTTTTCGCGGTAAGCCAGCTGTTCCTTGATGGCTTCCACACTGGTCCGCTTGCGTCCGGTGAACCAATGGGAAAGCTTGGCGGCGCAGTCTTTGCACATATTGCCGTCATCCAGCTTCCGGTTGCCTAAGAATCTGATCTCTTTTCCGCAGATATCACAGTATTTTTTGTCAAAAAAGCCCATCATGCACCTCCTTATCGATGATAAACGTGATCGTATCTGACCTCATTATATCATCGCTCCGTACATCATCGCCCGGAAGCTTTTCCTGTTTCCTTCTTACTTCAGCCGGTTTGAGGTAAAATAGACTTATGTACAGAAATTCTTATGTAGAGATCGACCTGGACAATCTCAGGCACAATATCCGTTTCTTCACTTCCGATACGGATAAAAAACTGATCGGCGTCGTCAAAGCGGACGGTTACGGCATGATCGACTATATCGAAGCCAAAACATTGAAGGAGGAAGGTGTAGATCATTTTGCCGTTTCGAGTCTGGATGAAGCTTTGAACCTGAGAGATCACGGGATCGACGGTTCCATCCTGATCTTGGGCCAAGTGCCGGATGACAGTATGGATCTTATAAAGAAAAACGATCTTTCGATCGTCACCCTGTCTATGCCTTTCGTTCAAAGAGTTCAGCTGGACGGTGTCAAAGTCCACCTCAAGCTCAATACCGGCATGAACCGGATCGGTGTCAGGACTTCCGAAGCAAAGCGATGCCTGGATCTTCTGAAAGACAAAGGTGCCATCATCGAAGGCGTCATGTCGCACTTCTCCAGTGCCGATGACGATCTCGAATACTCCAAAGCGCAATACGAGCGCTTCAAGAAATGCGTACTGTCCCTGGACTACGACTTTCCTTTGATCCACATGTCGGCGACCGACGGTGCGATCGCCGTCGATGACGATATCTGCAATGCGCAAAGGATCGGCCTGGGGCTGCTGGGCTTAAGCGCCTACAAGACCGGCTTGAAACAAGTCATCAGTCTGTATTCCCACGTCTCCATGCTGAAGAAGCTCGAAGCCGGCGAAACCGTTTCGTACGGACGTCACTATACCTCGGACGGAAACGGCTGGCTGCTGACCATCCCTTTGGGCTATGCGGACGGCTTCTATCGAAGCAACACCGGTAAGAAAGTCTGGTGTGAAAACGAATATGGCACGATCGTCGGCAGCATCTGCATGGATCAGCTGATGATCTTATGCGAACATCCCCACGATGAAGGATCGAAGGTCGAACTCTTCGGAAGCCATATCGATGTGGCGGAACGGGCAAAAGAGCTCGGCACCATCCCATACGAACTCTACACCTCGCTGTCCGACCGTCTGACCAGAAAATATCTGAAAAACAAAAAAGTCTTCATGTCGATCGACCCGCGCTTCTGATCACCGGGAACCGAATTAGCCAAAAGTCATAGAAATATGACTTTTTTTCATGGAAAAACGCATTTTCTTTCTTTTCGTTTTAGGAATCCGCCTTCTTCTTGCCGAATAACGATATGAAGGAGTTAAAAAGATGAAAGAAAGAAAACAGAGAAAACAGACCATCATCATTATCCTATTGTGCATCCTGATCCTGCTGGCGGGATCGGCGCTCTTTTTCAGCCTCAGGGCATGGAACAGATCGCAAGCCTGCACCGACTTACAAGTCTCACAGGATCAGATCGATTACCAGAATCCTTTGGACAAGGTCACGGATGAGGATGCCTATACGGAACTGATGGGATTCGGATGTCTGGAACTGGATCTGGATTCTCCCCTCATCTATCTGATCAACCCGCCGGGCAATGAGGTCTATCTGAGCTACGACGTCCGCTATGAAGGACAGAGCTTGTATAAAAGCGATCTCATCGGACCGGGAAAGATGGAAGACTTCGATATCTACAGCCGACTGGATGCAGGTGAACATACGCTGACTTATCTGATCTCTTCCTATGACCTCAAAGATAAAACTCTCTTGTGGTCCGGCGTTCAACAGGATCAGGACATCCTCATCAGAAAATAAGGAGTTTTATGAAAAAGATCATCACATTACTGTTCGTTTCTCTCTTGACGCTGTGCATGCCCGCCAACCTCTTTGCGGAGGAAGATGTCACGGAAGTATCCGGCGAACAAGCCAGCGTCACCCTCTATGCCAACATCGGATCGCAATACTTTGTGAAGCTGCCGAGGCGCGTCGATGTCAAAAACGTGAATACCAGCTTTGACGTCTTTGCCAAGGGAAGCATCGCCGCCAACAAGAAACTCGATGTCACTGCCGGTACCGGTGAACACATCTTAAGAGACAACACTGCCGGTTCCTCCAGAAGCTATCCGCTCAACGTCAGTGCTACGGGAACGAGCTTTGCGGCCGACCTGCTGGCGGAAGAATACCAGAACGATCTGAAGGCTGTCTTCACCGTTACCCATGCGGCCCTTTCCGCAGGTGACTACAGCTACGATCTTCCGATCGTCATCGCGCTCAACGAAGCGAATTCCTGATTCATCGATCAGGGCCTGCATCCCTGATCCTTCTTTTTTATGACATCCGAAGAATTTCGGATGCAGATATCTGCGGATGAGAACGTTCTTTGCAACGGTCTTCATACATCTCGTCCGCTTGATCAAGGGGGTCACATAATGACATGTTTAAAAACGATCCTTTCTACACTGATTCTTTCTTTTTGGAGTCTGCTGACCCCCTTGAAAGATACCTACATCATCGAGATCCCGAAGAGCGTCGACCTGACGCAGACCGACTGCTTTGAAGTCCGCATAAAAGAAAACGGGCTCAACGGCAGTCAGGTCCTTCATATCGACATGCCTTCCGGATTCACGCTCTATGAAAGCGACGGCGAACGTTACGCTCAGGGAGACGTCTTAAACAATCAGCTCACCTATCGGAAAGATGAATACGAAGCCAAGACAGTCACATTGCAGCTGGAAGAACTTGATATCGGCGAATGGTCCGGGACTTTGCCGATCACCATTTCCGTCGAAAACACGATCCCGTCCAACATTCTGGAAAGCGGCGAAGATCTTAACGCTTTATTCAGGCAGTATGATCCGCAAGAGATCCTGTTTACCGATACGGTACAGGGAGGATGGATCGCCGATGTCTCAAAGGCACAGGACGCCTCGATCAACGCTTATCTTCAAGACCGGACCATTTATATCAGCAATCAAAGGCAAGAAAAGATCCTCACCGACATCTCCATGAGCGATGCCTTCCGGGATCTTTCTTCCCTGTCGCACATCGATCTGTCAGACCTGGACTTCGGCAGCTGCTTTGATATCTCCTATATGTTTGGCAATTCCCCTGTTCTGAATGCGATCGAAGGGATCGGGCAGATCGATGTTTCCAATGTCACGGACATGGATCACCTGTTTTTCGGCTGCCGCTCTCTGACGGCATTACAGATCGGCGGCTGGGATACATCGAAGGTCACGGATTTCTCCGGCGTCTTTGCTTACTGCGAAAGTCTGAAGACGCTCAATCTGCGGACCTGGGACGTCTCCGAAGGCATCTTATTCGAAGATATGTTTTCCCATTGCCTCGTCCTGGCTTCGACCGGTAATCTCTCCGCCTGGGACCTGGGCAGCGCCTCAGACATCTCCGGCATGTTTTCTTACTGCCCCAAACTCAGAAACGTCGGCGATCTGAGCGCCTGGAACACTTCGCAGATCACCGATCTGTCCGGGCTTTTTTCCGGCTGTTCCAATCTGTCTTCGATCGGTTCGGTCAGTTCCTGGGACGTGAGGAACGTCACCAGCTTCGCATCCTGTTTTGCCAATGCACAGAATCTTTCCGATATCGGAGACCTGTACCATTGGCAAGTCTCCTCTTCCTGTAAAGACCTGTCCTACCTTTTCGCCGGGACCAAAGAGCTCTTGGCCGGGGACCCGGATCTTTCTTCATGGGACGTCTCAGGCTGCAAAAATATGTCACACATGTTTGAAAACTGCGTCCTTTCCTCATTGAATATTCAGGGATGGGACACTTCCTCTTTGAAAGATGCATCTTATATGTTTGCCTACAGCGAGACTCTGACGCTGTCGCAGCTGACTGAAGTCTGCGGCATCGAAGATCTCGATGTCTCCTCTTTGATCACGATCTCCCACATGTTCTATGAAGATCAATACTTCAATGCCGATCTTTCCGCCTGGGACACTTCCTCTTTGCAGGATCTCTCCTATGCTTTCTATGGCGCTTACCGTTTTGAGACCGGCAAATTAAAACACTGGAACGTGTCCAGTGTTTCGGATATGACGGAAGCTTTCGGAGATCAGGCGGGATCTTTAGCACAAAGCGAGATCCCGGACTGGTATCATTGAGCGGCGATGTATTCGTCGACGGCCGTCTGTAAGATATTGAACGGAAGCGGTCCGTTCTTCATCAGGGTATCGTGATATTTGATGTAATCGAACTTGCTGCCTAATGCCGTTTTCGTATTCTCGCACATCGTGATGAAATTCGAGCAGCCCAAGCCATAGGAACAATAGACGCCCGGCATCTCGATCATGAAGTCGCGGAAATACTTCGCATTGTTGTTGTCAAAGCTGAACATCTTATCATCTTTGAAATGTTTGATGATGTCCTTTGCCGACCAGCCGTAGTAATTGACGCCGATGTCGATGATCGAATAGACGAAGAAGTAGTAAGCATCTTCGAAGAAGAGCGCCGCTGCCGCATATTCATCATCGATACCGGAGAACTGAAATGCATAGTATTGCGCATTGACGGCCCAGCCTTCCGTGTAACCGGTGAAGGCGATCGCCGAACGATAGTTATGCGGGCCGGTCTTCAGATAATAGATATGCTGATAAAGGTGGCCGGGGAAACCCTCGTGGGAAAGTGTTCCGTAGGTCTCAAAACCCGGTACCATGTTGTTCGGATTGGTACGGATGATGTTCTGGTTGTGATTGTCGACTGGAGACGGCCAGTAGTAGGCAACGACCGTCGAGGGTGCGGTATCGGGATCGAGTTCTTCGACGGTGTATTCGACATCGCCGAGATCCGGATAATATACGGTCAGATTCGTCCGCAGGAACTCCAGAGCCTCCTTGCCGACCAGAGACTGGCTTTCCGCCCCTTGATAGTATTTATTGAACTTGTCATAGGAGGAAGCATCATAGATGCAGGAAGAAGTCATCGCTTCCAGAAGATCGAGGTTGTCGTTGAGTTCTTCGAAGACCGTGTCGATCGGCTTGTTGTTGGAACCCTGCAGGATGTAGACGAGCTTTGCGTAATCCTTGTCGAGTTTGCATAAGGCATAATCATCGGCCTTGGCTTTGCCGGTATACTTGGAGACCGCGTCATTGACCTTCTCATATGCCGGAAGGACTTCTTCCAGAACGATCTTCTTGTTCTCCTTCATGTAGGCATCTTTTTCCTCATCGCTCAGAAAATCGAGCTCTTTGATGCGCTTGTCGAAGGAGACGATGTATTCGTTGTCATCGCTCTTGTTGAGTGTGGAGACGCAGGCAGACTGCGTATATTCGATCCAGGAATCGATCGGCGGCAGACCGTCCTTAGCCTGATCATCGAGATAGACCAAAAGATCATCGAAATAACGGTCGATATCCTTCAAACAAGTCATATAGTCATCGACGGATTCCTTGTCATAGAAGGTATAGTCGCTGAAGTTGGAGATCAGGTTCTCCACAGCGTTGGAACCGGAAGAAAACGGGAAGGAATAGCGGTAATAACACATGTCAGCCAGCGTCTCATAGAGGGAGTATTCCAAGGCTTCGTAGTCGTACTGCTGACGATACGACAGCTTGTCGAAATCAAAACTCTGCAATTCATCCAGCTGGTCTTTCATATACCGGAAATTCTCTTCGTCAAAACCGTACTTGATCTCACCGAGATCGACCGGCGGTTTCTCGATGCCGTATTTCTTATAGTCGATGACCGAAAAATGCATCGTCATGTAGTCCGATTCCATCGATTCGACGAAGACCTTGTCGAGGAACTGATCGAATCCGGCATCATTCACCGTGTTGGCGGTGTTTTTCTTTCTCGGCTGATAGTTTTCGATCAAAGCGATATACGTCCTGCCGTCATGGTCTTCATCGACCGGCGCAACAGGCTGTTTTTTTGATGCACACGATGTGAGCATCAGCGCCAGTAACATTGATATAAATAGTTTCTTCATAACTTTTTCCATATAGTTATTGTACTATAATAGAAACATGTTAACCGAAAATATGTCCTTACGGGATATGCTGGATTTCAAACCGAGCGATCTGGAAATGGCGATGCTGCCGCTGGATATCGTGGTCTACATCAAGGTCTCTGTCGTCTCTGAGAGCCAAAACGATAACTACGGTTTCATCCGCTATCTGTTTTCCTCTCCCGAGCTGAACGAATACTTCAGGGATCTGAGCGATACCCTCTTTTATGATTTCGACGGACGCCGGAGGGATCAGGACCGCTTCATCACGATCTTTGAACTTTACTCCCTGTACAATTATTCCAACGTATCCGAGTATCTGAAAGAACTGCTGCAGTTCTATACGCATGAAGCCGATGTGCTCATCGACCTTTATACCCATGACGATCAGTCCTACCGTCTTTCCAATCTCGACGGGATCGTCAAACTCGAACAGATGCAAAACAAAAGTGTGTCATGAACACACTTTTGTTTTACTTAACTGTAATCGTCCTTGCCCTTTTTGCGGATGGACGGATGAGAAGCCAGGATCTTTTTGACGCCGTACGGGTGAGCGAATGCGATCTGTAAGACGCCGCCGTCATTGCCGATGACGATGCCCTCGCCATAAATCTTGTGGACCACGGTATCGCCGTTGCGGTAGATCTGATCCTTCGGTTTTTCTTTCTTCTGATCGCGGATGACGATGTCTTCATCGAAGATCTTCGAGGCAAAGCCCTCGTTCCTTTGATCGACATTGTCGATGAAGGCAGGATCGATCTCCTTGATGAAACGCGACGGCACCTTGGCTGCCTGAATGACGTAAGAGAAGGAGCTCGACTCGCTCAGATACAAAAGCTTCTTCGCCCTGGTATATGCGACATACGCCAGACGGCGTTCTTCTTCCAGTCCTTTCATCCCTTCCGCCATCGTACGTTCCGACGGGAAGATGCCTTCCGACAGGCCGATGACGAAGACGGCGTCGAATTCCAGGCCTTTCGCCGAATGGATCGTACAAAGACTGACCGCATCCCCGGTCTCCTCGGACGCCCGGTCGGTATATAGAGCGATCATCTGCAGGTACTCATCCAGCGATGAGTCCGGATAGTCTCTCGAATACTGCTTGATATCGTCCAAGAGCGACTTGATGTTCTCCAGACGTTCCGTCTCCCCGTCTTTCTCCAGCATCGTGCGGTAGCCCGAATCATCCAGGACTTCCTGCAACAAGGATTCCAGATCGCCGTTTTTCATATCTTCACGCCATTTTTCGACCATCCGTACGAAACGTTCGAAAGTCTCTTTGTTTTTCGGATAGAGACCTTCCTTGATGACTTCATACATCGAGATGCCCTTTTCGTTGGCCATCTGCTGGATGGCATCGATGGTCTTGGGACCGATGGCGCGCCGCGGCGTGTTGATGATGCGCACGAAAGCGAGGTCATCGCCTCTGGTGATCATGCGCAGATACGACAGGATGTCCTTGACCTCCATCCGTTCATAGAAACGCAGGCCGCCGTAGATCACATAATTGATCCGGTTTTCGATCAAGGCCTTTTCCACTTCTCTTGACAGATAGTTGGCACGGTATAAGACCGCGATATCCCGGTAATTGTAGCCGTCGCCGTGCAGTTTCATGATCTGGGAAGCGACATAGTTGGCTTCCCCGGTCTCCGACATGCAGGTCTTATGGATGATCTTGCTGCCGTCGCCGTTTTTGGAGAACAGTTCCTTGTCCACCCTTGCCTTATTGTTGCGGATCAGAGAGTTGGCACCGGAAAGGATGTTGTTGGTCGAACGGTAGTTCTGATTCAGGACGATCGTCTGGGTGTTGGGGAAATCACGGTCGAAATTGACGATGATGTTGACGTCCGCTCCGCGCCAGGTGAAGATCGTCTGGTCGGGATCGCCGACCACGTAGACGTTGTCATGGACGGTCGATAAAAGCCGGATCAGTTTATACTGTTCCTTATCGACATCCTGAAATTCATCGACATGGATGAAATGATACTTATTCGACCACTTTTCTAAGATGACCGGATAAGTCTCAAAGAGCCTGGTCGTGAATAAGATCAGATCGTCAAAATCCAGGGCATAAAGCTGTTTGAGACGCTTGTCGTAGTAGTCATAGACCTTGGCCTTGTTGACAAGACGCGGTTCCCCATAGGAAAATTCCATCGCCTTGGCAGGATCCACATTCATGTATTTGTTGTTTGAGATGTAATCGAGGCACGTCCCGTAAGGATATTCCTTCTTGTCGATGCCGATCTCCTTGTAGGCTTCCTTCAGGATCTGCCTCTGGTCATCCGCATCGATGACCGTGAAGTTCTTGGGATAGTTCAAAGCCTGGATGTCTTCCGAAAGGATGCGCATGCACAAAGAATGGATGGTCGAGATATGACATCCCGTTCCGGCATCGCCAAGCATGTCGTTGATCCTGGTCTTCATCTCCCTGGCTGCTTTGTTGGTAAAGGTGATCGCCAGGATATGGTAGGGCCGCACGCCGAGCTGCTCGATCAGGTAAGCGATACGCATCGTTAAAACGCGGGTCTTACCGGAACCGGCACCCGCGATGATACGTATATGTTTTGCATCAGAAGTCACTGCTGCCTTCTGATTTTCATTCAATTGCGAAAAAGTGATCATTCTAAAACTTCTGTGATTTTGCCAGATAATAATTCTTGTAATTGAGATCGCCCGTGACGTCCTTGATGAGACGGATGTAATCCGGGATCTCCACCAGTCTGCCGTCGCTTGGTTCATCGACCGTCAGGATGCCCTTGGTCTTATCGAAATCAAAGACTTCCAGTTTGAAGAAAAGCCCCTTCTTGATGAAAGAATAACGGGTCTTGTCGATGACATTGAGCTCGGGGTCGACCTGATGGAAATAGTCCTTGTACTGACGTTCCGTCAGAACGCGGTCGACTTTGACGCGCTCATGCGTAGACAGGTAATTGGCTTCCGAATAGGAATATAAGACATCGGCACCGCATTCTCTTGAACGGATACGGCGTTCGTAGCCGTTGTCCGAACGCAGATAATGCTGCACGATGTGGGAAGTCGAATAGTTGGCTTCCTTGGTGAAACGCTCCAGGACTTCATCGTCGACCTCGACGAGATAACGGTTGAACTTCTGGACCGGGGTTCCTTCGCCCAGGTATTCAAAGACCGACTGGATCGCCTTGATCATCTTGACTTCGAATTCGTTCTCGTTGCCGATGATGGCGCGGTTCGGGTGATCCTTCCATGACTGCAGAGCCATGTCGTCCATATATCTGGCTTCTTCGATCGTCTCATATCTGGCGGCGTTGTTGGAAAGCGTATAAGCCTCTTCCTTGCCTTTGGCTGCCGTGATGAGGTGGACGACCATGTCATAACGGTCATTGATCTCTTCCGGGACCATGCCGAAGCCCTTGAGGATCTCACGGAAATCCTCCGCACCGACATAAGCCATATCGTCGTTGATGCCGCGGTCGATGAAGATGAGGACCTTGTCCCCTTCGATCTCCTGTGCGGCTTTATAACAGATCTCTTCCTTCTTCAGCTGCAGGGCGATGCAGTACTTCTGGAACTCATACATCCCCATCGTTGCCGGAGAGATGCCGCCGGAGATCAGGTCGGTCGCCGACTCGTGGTCGATGATGACCCGATATCCTCGTTCCCCGAAGACCTGCTGGGCACGGGATGTGAATGTCGTCTTTCCTGAACAAGGACCGCCGGTAAATACAATACGTTTAATCGATTTCATAAGTCTCCCTCAGCTTTTTATTCAATTTGGCATAGATATTCTCTCTGAACCATTTCTCATTGGACTTTTCGACCGCCTCATCGAGGCCGAACCAGGCCACGCCCGTGTTTTCATCTTCCTTGGCACGTAAGACCTCTTCCTCGTCAGCCTGCAGAAGATAAGTCACATTCAGATGAAGATGGGTCGGCACATATTTCCCTCTTTTGTAATGGGAATCCACGCTTAAGACTTCCAGGGAGAAGATATCTTCCGCTACCGGAACGACGTTCCTGACGCCGGATTCTTCTCTCACTTCCTTGACCGCCACCTGCAGGCAGTCTCTTTCTCCGTCGCAGTGTCCGCCCAGCCAGGCCCAGGAATCATAGATCCTGTGATAAGCCATCAGCACCTTGGTCTTTTCTTTGTTGAGCACCCAGGCGGAAGCGGTCATATGCGCCAGCTCATTTTCCCTGAGAAAGGCATCTTCGTACCTTTCAAGAAAAGAAAGGATCGTCTCCTTATCCTTTTCTTCCTGTATATTGTAAGGCCGATAAGCCCTTATGGCGGCTTCTATATTCACATCCCTATTTTACTACAGCCATGTTAAAATTTATTTATGATTACGTCTGAAAATTTTAAAGATTATAAGCTCCTGGACGCAGGCAATAAAGAGAAGTTGGAAAGCTGGAACGGCATCATCCTGCGCCGGCCCGATCCCATGGCCATCTGGCCGAAGATCCGCCCGGAACTCTGGGAAAAAGCGGACGGTTTCTATCACCGTTCCAACAAGGGCGGCGGTCACTGGGAGTTCCAAAAGAAGCTTCCGGAGTCCTGGAATGCCCGTTATAAAGATCTGACTTTCAAAGTCTCACCGACCAATTTCAAACATACGGGGCTCTTCCCCGAACAGGCTGCCAACTGGGATCTGATCTTTGAAAAAGTCGCCTCAAGGAAAGATGCTTCGGTGCTCAACCTGTTCGCCTATACCGGTGCTGCCACGATGGCGGCAGCCAAAGCCGGGGCAAAAGAAGTCGTTCACCTCGATGCTTCCAAGGGCATCAACGAATGGGCCAAGGAAAACATGAAACTCTCCTCTTTGCAGGATAAGCCGATCCGCTTCATGGTCGACGATGCCCTCAAATTCACGGCCCGCGAGATCCGCCGGGGCCGCCGCTACGACGGCATCATCATGGACCCGCCTTCCTACGGAAGAGGGCCGGACAACGAGCTTTTCCGCTTCGAAGACAAGATCAATCCGCTGATCGAAAACTGTCTGCAGCTTCTGTCGGACGATCCTTTGTTCTTCATCATCAATACTTACACGACCGGTTATTCACCGACCGTGATGTACAATACTCTGAGCTTATGGTGCGCACAGAACGGTCTGTCCGGGACCATCGAAGCCGACGAGATCGGCATCAGGATACAAGACAGTCCCTATGTCCTGCCCTGCGGTCAGACGACCAGGTGGTACAGGTGAAAGTCTTATATGAAGACAACCATCTGCTGGTCGTTGAAAAACCGGTCAACGTGCCGATGCAGGAAGATTCTTCCAAAGATGAAGATCTTTTGAGCATCGCCAAAGCCTACATCAAAGAAAAATACCGGAAACCGGGCGAGGTCTATCTCGGTCTCTTGCACAGGCTCGACCGGCCGGTCGGCGGCGTCTGCGTCTTTGCCCGGACCTCCAAGGCGGCTGCCCGGATGTCCAGGCAGATCAGCGAACACAGCTTCAAAAAAGAATATCTGGCGATCGTTTCCGACAACGGATTGAAGGATGAAGGTCATTTTGAAGACAGACTGCTCAAGGATCATCGGACCAACACGGTCAGAGTCGATCCCAAAGGAAAAGATGCTTCTTTGGATTATGAGGTCCTCAAGCGCAAAGACGGGCTTGCCCTGGTGAGCATCTTACTTCATACCGGACGCTCCCATCAGATCCGCGTCCAGTTCGCCTCACGGAACCATCCTTTATGGGGCGATCAGCGCTACAATAAAAAAGCGACTGCCGGTCAGCAGATCGCATTGTGGTCACACCGCATCGAATTCACGCACCCGGTCAGCGGCGAACGCATGTCTTTCACAAGCGAACCGCAGGACTGGATCATCGGACTTTAGTTGTTCGACTTGAGGGCGATGCTTTCCCCGCCCAGGAACATAAGTTTGCTCAAGGCAAACTTTTCTTTATCCTCGATATCGGAATAAGCTCCGGTAAACACGCCGTGGTCGATGAAGACCGCCGTAGGATAAGCGACCAGTCCGAAATCGAAAAACTGTTCCGGCATCCTGCCCAGGACCGACACCACCGGGCAATGGAAAACGGCATCCATGTTGGCCAAGGCCACGGAAGAAGATTCCAGCCCTTCCACCAGGATGACGATGTAACGGTTGCCGTCGTTCAGATCGATGAGCTCGTTGATGAACGCGACCTTATCCGTTTCCGAATTGTCCCTGAGATAGGTATATATCAGGATAAGGTCTTCTTTTTCATAGTGTTTGAAATCGTCGACCTGCGAATAATACATGCTGCCCTGACCCGGAACGATCCTGGAGAAGTCGGCCTTCCTTCCGATCAG
>JAFOLW010000056.1 GCA_017419165.1 Erysipelotrichaceae bacterium
ACTTGACTACTACACCTTGAAACACACAGCTTTACAGTAGAACTGAAACCGCCGTATACCGGACGGTACGTACGGTGGTGTGAGAGGTCGGATACTAATTAAAAGGAGGAACTCCTTTTAATTAGTTCCTCCTACTCGATTGTTTACTTGAGTAATTGGTTCAATACCGAGAACAGTCCGCCTGCCGAGACGTTGCCGCTGCCGGAGACGATGTTTCCGGCTGCCTGCGACAGGATATTGTAGAGCAGACTGTATTGCGGATTGTTGTTGTAGTTGCCGTTGATGAAACTCAGCAGGTTCTGCAGACCGTTGTTGGAGAAGCCGCTGTTGCCGGTCAGACCCAGGAAGGAACCTAAGCCGTTGTTGTTCCCGTAGTAGGAATTGTAGCCGTAGTTGTTGGATCCGAAGAGTCCGGAATTGCCGCCGAAGAGGTTGTAGGACTGCTGGTAGTGGTTGTTGCCGCCCAAGAGGGTGGAGAACAGATTGCCGGAATTGCTGTAGCTGTTGGAATTGTTGAATCCCAGCAGCGTTCCGAGCAAGCCGATCGCCGAATTGTTGTAGGTGTGGGAATTCTTCCTCTTAAAGAGTTTCAGCAGGACGATGATCAGCATGATGTCCTTGAGGTCGAGCCGGCCGTCAAACAGAGCTCTGACTGCCGGATCGCTGTTGGCGCGGGTGGCTCTCGTTCCGCCGACATAAGAAAGCAGGTCTTTGGCATCGAGGGATCCGGAGGCTGCGGAGTACAGCTGAATGATCGGGTTGTCGGAGAGTTCCCGGTTGATCGTTTCGACATCGTCGTTGGTGACGTTGTTGCCGACGACACTGAGCAGCGGATTGGCTCTTTGGCCGCTTCTGGTAAGAGGTGCTTCATCCATGTTCAGAAGCTGTTCAAGAAGGGCAGGATCGTTATCGATCGCATTCAAGATCTTGTCTGTATTCTGATTCATTATTTATTCACTCCTTATAGTTTCATTATATGACATTTGTGTACTTGTTGAACCAGGCTGTGATCTCCGTTAAACGACGGATGCGGTGCGACGGCTTGCCTGACCTTGAAAGTTCATGATTCTCGCCATGGAACAGGACCAGTCTGGTATCGACGCCCCGTTCCGTCAGCGCCTGCATCATCTGCATGCCTTCCGGCAGCGGACAGCGGTAGTCCTGATCGGAATGGATGAACAGCGTCGGCGTTTTGACGTTATCGGCGTATTTCAGCGGCGAACGGTCCCAGAGCTTCTGATAGTCTATGATCATATCGTCCGTGCCGTTCTGGTCGGTGGCGAAATAGAAGCCGATGTCGGAGAGATAGTTGAAGGACAGCCAGTTGGAAATGCTTCGCTGCGATGCGGCTGCGCAGAAACGGTCGGTGTGGCCGATGATCCAGTTGGTCATGAAACCGCCGTAAGAACCGCCGGTCTCGCAGATCCGCTTTTCATCGATGGCCGGATATTTCTTCAGGGCTTCATCGACGAAATCCATCAGATTAACGAAGTCGTCTTCCCCGTATTTTCCGCGGATGTCGGCGAAAGCATCGCCGCGTCCGTCGGAGCCTCTGATGTTGGTGAACATCACGAAGTAGCCTTCGTTTGCCAAGACCTGCATCTCATGGAAGAAGGTCTTGGAATAGACGGTCCGCGGTCCGCCGTGGATGTCCAGAACTGCCGGATATTTTTTCTTTCTGTCGTAGTCCTTCGGAAGCAGGACGAAGCCGTTGAGTTCCATGCCTTGTGAAGTATAGGTGATCTCTTTGACCGGTGCGACGTACTTTCCTTTTAAAACAGTTTCGTTGAACGAAGAGGTCTTTGTGACTTTCCTGTCTTTGAAGGTGTAGGCATAAAGATCGGACAGCGATCTTTCATCGCTTGCACAGAAGACGATCTTGTCTTCATTCACATCAAAGAAGCTGATCTTCGGCATCGAGATGAGTCTCTGTTTTTTGAAGTTCCTTCCGATCTTCCAGATCTCGACATGGTCTTTCTCGGTGACCAGGGTGTAGATGCCGTCTTCTTTGACGACTCTGCTTCTGCCGCCGCCGAGCATCGTGTCGGCACCGGCGGAATCATAGAAGGAACGGTCGAAGAAGGCGAGCTCCTTCAATTCATTTTCTCCGACTTTATAGAAACGTCTGGTCTCGTTGAGGCCGTAGCGTTTTCCGTCAGTGGCCATGCATATGAGCAGATCATTGAAACAAAACAGGGAAGAGACCGCATAGTCTTCTTTATCGTAGAGGCAGCTGATGTTTTTGGAATCGATGTCCAAAGCGTAGATCTTCTCATATAAAGGCATCCTGGAAGTATAGGCATTTCCGGTAAAGTAAAGCGTCCTTCCTTTCAGTTCCATCGAGCCGAGGGAGAAGAGCGGTTCGCTGATCCTTTCGATCGAGAACGGCTTGATGCGGCAAAAGAAGAGGGCACGGCGTTTCTTATTGGTGAAACCGGCGCCGTTCATCCAGTAAGGGATCTCATCGAGGACTTCGTAGTCAGCCTCTTTTTTGAGACCGTCTTTGTATTTCTGCAGCTTCTCTTTCGAATACTTGTAAACATCCGGTTCGTTGACGTCGATGAAGGCGGCAAACAGGAGCGTATTTTCATCAACGGCTTTGACGGAAGAAATGCTTAACGGCGTCGAAAAAAGATTCTTTCTCTTGCCGTCTTTGATGTCGAGAAGCAGGTATTTGTTATAGAGTGCTTTCTTGTTTTTGTTTTCTTCGCTGACGATCAGATGCGATGCATCGTACCAGCCGAGGATCGATGTGTTCTTATCGGACTTATAGGCTTTCTTATTGACATATACGGTCTTGAAGTAGGCGTCTTTCTTTTTGTCGATGTTGACAAGATGATAAGCGTAATTCTTTCCCGAAGGATCGAAGGAAAGGTTTTCGATGAAACGGAACTTGTAGAGATCTTCGATCATTATTTTTTTCATAGGTTTACCTCTATGAGGATTATATCACGGCAAGAAAATGGAGCGTTTCATCACAATTCATGTATAATAATAGGGAACCATCCGGAGATGTATCGAAGTGGTCATAACGAGAACGACTCGAAATCGTTTGGTCGTCAAAAGCGGCCCGTGGGTTCGAATCCCACCGTCTCCGCCAGTATACTCATCAAGCCGAGCAGATCGGCTTTTTTAATTCATTGGTCCTTGCGGACCGATGGGAAGGTATAATTGTTTTGTACGAAACAGATGATCTCAGATCATCAGGGAGGTCAGCATATGAAAAAACCGATCACTGCAATGATCAGTCTTCTTCTTACGGCGTTCATGATCGTCATGCTTCCGGGCATACATATCGCGGAAGCCGAAACGAAGAAATTACAGGAAGGCGTCACATATGGCATTGGTGACACCATCGAGATCGAGTCCGATTCCTGGGTGGTACACGATAGTCAGTTTTCCGCCAAAAAGAATATAAAAGCCGGATCCTATGTTTTGAAAGATATCGATTTCACACCGATCAATCCTTCCGGCGGTTATTGGAGCGCTCGCGTCGATCTTATAACGGTCGGCGGCGACACCTATGATGTATGGTTTTATTTCTATAACAGCCAGCCTGTCGAGACTGACATGGATAAGAGGTATATCCCTAAAGGTATAACGTGTTTTTATGGCGACGGTTCCGAGGACCAGCCGTTTCGATTCGAGGTATTGCTGGAAAAGATCCCAACGGTCGAGGTCACTCTGGAAATGGGTGAAGACCACGAGGATATCGCCAAACGCATTGCCGAAAAAGCAGCAGAGGTCACTTATTCCGGCGGTTCTTCTCTTTCATTGACTGTCAACGTCCTTGACAGCGACGGCGATCCAAGAACACTGGGCGAGCTGATGGGCGATGTCAGAGACCTCGTCGATCTTCTCCGCTCAGATGGATGGGACGGGTCGGATGACGGCAGGTTCTTAAGGACGCTCGCATTCAGACCGGTCAGTGAATATTCCGACTGGAGCGATATCGATGAGGAACTTGAGAAGGCCTCGGAGACGGATCTTAAAGAAGACAGCTCCTACACCGTACATGCGATCTGGGTGGAACTGATATCTCAGATCGATCTGACGGTCGAACATCCGAAAGCAGGTACGAAGATCAGCTGTACGGATGAAGAATACGGATCCGATCAGTCACCTGTACCGGTCGTATCGGTAAACAGCGGCAACTGTCATATCGCCAAGACGTATTCCGGCGAGGAATTAAGAGACGTACTTGCGTATATGACCAGAGACGAGAAGCCGAGTTTTTATCCCGGTATCGTCATGAAGGCGGGAGAAAAATATACGGTCTATGCCGCACTGGAGCCTGAATTCGCTTATCTTTTCGACCGCGAAGTGAAACTGACTGTGAATGGCGAAGATGTCACCTCGGAGATCGTGAGAGTGTGGGAGAATTCTCTGGATTTCTTCTATGATATCGAAGCCGTAGGCGAGGACAAAGCGTATTATCCGGATGAAGGAGACGGACAGACCTGGAAGGCGGGTTCTTCTTCCGGCGCGAAGTTCATCTTCAAATCGACAAGCGAGGATGATCAGACGTATGATAATTTCCTGGGCATCAAAGTCGACGGCAAAGATGTCGAGAGGACCGACGGCAACTATACCGCCGCTCCGGGTTCCCTGGTCATCGAACTGCAGCCGGCGTTCCTGAAGACCTTATCTGCCGGCGAACATACTTTGACGGCTTTGTTCAAAGATGGTCTGAGCGCAAGTGCCAAGTTCACCGTTGCGGAAAAAGGAAATGTTCCGTCCGATGATGCGAAGCCTGCATACATTCCGCCGAAGACCGGTATCGAATAGGACAAAAACGGTCCGGATACGAACAGACAGGATTTCTGCAAAGGGATCCTTTTTGTTTGAGTAAAACATGATATCAAAAGAGGATATGAGTGGATCTGCGGTCAGGATCGATATGGTGATCCGAACTTTTCAATTATAATGGAGATAAAGAATATCAAGGAGAAGATTATGTCAGAGATCAGAGAATATAACGGAAAGAAAGTTCTTTTCGTCGACGGGAGACCTTTTTATGCGGTCGCCGGTGAAGTCCACAATTCCGATTCTTCCAGTCTTGAGTATATGGAGGGGATCTGGAAGATCGCCGATGAACTTGGATTGAACACGCTGCTGCTGCCGGTCAGCTGGGAGCTCATCGAAGCGGCGGAAGGCGACTTTCATTTTGAACTGCCGGACGGTCTGATCGATCAGGCGAGATCACACGGGAAAAAGATCATCTTCCTCTGGTTCGGTTCCTGGAAGAATGCCGAGATGATGTATGCCCCGTCCTGGGTCAAGAAGGACAGGAAGCGTTTCCGGAGGGCTCAGATCGTCAAGGGTGAAGATAAGTCCATGCGAAGTTTCGGAACCGTCAGTCTTCCGTATTATTCTCTTTCCTATCTCTGCAAAGAGACGATGGAAGCGGACGGAAAGGCTTTTGCGGCTTTCATGCGGCACCTGAAACGGTATGATGAGAAGGAAGGGACCGTCATCGGTATCCAGGTGGAGAACGAGACGGGCTTGCTGGGGAATGCCAGGGAGGTCTCCGCTGAAGCGGATGCGGTTTTTGCAGCGGATGTTCCGACATCCTTTGTCTCCTATATGAAGGAACATACGGATACGATGAAGGAAGATGTGAAAGCAGCCGTGGAAAAAGGAAAAGAAAGCGGAAGCTGGAAAGAAGTCTTCAATGAGGCGGCGGAAGAGATCTTCAGCGCCTATCATGTATCCCGTTTCGTGAATCACGTCGCCGAAATGGGCAGAAAGGAATACGATCTGCCGCTCTTTGCGAACTGCTGGCTGGTCCACAAGGGGGATGCGCCGGGCAAGTATCCGAGCGGCGGTCCGGTCTCGCGGATGCATGAAGTGTGGCGTTACGGAGCGCCTTGTATCGACGTGTTTTGTCCGGATATTTACGTGCCGGAGTTCCTGGAAGTCTGCGATGACTATGGCAAAGATCAGCCGCTGATGATCCCGGAAGCGGCGACGCACTCTTATGCGGCTTCCAGGCTCGCCTATTGCATCGGCCACTATCACGCGATGGCTTATTCGCCGTTCGGTTTTGACGATATCGGCAAGCCGTTCACCGCCGTCCAGGGTTTCCTCTTCGGCATGAACGTGGAAGATCCCGCCCTCAAGGAGCCGCAGGATCCCGATACATATGCCTGGTTCGGCAGGACGCTTTCTTCAATGGAGGAGATCATTGCTCCGAGATACGGAACTGCCGATCTGCAGGCCGTCTGCGCGGAAAGAAAAGCGAAATACAATCACATGTCTTTCGGAAAGATCGGCATCAGTGTCTTCTTCCAAAATCCGCTGGCACCGATCAAAGAGAACGGCGTCGCCCTCGGTGTGAAGACGGCGGAAGATGAAGTCTTTTTGATCACCTATAACTGCATCCTCTTCTTCAACGGGGAAGACGCGAAGAATATGGATATCCTGGAATTTGAGGAGGGCAGATTCACCGACGGAAAGTGGAAGGCCGGAAGAAGGCTCAACGGCGATGAGGCGGCGACTTTGATGATCAATGAGCCGAAGCTTCTTCGTCTCAAGGTCTTTACCTATAACGACGATTGATCCGCGTATGCAAAAAAAGCACGAAGTTCAAAAAGCTCGTGTTTTTTATTTGGCACTTACATAAGGAGGATGACGCGGGAAGTGAAGGAACAGGTACCCGTTATTTCGGAAAAAGAAGAAAAGTGGTTGACCTGTACGGTATATCCGCATATCATATACACGAACAAGGAGGAAGATATGGGCCTAAATGGTAAGAAGATCGTATCTAAGGCCAGCGGTCTGACGGGCAGGATCTCGGGGATCGAGAAGAACAGTCTGAAGATCACCTTTACCGGTTTTCAGGATGTGACGATCCCGCTGAACAGAGCGGAACAGCTGCTGCAGATGGATGATGATGTCCTGGAAGAACTCCGCAAGGAGATCGGAAGCAGACACATCAGTTCCCAAACGCCGAAGGAATCCAAGGTCGAGACGTATATGGACAACTTCGAAGAGGAAGTGGAAGAGATCGAGGAACAGGCGCCTGTTCAGATGCAGTTCGATGATGTCGAGTAACGCGGTATGCCGCGTTTTCTTTTTGGTATGATTAGAGTAAGAAAAGATAAAAGATCATGAAAAGAATCATATGGATACTGCTGATCCTTCTGCTTGCCGGATGTGTGAAAAGACCGGAAGAAGAAGTGACGATCGTACCGGAAGATAAAGGAGAACAGCTCATGGAACTTGATAAGCTCGATGTTTCTTTGAACAGGTCGTTCAAGAACCTCTATGTGAAATGGAACAAGATCGACGAACCCGGTCTCATCTACAGAGTGACCGTTCAAGACGGCGAAGGGAAGGATCTGGCGTTTGCCCATACGGACTACGAGTCTTACAATGCCGCCGATCTGATCGCCTATGCGGCACAGGAAAACGAGTATTACGGGCCGATGTCTTTTCTGGTGGAGGCGATGAGACGGGGAAGCGAAGAGGTCCTGCTTTCAGGACAGAGCGAGTCTTTTCAAGCCGGCGAGTTCTTTCCGGAAGAAAAAGAGATCTCCATTGCCGACAAGACGATCACTTCTTTTTCTTATTCGGCAAGGAAGTCGACGATGGTCTACGGGATGTACATCGGCGAACTGCAGGACGTGAATATCTCCGTGAAAGACAAAGAGATCTCCTGTTACGGGTCTTATGTCAAAAACGGGAAGCTGAAGGAATTCGAGAAGAAGCTGAAGAAGGAAGACTGGGAAGAGATCGAGGCTTTCCTGAAACAGGGAAAGCTCGTACGGAAAAGGGTGAACGATCCCGACCTTCTTATCCTGGATGCGGATTTTCCGGAAAGGATGGCTTTGCGCTGTGAAGGTATGGACAGGCTGCAGGAGAACTGGTATGAACTCGAAGTGCCGGATCGGGAAGGTTTATTGAAGTTGCTGCTGGAGAAGGTGAGATGAAGATGAAGATCTATGCGGGGACCTATACGGTAAAGGATTCCAAAGGGATCTACCGTTTTGAGTTTGAAGACGGGAATCTTTCGGATCCGGAACTGTTCTGTGCGGTCAGGAGTTCCAAGTATCTTTGTTCCTATGGAGATAAGATCATCACGATCTGCGACGGAGAAGAAAAAAGCGGTCTTTCTCTGATCGATGAGAAGGGAACGGTCCTGGATACCCTCCTTTTTGAAAAGCCGTCGTCCTGTTATGTGACGGTCCACGATGACCTGATCTATACCGCCAACTATCACGCAGGTACGCTGTCCCGTCTGAGGATCCGGGAGGATAAGTTCGAACTGCTGAAGAGCGTTTCGATCCGGGACAAGGCAGGCTGCCATCAGGTACTGTTCCATGAGGACAAGATCCTGGTGCCTGCGCTGTTCCTGGATAAGGTGCTGATCTTCAATGAGGATCTGGACCGGATCGGCGAGATCGCCTTCCCGGAAGGCAGCGGACCGAGGCACGGCATCTTCAACAAGGATCATACGAGGCTCTATCTGGTCAGTGAACTGTCCAACGAACTGTTTCTCATCGATCCTGAGACGATGGAGATCATCGATTCCATCGGTCTGCTGGAAAACGGGGAGAAACATGTCGAAGGCACGGCGGCGGTCCGTCTGGATCAAAAGGAGTCGTTCCTTTATGTTTCGACCAGAGGCAAGAACGTCTTATCGGTCATCGATGTGAGAGAAAAACCGAAGCTTATACAGAACGCAGACTGCGGCGGGGATCACCCGCGGGACTTCATTCTGACCGATAACTGTCTTCTTTGTGCGGACCGTTTCAGTGACGAAGTGGTCTGTTTCAGGATCGAAGAGGACGGCCTTATCGGAGAAGAATGCGGACGCATCGGAGTGCCGGAAGCCGTCTGTCTGATCGGTGCTTAAGGTGTATCTGTTTGGTGATATAATCAGGTCGGAGAAAGAGAGTAAATAATATGAAAAAAACAAAAGTCGTTTGTACGATCGGTCCTTCTTCCAACAACGAAGAGATGCTCAGAGAAATGATCAAGGCCGGCATGGATGTCGCCCGTTTCAATTTCTCTCACGGTTCCCACGAGACGCAGAAAGCCAATCTCGATCTGGTCCGCAAGGTCAGGAAAGAGATGGGTGCCGCCGTGGCGACGATGATGGATACCAAGGGTCCGGAGATCCGTTTCCGTGATTTCGAGAACGGAAAGATCACTTTGAAAAAGGATCAGGAATTCACTCTGTCGACACAGGACTTCCTGGGAGATCAAAACCGCGGTTCGATCACCTATGCGGGACTTCCGGGGGATGTGCATATCGGTTCGATGATCTTAGTCAACGACGGTCTGATACAGCTGCAGGTCACCGATATCGCCGGTACGGAGATCAAGACCAGGGTCCTGGTCCCGGGCGATATCCTCAATCATAAGGGCATCAATGTTCCGGGTGCGGAGCTCAAGATGCCGTTCATCTCCGATCAGGACCGCAAGGACATCCTTTTCGGCATCGAACAGGATTACGATTACATCGCTCTGTCTTTCGTGCGTACGGCAAGAGATGTCGAAGCCGTCAGAGCGATCCTGGACTTCTCCGGTTCCAAGATGAAGATCATCGCCAAGATCGAATCGACGCAGGGCGTCGAGAACCTCGATGAGATTCTGAAAGCGGCGGACGGTCTGATGGTAGCAAGAGGCGACATGGGCGTCGAACTGCCGCCGGAGCAGGTCCCTTACATTCAGAAACAGATGATCACCAAGGCCAATGCGGCCGGCAAGATCACGATCTGTGCGACCCAGATGCTGGAGTCGATGACTCACAATCCGCGTCCGACCAGGGCGGAAGTCGGCGATGTCGCCAATGCCGTCTATGACGGGGCAACGGCCGTGATGCTTTCGGGCGAATCGGCAGCCGGTGAATATCCGCTGGAATCCGTCAAGATGATGTCCAAGATCGCGGAAGAGACCGAGAAGCATCTGCACAATATCTATCAGGCGGTCGACGATTCCCAGCGCAGCATCGTCGGCAAGGCGGCCTGCGACCTGGCGGATGTCTTGGGCGTCGAGAAGATCATCGTCTATACCGATACCGGAAGATCGCCGGCGGTCGTCTCCCAGATCAAACCGAAGACGCCGATCATCGTCATGACCAGGAACGAGAAGGTCTATTACCAGTCCGCACTGCTCTACGGTGTCGAACCGGTCAGGATCGCCGACATCATCGAAGATGAGAATCTGGAGCTCAAGACCAGAGAATACATGAGTCAGGTCGGCATAAAGACCGCCATCCTCTTATTCGGTCATGCGATCGATTCGATCAAGGTCCTGAACAACTGAACGAAACGCCGGTGCCGTAAGGCATCGGTTTTTTGTTTGTTACCTATCGGACAGACAGAAGGATCGGATTATTGAAAACATAAAAGTCCTGCTATCATTAAAGGGAAGAAGTTCAAAAGAAAAAGTTCTTTTGACGAAAATGATGTATCGGAGGAAAAAAGGATCATGGTCAGTGAAAAAATGTATGACAAACTTGCCAGGCTGGCAGTCGTCAAAGGCGTCAACCTGCAGAAGGGACAGCCTTTGCATATACGGGCAAATGTCCGGGATGTGGACTTTGTCAGGAAAGTCGTAAAAGAGGCGTATGAAGCCGGCGCGAAGTCCGTCAGCATCGACTGGCGCGACGAGCAGCTGAGCAAGATGAATTATCAGTACCAGTCGATCGAGACGCTCTCCGACATCCCGCAGTGGATCTATGACCGCACCAAGCTGCAGCACGATCAAAAGACCGCGTATCTTTCGATCGTTTCCGATATGCCGGGTGCCTTGAAGGAGGTCGATCCCGCCAAGCTCAATGCCTTCCAGCAGGCGTACTATGCCAAGACGGCCGATCTCATGGCCTATACCATGAACAACGAAGGCCAATGGTGCATCCTGGGCGTCCCGTCGGTGGAATGGGCCAAAGTCGTCTTCCCGGATCTGAGCGAGGAAGAGGCTTTTGAAAAACTGGGCGATGCGATCTTCGCGGTCACCAGAGTCAGTGAAGACAACGATCCGGTCAAGGAATGGGAGGACCATGACAAAGAGCTGATCGGACATGCCGAGAAGCTCAATTCCTATGATCTTGAGAAGCTCCATTTCACTTCGGAGCTCGGCACCGATCTTTATGTCAACCTGGTGGACGATCATATCTGGGTCGGCGGCGGCTGTACGACACCGGATGGCGTCTTCTTCAATCCGAACATGCCGACGGAAGAGTGCTTCTGCATGCCGCTTAAGACCGGCACGGAAGGCATCGTCTACGCCTCCAAGCCGCTGAGTTACAACGGCAAGGTCATTGAGGATTTCTGGTTCCGTTTCGAAAACGGCAAGGTCGTCGATTTCGATGCGAAGAAGGAAAAGGAATCTTTGAAACAGCTGTTGGAATTCGATGAGGGATCTTCCTATCTGGGTGAAGTCGCCCTGGTCCCGTACGATTCCCCGGTATCCAAGTCGGGCATCCTGTTCTTCGACACCTTATATGACGAGAATGCCGCCTGCCATCTGGCTTTAGGCCGCCCGTATCCGGAGAACATCAAGGGCGGCGAACAGATGTCCAAGGAAGAACTGGCAGCGCACGGCGCCAACGATTCTCTGCAGCACGAAGACTTCATGTTCGGCACCAAGGGCATGAACATCGACGGCATCAGGAAAGACGGCAGCATCGTTGCCATCTTCCGGGAAGGAAATTTCGTCTTCTGATGAGAAAGCTCGCACCCTGGATGGTGCTTCTGGCAGCCGTGCTTTGGGGAAGCAACGGGATCTTCGTCAATCTTCTGGCGGATTCCGGTTTCAGTGCCATCGAAAGGACTTCGGTCCGCATGTTCCTGGCAGTCTTCATGGAGGCGGTGATCCTGTTTCTGAGTGACAGAAAGAGTTTCCGGATCGACCGGAAAGGACTCTTGTGGTCGCTTTTCATCGGGGTCTTCGGCATGTATCTGTTCCTGGTCTTGTATACGTCGGCGATCGCCAGAGTGGGCATGGGGACGGCCGGTGTGCTGATCTACCTGATGCCGGGCCTGGTCACGGCGTATTCCTGTCTGTTCAAAGGGGAGAGGTTCACTTCGCTCAAGGGGATCGCCCTGGCTCTGAACCTTTTGGGCTGCGCCTTGGTCTCGGGGATCATGAACGGCGCGGGGAACAATCTCACGGGGATCTTGTGCGGTATCGCGGCAGCCTTCTTTTATGCCTTCAACAACATTGCGGTCGCGCACGGCTTGAAAGGCTGCAGTCCGGCGACGAAGATGTTTTATCCGGCGCTGTTTGCCGGGATGAGTGCATTTGTTTATTTATGTATGTTTTCCGATATCGGCGGCATCGTTTCGCGTCTGATGACGGATCCCAAGCTGATCTTCTTCATCGCTTTGTGGGCACTGTGCTGTTCGATCCTGACTTACTATCTGTTCAATACGGCACTGTCGTATCTGAATATCGTCACGGCCTCGATGTTGTCGACGTTCGAGCCGGTGGCGGCGGTGCTGTTCGGTGTGATATTGTTTCATGAACGACAGGGGCTCTTCGGCTGGATCGGCGTGATCCTGGTGATCGCTTCGCTGATCCTGATCGAGTTCAAGCCCGAAGGAGGAAAAAATGAATAAAGTACTGATCGTGGTGGACATGCAGAATGACTTCATTGACGGGTCCCTGGGGACTAAGGAAGCGCAGGGGATCGTTTCCAACGTGGTAAAAGAGATCAAAAAAGATTATTCGTTCATCTATGCCACCAGGGATACGCATCCCGAAAATTATCTTGAGACCAACGAAGGAAGGCATCTGCCGGTAGAACACTGCATCAAAGGCAGTGCGGGCTGGCAGATCCGCAAGGAAGTGGAAGAGGCACTGAGCGAAAAGGAATACGAGATCGTCGATAAGCCGACCTTCGGTTCGGAAGTTCTGGTCGAAAAGCTGAAAGAAAGAAATGCGGAAGAAAAGATCGATGAATTCGTCTTCGTCGGTCTGTGCACCGATATCTGCGTGGTCTCCAATGCCCTGCTGGTGAAGGCGGCATTCCCGGAAAAGAAACTGACGGTCCTGAAAGACTGCTGTGCCGGGGTCACGCCGGAAAGCCATGAGGCGGCACTTTCGACCATGAAGATGTGTCAGATCGGGATCGAATGACCCTTCTTCTCAGTCACAAAACAACGGCGTCGGTCGTTCTTTGTCTGCGCGTCCGGCAGGAACTCATGTAAGATCGAAACAGGAATCCGGAAAACGGTCCCTTTTTTCTTCGGACAGGTCTGCATCCGCGGTTGACAGACGAAAAGGACTTTGGTATATTTTTACAGGAATTAAGAACTTTTCCGGCAGGAAATATTCCGAATCAGGAGAACTGTTATGAAAGTGAATGCCAGGTTATTCAAGAAAAACGACAGCGGACGGGTCGACGACGACAGCGTCTGTGTTGATGTTCCAGGCTTTGCTTCAAAAGGCGATCATGTTATTTTTCCCGGTTTCTGTGATGTGCATGTGCACTTCAGGGAGCCGGGTTTTTCTTATAAGGAGACGATCGCTTCGGGAAGCCTGGCAGCAGCCCATGGCGGCTATACCACGGTGTGTCCGATGCCGAACCTCGATCCGGTGCCCGATACTTTGGAACATCTCAATGGAGAATTATCGATCATCAGGCGGGATGCCCTGATCGACGTGATCCCTTATGCTTCCTGCACGGTAAAAGAAGAAGGCAAGCAGATCGCTGCTTTACAAGAGATGAGCCCCTATGTCTGTGCCTTCTCGGATGACGGCAAGGGCATACAGGAAGAAGAGATGATGAGAGAGGTCATGTCGAAGGCAAAGAGCTTAGGCAGGATCGTCGCTGCGCACTGCGAGGTCAACAGTTTGTTGAACGGCGGCTACATCCACGACGGCATCTATGCGAGAGAACACGGCCATAAAGGCATCTGTTCGGAAAGTGAGTGGAAGCAGATCGAGCGTGACGTGCGCCTGGCGAAAGAGACGGGCTGCAGATATCACGTCTGCCACATCTCGACGAAAGAATCCGTTGAGATCATCCGTCAGGCCAAGAAGGAGGGTGTCGACGTGACTTGCGAGACGGCACCGCATTACCTGATCCTCAGCGAGAACGATCTGCAGGAATCCGGAGACTTCAAGATGAACCCGCCGCTTAGAAGCAAAGAAGACCGGGAAGCTCTGATACAGGGGATACAGGACGGGACGATCGATATGATCGCGACCGACCATGCCCCGCATTCGAAAGAAGAAAAATCCAGAGGCCTGGAAAAAAGCGCGATGGGCATCGTGGGTCTGGAGACCGCATTCCCGTTGCTGTATACGAAGCTGGTGAAGACGGGGATCATAACGCTCGGGAAGCTGATCGAACTGCTCAATGAGAATCCGCGGAAACGCTTCGGTCTGAAGCAGGAGGATTCCTGGTGTCTCTGGGATCTCGATGAGGCGTACATCATCGATGAGAAGGACTTCCTGTCCAAAGGCAAGGCGAGTCCGTTCAAGGGGATGGAAGTTTACGGAAGATGTCTTAAGACGGTATGTCACGGCAAGACCGTCTATGAATACAAGGGGGAATGATATGGCAAAGAGGACGGATATCAAAAAAGTATTGATCATCGGCAGCGGACCGATCGTCATCGGTCAGGCAGCCGAATTTGACTATGCCGGCACGCAGGCCTGTCTGGCGCTCAAGGAAGAGGGTTACAAGGTCATCCTGTGCAACTCCAATCCGGCGACCATCATGACGGATGTGTCGATGGCTGACAAGGTCTATATGGAGCCGCTGACTCTGGAATACATCGCCAAGATCCTGCGCTATGAGCGTCCGGACGCCATCGTTCCGGGCATCGGCGGACAGACGGGTCTGAATCTGGCGGTGCAGCTGGACAAGAAAGGCGTCTTAAAAGAGTGCGGCGTCAAACTGCTGGGCACGCCGCGGGAAAGCATCGAGAAGGCCGAAGACCGCGAACTGTTCAAGGAGATGTGTGAACAGATCGGCGAACCGGTCATCCCTTCCAGGATCACCTATTCCGTGCAAGAGGCCGTGGAAGCGGCGAAAGAGATCAGTTATCCGGTCGTCCTTCGTCCGGCTTTCACACTGGGCGGCACTGGCGGCGGTTTCGCCTACGATGAAGAAGAGCTGATCGCCGTTGCGACCGGCGGTTTCAAGGCTTCCCCGGTCCACCAGGTCCTGGTGGAAAAGAGCGTCAAAGGCTACAAGGAGATCGAATTTGAAGTCATGCGCGATTCCGCCGATCACTGCATCACGATCTGCGGCATGGAGAACGTCGATCCGGTCGGTGTCCACACCGGTGATTCGATCGTGGTTGCCCCGATCCTGTCGCTGAACGATCACGACTTGAAGATGCTGAACGACTCGGCGATCAAGATCATCCGCGCCTTGAAGGTGGAAGGCGGCTGCAACGTCCAGTTTGCCTTACATCCTGAGACCAGCGAATACTTCCTGATCGAAGTCAATCCGCGCGTTTCCCGTTCCTCCGCCCTGGCATCAAAAGCCAGCGGCTATCCGATCGCCCGCGTTTCCGCCAAGATCGCTCTGGGCATGACCCTGGAAGAGATCCAAGTGGCCGGCACGACGGCCGACAAGGAACCGAGCCTGGACTACATCGTGGCCAAGTTCCCGCGTTTCCCGTTCGACAAGTTCCCGACGACGCCGAACGTCCTGGGCACGCAGATGAAGGCGACCGGCGAGGTCATGGGCATCGGTGCCGATCTGGAGGAATGCATCCTGAAGTCGGTCCGTTCCCTGGAGATCGGTGTCTGTCATCTGTATCTGGAAAAATTCGACGGGTATTCCGATGAAGAACTGTTACAGTATCTTTCCGAATTCCGTTCCGACGGCATCTTCGCCCTGAGCGAGGCGATACGCCGTCATATAAGTCTGGATAAATTGCACGAAGTGACGATGATCACGATGTTGTTCCTGGAATCCGTCAAGAAGATCATCATGATGGAAGAGGAACTCAAAGCCCGCGTCAATGATCTCAAGGTCCTGAAGAAGACCAAGAAGATGGGCTTCTCCGATAGATTCATCGCCAAGCTCTGGAACCTGCCGGAGATCGAGGTCTATGAAAAGCGTATCAGAAACAGGATCGTGCCGATCTTCAAGATGATCGACACCCTGCATTCGGGCAAATACATCGCTTATCATTATTCTTCTTATACCGGGGAGAATGAATCGAGGCTCACTGACCGGAAGAAGATCGTCGTCTTGGGTGCCGGTCCGATCCGCATCGGTCAGGGCGTGGAATTCGATTATTCTTCCGTCCATGCGGTGCAGACCATCCGCAAGAACGGCTACGAGGCCATCATCATCAACTCCAATCCGGAGACGGTCTCGACCGACTATACGACGTCCGACAAGCTCTACTTTGAGCCGCTGACGCCGGAAGATGTCATGAACGTCATCAACTTCGAAAAGCCGGAAGGCGTCATCGTCTCTTTGGGCGGACAGACGGCCGTCAATCTGGCGGAACCTTTATATGAGCGCGGCGTGAAGATCATCGGTACCGATACGGCGGCGATCGAGCGGGCAGAGAACCGCGACAGCTTCGAGAAGATCATGGAGGAGCTAAAGATCCCGCAGCCGCAGGGCAAGGCCGTCACCGACATCGAAGACGGCGTGAGAGCGGCCGAAGAAGTCGGCTATCCGGTCCTGGTGCGTCCGAGCTACGTCCTGGGCGGCCGGGCGATGCAGATCGTGGGCAACGAGGAACAGCTGCGTCACTATCTGAAGAATGCGGCGGCCATCGATGCGGACAAGCCGGTCCTGGTCGATCACTACATCGAAGGCAAGGAAGTCGAGATCGACGGCATCTGCGACGGAAGAGATGTCTTTGTCGGAGGCATCATGGAGCTCGTCGAGCGGACGGGCGTCCACTCCGGGGATTCCATCTCGGTCTATCCGGCATTCACGATCTCCGATAAGGTCAAAGGAAAGATCCTGGAGTATTCCAAGAAGCTGGGTCTGGGCATCGGCATCGTCGGTCTGTTCAACATCCAGTTCATCGTCGATAAAAATGACGATGTCTATGTCATCGAAGTCAATCCGCGTTCGTCGAGGACCGTACCGTTCCTTTCCAAGGCGACCGGTCTGCCGCTGGCGGATATCGCCACGGAAGTCATCCTGGGCAGGAGTCTGAAGGAACAGGGGATCTTCGATCTGTACAGGGAAGAAAAGAAGCGTTTCTATGTCAAAGTCCCGGTCTTCTCGTTCAACAAGATCAAGGGCCTGGATGCCTATCTGTCACCGGAGATGAAGTCGACCGGTGAGGCGATCGGTTACGACGACAAGCTCAACCGCGCCTTGTATAAGGCACTGCAGGCATCGGGCATGAATCTGAAGAATTACGGCACCGTCTTTGTGACGATCGCCGATTCCGATAAGGAAGAAGCACTGCCGCTCATCCGCCGTTTCTATGACCTGGGCTTCAACATCGAGGCGACCAGGGGCACGGCGCGATATCTCAAGGAGAACGGGATCCGTACCCGGACTTTGCAGAAGATCTCGGTCAACGACGATATCCCCAATTCCATCTCACAGGGCCATGTCGCCTATGTCATCAATACCCGGGATGTGACGGCGGAAGACGAACTGAACGACGGCGTGGCGATCCGCCTGTGCGCGATCGAAAACGGCACGTCCATCTTCACTTCCCTGGATACCGTCAAGGCTTTGCTGGATGTACTGGAGGAGATCACCTTGAAGGTCTCCGTGATCAATGCGTGATATGAAACAGAGTTTATTTGAAATAAGCGAAAACAAACAGATCGCTTTGAATACGTATCGTATGAAACTGCGGGGCGAAGGACCGGAAGCAGTCCGTCCGGGTCAGTTCGTCAATGTGAAGCTGCAACCGTTCTTCCTGCGCAGGCCGATCTCGGTCTGCGATGTGAATGAAGATGAGCTGACGCTGATCTACAAGGCTGTCGGCGAAGGCACGAAGGCGATGTCGAAGCTCAAAGACGGGACACTGGACCTGCTGACAGGTCTTGGCAACGGCTATGATCTGAGCAGAAGCGGCGAGAGACCGCTGCTGATCGGGGGCGGGGTCGGCGTGCCGCCGCTCTATCTCCTGGCAAAGGAATTAAGAAAACAAGAAAAACATGTACAAGTCATCCTGGGTTTCAATAAAAAGGATGAGATCTTCATGGAGAAGGAATTCAAGGATCTGGGCTGTAAGGTCATCGTGACCACGGCCGACGGTTCCTATGGGATCAAAGGTTTCGTTTCCGATGCGATGAAAGATTTTGAGTATTCCTACTTCTATAGCTGCGGTCCCATGCCGATGTTGAAGGCCGTCGATAAGACGGCAAAGAGCGAAGGCGAGTTCTCCTTTGAAGAGCGGATGGGCTGCGGTTTCGGCGCCTGCATGGGCTGTTCGATCAAGGTCAAAGACGGCTACAAACGTGTCTGCAAGGAAGGACCGGTCTTTGAAAGAAAGGAGATCCTATGGGAAGACTGAGCGTATCGCTGGCGGGGCTGGAACTCGACAACCCGATCATCCCGGCTTCCGGGACCTTCGGCTACGGCTACGAGTTCGCCGAACTCTACGATATCGATATCCTGGGCTCACTGGCTTTCAAGACGACGACGCTGAATAAGCGCTATGGCAATCCGACACCGCGCATCGCCGAGACGGCCTCTGGCATGTTGAATGCGATCGGCTTGCAGAACCCGGGGGTGGACAAGGTCATCGAAGAGGAACTGCCGAAACTCAGGAACTGTTTCCATAAACCGATCGTCGCCAACATCTCGGGCTTCTCGGTCGAAGAATACAAAGAGGTCGCCAGAAGACTGAACGGTCAGGAACAGATCGGCTTGTTTGAAGTCAATGTCTCCTGTCCCAATGTCTCCGGTGGGGGCATCCATTTCGGAAACGATCCGGCTCTGGCAAAGGAAGTCACGGCGGCCGTCAAGTCGGTCAGCGACAAGCCGGTCTTCATCAAGCTGTCGCCCAACGTCACCGATATCGTCGCGATCGCCAAAGCCTGTCAGGAAGGCGGGGCGGACGGTCTGAGTCTGATCAATACGCTGATCGGCATGCGGATCGACCTGAAGAAAAGAGCTCCGGTCATCGCCAATGTGACCGGCGGACTCAGCGGTCCGGCGATCTTCCCGGTCGCCTTGCGTATGGTCTACCAGGTCTCCAGGGCGGTCGATATCCCGGTCATCGGCATCGGCGGCATCGGCAGCGCAAGAGACGTCATCGAGATGATGCTGGCGGGGGCGAGCGCCGTGGAAGTCGGGGCGGCGAATTTCGCCGATCCCTTCATCTGTAAGAAGATCATCGAAGAACTGCCCGTCGTCATGGATGAACTGGGCATCGAAAATATCAGAGACATCATAGGAGGTTGTAAGTAATGGCAAAAGATGTGATCATCGCCTGTGACTTTTCAAGCAAGGAAGAAGTCCTGGCGTTCTTGGACAAGTTTGAAGGAAGAAAGCCGTACGTCAAGATCGGCATGGAGCTCTTTTATGGCGAAGGTCCGGACATCGTCCGGCAGATCAAGGCAAGAGGCCACAAGATCTTCCTGGATCTCAAGCTGCATGACATCCCCAATACGGTGAAAAAGGCCATGAAGGTCCTCAGCCGTCTGGATGTCGATATGATCAACTGCCATGCGGCCGGCACCTCGGTCATGATGAGCGAAGCTTTAAGCGGTCTGCTGCGAGAGGACGGGACAAGGCCTTTGCTGATCGCGGTGACGCAGCTCACCTCGACCGATCAGGAGGCCATGGAGAGAGATCTTTGGATCGAAAAGCCGATCGATCAGGTCGTCATGCATTATGCCTCTGTGGCCAAGGAAGCGGGCTTAGACGGCGTCGTGTGTTCGCCGCTTGAGGCCGGTAAGGTCCACGAGGTCTGCGGTGAAGGCTTTCTGACGGTGACGCCGGGCGTTCGTTTTGCGCAAGGCGATCACGGTGATCAGAAGCGTGTCATGACACCGGAAGAGGCAAGAAAGAACGGTTCTGACTATATCGTTATGGGCAGACCGATCACGGCGGCGGAAGATCCCGTTGCCGCATATGAAAGAGCATTGAAGGAATTCTTGGGTTAAGGAGGAAAGATGAAAGAAACGATCGCGAAAGATCTCTTGAAGATCTCGGCTGTATTTTTGAGACCGGACGAACCGTTCACCTGGGCGAGCGGCATCAAGTCGCCGATCTATTGCGACAACCGTCTGACACTGAGCGATGTCGCTGTGCGAAACGACGTCGAGAACGCCTTTGCCAAACTGATCGAAGAAAAGTATCCGGAAGCGGAAGTTCTGATGGGAACTTCAACGGCAGGTATCGCCCATGCGGCGATCAGTGCCCATCTTCTGGGCTTGCCGATGGGCTATGTCCGCTCGTCCAATAAGGACCACGGAAGACAGAACCGCATCGAAGGAAAACTGGAGAAAGGCGAGAAGGTCGTCGTCGTGGAAGATCTGATCTCGACCGGCGGCAGCGTCATCGAAGTCGTCGATGCTTTGAGGCAAGCCGAGGCGGAAGTCTTGGGCATCGTGTCGATCTTCACCTACGGCATGAAAAAAGGCATCGAACGCTTAAAAGAGGCAAATGTCGAAAACACATCTTTATGCGACCTGGATGCCTTATTGAAGACGGCAGTGGAAGAAAACTACATCCGGCCGGAAGATGAGAAACGGATCCTGGTGTTCCGCGATGATCCGTCCGATGAAAGCTGGATCAAACGATGAGACACCTGATCGATATCCTGGATCTCTCCAAGGAAGAGATCGACGAGCTGGTCTTAACGGCCTCTGACATCATCGGCGATCCTGAAAAATATCAGGATGACTGCAAACATAAGATCCTGGCGACGCTGTTCTTTGAACCGTCCACCCGTACGCGTCTGTCGTTTGAAAGCGCGATGTTGTCTCTGGGCGGGGAAGTCCTCGGTTTCTCGGAGGCCCAGTCCTCTTCGGCAGCCAAAGGGGAAAGCGTGGCCGATACGATCCGTACGGTGAGCTGCTACTCCGATATCATCGCGATGCGCCATCCCAAGGAAGGTGCTCCATATGTGGCTTCCAAGGTGGCGGAGGTCCCGGTCATCAATGCCGGGGACGGCGGTCACAATCATCCGACCCAGACCCTGACCGACTTATTGACGATCCATCGGGAGAAGGGAAGGTTTTCCGATCTGACGATCGGCGTCTGCGGCGACTTGAAGTTCGGGCGGACCGTCCATTCCCTGATCTCAGCGATGTCGCGTTACGAGAACGTGAAGTTCGTCCTGATCTCGCCGGAGGAGCTCAAGCTCCCTTCTTACATCAAGAAGGATGTCATGCAGAAAAACGGCATGGAGTATTACGAGACGACCGATCTTCTCGAGAAGATGGCCGACCTCGATATCCTGTATATGACCCGCGTACAGAGAGAGCGTTTCTTCAATGAAGAAGATTACCTGCGTCTGAAGGATTCCTATATCCTGACGCTGGATAAGCTGGAGACGGCAAAAGAAGATCTCAGCATCATGCATCCGCTGCCCAGAGTCAACGAGATCGCCACGGAGGTCGACGCCGATCCCCGTGCCGCGTATTTCCGGCAGGTGCGCAACGGGCGCTACATCCGTATGGCTTTGATCCTGAAACTGTTGAAGGAGGCAGAACATGAACATTGATTCGATCGTCAACGGTGTGGTCATCGACCACATTTCCGCCGGCAAGGCGATGCGTTTGTATGAATTATTGGGTCTGGAAAAGCTCGACTGTTCCGTAGCCATCATCAAGAACGTCCATTCCAACCGCATGGGCAAGAAGGACATCATCAAGATCGATGCCGATGTTCCGGTCGATTTCGATCTGATCGGCTACGTCGATCCGGACGTCACCATCAATATCATCCGGGACGAGAAACTAATCGAGAAGAAGACCATCACTCTGCCCAAGCAGCTGACCAACGTCATCTTCTGCAAGAACCCGCGCTGCATCACGTCGGTGGAACGCGGACTCGATCATGTCTTCAAACTGACGGACGAGAAAAACAAGGTCTATCGCTGCATCTATTGCGAGACCAAAGCGGAATGATCGAGACGCACGCTCAACGTGCGTCTTTTTCTTTCTGATCGTCAGGTGATTTTGGTATGATGGAAATTGAAGATGAGTGAGATGGAAGAAAGAGACGATAAGCTGACCGTGACCTTCTTCGGGTCGTTTTCGATGACCTATAACGGAAGGACGATCACCGACAAGTCCAAGAACAATGAGAACCAGTTCAGCTACCTGATGCAGCTGATGACCCACTTCAGGGAAGAGGGCGTCAACAAGAACACGCTTTTGAATGCGTTATTTTCCGGACGGGATCTCAACAATCCCAATCACGCCATCCATTCGGTCATGTACAATGCCAAGAAGCGTCTGGAATCTTACGGCCTGCCTAAGGTGAACTATTTCGTCGCCAGAGAGGGCAAGTACTACTGGACCAAAGAGGTGGAGGTCGTTGAGGACGTCTCTTTGTTTGAAGATTTCATCGCGATGGCCGATAAGGAAGAGGACATCGACTACAGGATCTCTTTGTATGAGGAAGCGGTCTACATCTACCAGGGCGATTTCCTGGAGAACCAGATCGGTCTGGGCTGGATCACCAAGGAGAACTGGCGTTTCCGCAAGATCTTCGTGGAGACGGTCAACAAGCTTTCCGGCTTGCTGGCGGAAAAGGGCAGGTTCGATGCGATGGAGCGTCTGGGACTCTATGCCGCCAGGATACAGCCGTTTTCCGACTGGGAGACGCTGACCATGGAGGCGTACATCGCTTCGGGGAATTTTGATAAGGCCTATAAGCTTTTCGATGATACGATCGAGCTTTATCTGCACCAGCAGGGCATCAAGCCGTCCAACCGGATGTTCGATCTGATCGACCGTCTGGGGAAGCAGTTCGAGCATTCTTCCGGTTCGCTCAACGAGATACAGGATCATCTCAAGGAAGATGAGGCAAACCGGGGCGGTTATCTGTGTTCCTATCCGGTCTTCCACGGCATCTATCAGGCGGTCTCAAGGATCTCTGAACGTAGCGGCCAGATGATCTATCTGATGCTTTGTACGATCGTGGATACCAAGGGCAACATCCTGGCCAGGGGCGACAAGCTCGATGAGCTCTCTCCCCGTCTGGAAGAGGCGATCCGGACGACCATCCGTCGTTCCGATATCATGAACAAATACAATAAGGGACAGTTTCTGGTCTTACTGATGAATACGACGATGGAGAACTGCCAGATCATTCAGAAGAGGATCGATCAGAAGTTCATGATCAACCGGCAAAGGATCTCGGTGCGTTACTATGTCAATCCGCTTTGGTAGGTGAAATATGGAAAGAAGTCAATGTTATCTGGGGATCCCCAATGCGGTCGTGCTTTGCGTAGACCGCCTCGTGCCGGTGATAAGTGGGCGCTATTGCCATCATTACCATGAAAAAGCGATCGGTTTTGAAGGCTTGACGGATCTTCTTCTGCAGCTGGAAGATCTTTACGATGATCTGCGTTTCCCTTTCCCGGGAAACAACGAAAGGCATTTTTTTGAAAAAGAGGTGACTTATATGGAAAAAGAGATGACTCGAAAACTGGAAGACGATGAGATGCTGGAGATGCACGGAGATCTCGGGACCTTCATCATCCGCGTGCAGCACCGGCAGAATTCCTCCTGGCAGGGCCGGATCACCTGGGTCGAACAGGATAAGACCCTCTATTTCCGTTCCGTCTGGGAGATGGTGAAGCTCATCGAAGAGGCGATGGGCGATCACAAGGAAGAGAGCGCAGACGATCCTTCCTGGAAGAAATAAGAGATAAGAAAAGCCCCCGTGAGCGGGGGCAATTCTTTTTTTGATTATTTAAGGGGATAAATATATACGATACAACTAATTATAGGGGGCTAGTATCGGCAAGGCCTCACTTCCTTGCAACTAAATAGTACTAAAAATCTGTATCAGGAATTTGTGTGAATTATGTTAAATTATGTTAAATGAAGATCCATAGGGCGGATCTTTCAAAGCATAAGGAAAAGCAGTGATCGAAAGATCGCTTTTTTTGTGCTTAATAGTCTCGTTCACGATTTCATCATAGGCTGAAAACGAATAAAAAATCTATAAAATTATGCAAAAAACCCTTCGTATGTCATTTTTTAGACATATTTTTATATATAGAAGAAAATATCATACGGGTGTAGGGAGGAAACAAGAATGAAAAAGAAATTCAACAACTTGTTCACATTATTATTCAGCGCTTTATTAGTCATAAATATGATCCCCGGAAATGTTTTCGCGGATGAAGAAGATCAGTTACCGGCCGAGGTCCCAGTCGAAGCCGCACAGGAAGACGTACAGGCTGAGGCAAGCGAACCGGTCATCGTGATCGAAGAGGTCAAAGAGGAAACTCCGGCCGAAGAAATAAAAGAAGAGGTCAAGGAGGAAGCACCGGCTCCGGTCGAGGAGAAGAAGGAAGAGACCAAAGAAGAGATCTCTGAAGTCCGGACCGAAGAAAAGAAAGAGGAAGTCAAAGCGGCGAACAGTGAAGAACAGAAGGAAGCCGTCCTTTCTGCGGAAGCTCCGGCGATGATGAATGAAGTCAAGGAAGCTGTCGAAGTTCCGGCCGAAGTCGTCGAAGAATCTCCGGTCAAACAGGAAAAGATCAAGATCACGGTCAACTTCGTCGATATCATGAACACCAACGGTACGACCAAGACCGGCAGTGCTTCCTCGACACTTTCCGAGAAAGTTTCGAGCTGGAGGATCCTGGCTGCCAAGTTCAAGAACCAGATCCCTTACACGGATGTCTCCGTTCAGGGCACCAAATATCACTTCACCGGCGAATGGGCTTACGAAGACGGTTCGATCGTCTCCATCCCGATGGAATTCAAATACGCCGATTACAACGTTGACACGACCGTCAATGTCCATCCGGTCTATGAGATCACGGAAGCAGCCCGCCTGAACTTCTACAAGATCGACAACATCTCTTACGGTTCCGGTTCCTGGGCAAACACCAGCGGTTCCTTCACCACATACACCAACACTCTGAAAGCTCCGTCCGCCAAGGCACACTATCAGTTCCTCTACTGGCAGGATGCGGAGACAGGCAAGATCTACAATGCCGGAGACAAGTACTCCATCAAGGCAAGCGAGATCGGCGACAACAACACGAAAGACGTAAGGCTTTATGCGATCTGGCAGCCTTCGCTCACGCTCCGCTACCATGATGCAAACGGAAACACAACAGAGTCCAAGGAAACGTTCGAAAGCCTCAGCGTTTACGCTCAGTCTGCTGCGACGATGAGCGGCTGCACCTTCAAAGGCTGGAGCCTGACTCCTAACGGTGCGGTCCTGGAAAACGGAACGAGCTATACGGCTCCTTCGATCACACACGAGAAAGTCGATCAGATGATCATCAATCTCTATCCGGTCTATTCCACATCCTATGAAGTCGAACACTACATCGAAGATCTGGACGGAAGCTTCACACTGAAAGACAGCGAAAGCTTCGAAGATGTCACACTGAACTCGAAGGTCGATGCGGAAGTCAGATCTTACGAAGGCTTCAGCTTCGCAGACGGAGACACGAACGGCACCGTAAAAGCCGGTCTGGTCATGAAGCTCTACTACAGCAGAAACAGCTACAAAGTCTCTTACGAATATGAAAACGCTCCGGAAAATGCACCTGCAGTTCCGGAAACGAAAGAATACAGATTCGGTTCCGATGTCAAAGCCGCAGAAGTCAAAGAAACGGAAGGCTACACCTTCTCAGGCTGGGACAAGGCAGAATTCACGATGCCGGCAGAAGACGTCGTCATCAAAGGTTCCTATGAGATCAACCGCTACAGCGTGAGATTCCTCAACGATGACGGCAGCCTCCTGGAACTGGATGAAGAAGTCGCATACGGAACGATGGCTTCCTATGACGGCATTACGCCGGAAAAGAAGTCCGACGGCATCTACACTTACACATTCGAAGGCTGGTCCGAAGAACTCAGAGAAGTAAAAGAAGACCAGGTATATACGGCCGGATATAAAGCAGAACTGATCCCGGTCGTTACCGAAAAGATCACAGATGACGGAGAGCCTCAGGCACCTTCCTCTCCTGTAAACATCGATGTTCCGGAGGATCCGGAAATCGAGATCGCCGAGACTCTCTCACCTGTGAACAGACCGGCTGAGACCGCTCCTGCAGCAGCAGAAGAGATCGAGATCGCCGAAGAGAATGCTCCGCTGGCAGGTCCGGAAACGATCGCCGAAGAGCAGCAGGTCATCGCCGATGTCACGATCGAGGAAGAAGCAGTACCGCAGGCACAGTACAAGACCTGGGCACTCTACAACCTCATCGCCATGATCATCACCGTCCTTACCGGCTTATTCATGTCCCTCAGCTTCTTCAGAAACGATAAAGAGGAACAGGAAGAGAACACGGAACGCAGATATTCCAAGTTCCTGGGCCTGATCCCGATGATCGCATCGGTCGTCGCATTCATCCTCACCGAAGATATGCGTAACCTGATGGTCTTAAAAGACAGATTTACGATCCCGATGATCGTCATAGCATTGTTCGAACTGGTCTTGGCGTTCATCACGAGAAACAGGAAATATGAAGAGGAAAAGGAGGAAGAGGAAGAGCTTCTGATCGAAGCTTAAAATGGAAAAACATCGTAAAGAATAAAAGGTGGTCGTCAAGATCATCTTTTATTTTGTATTTGAATCGACTATAATGGTCTCATTGACGCAGTAACGAAAAGGTAACACGAAATGAAAATCAAAAACGCACTCCGGCTCATCGCAGTCGGTTTCATCTTCACTCTCATCAATATCAATGTCACGTTCAACGGCATACAGGTGAATTTCATGCCGGATTTCATCGGCTGGATCCTGATCGCCGTCGCCTGTGCGATGATGAAGGGCTATACCTCAAGAAATCCGTTCTATATCGGCGGCGCGATCCTGCTGGCACTTTGCGATGCGACGGTCCTGGCCGTCGAACTGCTGCGGCCGAAGCTCGATATCGCGATGTATAAGACGGGCATCTCGCTGTTCTCGATCTTCTACATCTTCCTGCTTCTGGGGAAGATCTATAAGATCGGAAAAGACATGAACTACAACAGCATCGCATCGATCAGAGTCCTGAAGTATGTCTACCTGATCGTCTACATCATCTTCCAGTCAGCGACGCTGGCCGGTCATTATCTGCCGGTCAATGTCCTGGCGGTCGTCTTTTCGATCAGCGGCATTGCCGCATTGATCACGGCGGTCGCGACGGCCTTCGTCTTACTGAAGATGTCGGTCATGATCGACGAAGAATGAACGATCGTTTGATATGAGCTCTCATCATTGCGATGGGAGTTTTTTATGAGAGTTTGCCGGGAAGAGGAAAGGCGTCATTCGGAATTGAAACAACATGTATATACGGATGATCCAAGGACCCGGATCCTTGATTTTTCAGCCGTATGTGGTATGATTTATCTGCAGCAAATAGTTTGAGAACTTGATATACAGATGCTTGAGAGAAATGAATAGGTCAAACCTTTTCATTTGTTATCGGGCATTTTTTGTTATGCCCGGGAAAGGAGCTTTTATGGCAAAAAAATTCTCTGTTATCAAGAAAAAAGATCTTCTCTCCGGAGAGGAGAGGATCGTCGCCTATTCTCTGGGGGATGATGAGCTTTCCAGGACAAAGGTCCTGAAGAAGCTGCACCGTTCCCTGAAGGGAAAACAAGGTGCCTTCTCTTATCGCTGCGACGAGAGCCTGTACATGCATCTGCTTCCGGGTCTTTCGGAAACGACTATCCGGGAGCTGAGCAAAAGGCTCTACCGCACCGCTTATGTCGTCTGCAAAAAGACGGGAAAGAGCGAAAAGGCTCTCTACCTTGCGTTGCTGAAGGATTCGGCTCTGCGTTTCAAGGCTTCGATCCCTGCGGCGACCCTGAAGGACAAGGGAGCGGATGTCCCGAATCCCGACTTCTATGTGAAGGAGCTGAGGCTTTGCCTCTAGCTCCTTTTTTTGACCGGATGCGAAACGGAAAGAACAAGAGAATGAAGACCGTCTGGTCTGATAGACCGGTCCCCGCAGGACGGTTTTTCTTTTGTCTTTGGCCATAATATAATGAAAGCGTAAAGATACAGAAGATCATTTGTTGAAGGCGTTTCTCTTTTTGAGGGAGGTGAGATCTCATGAAAAAGATGCTGCTGCTTGTTTTGAGTGTACTGTTTTTGTCGTCTTTGATGGGATGTACGAAAAAGGAAGAAGATACAAAGACTTACGATATCGCCGGTAAGACTTACTATGACACTTCGGATCTGCACAAGGTGCCTTCCAGGGTCTGGTTCGGCAAGGACGGTTCTTTCGTTCTGACGGACGAGTTTGCGGAAGGTCTTGATGAGATGAGCGGATCTTATGAAGTGAAGGAAGATGTCATCACTTTGAATGTCGATGCCGGTTCGGGCAAATACAAGAAGATCCTGTTCGAATATAAGAACGGAGAAAACATCGTCTTACGTACGAGCCTGCAGGGTTCCAAGAACGATGCCCTGTATTCCATCCATGAGCCGGAGGTGCAGATCAGCGAAAACACAACGCCGGCGGAAACGAAAACGGAAACGGGAACGGCGGGCTATAAGACCTTTTTCAATGCTTCGCAGAAAAAGGGCGTGTCCTATCTGATCTTATACGATGACGGTTCGTTCACTCTGAATGAGACCAACGGAAGCGAGACGGTCCTGGTCAAAGGCCTCTATGGAAAAGAAGGAGATGTCTACATGTTCTCCAACTTTGACAGTTTCAAGGGCGGCGACGGATCCCTCGTCAGCAACTTCGAGTTCCGGATCATGAATGAAGATACGCTGATCCTGCAGGAAGATCTCTGCGCTTCTTCCGCCTACGATGTCTTCAGTACCGACGGGACGGTGCCGGTCACTGTCGCAGCAGAGGAGGATCCGTTCAAAGACGTTTTCAAGACGACGACCTGGACTCACGAAGAGATGGAAGGCATACTCAAGCAATACCTGCCTTCGGTGACCATCGCCACGGATTATTCGTTCAAGTTCATTGAGAACTGTTATTCGGGCATGGGCGAATATACCGGTTATTGCCAGAAGACGGATAAGGGCTGGGCATGCGATGTACTGGATGCCTCCAAGATGCAGGGTTTCAAGGGCGATGAGGTCAAGACGATCGTCTTTGAGGAGAACAAGGACGGCGATCTGATCTTAAAGACCGAGTTGTGCATGTCGATGCCGGGCGAGATCTTCAAGAAGTAGGTCATAGAAAAAGAGGCTTGAAGCCTCTTAGTAAGAAAGGGAAGTGTTACGTTCATAGGCGGTCTCTGTACCGAAGGTATAGAGGCCGTCTTTTTTGATGAGTTCCGGGACATCGATCGGCAGTTTTCCTTTCGGTGCCTGCTGCCCGTAGATCACATACATCGCGGCGATGAGATTGGGCGGGAAGCTTTGATCGGTAGGACGGCCGGTATCGATCGCTGCGGACATGCCGGCGGCGTAGTAACAGGCCAGCAGGGCATCGGCTTCGTAACGGGAAAGATCATAAGGCAATTGTGAAGACAGAAGGACCGTTTTGATGCCTTTGTCTTTGCAATAGTCAAGACAAAGGTCGGCGATGTAAGCTTCGCTGCCGTTGAGGTCGGCTTCTTCGTAGCAGGCGGAGACCAGGACGAGCCTGCCGATGCCTTTGAATAATGGCTTGATATGATCGTTGAAGTCTTTCTTATCCGTATCGGCACCGTAGGTGCAGATGTTCAGATCGCTCTTCTTGTTCAAGAAGCCTTCCTGCAACAGGAGCGTCCTTGCGTAGGTCATCGAACGGTTCTGGGATGCGTAAGGGACTAAGACCAGGGTCTTTTCGTTTTTATCGATCGGTAAAGCATCCTCGTTTTTGATGAGGGTGATCGCATTTTTGGCGATCTGCATCTCGGTCTGATGGTGCTCCTTGGAGCCGACATCGAAATTGTCATTCTCTTTTTCCGGATCGAAGAGACCGCGTTCTTTCTTTAAGGTGATGATGCGTCTTAAGGATTCATCGATCCTTTCTTCGGAGACGGTGCCTTCCTTGACGAGGTTGCAGATGGCGGTGACGGTGTTGAGCAGTTCCTTGTAGTATAGGGAGACGCTCTTTTTCTCACTCACCGGTATCAGTAACATGTCCGCACCGGCGTTGATCGCGTAGGCCAGGATGTCTTTCTTGCGGAAGAATTTGGCGACCGCGTCCATCGACAGCGAATCGGTGACGACCACTTTGTCAAAGCCCAGTTCGTTGCGCAAGACATCGGTGATGATCGTATGGGATAAGGTCGCCGGCAGGAAAATGCCGTTGTGGCTTTCTTTTTCGATCGCGGGATACTGGATGTGGGCGGTCATGATCATGTCGCAGCCCGCCTCGATCCCGGCTTTGAAAGGGATCAGTTCGAAACCGCGGATCTCTTCAAGAGACTTGTAAATGACCGGCAGGGAAGAGTGGGAATCCGTATCGGTATCCCCATGTCCCGGGAAGTGCTTGAGGCAGGAGATCACGCCTTGCTCGTGCAAGGCTTCGATGAAGGGTGAAATGGAAGCTGCGGCTTTATCGGGATCATCGGAGAACGAACGGACACCGATGACCGGATTCTTCGGGTTGGAGTTGAGGTCGACGACCGGTGCGAAGTCGACGTTGATGTGTAAGTCATCGAGTTCATCGCCGATGAGCGATGCATAGGCATGAACATCCTTTGGATCGTCGGCGGCTGCTAAGGCCATGTTTCCGCACATGTAGCTGCCAAACGGGATCCGGCGGACACCGCCGCCTTCCTGGTCGGCGCAGATCAATAGGGGCAGGTGGCCGCTTTCTTCGTTGATCTTATTGAGATCTTCGGTCAGCTTGAGGGCCTGTTCAGGAGAAGCAATATTGTCGGAGAACAGGATGATGCCGCCGAAACCGGTACCGGAGAGTAATTCGCTCTCTTTTTCGCCGATCTGAAGCAATGGATCATAGTCGTTCTCGGAGACATAGCGGGAATAGCGCAGGGCCGGGATGAGCAGCTGTGCCGCTTTCTGCCGCAGTGTCAGGGAATCGATGATCTGCGCGATCTCATCTTTTTCTTCCCTCTTGCAGGAGATCAAAGTCACACACATAAGAAGGATCAGCAGAAAGGAAAATAACTTCTTCATGATTTTATTCTAATAAAAAACGAAGGACAGCTGTCCTTCATTTGGCATAGACGCAGTTTCCGCCCAGCCAGGTGGAGATGACCGGGATCTCGTGGATATGATGCGGATCGGCCTTGAAAGGATCTTCTTTTAGGACGGTGAAGTCGGCCAGATAGCCTTCTTTGATGCGTCCTTTGAAGGATTCTTCGAAGCTGGCGACGGCCGATTCGACCGTGAAGGAGTCGATGGCTTCTTTCACGCTGAAGGCCTGGTCGGCCAGGTAAGGTCCGGTCCCGTCGATCGAGGTGCGGGTCACGGCACATTCGATGCCGCGCAGGGCATCGGGAAGTTCGACCGGCGCATCCGAGCCGTTGGAGACGCTGAGTCCGTGATCTTTCAGGGTCTTCCAGGAATAGCTGGTGGCCGCCAGGTCTTTGCCGACGCGTTTTTCGACGATGTGGTTGTCGTAGTCCAGGAAGATGGACTGGGCATAGATGTGGGTCTTTAGGGCGATCATGCGTTCCAGCTGGTCTTTCCTGCTGATCTGGCAGTGGACGATGCCGTGGCGGCGATCTTCCCGCGGACACTCTTTCAAGGCCTTGTCGATGGCATTGAGAACTTTGTCGAGGCAGGCATCGCCGATCGCGTGGACGGCGACGGACATCCCGTGCCGGTTGGCGTAGGAGATCATCTCGTTGAACTGTTCGTCGCTGAACAGTGAGAAGCCCTGTGTGGAAGGATCGTCGGCGTAAGGTCTGGAAAGGTGGGCCGTGCGTCCGCCCAGGGAACCGTCACCCAGCAGTTTCAGAGGTCCGATCTTGAAATGTTCGTCACCGGCTCCTGTAATATTGCCGGCTTGAACGAAGCGGGAGAATTCTCCGAGCTCGGTGAAGTTGGACTGTTCAAAGACGCGGACGGAAAGTCTTCCTTCTGCGGCGAGTTCTTTGAAGGCTTCGTTGACCGTTTCAAAGGGGATCTCGCGGAAGACGCAGTAGTCATCGGACTGGCAGGAGGTGATGCCGTAGCCGTTGAGGGCAGCGGCACCGGCCAGGATCATCTGTTTGAGTTCTTCCTTGTCCGGCAATGGGATGTAGGGTTCGATGAGGTCCATGGCGTTGTCATAGAGGAGACCTTTTTCATAGTCGATGGCACCGCCTAACGGGGCGGCCGTATCTTTATCTATATGGGCGATCTCAAAGACTTTGGAGTTGACGGCGCAGCAGTGCCCGCAGGCTCTCGTCAGCATGATGGGCAGATCGCCTGAAAGCTGATCGAGGTCTAAACGTTCCGGCATCCGGTGAACGTCTTCGAAATAGTCCTGGTTCCAGCCGCGTCCGCGGATCCAGCTGCCCGGACGGAAGTCGTTGTCTTCGATGAACTCTTTCATGTAGGCCATCATCTCGGAGAGCGATCCGGTGTGTTCGTTGAGTTTCGCCATACGCAAGGACTGGCCGAAGTTGAGCAGGTGCATATGGGAATCGTTGAAGCCGGCGCAGACGAAGGCGCCTTGCAGGTCGATCTTTTCGCAGTCCTGCATATCGGCGGGCTCATCGTAAAAGATGTTGGTGAAGTATCCGTTTTCGACAGTAAAGGCTTTCGCAAAGCCTTGACCGGTATAGATGTTTGCGTTATGGAAGAATTTCTTCATAGTTGGTCTCCTGTATCAAATCTATCATACATGAAAAATCATTTGAAAATTGTTTCATGATCTGTAAAACGATTACATTTTTTGTTGACACTGATTTTCAATTGGATTAACATAATAGATATTACAAGGAGAGATACTATGAAAAAATTATTATCTTTACTGATGATACTGTTGCTCCTGGTCGGATGCTCCGGCGGCAACGGCGGCGGCGGCGAAAGCGGCGGCAATGAAGGTGCTGCTTTACGTACGGTCACCGTTCAGGCTCCGACGCCGATCATTTCCATGGACCACCATATCGCTACCGATGGAACTTCCTTCATCGCTGCCACGATGTGCATCTCCGGTCTGATGGAACTTGATGAGAACGGTAATCCGCTTCCTGATATGGCTGAATCCTATGATCTCAGCGATGATGGTCTGACTTACACATTCCATCTGCGTGATGCGCAGTGGTCAAACGGCGATCCTGTCACAGCTCACGACTTCGTCTACGGCTGGAATAGACTGGTCGATCCTGACACTGCATCGGATTACAGCTGGATGCTGGAAACAGCTTCCGTAGAATCCTATGAAGCAGTCGACGACAAGACATTCGTTGTCAAACTCGCTACTCCTTCAGGCTTCTTCGTAGCTCTGACTGCATTCCCGTCATTCTTCCCGATGAACCAGAAGTTCGTTGAGGAGAAGGGTGATCAGTATTCTCTGACAGTGAACGATCTGCTTTACAACGGACCTTACACCATGACTTCATGGACTTCCGGTTATTCCTTCGAATTTGAACTGAATCCGACTTACTGGAATGCCGAAAAGTACAAGAACGAATATGCTGAGAAGGTCGTCTTCCGTGAGATCACCGATACGCAGACCGCTCTGATGGAATATGAAAGCGGCAACCTCGACAACGTCACGTTGTCAGGCGAGCAGGTCGATGCCAACAAGGATGTCGAAGGCTTCGTCAACAGACTTGCCGGTTACATGTACTATCTGTCCATCAACATGGGCAACAACGTCCACAACCGTACAGGTGCTGCCGACATGGCTAACGCAAACGTCAGACAGGCTATGCTGTATGCGATCGACAGAGAAGACATCGCCAGAGTTCTGAACGACGGTTCCGTCGCAGCCGGCGGTATCATTCCGATCGGTCTGGCTTCCAATCCTTCAACAGGCAAGGACTACCGTGAAGATGCCGGCCAGGTCGTAGCTTACGATCCTGATCTGGCAAAAGAATTCTATAAGAAGGCTGTTGATGAACTGGGTCATGAAGTCACATTCGAACTCTTATACGGTACGGATGAAGGCGACTCCATCATCAAGGCTGCTGAGCGTGTCCAGTTCTACCTTGAACAGGCCGGCTTCAAAGTCAATCTGAACGGCAAACCGAAGAAGGAAAGACTCGATCTCGCAGGTAATGCAAACAACCACGATTACGATGTCATGCTGACTCGTTGGGGCCCGGACTACGGCGATCCTCAGACTTATATGGATCTGTTCGTTTCGACCAACACTTCCAACAACGACGGCGGTTACAATTCCGGTGAATATGACGGCTTAGTCGGTGATGCGGAAAAAGGTGCAGGTGCTACCGATGCCGATGTCAGATGGAAAGACTTCCTTGATGCCGAGATCCAGCTGGTCAAGACCGATGCTGCTGTCGTTCCTGTATTCCAGGCCGGCGGCGCTATGATCATCAGCCCGAGCATTTCCGGTATCGAATTCCACTCGGCTGCAGTTGACAGCTACCGTCATATCGTAGTCAACAAATAAAGACTGATCTTTAAGCATTATGAAACTTTAGAGCGATTGAGTTGAGCTTGATCGCTCTATTGTTTTATGAAAGGAGCGTGTATATGAAGAAATACATTATGAAAAGAGTTATGATCTCGGTCGCGACTCTTTTGGTGATCATCCTGGTTCTGTTTCTATTGATGGACCTGATGCCGGGTACACCTTTTAATGATGAAAAACTGACGGAAGCGCAACTGGCTCTGCTTTATCAGAAATATGGTCTTGATAAACCGCTGCTGGTTCGCTTTTTCCTTTATCTGAAAAACATGCTGACGGGAGACCTCGGCGTTTCTTATGCGATCAATAAGAACTTTGCGATTTCAGACATGATTAAAGGGCGTTTGGGCATTTCACTGGCGGTCGGTGCCATGGCAATGATCTTCGGTACGATCTTAGGTCTGATCCTGGGCATCCTGGCCGCACTCAACCACAATACCTGGATCGATAACCTGTGTTCTGTCATTTCGGTCGTCGGTGTCAGTGTTCCTTCCTACGTATGTGCGCTCCTTCTGTGTTACTACGTCGCTTACAAACTGAAATTACTGCCGATCCTTTATAATCAGACGATGCCGTTCAAGTCGCTGATCTTGCCGGCTCTGGCTCTGTCCGTCTCGCCGACGGCAAATATCGCCAGATTCACGAGATCGGAGATGCTGGATGTCCTGAATTCCGACTATATCCTTCTGGTGCAGTCCAAAGGCGTCAAGCAGTACCGCATGATCATCCGTCATGCCTTGAGGAACACGTTGATCCCGATCATCACGGTCATGGGTCCGCTGCTGGTCAACCTGCTGACGGGTTCTTCTGTCATCGAGAGGATCTTCGGTATCCCAGGCATCGGCCTTTTGATGATCAGCGGCATACAGCAGAACGATTATAACGTCACGATCGCCTGTTCGTTCATCTATTCCGTGATGTACATCGCGGTGATGTTGTTCGTCGATATTCTTTACGGCGTGATCGATCCTAGGATCAGGGTCGCAAAGGAGGGCTAAATGAGCGAGATCAAGAACCACGAATTTCTTCCGGACGATTTTGAATTTGCGCATGAAGCCGGTGAGAAGCTGATCGATAAGAACTACAAGGCATCTTCCTACTGGAAGGATGTCTGGGGCAACTTCTCCAAAAACAAGGGTGCCCTGATCGGTGCGGTCATCATCTTCATCATCATCCTTCTGGCGATCTTCGGTCCCGGTATGAACCCGCATACCTACAAGTCGATCAACCTGGGTCACGAGTGCATCGTTCCGAGGATCCCCGGTCTGGAAAAGATCGGTATCGCCAAGGGTTATTTCAAGGGAAATGACCAGTATGCGGCGAAAGGCATCAAGGACATTTATTACTGGTTCGGCACGGATACGCAGGGCAGAGATATCTTTACCCGTGTCTGGGCTGGTGCCAGAGTTTCACTGATCATCGCGTTTGCGGCGGTGCTGGTCGATATCTTCATCGGCATGGTCTACGGCCTGGTCTCCGGTTTCATCGGCGGCAGAACGGATATGATCCTTCAGCGTATCGCCGAGATCCTCAACGGCATCCCGACGCTGGTCGTCGTCACCCTGCTGGGTCTCGTGCTGAAGCCGGGCATCTCCTCCATCATCTTCTCGCTGGTCTTAACGGGATGGATCGGTATGGAGCGTATCGCCAGGGCACAGGTACTGAAGGTCAAGGAACAGGAATACATCCTGGCTTCCACGACGCTCGGTGCTTCCAAATTCAGACTGATCTTCAAGGAAGTCCTGCCGAACATCTTCGGACAGGTCATCATCACTTCGATGTTCTCCATCCCGAGTGCGATCTTCCTTGAGGCGTATCTGTCCTTCCTGGGACTGGGCGTGCCGGCTCCGCTGGCTTCCCTGGGATCTCTGGTGTCCGACGGATACAAATCCATGACGACATATTCCTATATCCTGATCATTCCGGTGGTCGTACTGGGTATTCTGATGCTTTGTTTCAACCTGTTTGCGGACGGACTCAGAGATGCCTTCGATCCGAAGATGCTGAATAAGTAGGTGACAGTATGGCAAAATTCAAAAGAGATAAAAATGAACGTGTCCTGTCCATCAGAGACCTGAACATCTCCTTCAAGACCAACTTCGGTGTCGTCCGTGCCATCCGCGGCGTCCGTCTGGATCTGTTCCAGGGCGAGACGGTCGCGATCGTCGGCGAATCGGGTTCCGGCAAGTCGGTCACCGTCAAGACGATGATGGGCATCCTGGACTCCAACGGCACCATCGAATCGGGTTCCATCAAATACCGCTGCTTCGATAAGGACGGGCAGCTGCAGGAATTCGATCTGGCCAAGATGCCGCAGAAAGAGATCCGTTACAAGCTCTGCGGCAAGCACATCGCCATGGTCTTCCAGGATCCGATGACTTCTTTGGATCCGACCATGCCGATCGGCAGGCAGATCATGGAACCGATGATCGAACACGGTTATGCGACAAAGGAAGAAGCCGCAAAACGCGCTTTGGAACTGCTCGATGAAGTCGGCATTTCCGAACCGGATAAAACATTCAAACAATATCCGCATGAACTCTCCGGCGGTATGCGTCAGAGAGTGGTCATCGCGATCGCTCTGGCCTGCGACCCGGATATCCTGATCTGTGATGAGCCGACGACGGCTCTGGATGTCACCATCCAGGCCAAGATCCTTGAAAAGATCAAGGAGATCCAGGTCAAGAAGAACATTTCCGTCATCTATATCACGCACGACCTGGGCGTCGTTGCCAAGGTCGCCGATTATGTTGCCGTCATGTATGCCGGCAGGATCGTCGAAAAAGGCAACATCAACGAAGTCTTCTACGATCCGCGTCATCCGTACACCTGGGGCTTATTGAGCTCCATGCCGGATGTCGATACCGATTCCGAAAGGCTCTTTGCGATCCCGGGTTCGCCGCCGAACCTCATGGAAGAGGTCATCGGCGACGCCTTTGCGCCGAGGAACCCGTACGCCTTAAAGATCGACTACCGTGAAGAACCGCCGATGTTCGACGTGGGCGGTCAGCACCGTGTCGCGTCTTGGCTCTGCGATCCGCATGCACCGAAAGTCGAACTGCCGGAAGAACTGAAAGTCAGGATCGCCAAGATGAAGAAGGAGGCCGGTATCAATGACTGAGACTAGAAAACCTTTGCTTCATGTAGAAGACCTCAAACAGTATTTCCGCATCAGCCGCCGGCAAGTCACCAAAGCGGTCGACGGCATCAGCTTCGATATCTACGAAGGCGAGACCTACGGTCTGGTCGGCGAATCCGGTTCGGGCAAATCCACGACCGGCCGCGCCATCATCCGCCTTTACGATCCGACGGGCGGCAAGATCATCTTCGACGGTCATGACATCTCCGGCAGGCTCAACAAGGAAGATGCTTCCTACCTGCGCACCAACATGGCCATGATCTTCCAGGATCCGATGGCATGTCTCAACCCCCGCAAGAAGGTCAAAGAGATCATCGCGGAAGGTCTGGAGATCCACCATCTGTGCAATTCGCAGGAAGAGATCGACGAAAAGGTCAACAATATCCTGGACAAGGTCGGTCTTTCCAGAGAACAGGCAACGAGATTCCCGCATCAGTTCTCCGGCGGTCAGCGGCAGCGTGTCGGCATCGCCCGGGCACTGGTCATGAATCCGAAACTGGTCATCGCCGACGAATGCATCTCGGCACTGGATGTCTCCATCCAGGCGCAGGTCGTCAACCTGATGAAGGACTTACAGGATGAACTGGGTACGACGTATCTGTTCATCGCCCACGACCTGTCGATGGTCAAGTACATCTCCGACCGCATCGGCGTCATGCATCTGGGCCACATCGTCGAGACCGGTACGACCGATGAGATCTTCGAGAATCCGATCCATCCGTATACCAAGTCGCTGTTATCGGCCATCCCGCATCCCAATCCGATCGTTGAGAAGAAGCGCATTGCTCTGACCTACAACAAGGATGAGCTGGGCGTCGATTACACGGCCGGACACGAACATGTCCTCAGCGAGACCCACAAGGTCCTGGCGACGGACGAAGAGTTCGAAAAGTGGATGAAAGGCGAAATATAATAAAACATTTAAAACTCTTATAGGCAGCTCTGTCTGTAAGAGTTTTTATTTTGAGCAGACGGATTCAATGAATACTTCGGAGGGTGTATACTGCAGAAGTGGGGGTAAGAAACATGAAAAAGAATGTATGCGTCATCACCGGCGGCGGTTCGGGCATGGGACTGGAAGCGGCGAAATATATGCCGAAGGACAAGATTATCGTCGTTGCCGGGAGGACGGTCAAGAAACTTGAGAAGGCTGTGGAAGAACTCAAGAGCCTGGGCTATGAAGCGTATGGCCACGCGGTGGATACGGGAGTCCGGGAGAGCGTCAGACAGCTGGCGGAATATGCGGCTTCTCTGGGTGAGATCAAAAATGTCATCAATGCCGCAGGCATGTCACCGGCCCAGACGGACGGAAAGACCTTATTGAGGATCAATGCATTGGGCACGGTCTATGTCAACGAAGAGTTCTCCAGGCTCATGAACAAGGGAAGCGTCATCGTTGATGTCTCTTCCAATTCGGCTTATTCGCTTCCTTCCTTCATCATTCCCAAAAAGGCTTATCCTTTGGCGGAAACGGACGAGGAAGCCTTCATGGAAAAGATCCTGAAGAGGGCGAAGCTCGCCAAAGGCGATTATCAGAGAGCCGGCTTCGCTTATGCGATGTCCAAGAACTTCGTCTGCTGGTATGCCAAAAAGTGTGCCTTTGAATACGGAAAGAAGGGCATCCGGGTCGTCTCGCTTTCTCCGGGTCTGATCGCTACCGATATGGGCAATGCGGAAAAGGAGAACGGCGGCTATCTGATCGGCTTCTCTGCCGAAGAGCGGATGGGAACACCGGAAGAGCTCGGCTATGCCCTGGCGACCGTTGCCGATGAGAGGAACGGCTATCTGGCCGGTGTCGACATCCTGTGCGACGGCGGCAGCACCAACGGTCAGAAAGAATTCAAGAAAAAGAAATAAAGAGACTTGTAAGGATAAGACGTCTTCCAAGATCGATGGGAGACGTCTTTTTTCTTTGTTAGAATAGGAGTATGAGAAACAAGGATATGACCCTCGCTTATGTGCTGCTGCAGTCGTCGTACTGGATGAGTTTTTGCGTCTGCGTCTGTTTTGCGGTCATCTACCTGCAGGGGATCGGTTTTTCCAATACGAAACTGGGTATCCTTTCCGCTCTGGGCAATCTGATCGGAATGATCTTAGGTCCTTATCTGGCCGGTCTGACGGACAAGGATGAGAGATGGCTGGCGCTGAAGCTGATGCCTTATATGCTTGTGTTACAGACGCTCAGCTGTGCGGCGCTGCTCGCCGTGATGAAGGATCAGACCCTGAGTTTCATCTTCTACGTCTTATACATGAGCTTTTGTGTTTCGTTCAATACGCTGGTCCTGAAGATCTATTCGGATATCTCCTACGCGCAGATGAAGACGGATTATTCGCTTGCCCGGGGCCTGGGTTCGCTGTCGTTTGTCATCATTTCGGCCGTCCTGGGCGTCCTGATCGAAAAGACGTCCGTCCGGGCCGTGCCGGTGGCGGGGCTCATCCTGTGTGTCTATCAGTACATCGCATATCGGATCACGAAAAAACAGATGCCGGAGGTCCGCTACGCGGCAAGTGAGAAACAAAGCGTCTCCATGGGAGAGTTCATCCGGGAGAACGGAAGTTTCTTTCTGATGCTGTGCGGGACGGCGCTCTTGTTCTTTTCACATAACAACATCACCGGTTTTCTGATCAATGTCGTCCGCAATGCCGGCGGCGATGCCGGAACGGCCGGTTTTTTGAATTCGTTCATGGCGGTCATGGAACTGCCGTTCATGTTTTTCTATACGAAGTTCTTCGGAAGGATGGATCAGAAGAAGATATTGGCAGCTTCATTCCTTTTCTTCAGCATCAAGGAGCTGTGTTTTGCCCTGGCGGGATCCTTGCGCGGACTCTATCTTTCTTTCCTGTTCCAGGGACCGTCCTTTGCCTTGTATTCGGCGGCCATCGTCCCGTATGTGGAGATGACGGTCGGCCATCAGGATTCGGGCAAGGCACAGAGCCTGGCGTATACGATGACGACCCTGGGTTCGGTATTGTCGAGTGTCTTTGCCGGAAGGCTCTATGATCTTTTGTCGGTGTCTTCGACGCTGTGGATCAGTTTCGTTGTTTCCCTTTTCGGAACGCTGATCGCGGTCCTGGCGATGAAAGGAAAGAAGCGATGGACGAAAAACTGAAACAGGTCCAGGAAGCTTTCATCTTGTCTTATGTGAGGAAACAGCGAAGAGAACGCCTTTCCTATGAACTGAACAGCGATAAGAAACGCTATGAAGGACTGGAGCGTTTCTGTCATCAGGCGGAAGATCTTCTGGATCCTTGCAGGATCATTTTGTCCGGGACCGATCTGTTCAAACGGAAGGAGTTCCTCACTTTCATTGAGAAACACAGGAAAGAAGACTGTTTCCTGCTTTCTCCGGATGCGGCGTTCGACCAAAAGGAAGGAAAGCTTGAAGATGTGATGGAAGAGCTGTTTTACTGTATGGATGCCTGCATGCTGATCGGCAAGGATTTCGCCTATGTGAGACAGGAAGCGATGAAGGGCGGTACCCTGCAGTTTTTGCTGAAGCATTGAGAAGAGACTTGCGTCTCTTTTTTTGTATAATTGAGACATGATACTGAATACCGGTTCACGTACGGATATCCCCGCCTTTTATTCGGAATGGTTCATGAAGCGGATCAAGGAGGGTTTCGTCATGGCAAGAAATCCCTTCGATCCCAAGCGGGTGATCCGTTATGACCTCGATCCGAAGATCGTCGACGTCCTGGTCTTCTGTACGAAAAATCCGGAGCCGATGTTGAAACATCTCGATGAGCTGAAAGATTACCGCATGTACTGGAACGTGACGATCACTCCTTACGGCAGAGAGATCGAAGAAAACGTGCCGGACAAGCGGGAAGTTTTGAAGTCGTTCCGTATGCTTTCCGGAAAGCTGGGGATCGATAAGGTCGTCTGGCGTTATGATCCGATCTTCTTGAATGAGCGTTACACCCTGGACTATCATCTGATTATCTTCGAGAAGATGGTGAAGTATCTGCAAGGCTATTGCAATGCGGTCATCATCTCTTTCATCGATCTCTACGAAAAGACGAAGCGCAATTTCCCGCAGGTCAAAGAAGTCTCTTACGAAGACCGCTGCCGGATCACGGAAGCCTTCGTGCAGATCGCCGGCCGCTGCGGTATGAGTTTGCGGCTCTGTCATGAAGATGAAGATCTGGCGCGTTTCGGAGCGGATGTCTCCGGCTGTCTGAGCAGGCAGGTCCTGGAGAAAGCGATCGGTGAAAAGCTCAATGTGAAAAACAATGGCGAGACCAGGCAGGGCTGCGCCTGTCTTCTGGGCAACGATATCGGTGCCTATGATTCCTGCCTGCATTTCTGTAAGTACTGCTATGCCAATTCAAACAAAGACCGGGTCATTGAGAACCGGAAGCTTCATGATCCGGATTCGCCTCTTCTGATCGGTAAGATCGAGAAGGGCGATATCGTCTCGGTGCATAAAGGCCGTTCCTTCATCGAAGATCAGCTGTCTTTGTTTTGAAAAATCGTTTATAATTCCGGTATAGGGATTCGGAAAAATGGCTGATCATCGAGATCTTTTTTCTGCGGAAGAGAAAAGGAGCGTTCTTTTGGCGTCGGGGAAAAGAGATGAAGTATTTTTGAAACTGGAAGAAGCCCTCGTAAAGGATTACGAGGTCTTTTTTACGGACAGTGCTCTGCTGAAAGGACATCTGGAACGGCACAGAGAAGACGTACTCATCCTCGATCTCAGGACAAAGGAGGACAGGCAGGTCTTGAATGAAGTCCGGGATCTTCTGCACCGTTTCAAGACGCCGGTATTGATCGTCTCGCAGGATGTCCATCTCGAGGAGCGCTATCACTACCTGGGGGCAGACGGACTTCTGCAGGTCCCGCTTCCTTCTTTTGAGATCGTTTTGGCCAAAGCCAAACGGGCGATGTTGTTGAAGGATGCGCTTTATGTCGGCGAGCAGCATTTGAATTATGAAAAGGACAGCGGAGAAAAGCGCTTTGCCGAGCGTCTGCTGATGGACTTTGAAAGAGGGATCGAAGAAGAAGAATTCCGGGTCGTCTTCCAGCCCAAGTTCAACATCAAGGGTCTTCATCCCGTACTGACGTCCGCCGAGGCACTGGTGCGCTGGGACCACCCGCGCTTGGGTAGGATCGCGCCGTCACTGTTCATCCCGCTTCTGGAAGAAGCGGATAAGATCTCTCTCCTGGATGCCTATGTCTGGAGAAGAGCGGCTCATCAGATCGCCGAGTGGAAACAGCGTCTGAAGATCGCGGTACCGGTCTCGGTCAATGTCTCGCGGAAAGACTTGCTGAAGAAAGGGATGGTCGATCGGCTGAAGGAAATCGTGGAAGAAAGCGGGATCTCTCGTGATGAACTGATGCTGGAGATCACGGAGTCGGCGTATATGGAGGATCCCGTGAAGATCATCGAGATGACAAAAGAGCTGCGCGATCTGGGTTTCCTGATCGAGATGGATGATTTCGGTACCGGCTATTCTTCACTGTCGATGGTGAACCGGCTCAATATCGATGCGCTGAAGATCGATATGTGTTTCATCAAAGATGCGTTCAGGGAAAAGAAGAAGGATACCGGCATGATCACGATCATCCTGCAGATCGCAAAGTATCTCGGTGTCCTGAGCATCGCGGAAGGCGTGGAGGATCTGGAACAGATGGAACAGCTGAAGGCACTGGGCTGCGATATCGTGCAGGGATATTGCTTTTCAAAGCCGGTCAGCGCGAAGGATTTTGAATCGTTCCTGTTAGGAAAAATGAGGCTTTTTGCGGCATCGGAGAGAAAAAGAGACAAAAAACGGCAGAAAGTAAACGAAAAAACTGTGAAGGATATGTTTTAGGATTTTAAAATCCTATGGTAAAATGTTAGAATAGTAAGAGTAGGTAGGTGGCATAGTACATGGAAAAAAACGACATTAGAGAACAATTGATCGCTAAGATGGAAGAACTTCTTGGCGAAGAGGATGCAGCGACTGCGTTCCTCAGGGCAAAGGACCTCAAGAGAAGGTGGCCTCGCGTCAGAGAAGAAGAAGAATCTTTCTCCGATCTGGAATTGTCCGAAAAATTCAACAAGATGATGGATGAGCTTTCTGAAAAAGCCGGTGATGTCTACATCAATACGGAAGACAGAAAGAATCAGATCATCGCGCAGGCAAAAGAGATCCTCACAAAGAACAATTTCAAAAAGGGTACTGAGCAGATGAAACAGCTGCTTGAAGACTGGAAACATGCCGGTCGTATCAATAAAGAAAAAGACGACGAGCTTTGGAATGAATTCAGCGCCGTCAGAAGCGAGTTCTTCGAGAAGAAGAATGAATACTTCGCAAATCTGAAAGAGACTTTCGCAGCAAACAAGGCGCTCAAGGAAGACCTGATCGCCAAGGCAAAAGAAGTTGCCGGTATCGAGAACATCAAGGAAGCCGGTAACCGTTCCAATGAGCTGATGGAAGAATGGAAGAAAGTCGGCAGCGCCGGACGCAGAGACGATGATGATCTCTGGCAGCAGTTCCTGGCGGAAAGAAAGGCTTTCTTTGAGAGAAGAGATGCCTACTATGATCAGATGAAAGAGACCTATGCCAAGAGAGTAGAAGCCAAGAAGGAGATCATCGCTCAGGCTAAGCTTTATCTGGCAAGAAGCGAATTCACCGATGACGAAGTCAATTCCATCAAGGAGCTCAGAGCGAAGTGGAAAGAAGTCGGCAATGCCGGCAGAGAACATGAAAATGAACTCTGGGAAGAATTCAACGGTATCGTCAACAAGTACTTCGAAAACATGAGGTATTACAAATAGTTCTCAATGAACGAGTCCTCTCTGCAAAGGGAGGACTTTTTTATGTTGTTTTCGTAAAATGAAAAATATGGATTATTTGTCTGAGTGATCCTATAATATTGATTTGTAAGCTGATTGTTCCTCTATTTAATAGGGAATATTTGTACTTAAGAGGTGTGATATGAAGAACAACAACACGATCATCATCGGTGCCGGCAGGCTCGGCGGAACGATCGCCCGATCGATGAACAAGACGGCGAATATCGTCGTGATCGACCGCAACAAATCCAAGATCGGCCGTCTGGGCGATTTCTCGGGTTTCGTCGAGGTCGGTGATGCGACCGACCGTGCATTGCTCGAAAAAAACGGCATCAAGACCGCCTATAGGTTCATCGCCGTTACGGATGATGATGACACGAACATCTTTCTGACGGATCTGTGCACGCACATCTATCACGTTCCGCAGGTCTATTGCCGTCTCAAGGATTCCCGCAAACGCGCTCTGGTCGATGAGAGGGTCAACTGCATCTGTCCGTTCGATCTCTCGCTGGCGGAGTTCGAGGAAGCGAAAGAGAAAGAGGTGGACGAATGAAGATCGTGATCGCCGGCGGCTTCCATGAAGCCGATTATATCATTTCCTTATTCAATACGAAGATCAACGACCTGGTCGTCATCAACGAGGATGAAGACGTCTGCCGTTATCTTTCTTCCGCCAACGACATTCCGGTCGTGAAGGGAAAGGCCACCAGGGCTTCCGATCTGCGGGAGGCCGGTGCGGAGAACTGTGATATCTTCATCGCCTTGTCGGAAAATGATTATAAGAATTACGTTGCCTGCAAGACGGCAAAGATGCTGCTGGGGGCAAAGCGCTGCATCGCCATGGTCATCAACCCGAAGAACGTTCCGATCTTCAAGGAGCTGGGCATCGATATGGCCGTTTCGGCAACTTACCTTTTGGGTGAACAGGTCAGGAACCTGACATCCATCGAAAACATGGTCAATTCCCTGTCTCTGGAAGATGAGCACATCTTCATTGCCGAGATCCGCGTCTCTTCGGACCTCGATGTCGTGGGAAAGACGCTGCGTGAGATCAACATCTCCGAACTGGGAACGATCGCTTCGATCACCAGAGACGGCAAGACGCTGATCCCTAATGGTCATAGTGTCATCGAAGACAAAGACAAGGTACTGAT
>JAFOLW010000057.1 GCA_017419165.1 Erysipelotrichaceae bacterium
ATACGTTCATTTCTTACAGCAGATCTTTTCTGGAAAGGTTGATTCTGCCCTGGCTGTCGATTTCGATAACCTTGACTCTTACTTCATCGCCTACGTTCAGGACGTCCTCGACCTTCTCGATTCTTTCTTTGGCGATCTTGCTGATGTGGATCAGGCCTTCCTTACCCGGCAGGATCTCAACAAAAGCACCGAAGTTCATGATTCTCGTAACCTTACCCTCGTAGATCTCACCCGGTTCAGGCTCCTTGACCAGCATCTCGATTTCCTTCTTGGCTGCATCGAGGCTTGCGCCGTCAGGTGATGCGATGAATACCATACCGTCATCGTTGATGTCGATCTTGACGCCGGTTCTGTCGATGATACCGTTGATGGTCTCGCCGCCCTTACCGATGATCGTTCTGATCTGATCGACTGCAACCTGCATGGTGATGATTCTAGGTGCATACGGTGACAGGTCTTTGTTCGGTTCAGGAATGTCTTCGAGCATTGCAGCCATGATGTGCATTCTGCCCTCTCTTGCCTGTGCCAGAGCCTTTTCGAGAATCTCTCTGGAAAGACCGTGGACCTTGATGTCCATCTGGATGGCGGTGACGCCCTTTGCAGTACCAGTTACCTTGAAGTCCATGTCGCCGAGGAAGTCTTCCATGCCCTGGATGTCTGAGAGGATCGCCATCTTGGATGATCCGTCTTCTTCGACTCTCTCGATGAGACCCATTGCGATACCGGCTACAGGTGCCTTGATCGGAACGCCGGCGTCCATGAGTGCCAGGCAGCTTCCGCAAGTCGATCCCATGGAAGTTGATCCGTTGGAGGAAAGAACTTCTGAGACGACTCTGATCGCATACGGGAATTCCTCTTCGCTAGGAAGTACCGGAATCAGAGCTCTTTCGGCCAGCGCGCCGTGTCCGATTTCTCTTCTTCCCGGGCTCTTCATTCTTCCGGCCTCACCTACTGAATAAGGCGGGAAGTTGTAGTGGTGCATGTATCTCTTTTCCGTCTGCTCGGTAATACCGTCGATGGTCTGCTTCTCGCTGAGCAGTCCCAGTGTACAAACGGAAAGAACCTGGGTCTGTCCTCTCTTGAAGAGGCCTGTTCCGTGCGTTCTCGGCAGTACGCCGTGGTCGATCCACAGCGGTCTGATCTCGTCCAGCTTACGGTTGTCAGGTCTGACTCCCTCGTCGAGGATCATTCTTCTAACCTGTTCTTTGGTAATATTGTACAGAACGCTGTTGATATCCTTGGCATTGTCCGGATAGATTTCTTCGAAGTAAGCCTTTGTTTCCTCTTCAACGGCGTCCATATTTTCCTGTCTTTCAAGCTTGTCAACTGTCTGGATGGCTTCTCTCATCTTGCCTTCCGCGTAGTTTCTTACTGCTGTATCGATGTCTTCAGGAACCTTGTAGAGTTCGACTTCCATCTTTGGCTTGCCGACTTCGGCAACGATCTGTTCGATGAACTCTACGATCTTTTTGATTTCTTCGTGTGCGAACATGATCGCATCCAGCATAACGCTTTCAGGAACTTCCTGTGCGCCGGCTTCAACCATCATGATAGCGTCCTTGGTACCTGCTACGGTCATGTGCATGCAGGACTTTGCTCTCTGCTCTTCGGACGGGTTGATGATGAACTTGTCATCGACCATGCCGACAACGACTGAACCTGTCGGGCCTTCCCAAGGAATGTCAGAAATCGAAAGCGCGATCGATGAACCGATCATGGCAGCGATCTCGCTCGGTGCGTCGTTATCTACGCACATGACAGTCGCTACGACC
>JAFOLW010000058.1 GCA_017419165.1 Erysipelotrichaceae bacterium
GTCACCTTTCCTTTCTGTAAATAGAGCTTGAACAATTCTATTTTAAGGAAAGGTGACATTTTTGTTTAACATCTGTCACGTACCCGCATAGCGGGTAGTGTTTGTTCCTCACGGAACTGTGTAAACACTCTATAAAAAGATGTCCCTCATGGAACATCTAATTTTCAAACTGCAGCTGATAGAGCTTATAGTAGTAACCCCTGTTTTTCAGCAATTGCTGATGGTTGCCCCTTTCGACGATCTCGCCGTTCTGCAAGACGATGATCTGATCGGCATGCTGGATGGTGGAAAGACGGTGTGCGACCACCAGCATCGTGCCGATCGACTTCATCTTTTCCAGAGAACGCTGTATCAGCACTTCCGTTTCCGTATCGATATTGGCCGTCGCCTCATCGAGTATGAGGATCTGCGGCTTGTGGATCACCGTTCTTGCGAACGACAGCAGCTGCCGCTGACCCTGTGAGAGGTTCTCGCCCTTTTCGATGATCTCCTCTTCGTATCTCTTCGGCAGTTTCTCGATGAAGACATCGGCATTGACATACCTGCAAGCCTCTTCCACTTCTTCCTGCGTGAAAGATTCATCGTGCAGCGTGATGTTGTCCTTGATCGTGCCGGAGAACAAGAAGACATCCTGCAGCATCTGTCCGATCGCCCTTCGCAAAGAATTGAGCTCGATATCGTTGATGTTGATGCCGTCGATCAGGATCTCGCCCTTCTGCACTTCGTAGTTACGCACGATCAGAGACAAGATCGTCGTCTTGCCCGCACCGGTCGCACCGACGAAGGCACAGGTCTGTTTGGGCTCGATCACGAAAGAGACATCCTTCAGGATCCAGTTGTCGTCTTTATAGGCGAACCAGACGTTCTTAAATTCGATCTTTCCCTCGAACTTGTCGATCTTGATCGCATCCGGCTTGTCTAAGACATCCGGTTTGACATCGAGCAGATTGAAGATCCTTTCTGAGGCCGTCAGTGCCTTCTGCAGAGCGTTGAGCTGATCGGCCAGGTTCTGGATCGGATTGAAGAATTTGGACAGATACAGATAGAAGGCAACGATCTCACCGGCGGAAAGGCCGAAGCGGATGCCCTGGGCAAAACACAAGGCGATGGAACAGTTGTAGATGAAGGAGATCAAAGGACGGTAGACACCGAAAGCTTTGATGACATTGAAACGCTGCTTGCGCAGTGCTTCGTTCTTTTCCAGGAACTGTTCTTCCTTCGTCTTTTCCTGGTTGAAGACCTGTGTCAGCTTCATGCCGGCCAGGTTCTCGCTCAGGAAGGTGTTCAGATTGGAGATGCAGGCTCTTTCCTTGCGGAAGAAGCCGCGGACGACTTTTGAAAAGACATAGGAGATCCCGAAGACCAGGACGACGACACCCAGCAGCGACGTTGCCAGTGACGGTGAGATGAAAAACATGATCACGTAGACACCGACCAGGGTCGTGATATCGCGCAGGATCCTGACCAGGACACCGGTGAACAGATCGGACATCGACGCCGTATAGGACGTGACACGCGTCACCAGAGAACCGACCGGCATCTCGTTGAACTGATTCAGCGACATGTTTTCGATGTGCTCGAAGATCTCCTTGCGCAGACGGTAGATGATGCGCTGACCGCAGTTCTGCAAGATGCGCGCATTCAGATATAAGAAAGCCTGGTTGATGCAGGTCAGTGCAAACGACAGCAAGACCAGATTCAGGATCAGCTTGATGTTGATGCTGTCCTTGACCAATTCATCGGTGATGCGGCTGGTAAACAGCGGAGAGATCGAATCCAGAGCGACGTTGAGTCCAAGTAAAAGAAGCGAGAAGATAAAACCGCCCTTTTCACTGCCGATATACTTAAGTGTCCTTCTGATGATCACGCTTAAGGGTAACTTGACGTCACCTTTCAGTTTTTCCAGTTCGTCGTTCATCTAGAGTTCGCTCTCCAGTTTCTGTAAGTAGACCATCTTTTGGTAAGTCGGAGACGTTTCAAGCAGACGCTCCGGCGTATCAAAAGCTTCGACCTCGCCGTCTTTGAGGACCAGGATCTTGTCCATGTGCGAGACCGTCGAGACACGCGAGGCAATGATGATGGTCGTCTTGCCTTTGCGCTTCTCGTTGATATTGTTCAGGATCGTCTCTTCCGTCTTGACGTCGACTGCCGATACGGAGTCGTCCATGATCATGATCGGCGCATTCTTCATGTAAGCCCGCGCGATCGAGATACGCTGCTTCTGACCGCCGGAAAGAGTCACGCCGCGTTCGCCCGTGACCGTTTCGTAGCCTTCCGTGAAACCTAATATATTGTCATCGACATCCGCAAACTTCGCCGCATCGCGGACATCCGTGATATCCGCTTTGTTGTTGGCGAAAGAGATGTTGTTCTTGATATTGTCCGAGAAAAGGAAATTGTCCTGCGGGACATAAGCGATCGCATCACGCAGGCTCGCGATATCGATATCCATCAGATCGACATCATCGATGAAGATCTTTCCCCTCTCGATGTTGTATAAGTGCAGCAAAGTATTGACCAGCGTCGTCTTGCCCGAACCGATCTTACCCACAAGACCGACCATCTCGCCCGGCTGTATCTCAAAAGAGACATGTTTCAAAGAATGGGTATCCCCATCCGGGTAGGCAAAAGAGAAGTCTTTGAACGTGATCTTGCCCTTGCAGTCTTGCAGAACGACCGCATCTTGCGCATTATGGATCTCTTCTTCCTGATCCAGGAACGCATAGATACGTCCGCTGGACGTCTTGAAGCGGGAATGCATCTGTAAGATCTGTCCCATGGCGATCATCGGCCAGATCAAAGTATCGACATAACCGATGAACGTCGTCAGCTTGCCGGCCGACATCGTGATGACATGGCCGAAGACCGAGACCGGAAGTCCCTGCACCGTGCGGTAAACGAAATACGCACCGCAGCCCATCAGCACCGACATCGCGATACCGATGATCACTTCGATGGCGATGTCGAAAGCGATCGACATCTTGACGAATTCCAGGTTCTTTTCGCTGTTTTCCTTGGCGACTTTGGAGAATGCCAGCAGTTCCTGCGCTTCCTTGACGAAAGCCTTGATGACACGGATACCGGTGAAGGTCTCCTGCGTGAAGTCATACAGCTTATCGAACTGCTTCTGCCTTTCCTCCCATTTGTCGGACATGACCTTTTCGACCCGGTTGCCCCAGATCACCAGTGTCAGCATCGGCAATACGGCGATCAGGGAAAGGATGGGATCGAGCCTGAGCATCTTATATAAAGCGATGACCGACAGAAAGATCGCATCGACGGCCATGATGGTGCCCCAGCCGACGAATTCCTCGACTGCTTCGACATCCGAAGAGAACCAGGACATGATCGTGCCGATCTTGTTTTCATGATAGTAGCGCTGCGACAGTCTCTCCGCCTTCAGGAACATCTCATGACGGACACCTGCCTCGATGAGACCGGATGCCCGCATGATCGTGAAACGAAGGATCGCTCTGCCGGCCATCAGAGCCATTGCGATCAGAACGATGTTCCTTAAGATATAAACGATATCGCCGATCTGCACATCCGAATGATTGGAAACGATCTCAACGATCTCACCCAAAAACTCGGGTATGAACGTCTGGCATACATCGACCATGATATCGGCTGCAATACCTATGGCAAAGAGCACGAAATATTTCTTGTAGTAATCCGAGATCCTGTTTTGTTTCATAATGTGCTAATGCTGAGTCATAGCGATTATACCACTACGCATAGGCCAATTCAATCGGAGTAAACCGCAGCTGTTTCCTTTTGAAAAGAACGGTACCGATACGCCGTCCTTTTTTTCATTCACTCTTTTGAAAAACGGTAAGAGATGTCTCCTGAGACCGTATCAAAACTTAAGGATTTACTTCCGCTTCCCTCATGGACTTTATGTCTTCTGATCGATTCCTCGCGGATCTCATAGTCTTCCTTATCTCCGTCGATGAACAATTGCACATCGCCGGACACCGACTGGATCGAGATCTCATCGCACTTCACTCTGCTGCCGTTGAGATCACCGGAGACGCTTTCGATATCAAGACTGCCGATGACCGTGATGTCATCGGCTTTCATGTCACCGGAGACCGTCTGTATCTGCAGATCTCTGGCGAAGACGGAAGAAAGCTCCATATCGCCTGATACCATCTGCAGATCCAGTTCATCGCATTTGATCCCTTCGATCTTCACATCGCCGGAGACATCGTCCAGATCCAGATCGACCATCTTGTCTTCCGGAAGAACGATACGCAGATGCCTTTTGAATTTTCTTTCTCGCATCGAAAACATCTTCACAAAGAACGTATCGATGATGTTTCCCGAGTCCTCTTCTTCGATCGAAAGCTCATCACCGTCGATCCTTACCTCAAGACGGACCTCGTCGTTTTGATCATATTCCAGCCATCCGTGTCCTTCTTTCGTCGGCTCGACGGTCACATCGTAGCTCTTCACTCCGATATCGACTTTGGAGATATCGGAAAAGTTCTTTCTTTCCGTGCGGAGACTCAGATCCTTTTTTCTTTCGCTGCCCCGTTTCTCGCAAATGCTGTCGGCAAGATTCTGTACATCTCCCAAAGAAGCGATGATCTCTTCTTCGCTTTCCCCGTTGTCGATATGATCATTGATGATCTCTTCAAAGTAAGACAGGATCTCTTCGCTGTCTTTCGCATCTCTTGCGTCAAGTTCTCTTCTCAGTTCTTCAAGATATCTTTCAAGCATCTTTTCTGACCTCCTTTGCGATAAATTCATACACTTTCAGAAGCTGCGTGAAATCCTTCAGATACTCCGCGATCTTATCTCTTCCCTTTCCGGTGATCGAATAAAACCTTCTGAGCCTGCCGTTGTATTCAACGGAATAGGAAGTCAGACACTCCGCAGCCTCCAGCCGTTTCAGTATCGGATACAATGTCGATTCCGAGATCTCGATCACGCCCTGCAGAGACTGGATGATCTTATAGCCATAAGAATCTTCACTCAGAAGCGCTGCCAGGACACAGACATCCAGAGAACCTCTTTTCAGCTGTATATCCATAAATACCTCCTTACACAATATACTATACATTGCATAGTATTATGTGTCAACAGATATATTCGATAAACGGCTTCACATCGCGAGAAATCATCCGCAGCGGTCCGGAGCTGTTTTGTTGATACATGAGGATGATTCCGATAAACCGGATCTATAAGGAGAAACACAGATGGATAAAAAACTTTTGAATGACGAACAGCTGGGGTTGATCTCCGGCGGTGTTTTAGTAGAAGGATGGGATACGACACTTCTGGCGATCATGAAGGTCTTTAAAGAAGAATACGGCGAAGAAGGTCAGCAGAAAGTGAGAGATCTGATGTCGGTCTCGCTCAACGATCCGACTTCCCCGATCGAAGAGTCCGATATGCAGACGCTCTACGATTTCATCGACAGCAACTGGAACAACATCTGATAAAACCATCGGTCATAAGCCTTCCGTCAAAGCGGAAGGCTTTTTTCTATAAAAAAGGAAGGTCCATAAGGACGCTTCCTAATTTTCGAACTGTGAATTATATAAGTTGAAGTAGAATCCCTTCTTCTCCATCAGGGAATCGTGATCGCCGACTTCGACGACATCACCTTTGTCTAAGACGATGATGATGTCCGCATTGCGGATGGTCGAAAGACGGTGGGCGATCGTGAACGCCGTCCTGCCCTTGCGCAGCCGTTCCATCGAATCCTGGATGAGCTGTTCGGTACGGGTATCGACCGAAGAAGTCGCCTCATCGAGGATCAGGATCTTCGGGTCTTTCAGGAACGCTCTCGCGATTGTCAGCAGCTGCTTCTGGCCCTGGGAGATCCCCGATGTGTCTTCCGAGATCATGGTGTCGTAGCCGTTTTCCAGGGTCTTGATGAAACGGTCGACATGAGCGAGCTTGCAGGCTTCATAGATCTCTTCATCAGTGGCGTCCGGCTTGCCGAAACGGATGTTTTCTTTGATCGTTCCGTCGAAGAGCCAGGCGTCCTGCAGGACCATGCCGAAGATCGAACGCAGATCTTTCCGGCGGTAATCGCGGATGTTTTTGAAGTCGACGTAGATCGCACCGCCGTTGAGCTCATAAAAGCGCATCAGCAGCTTGACCAGAGTCGTCTTGCCCGCACCGGTCGGACCGACGATCGCAACGTCTTTGCCCGGTGCCACATACATCGAGAAGTCATTGATGACGATCTTGTCCGGATCGTAACCGAAACGGACGTTTTCAAAGGTGACATTGCCTTTGATGTCGATGTTGCCGTCTTCATCGGTGATTTTCACCGGATCGGCACAGTCGGCTTCTTCTTCCGTTTCGTTGAGCAGGTTGAAGACACGCTCCGCTGCCGCGATCATTGTCTGTATCGTATTCATCAGCTGGGCGATCGAAGAGATCGGATGCTGGAGCCTGCGGACATAGGTCGTGAACGACTGGATCTCACCGATGTCCATCTTTCCCTGAATGACTTCGAAGCCGCCGATCAGACAGACCGCCACATAAGCGACGTTCTGCAGGAAACCGGTCAGCGGATGCATGACACCGGAATAAAACTGAGACTTATAAGCGGCATTGTACAGCTCGTCGTTGAGCTCATCGAAACGGCGCAGCGATTCTTCCTCGTAGTTGTAGGTCTTGACCAGCAGGTGGCCGGAGTACATCTCTTCGACGTGACCGTTGATCTCACCGAGATAATGGGAATGAGCCTTGAAGTGCTTCTGCGACTTTTTGACGATGAAGGCTGCCGTCATGCCCGAGAGCGGTAAGACGATCAGTGCCACCAGAGTCAGTTTGACGGAGATCGTGATCATCATGAATAAGACGCCCACGATATTGACCATCGAATTCAGGACCTGCGAGACCGTCGAGGTCAGGTTGTTGGAGATATTGTCGACATCATTGGTGACCCGCGACAGCACATCGCCATGCGTCTTGGAATCGAAATACTTCAAAGGAAGACGGTTGATCTTCCGTGAGATATCATCCCTTAGTTTATAAGAGATGTTGATGGCGATATTGACATGCAGCAGGTTGACGGCATAGTCGATCAGAGCACTCACGCCATAGATCAGCAAGATCGTTGAGATCAGCTTTCCGATCTTCTCAAAATCGATCCCGCTTCCTCCGCCGTATTTGGACAAGATGCCTTCGGCGATCAGTGTCGTCACATCGCCGATCAGTTTCGGGCCGTAGATGCACATGACTGTGGACGTGACCATCAGGAGAAGCGACAGTATGATCCTTGCATAATACGGCTTGATGTATCCGGCAAGCTGAGAAAGCGTGCCCTTGAAATCCTTCGGTTTTTCTGCGATCCTCATCGGCGGCATCAGGCAAGTTCCTCCTTTGAAAGCTGTGAATAAGCGATCTGACGGTAGACTTCGCAGTCCTTCAGCAGATCCGCATGTTTTCCTTCACCGACGATCTTCCCCTCATCGAGGACGATGATCTTGTCGGCATTCTTGATCGTCGAGATCCTCTGTGCGACGATGAAGACCGTCGCCCTGGTCTTTTCGATCAGTTCGTTCAAAGCGGCACGCAGTTTCTTATCGGTCGCATAATCCAATGCGGAGAAACAGTCATCGAAGATGTAGATGTTCCTTCGTTTCGCCAGCGCACGGGCGATCGAAAGACGCTGCTTCTGGCCACCGGAGACGTTGGTACCGCCCTGGGTGATCGGCGCAAGCAGTCCTTCTTCCTTCTCTTTGATGATACTTTCGGACTGCGAGATGCGGACGGCTTCCGCCATCTCTTCTTCCGATACTTCCCTGCCGAATTCGATGTTGGATGCGATGTCGCCGGTAAACAAGATCGCCTTCTGCGTTGCCAGGCCGATCTTTTCATGAAGCTGCTTCTGTGACAGATCGCGCAAGTCGATGCCGCAGTATGTGATCTTTCCTTCGGAGACATCGAACAGACGCGGGATCAGCTTGACGATCGTCGATTTGCCCGAACCGGTCGAACCGATGAAAGCGACCGTCTCTCCCGGCTCCGCCGAAAAACTGATATCTTCCAGGACCGACTCCTCCGCCCCCGGGTAACGGAAACTGACATGTTCGAAGCTGAGCGGACCGTTTTCTTCCGGCAGTTTCAGCGGTTCTTCGGGATCGTTGATCGTATTGACGGTGTTGAGCACCTCTTCGATACGCTTCACCGAGACCATCGAACGCGGGATCATGAAGAAAGTCACCGTGACGAACATGAACGACATGACGACATGCATCGCGTATTGGGTGAATGCCATCATTTCACCGATACTCATGGCATCGATATCGATCTGCTTGGCGGCAAACCAGGTGATCGATACCGTCAAAGCGTTCATGACGAAAGTGATGACCGGTCCCATGATGTTCATGAGATTGGAAACGAAACGGTCGGTCTTGCGGAACGTCGAGTTGATGTCATCGAACTTCTCTTCTTCGGTCTTCTCCGAATTGAAAGCCCGTATCACCAGCATGCCGTCGAGGAACTCACGCATGATCGAGTTGAGACGGTCGGTGAGTTTCTGGATGACTTCGAATTTCGGGACCGCAAAAAGCGCCAGGACGATCATCGCACAGACGATGACGCCGATCGCAACGATCAACAGCCAGGAGATGTTGGGATAGCGCATGACCTTGATGACAGCTGTGATGCCCATGATCGGTGACATCAGCATCATCCGCATCATCATCTGTATCAGCTGCTGTATCTTGGTGATATCGTTGCCCGTACGCGTGATCAGAGAAGATGTCGAGAATCGCGAGAACTCGCTGGAAGAGAAAGATTCGACTTTCTCAAAGACATCCTTGCGCATCGCAGCGGCGATCTTTGACGAGGTCTTTGTCGCCAGATAGGTCGATAAGATCTGCACGGCGACGCCGATCGCCGCGATGCCCAGCATCTTGAGCCCCGTCAGCAGGATGAAATCGTTCTGTATCTTTTCGCCGGAAAGACCGACGTTCTCGTACAGATTGCGGATATGAAGACGGGCCATCGACACGTAGTTGTCTTCGAGCCCCTTCAGACTTTCCCCGATGCGGGCTTCGGCATCCGCCGAATTCACATCGATGCCCTGCTGCTTTGCCATGTAGGAATAGACCAGCGGCTTCAAAAACGATCCGTCATTTTCCGTATCTTCATTCATTTTGAAATAAACGTCCTTTTTCAGACGGACATCCTGGTCTTCCACCGTGACCGTCGATCCCGCTTTGATGAGCTGATAATCCGAAAGGATCGCTTTGCGATCGCTTTCCGAAACAAACGTCAGGATCCTGTCCATATCGTCTTTGGTCACCGCCTTGGGAGAAGTATCGATGATGCCGCCGTACTGTATGCCGTTGGTGACGATGCCCGACATGTAATCGGGAAGCGTCAGTTCGGTCTGTACCTGAAGGAACGTCAATGCGATGACCGCCAGTACCGTCAGTATATACGGCTTCAGATATCTAAAGATCAGTTTCATTCTCGTCCTCCATGATATTCTTGCCGATCATCCCGCACACCCGGAAGAACACGTCGAGTTCCTCCTCCGGTATGCCGGCAATGATCTTCTGATCGTAATTCTTTTCTTTTTCTTCCATCAGACGGGCAAAGGACTTCGTCTTCTCAGAAAGTTTCAGAAACTTTTTGCGCCGGTCGGACTTGCCCGGTTCCCGGCGTATGAGGTCTTTGCCTTCCAGAACATCGAGATTTGCCGTGATGGATGCCTTTTTCAGATGGATCTCATCCTCCAGATCTTTCTGGCAGACGTCTTTGTCTTCGTTCTTCAGAAGATAGATCAGGATCTGAAACTGTGTGAAGTTCAAAGCTCTCCTGTCGATCTCCTCACCGTAAGCGTGACAGCGTATGCAGTGATCCAGATGTGAGATCGTTTTGATCACACTTCTGTTCATGGCTCTCCTTATAAAAAATAATTAGTTCGCAAACTAACTATTTCATTATATATCCATTTATGACAGTTACAAACTATTTCGTTTCGGCCAGAAGGATGGCGATGAAGACCAGCAGACAGCCGAAGATCTCCTTGGGCGACATGACCTGATGAAGGATCAGCCAGCCGAAGAGCGCACCGAAGACCGATTCGAAACTCATCAGCAATGAGGCGAGCGAAGGTTCAAGGTCTCTCTGGTAGCGGATCTGGATGAGCTGGGAGATCAGACCGCCGATGAAGACGATATAGAAGATCGCCGGGATCATCTCCGCGAAAGAAGAAACGTCCGGCTTTTCCCGGATCAGGGAGACAGCCAAGGCAAACAAGGCAACGGCGCTTTGCGATATGAAGGTCAAAGCGACAGGATCGCATTTCCGGACACAACGGTCGATCACGATGATCTGCCCGGCAAACAACACGGAACCTAGCAGCAGGAACAGATCGCCGATATTGATGCCGGCGACCGAATTCATGCACAGGAAATAAAGTCCGGCAACGGCCAGAAGACAGGAGAACCAGATGCTGCGTCTGACCTTGCGGCCGAAAAAGATCTCGATGAGCGGAACGAAGATGATATACAGAGCGGTGATGAAACTCGCCTTGGAGACGGTCGAATACATGATGCCCAGCTGCTGCAGCAGACAGCCGCCGAAGGCGAACGCCCCCATCAGCAGGCCGCCGGTCAGAGTCTCCCTGTCGATCTTTTTCTTTCCGGCCAGCAGAGGCAATAAGAAAAAGCCGCCGGCGCCTTTGAAAAAGACGGTCGTGAACGGACCCAGGCCCGAAGCGGAAATGCTTTGAACGGTATAAGACAAGCCCCAGAACAAGGTCGCCAGCAGCAGCATGAACGAGGCAAAGAACTTCTTGTTGCTCATGACTTTATTGTAGCGGTCCGGCAAAAGAAAAGACAGCCTGAGCTGTCTTGTCCTATTTCTTCAATGCGCGGTAGATTGCAACGACGATGCAGGCACCGACGATCGAAACGATCGCTTCGGAAATGATCGAATTGCTGGAGAAGCCGATCAGTCCGAAAACCAGTGAACCGACGAAACCGCCGGCCAGTCCCAAGATCACATATAGATACCAAGGACCCGCAAGCTTCATCAGATTCGCGGCAACATATCCGAATGCTGCACTGAGCAGTAAAGAGATCAGTAATCCCATAAGTCATTCTCCTTTTCAAAATATAAATTGATTATAACACCAATTGTTTAACAGGTCATAAATCTGCATGACCGGCGAAAAACGTGAAGAACGTCAAAGCCGCCGTCAGCAGATTGGCTAAAAAGACATAGAAGATCAGTTTGCCCTTCTTTTCCTTCCTCAGCAGTGCGATATACAAGATCATCTCCAGTACGATGACGGCGATCTCGCCGATCGGGAAAAGTATCATCCACACCAGCATGCCGCCGAAATAGTCTCCCAGCATCAGGAAGACGTTGAGTGCGGTCTGGCTGATCAGATTGACGATCAGGATGCTCAAGATATGCTTCCGGCTGCGATAGCCGAACAGATACGCCAGAGCCACTTCGACGGCCACTGTCGCCAAAGCCCTCAATATCGTCTTGAGCAATGTATTTCCCAGATGCGATTCCTCTTCGATCGAAAGCTTCCCGTCTACGATCCTGGCGTGAAAGTAGGAATCGAACGCTTCCCGCCCACAGATGTCGGAAAGATAAAGCCGGTCTTCCTTCACGGAATACACGGCGACCTTGAAATTTTCCGGCGGATAATAAGTCCAGGCAAACGTCCCTTTTCCCGTCATCTCCTCCGACATATTTCCAAGGAAACAATAACCGTCCCTGTCTTCGTAGGAAGCAAAGAATGCGAAGGCCTTATCCTTATCGGAGACTGCTTCGGACGCCTCAGACGCTTCGGTCTTCCGCCAGGGTCCGTAGACCTCCCGGTCGGAAAGCAGCGTCGCAAAATAGACGCCTTCCGGCGCATCATCGAAATACACGGTCACCGAAGGCTTCGGACCGATATCCGCGTGGACATCGCAAAGAGATGACGAAGCGATCAGCAGCGAAGTGAGCAGCAGCAAAAAGAACTTTTTCATATCAGCCTCTGTAGAAACGGTACATCAGAGCGATCATGAAGTTTCCCATCAGATAGCTCAAGGCACAGCAGATCACGAAATACAGGACCTGCGCCTGTACGATCTTTCCCTGTTTGACGAAGCGGTTGAAATCGAACGCGCTCATGCCGAAGAGCACCAGCAGGAAACAGAAGAAATAGATGCCGACCCGTAAGTAGAATTCAAACATGCAAGAGTCCCCCTTTCAGACAGACGTCTTTGATATTCAGATCCTCATCCATGATGAGCAGATCGGCATACTTGCCTTTTTCGATGCTGCCGAAGCGTTTCGACAGTCCGTAGAAGGCAAACGGATTGTAGCTGGAATAGGCCAGCAGATCGGTATACTTCGCCCCGAGCCTGTACAAGACCTTCATCTCATCGTTGATCGAAACGACGCTGCCGGCAAAATGGCCGTCATGCGAAATGAAAGTCGTTCCCTTCTTCGTGCAGAGTTTCGATAAGAACATATAGTCGCCATCCGGCAGCCCCCGGGCGACGGAAGAATCCGATATCAACATGATCTTATCCCTGTCAATATTATTCAAAACCAGACGCAGGACGTTCTCTTTGACATGATTGCCGTCGGCGATCAGTTCAATCTGCCATTTGTTCATGAACGCACAGTTGACCAAGGTGATGTCACGGTGATGAAGTCCCCGCATCGCATTGAACAGATGCGTGAAACCGTCGACGTTTTCATCGAGATCTTCCAAAACGGCAGCGGAATGGCCGCACATGACTTTGATCCCTTTTTGTTTCAGCAGGACACCTGCTTGTTTCGCTCCGTCGAGTTCATAAGCGATGCTCATCTGCCGTATCCTTGAGGAAGCATTCAAGAAAGACCGCAGAACATCAAGATCGACATTCTTGAACTTGTCGGGATCGCCCATGCCGAGATGTTTCGGTGAAAGGAAAGGCCCTTCCAGATGAAAACCTTCGAAGCGGGCATAGCTGCTTTCGTAATCCTCGAAGCGCTCCAGCTGCTTCACCATCCGCTCACGGTCCAGATCGTAGGACAAAGACGCAAGGAAGGACGTCGTACCCGACTTGGCGAATTCATAGGAGATCTTCTCCATCTCTTCTTTCGAGACTTCATCGAAGTTCATCCCCATGATGCCGTGGCTGTGCGTGTCGAAAGACCCGGGCATCACGACACTTCCGCCCAGGTCGATCCTTTGAACGTTCTCAAGTTCTCTTTTTATCTTCGCTGTCTGCGGAAAGACCTCTTTGATGACTCCCTCTTCGATATAGATCGAAGCATCCAGGTACTCACGCCGGGGGTCGATCACCGCATGACAGTGGTCCAGTAACAATGCCATTATTTGATGCTCATGGCCTTGATCAGGCCGGGCAGGAGCTGTTTCTTACGGGAGACCAGACCGTCGACGAAGCCGTCCTTGTTGACAGTGAAGGCGTTGTTCAGCACCCTTCTTCTCGCACCGGCGGAAAGCACATAAGAGCCCGATCCGTTCGGGTTCGTCAGCATGATGGCCATCAGGTCGTAGCCGCCGGACTTGCAGGCGTCTTCCATGTAGCGGGCAAGTTCGTTCTTGAGGGCGTCGTATTCCTCCTTGGACTTGCATACCGCCTGCGACAGACCGACCTTGTTGCCGTCGATATTGAATTCCTTGAAGTCGTTGTAGACGATCTCGATATGACGCTTCGACAGCAGGGATTCGGAATGATCGATCAGGCCTTTGGAGAGTTCGCCGGCACTGACCTCGCAGATCGCTTCGAGCTTCCTCGCCGTCTGAATATCCAACGGCGTGGTCGTCGGCGAACGGAAGTTCATCGTATCGGAGACGATCGCGCCTAAAAGGATACCGGCAAGTTCTTTTTCGATCTCCATGCCGTCATCCAGGAATTTATTGGTGATGATCGTGGCGGTCGCACCGACCGGCATCGTCGTGATGTTGATCGGATTCTCCGACTCGAAACCGCCGAAACGGTGATGGTCGACGATCTCAAGGACCACGCCTTCATCGATGTCATCGATCGCCTGCTTCTTCTCGTTGTGATCGACCAGGATGAATTGTTTATGCTGGTAATTGAACAGATGGTAACGGGAGATCGCACCGACGACCTTGCCCTCGTTGTCTAAGACCGGGTAAGATCTGTGACGGGATTTGGCGATCTTCTTGGACGCTTCATCGATCGTATCGTTGATGTTGAAATAATCGATCTTCTCCTTTTTGATCATGATCTGTTCGATCGCCGGTGTCTGATAGATCAGACGGGTGATGGACAAAGGCGTGAGCTCCGTCGTGACGATCGTCGCTTCCGCATCCCTGGCCATCGATAAGACCTGCCTTGAGATCGGCGAAGAGGTGCAGACCACCAACATCGTCGCGCCGAGTTCCAGACAATACAGGAGCTTGTCATCTTCGTTCCTCAGCAGGACGATACTGTCATCTTCCACATTGGACTTCAGGCTCGGGAACATGTGCATCTTGCCCGAAAGCCTGTGAGTCCCCTTCAGGACCAGCGTTCCGCTCAGGATCTTGACGATGTCATCGACTTCGATCGAAGAGATGATGGACGCCAGCTGATCATCGGTCTTCGTCCACATGTAGGTCAGATCATCGAGCGTGACGATGCCTTCCAGATGTTTTCTCTTGTTGACGACGACCAGACCGCGGTTCTTCAGTTTGAGGACCTTGTCCAAAGCCTCCTTCATCGTCATCTCTTTATAAGCCGTCGCCGCCTTATCCATCTCGATCTCTTTCAGTGTGGATTTTGCGGTATATAAACGTTTGGGATCTTCGTAGCCAAAGCGTTCGAGCAGATATTCCGTCTCGGAACTCACCGAGCCGATCCTCCCTGCCTCGGCATCGACGCCTTTTCTTTTTTTGTATTCCGCGTAAGCGATCGCCGAAACGATCGCATCGGTATCAGGGTTCTTGTGTCCTACGACATAAACGGGATTCTTTTTCATTGAAGTACCTCCTGTATCTCCTTCAGACTGACCGGCCCCTCACGAAGGACCTTGATATCTTCTTCTGTAACATCGATGATCGTGCTGGCGCATTCGCCTCTTGCATCTTCGCATACGATGGCATCGATCTTTCCTTCCATGCAGGCGAGAACGTCCTGCCATTTCAGCAGGGAGCCTTCTCCGGATACGTTGGCACTGGTCACCAGGAACGGCATGCCGATCTTGCCGATCAAATTAAGGATGAAGTCATCCTCCGGTACCCTTATGCCGATGGTCGGCTTGCACATCGTGACATAGTCTTCCACACATTCCTTTTTCCGGAAGATGAGCGTCAGTGCACCCGGCATCAGGACATCGATGATCTTTTTCGCCTTGGCATTCACATAGGCGACCTCATCGATCATTTCGAAAGAATCGCACATCATCGGCAGCGGCTTGTCGAAGCTTCTTCCTTTCGCCTCATAGACCTTGGCGATCGCCTCTTTTTCCATGATGCAGGCCAGACCAAAGACCGTATCGGTCGGAAAGGCCACGATCCCCCCGTTAATCAATGTCTTGATTATCTTGTCCGTATCCATCTTTGTATACCTGATGGTTTCCATACTTCAATTATATAGGTTTTACCGGATCATTTTCATCCCGATTGTGCTTTATAATGAAGTTGTCAGACAAAAAAAGAAAGGATCATTATGCAGATAAAACTGGAAGAAGTGATCGAGGCCATCGATTCTACGACGGTCGATACGCAATACTATTACTACATCCCGGAAGAGAGGATCATCCTGAAAGAAGACGATGATTCCATCAAAGACAAATACCTCATCCCGCTGCCCAGTCACAAACAGATCGATGACTACGGCACGATGAAAGCCTTCATCGAAGACAAGACGGACGGAGAAGCCAAAGAATGGCTGGAAGAATGCATCAAAGGTGCCGGTGCCTTCCGCCGCTTCCGTTCCACGCTGGAGCGCTTTGCCCTGACCGACAAGTGGTACGACTATCTCGAAGATGCCCACGAAGACGTCGCAATCGACTGGTGCGAATACTACGGCATCGAATACCTCAAAGACCGGCCGTTCGCGAAGACCGAGCCCTCTGTCTCCCCGGTGACGGCAAAGCCGCAGCAGAAACACAACTACCGTTTCATCACCATTGACAAAGACAATCTCTATTCTCTCGCCTATCTGACGGCGGACTTCCGCAAGACCCTGGCTTCCTTGAAAGGAGACAAGTCCGATGTCGATGTCGATGATGCTTTGGAAGAACTGCGCTACTACGTCTCGAAAAACTATCCGATCTTTGCCGTCTCCGATAACGGCAAATACGTCGGCTACGGTGTCTGCCGCATCGAAGATGACGTTGTCTGGCTCGAATCCATCTACGTCCGTCCGGAATACCGCCGCAAAGGCATCGGCAAGATGCTGTTCGACAAGGCGGCTTCCATCGCAAAGGACTACGGAAACGAGACCTTATACCAGTATGTGCACCCCAACAACGATACGATGATCCGCTTCTTAAAACACAACGGCTACGATGTGCTCAATCTCATCGAGATCCGCAAGCCCTACAAAGAAGAAGATCCGCAAGAGACCTATACGATCGGCGAAAACAGCTTCCGCTATTAATAAGGAGAAAGAAAAATGTTGATAAGTGAAGTCATTCAGAACGTCAAAAACTGCTGCAAAGGCTCCTGGATGGGCAGACAGATCGATGATGCCCATACCCGTGACAAAGTCTTATACGGACAGACCGACAAGGAATGCACCGGCATCGTGACGACGATCTACGCCTCTGCCGATGTCATCGAAAAAGCCCACGAACTCGGTGCCAACCTGATCATCGCCCACGAAGCGCTGTTCTGGAATCACGGCGACCATCAGGACTGGCTGAAGGAAAGCGGAAACAAGACCTATCTTGCCAAAGCGAAGCTCATGGACGATTACGGCATCACCGTCTGGCGTTTCCACGACTACATCCATTCCGGCATCCCCTACAAAGACGGCTACATCGACGGGATCTTCTACGGTCTGGCCAAAGAGACCGGTTGGGATGATGCCATCATCAACAATAACGACATCTCCGGTGCTCTCTACCTGGAATGCGAGGAGACCACGCCGCGCAAGATCGGCGAACTCATCAAAGAGAAATGGAACCTGACCGGTCTCAAATGCATCGGCGATCTTGACTGCAAAGTCAGAAAGATCATAGTCTGCGGACACGTCTCGGAAGGCGGCGATTCCAATTCGCTGATCAAACGGGTCGACAAAGAAGACATCAACCTGCTGATCCCGCTGGAACTGATCGATTTCACCCTGACCGAATACATCAAGGATTCCGCTCAGCTCGGCTTCGACCGGGCCATCATCGCTCCGGGCCACTTCAATGTCGAAGAACCGGGCATGAAATACATGGAAGTCTGGCTGCCTGAGCAGCTGAAGGAAGACATCCCGGTCCATTACGTCCAGGCCGGCGACATGTACTGTTTCTTATAAAGCGCGCCATGCGCTTTTTTCATGCGCCGTTTCCCTGATCGTTGCGGTCGAATTTTATCTGCGTCTGTGCCATACTTTTATTGACAAGAGGGATCACCATGCAATACAGAAAAGACAAAAAAGGACAGCGCATCTCCGTTTTGGGTTACGGCTGCATGCGCTTCAGCGGCAAGAACGGAAAGATCGACGAAGCCAAGGCGGAACAGGAGATCATGAAAGCTTTTTCTCTCGGCGTCAACTACTACGACACCGCGTATGTCTATCCCGGCAGCGAAGCGGCTCTGGGCAACATCTTGGAAAGAAACAAGATCCGCGACCGCGTCTTCATCGCCACCAAACTGCCGCAGTATCTGATCAGCAGCTACAAGAGCCTCGACAATTACTTCAACGAAGAACTCAAACGGCTGAAGACCGATCACGTCGACTATTACCTGATGCACCATATGACCGACGACGTTCAATGGAAACGCCTGAAATCGATCGGCATCGAAGACTGGATCAAAGACAAGAAAGAAAAAGGACAGATCCGCAATATCGGCTTTTCCTACCACGGAAATACCGAGATGTTCATCTCCATTCTGGAAGACTACGACTGGGATTTTGCCCAGGTCCAGTACAACTACCTCGATGAACACTCCCAAGCCGGCCGTACAGGTGTAGAGCGGGCACATGAGCTCGGCATCCCGATCATGATCATGGAGCCTCTGCGGGGTGGCAAACTGGTCGGCATGCTGCCGCAGAGCGTCAGACAGGCCATGAAAGAAAATCCCAGACAGTACTCCCCGGCCGAATGGGGATTCCGCTGGCTCTTCGATCAGGAAGCCGTCACCTGCGTCCTGTCCGGTATGAATTCCCTTGAGATGGTGAAAGAGAACTGCCGCATCGCCGATGAGACAAGGATCGGCTCCTTCAGTGAAGAAGATCACGCCTTCATCAGAAGTATCGTCGAAGACATACGGACCAATGAAAAAGTCGGGTGTACCGGCTGCCGCTATTGCATGCCCTGTGTCAAAGGCATCGACATCCCCGGAACGTTCAACGCCTACAACCGCATGTTCACCGAATCCAAACACGACGGACGTTTTCAATACGCGCAGACTGTCGCTTTGCGGAAAGATGCCGCCTTCCCTAGCGCCTGCATCAAGTGCGGAAAATGTGAAAGTCACTGTCCGCAGTCCATCCCGATCCGCGAAAAACTCGTCGAAGCCGATAAAGCATTGCGGCCTCTTTCTTACAAGATCGGCATCCATATCGCCAGAGCCTTCCTGTTAAGAAAGACGAAACAATGAAAAGTTCCTGCTTCAAAACGAAGTTTTAATATATAATAGAAATGTTGATGGGGCTTTAGCTCAGCTGGCAGAGCGCCTGGTTCGCAATCAGGAGGTCACCGGTTCGATCCCGGCAAGCTCCACCATTTTGATCATGACCGCTTCAGGCGGTTTTTTCTTTTAACGAAAAAGACAGCCTCACGCTGTCTGTTTCTTTGTCATCTTGTGTCTTCTTGTTCAGCTTGTCATCTTTCTTGCATGGGCATGGAAGAAGTCATTGGCCTTGTAGCAGATATTGGTCCTGGTATCCAGGATGTAAGTGGTCTTGTCA
>JAFOLW010000059.1 GCA_017419165.1 Erysipelotrichaceae bacterium
GCAGTTTTGTCTGCACCTTCCTTCAGATTCTTCCTCGCGGAAGACACCCTTGGTGTTCGACTAGTGGTTGACCACTGCGATGATAATCCCCACGATGGACTTTCACCATCAAGATATATGCCATGCCCGGCACACTATGAAAACAGTCTGAGTTCAAAAGCTCAGACTGTTTTATACTCATACGAAAGTCTCCGGTGTATGCAGGATCAGTGCCCCGGCCGGGATGACCGAATCGTCCCGGATCCGGGTATCCCCGCCTAAGACCGTCGCATTGGCATAGATGATGACGCGGTTGCCGATATCCGGGTGGCGTTTGCCGCCCTTCAGCAGGTTGCCGTCTTCATCCTTACGGAAATTCCTGACGCCCAAAGTCACGCCATGATAGATGCGGACATGATCACCGATGACCGCCGTCTCGCCGATCACCACCCCCGTGCCGTGGTCGATGCAGAAGTATTCACCGATCCGCGCACCCGGATGGATGTCGATGCCGGTCTTCTCGTGGACATGTTCACTGATCAGCCTGGGTAAGATCGGCACCCCGAGATCATAGAGCTCATGGGCGATGCGGTGAAACAAGACTGCCAGAAAACCGGGAAAACTCAAAATGATCTCCGTGCAGGTCTTGGCGGAAGGATCGCCGTTGTAGATGGCCTCAAGATCCTTGTATAAGATCTGCTGTATCGCGGGCAGTCGTTCAACAAACAGATCGGCGACCCGTTCGTGGTCCATATCGACCCTCAAGATCTGTTTATCAAGTTCGTCATGGATGAACTTCAATGCTTCCTCTTCCGAGGTCTTCAAAGGAAAATGTTCCGGAAAGAAGAGCGAACGGATCTTGTAACATAAGGAGATGATCTTTTGCGGTTCAATGTAGAAACGGTCGACATCATAGATCGTACTTCGGCCGGTCTGTATCTGATGCAGGATATCATTCATCGTCATCATTGAACAGTTCCGTCGAAAGATAACGGTCTCCGGAATCCGGCAGGATCACAACGATGTTTTTCCCCGCATTCTCTTCCTTCTTTCCCTCTTCAATGGCCGCCCTTAAGGCCGCCCCGGAAGAGATGCCGACCAGTAAGCCTTCCGTCTTTCCGAACATCGCCCCGGTCTTCAGCGCGTCTTCATTGGAAACTGTGACGACTTCATCATAGACGGAAGTGTCCAATACCTTCGGCACGAAACCGGCGCCGATGCCCTGGATCTTATGCGGACCGGCTTTGCCGCCCGACAGCACGGGAGAAGCCGCCGGCTCGACGGCGATGACTTTGATGTCCTTGTTTTTTTCTTTCAGATAGCTGCCCGTACCGGTGATGGTGCCCCCGGTACCGACGGCCGAGACGAAGATGTCGACTTTGCCGCCGAGGTCGTTCCAGATCTCCGGGCCTGTCGTCTCATAGTGGGCTTTCGCATTGGCCGGATTGTCGAACTGTGAGGGGATGAAGGCACCCTCATATTGCGCAGCGAGCTCGTTCGCCTTTTCGATGGCCCCTTTCATGCCCTTGCTGCCGTCCGACAGGACGATCCTTGCGCCATACGCCCGGATCAGTTTCCGCCGTTCGACCGAAAAGGTCTCCGGCATGACGATGATGACTTCATAGCCCAGTGAGGTGCCGACCGCAGCCAGGCCGATGCCGGTGTTGCCGGACGTCGGTTCGATGATGACCGATCCTTTCTTCAGGATGCCTTTTTCTTGGGCATCCTCGATCATCTTACGGGCGATGCGGTCTTTGATCGAACCCGTGGCATTGAGATATTCGAGTTTTCCGTAAAGTCTTGCCTTGAGTCCGTATTTTTCTTCGATATGTCTGAGTTCCATCAGCGGTGTGTTTCCGATCAGTTCACTGACCGAAGTCTTGATATTGGTCATAAGTCTCCTTCTTTCTTTTTTGAAAACGGCAACAAAAAATCCGGGATCATCTCACCCGGATCATGTCATACTGTCAAATGGAAAGGACCGCTATATCTGAAAAGATCCCTGACGAATGATCCGGGTGCTGTTACAGATACAACAACAATTTCTCATTTCGTTCCTATGCATCCCGTCTCCTTTCGCCGTTTTGTTTAAACTGATTATAATACGCTTCCCTTCCTTATATGAAAAAGACTATCTTTTTCTACAGGACAGCGGTGCACAATGCCATCTCCGCCTGACTGGTATCCATGCGCGAATACTGGATCGGGATCTGTTTTTCACATTCGATCTTCATCGCATACGGGACATCTCTCGGCACGCCGATGCCTTCCTTGTTACGGATCTTGTCCATGCGGATATGCAGCGTCCTCTCGGCTTGCACATCGACTTCAAAACCGCCGATCTTTTCCCGGTCTTCGAAATACAAGGTCAGAAAGACCGTGATCTTCTCCTCATAAGGATTGATGACGCAGACCGCTTCGTGGGACGGGTACAGGCCGTTGCCTTTGGAGCTGTAGAAACCGTCGGGAATATATTTTACGAACATGAGACCTCCTTTTTCTCTCCGATATAATAGAACCCGTTGGACAGATTGCCGTTCATCGTCGTGAACGTCAGCCGTTCATACTCTTTCTTTTCAAACGGCTTCAGCAATTCGAAGATGTGATCTTCGCTGTGATGGCGGACGACCGCCCCCTCCGGCAGCTCAAAGGTCCCGTAGCTTTCAAAGACATCTTTGAACTTCTCATAGCGGGCGATATTGCGCTCATCCTCATTCAGCAAAAAATCGTTGATATACAAGATACCGCCGGGCTTCAATACTCTTTCGGCTTCACCGATCAGGGCGCTTTGATCCTTGTCACGGGCGATGCAGGTCAATACCGCAAACAAGATCAACGCATCGACGCTCTCATCTTCAAGCGGGATCTTTCCTTCTTCCATGACCCGCAGATCGAGATAAGGAAACTGCGCTTTGCCCCGTTTGATCATCTCTTTGGAAAAATCGAAGCCGAGCAGATCCTCATAACCCAGTTCATGAAGCTCCTTGAGTGTCCGGCCGTAGCCGCAGCCGATGTCGGCGATCTTCGATCCCCTTTCGACATAGGCGCAAAATACGTCTTTCTGAAACGGCGTCGTGAACTGTTTGGTCTCTGCGACGCCATCCCAATAGTCTTTCTGTCTCATACGCTCCTCCTTTTCTTACAAAAAGACCCCTTCAAAAAGGGATCTTCGTTATTTAATTATCGGAACGGTTGTAGGTGCAGCGCATATGGACGCTGGCATCGTGCAAGACCTTGGCCAAGGTCTTGGCCGTTTCCGCTTTGGCCATCTCACAGATCTTTTCGTTGGCTTCATCGATCTTTGAGAAGTCTTTTTCTTCGATCATCTTTGCGTCATATTCGTTGATCAGCGCATGTCCCTTGGAAGGTACCGCCATCTGGTAACGCTCGATCAGCTGTACGGCCGTGCCGAAATGCGGATCGACCAGAGCACCGATGAGACGGGAGTTCCAGTAGAAAGAATCCGTGGAGACCTCCATCGTCGTATTGGACAGATACTTCGGGATCTTTTTCGTTGAAGTGTAGACCGGAACGACCGTATTGAACGGATTGGCACCGAAGCAGATCCATTCGACGCCCTGCAGTTTTTCCGGCATGTAGCCCCGGATCTGCAGGACAGCCATGACGCCGGTCCTGGAGATGCCGATCGGACGGTAGATGCCCTTGCGCGGATCCTCGGCATGTTGGTAAGGATTGTACGGCGTTCCCTGATAGTAGGAAGACAGCACATACTTGATATCCTCCACCGTGATCTTCTTCTCGGCGACCATCGACCACGGGATGTCATCGCTCTGCGGCGTGTAGTCGGCGTTCTCGCCGTCCCACTTGTAGGTCTTCGGATTGAAGTAGCGTCCCATGAACCAGGCACGCGGCGTATTGTAGACGTGGTCGGCATCGGAATGCGAACCGAAGATGTATCGCGGATTGAAGACTTTTCCCTTGTTGAGATCGAGGTGATTGTCTTTGATGAATTCTCTCAGGTCGGCAGAACACATGTGATATTTCTTTTCACCGAAGGCATCCTTCAGATCGAAGGAATCGATACCGAACTGGTTGGGCATGATGACATATTCCTCATCCCTGACCCGCTTGGCGATCCAATGGTGACCGCCGATCGTCTCCAGCCACCAGCACTCGTCCTTATCGGAAAAAGCGATGCCGTTGGCCTCATAAGTACCGTATTTCTCCAGCAGCATGCCCAGACGTTCGACGCCCTGTCTGGCGGAACGGATGTACGGCAGGACCAGAACGACCAGATCCTCTTCACCGATGCCGCCGGCCTTTTCCTTTTTGGAGCCCTTCCGTTCCTCATAGACCACATACGGATCGGCGCCTAAGACCAACGGATTGGACGTGATCGTCTCGGTCGCCGTCATAGCGACATTGGCTTCGTTGATGCCGTTGGCTGCCCAGATGCCGTTCTTGGGATCGACGGAAGGCGTCGAGGTGTAAGCCAAAGGATCATCCGGTAGTTCGATGCTCAGATGAGCGATCTTGGACTTGTATTTGCGGGGCTGTTTCTTCGGGTCGACGACGATGAGCTTTTTGACGTCATAGAACCCGTCATCGTTTCTGGCGATCATCGTGGAACCGTCGTAGGAAGCCTTCTTACCTACCAGTATCGTCGTACAAGGCATAAAGTTTACCTTCTTTCTATTTTATAAAGAAATTATAGACCATTTCTTTGAAATCAGGGGCTTCTTCATATACCTTGTGGGAATAGCCCTCGTAAAAATACGTTTCGCAGTTCAGCAGATCCACCGTTTCCTTCATCTGTCCGTAAGTGAACAGGCCGTCTTTCAGGGAACCGAAGACCTTGACCGGGATCGTGATCTCATGAAGTCTTGCAGTCACGTCAAAGCCGCGGACCGCTTCAAGATGCACGATCAGATCCTTCAGATTGTCATCGGAAAGATCCTTGTACATCGAAAACACGAGATCGATGCCTTTCTCATAGAATCCTTCCGTATAGACGTCCTTCATGTAGCGGTCGATCAGCGCGAGGATGTCTTTTTTGGCGGCGAAGTCTTCCCAGAGAAAAGCGCGGTTGTCTTCGTTGATCTTCGAAACGGTCGAACAAAGGACCAGCTTCTTAAAATACTGCGGATACTTCAGGACCAGCCATTGCGCGACCATGCCGCCCAAAGAATAGGCACAAAGATAAATATCTTTCAAGCCTAGTTCTTTGATCGCTTCCGCGGCATCGTCCGCCATATCTTCCAGCTTCGTCCCCTTTTCGGGACTTTCGCGGTAATCAAAAATGTATGTCGTAAAATCTTTGGCGAAGATCTTATAATCAGAGGCCAGACCGTTGGGCGTCTCGCTGATCGGCTGCAGAGACAAGCCGGGCAGAAGGATCATTGTTTTGGGGCCGTTACCGAATTTCATATACTTTATATTCATTGGCTCTCATCCTCTTTCTTTTTGTATAGATATTATATAGTATTGTGACGGTTTTGCAATTGTGAATTTTATCACAAATCGGTATACTGATATTGTACATAAAAATCATTGATAACGGATGATAATTTTATGGCAAATCGTTTTGTACTGAATGAAACATCTTATCATGGCGCCGGTGCCGTCAAAGAAGTCGTCACCGAGATCAAAGCCCGCGGTTTCAGAAAGGCTTTCGTCGCTTCCGACCCGGACCTCGTCAAGTTCGGCGTGACCGCCAAAGTCACGGACCTGCTCGATGAGGCAGGCATCGCCTACACCCTTTATTCCAACATCCAGCCCAACCCGACCATCGAAAACGTGCAGACCGGTGTCAAGGCCTTCGCTGAAGCAGGTGCCGACTGTATCGTCGCGATCGGCGGCGGTTCCTCGATGGATACGGCCAAAGCGATCGGCATCATCAACACCAACCCGGAATTCGCCGATGTGAGGTCCCTGGAAGGCGTCGCAGCGACCAAGAACCCCTGCACACCGATCCTCGCCGTTCCGACGACTGCCGGTACGGCTGCCGAAGTCACCATCAACTATGTCATCACCGATCCGGAAAACAAGAGAAAATTCGTCTGCGTCGACGTTCATGATATCCCGGTCGTCGCCTTCGTCGATCCGGAGATGATGTCCTCGATGCCGGCCGGCCTGACCGCTGCGACCGGTATGGACGCTCTGACCCACGCCATCGAAGGCTACATCACTGCCGGTGCCTGGGAACTCTCCGACATGTTCCACATCAAAGCCATCCGCATGATCGCCAAGAACCTCAGAGGCGCAGTCAAAAACGAAGCGGAAGGAAGAGAAGCGATGGCTCTGGCACAGTACATCGCCGGCATGGGCTTCTCCAATGTCGGCCTGGGTGTCGACCACTCCATGGCACACACGCTCTCCGCTTACTACAATATGCCGCACGGCAAGGCCTGCGCAACTTTGCTTCCGACCGTCATGGCTTACAATGCTCCGGTGACCGGTGAAAAATACCGCGACATCGCCGATGCCTTCGATGTTGAAGGTGCCTACACGATGCCTCTGGAAGAAGCAAGAAAAGCCGCTGTGCAAGCCGTCAAGAAGCTCGGTGAAGATGTCGGCATCAAGATGTCCTTAAAAGACGTCATCCCGATGGAAGACGTCGATGCCCTTTCCGCCGATGCCCTCAAGGATGCCTGCACACCGGGCAATCCGCGTCCGGTCACAGTGGAAGACATCAAGGAAATGTTCCTTTCTTTGATGAAATAAACGGATATCTCTCCAACAAAGAAGAAAGACAGGCTACGCAGCCTGTCTTTTCATATCTTCAAGTATTCCTTCGTAATGCCCTTTGATGTCGAGCAGGATATACTTCCCGTCTTTCATCATGAAGTCGGCCGCATAGCCGTTGACCACCGGATGACCGGACTCGCCGTGTTCCTTCATCAAGCGGAACATATGGTCGAGATCGTAGCCGAAGATCAGACTGATCATATTCATGAAGACCGCCCCATGGGAGACGATCAGGATACGATCGCCGTCTTTCGCTTCATCGTAGATCTGCGAGAAGGCGTTCAGGATCCTCTCCTTCAGCATCGGCTGGTCCTCTCCGCCCACATCCGTCCAGTCTCTGGTGCCGAACCTTCGCTTATCGATCTCTTCCTGATAAGCGGAGATCAGAGCTCCCTCATAGTTTCCCCAGGACATCTCCTTGAGCTTCTTCGTATAGATCAGCGGCACGTCTCTTCCTTCCAGGATGATGTGGGCTGTGTCGATGCAGCGTTCGCTCGTCGAAGTGTAGGCTCTTGTCAGAGCGATGTCTTTCAAAGCCTCTTTGGCCGCATAAGCCTGCCTGATGCCTTCTTCAAGCAACGGCGAATCGCAGCGTCCCTGCATCCGACCGAGCTCATTGAACAGCGTCTTGCCGTGTCTTACATAGTAGAAATATACCGTTTTCGTCAAGTTCTTCTCCTTTGTTCGGATGGCCTTCAAACAACAGAGGAAGGATCCATTCTTATCCTTCTACATTTTTTCGGATCATCGCCGCTCCTGTCAACAGAAATGAATCCGCAGTGTTCCTTTTACACTAGATACGGATAAAAGATCGGCGTATGACCCTTTTTCTCAGTAAAAGAAAGCGGGATCGCCCCGCTTTCTAAGATCTTCTTTGTTTTGGAAACTTAAGCCTTCTTTGCTTCGGCTCTCTTGCCCAGGATGTAAGTGACTGCGAAACCGACGACAACGGCGAGCACCATGACACCCATCATGCCCCAGAAGTTGCCCCATGTTCCGTCCGGATTGAAATAAGCCGCGAAGGAGATGAAGCCCGGGTTGGCAACGACGAACTGTGTCAGACCGAAGAGACCTGCGATGAAGCCGCCGATTCCGCCGCCGACCATCGCGCCGATGAGCGGATAACGGTTCGGGAACAGGACACCGTAGACGCCCGGTTCCGTGATGCCGGATAAGGCAGTGATACCGGAAGAGATGCCGACGCCTCTCTTGTCAGCGTCTTTCTGCAGTAAAGCATAAGCCAGGCAAGCGCCGCCGACGGCAACGTTGGCCGGAGCCATACCGGTACAGATCAGCGGGTCGGATCCGACTTCCGCCAGTAAGAGGAAGAGGACCGGATATGTGGCATTGTTCATACCGAAGAAGACGAGCCATACGGTCGTAGCACCGATGATCGCGACTGCCAGAGCCGGGAATGCGCGGTAGATGCCTAAGACGGCATTCGCCAGAGCCGTACCTACCCAGTAGCCGATCGGACCTAAGACGATCAGGGTGACCGGAACGACGATCAGCATCGTCAGGACCGGCAGCAAGACCGTTCTCAATACGACCGGGAGGGTCTTCTGCAGGAATCTGTAGACGACGGACATGAACAGCGTACCTAAGACGACCGGGAAGATCTGGCCGTTATAGCCGATGTTGGCAACAGGGATGCCCAAGAAGTTGAGGACTTCCGGACGGTTCTGTGTCACATAGACCAGGATCGCACCCAGGAAAGCGCCGAGATACGGATTGGATTTCAAGCGTGTAGCCGAAGAGAAGCCGATGTAGATCGGTAAGAAGTACAGCATTGCCTGCTGGATAGCCGTCAGTACGAATACCGTGCCGCTGGAAGCATCCAGGCCGGCAAACGTCTGCAGCAGAGAGATGACCGCACCGGTCAAACCGCCGGCGATGAAGACCGGGATGATCGGAGAGAAAGTGCCGCCGACATAGGACAGGATCGTCTCAACGATGTTGCCCTTGGCCTGTGTGTCGCTCTTCAATGCATCGGGATCATCGACGGAACCGGCACCCTTGATGTCGTTCTTCGTGATCTCTTCGTAAAGCGTAGCGACATCCTGGCCGATGACGAACTGCTGTTCGCCGTTCTGGACGACGATGTTGATGACGCCCGGGATCTTCTTGGCTTCTTCAAGATCGAGCTTGGAAGCATCCCTCAGGTTCATTCTTAAGCGGGTCATGCAGTGAGAAGCGGAAAGGATATTATCGACGCCGCCGCAGGCCTTGATAATATCGTCAGATAGTTTCTTATAATCTTTCTTTGCCATTATTTACCCCTTTCTTTTTTTGATAATGACATTATTTATTCCAGTCAGGATCTTTGATCTTGTCTTTCAGATCGGAAGCGATCTCACTCGTCTTGGTGAAATCCCTCCACTCCGACATGTCATAGCCCCATTCCTGACCATTGGACTTGATGAGCTTGGAATACCAGTAGAACGAATCTTTCTTGTATCTCTTCATATCTCTGAGATCATCGTCGGTACGGTTGACGAAGACCAGGCCGTATCTCTTGGCCATGCCGTTGCCGGTGGACAGGAGGTCGGTGAAGGACCACGGGTTGAAGCCGAAGACTTCGACGCCGTCGGCGATCGCCAGTCCGACATTGTAGATGTAGTCTCTGAGATAATCGATACGGTACTGATCGTGGATCTCGCCGTTCTCGTCGAGGTCTTCATGAGCACCGAAGCCGGCTTCCGTGATGACCATCGGCAGATGGTAGTGATCCCACATGTATCTCAAGGCATAACGCATGCAGACACCGTCGATATGCCAGTCCCAGTCCGTCGTCTCGACGAACGGGTTTCTGTCCAGAGCGTATTCGCCCGGCCAGTTGGTGTAGATGAATTCACCTTTGCGGCCGTACTTGTTGAGACCGATCTCCTGAACATAGGAAGGATCAGGCCACTTGCCGCAGTCGGAACGGTAGCAGTTGACGGCGATGAAGTCGATCTTCGCCTGTGCCAGCAGTTCCATATCGCCCGGCTGTATCTGCGGATCGATACCGTGCTCTTTCCAGTAGTTCTTGATGAAACCGGAATACTCTCTGTAGGCATAGGTATCGTTCCAGATCTTTTCCGTCAGCTCTTCGGCGTTCATGGCCGCGATCTGATCTTCCGGCTTGCAGGATTTCGGATAGATCGGGACATAGCCCGGGACCGGACCGATCTTGCCGCCTTCGACCATCTCATGGCAGGCGATGACCGCTTTGGCATGGCACATGTTCATGATGTGGTTGATCTGCCACTTCTGAACTTCCCATTCTTCATCGGTCAGGCCTTTGGCAACGCCCAGCCACTTGCCGTAGACGATCTGCATGTTCTGTTCGTTGATCGACAGCCAGTATTTGACGCGGTCGCCGAAGTTCTCGTACAGGACACGGCAATAATAATCGAACTCGTCGATGATGGCGCGGTCGTGCCAGCCGCCGTATTTCTCATCGACCCAGCAAGGCATGTCATAGTGATAGATCGTGACGATCGGCTCGATGCCGGCTGCCTTGAGTTCGTTGATCAAATTGTTGTAGAATTCAATGCCCTTCGGATTGACCTTGCGGTCTGCCGCCGGGATGATCCTCGACCAGGAGATACCGAAACGGTAGCTCGTGAAGCCGCATTCTTTCATCAGGGCAACATCTTCTTTGTAATGATGATAGTGATCGGAAGCGATCGAGTTGTCCGCGAAAGGTTTCTTGGTCTGGGAGTTCAGGTCAATGATGGCCGGAGTCCTTCCGTCTTCCGCCGTGGCACCTTCGACCTGCCAGGCGGCAGAAGAGGCACCCCACAGAAAACCTTCAGGAAAAACAGGATTGTTGTTGTGTTTCATGATCTTCCCCCTTTTATGTAATTTCATTATATGTAAACGCTAACATTTTCATGGTTCCAGTTTTTGATACCAAATATCGACTTTGGTATCAGGTTTTGACACCAATAGCCCCGGATGATACCATTTCAGTAGATGGAAGAAAATCATTTTATCGATTACAGGATCTCCCGCTTCAATCTGCTGACTTCCCTGCTGTCGCATCTCAACCGCAATGACGAAAACGACACGGACTTTGTGATCGCCCGCTATTTTCTCACGCACCTGCGGCAGCTCAAAGATATCAGCATCTACAAGATCGCCGAAGAGTGTTTCGTCTCGAGATCCTCCATACAGCGCTTTATCAAAAACATCGGCTACGATACCTATACGCAGCTGAAAGCTTCTTTGGACGAAGTCATCCGTCACGAAGACAGTTTCAAAGACTATACCGATCATACCGGCTACCGCGATTTCCTGCAGAAAAGCCTGGACGCGATGGTCAACGACATCCGCAAAGCCACGCTCTCCGCTTCCTATAAGAAACTTCTCAACATCTTCCATGATGCCCCTCAGACTGTCATCCTGACGGCGGAAGATTCTTCCCACGCCTGCAAGCTTTTCCAGCAGCAGATCCTGACGACCGGCAAGCTGATCCGCATCATCACCTCCGCCAATGAAAACACCGACTTGCTGGCAACATTAAAAAAAGACGATCTTCTTCTGGTCTGTTCCGTGACCGGCAACTACGCTCTGGCCATCAACGACCAGATCAAAGACTTCAAAGCCAGAAAAGTGCTGATCACGCTCAACCATACGACGGCTTTTGAAAATACCTATTCCTTCATCTATTATCTCGGCGATGACAACCGGATCTCTTCCCGTAAGATCGTCACCGACCGCAACGTCTACAACAACTACGGTCTGACCTTCTTTTTCGATCTGTTCTTCCACGACTGTTACGTGATGCATCAGAAATAAAAAAACCTTTATCGCGAAGATAAAGGCATTTTTTTCAATGGCGCTGACTACAGGATTCGAACCTGTGGTACCTTTCAGTACGCCACCTTTCCAAGATGGTAGGATAAACCGCTCTCTCAAGTCAGCTTATTGACAATATATATTTAATCTCAGTTTACGATATTTTTCAATACCGCCTTTAGATTATAGCATAAAAGCCTCTGAAAAAACAGAAATATCGATCAACGTCAGATCTGACGGGCCTTATACTCCTGATAGACTTCTCCGCTCAAAACATCCTTCCACACAAAGACACCGTTCTCAAAGACCATGTACGAATGCCTTGAACCCTTTTTCGGTATGGAGACGGAACCGGGATTGAGATAAGTGAAATCTACATATTCCTCGATGCAAGGCACATGGGTATGACCGCATAACAGGATCCCCTTTGCCCCCTTCATTGGCTTGTTCTGGTTGTAGATATGGCCATGGGTGGCATAGATCGTGACGCCGTCGATGTACAAAAAGGAATAATCCGAAAGGATCGGGAAATCCAGGACCATCTGATCGACATCACAGTCGCAGTTGCCGCAGACGCATAAGATCTCGCCGGCGATCGAATTGAGCATCTCGATGACGCCCTTCGGCGCATAAAGATCGGGCAGATCGTTGCGCGGTCCGTGATACAGGATGTCTCCCAGCAATAAGACCTTGTCGGGCTTTTCTTCCTCATAGCGTTCCATCAGCTTTTCGCAATACGCGCTGCTTCCGTGGATGTCCGATGCGATGAACAGTTTCATTCCTTCTTCCTCCCAGTCATGTACATTTTACCCCAAGAAAAGAAAAAGAGCACCATGGCTCTTTATGCGCTTGCCTTGATACGGGACTTGACCGGACGGATCTTGAGATCCTTGACCATGGCCACGGCGTTGATCATCAGGCCGTTGCTCAAGGTGGCCAGAACGCCTAAGACCGCCGCTTCCCTGCCATAGACCCCGGCTGTCAGTACGGAGACCAGGGCACCTAAGACGCCGATCATCCAGCCGGTCGGAACGTGCAGCTTCCTCGCCAGGACTTCCGCGATCGTATCCAGACCCCCGGAGGTCGTCTCCAGATGCAGCATGATGCTCTGTCCCGCCGTCAGCAGACATAAGAAGATCAGCACATTGACCGCCTTGGAAGACGTCAGCAGGCTCTCGCTCTCCGGCAAGACTGCCATCAGCAGCGGAAGCAAAACGGAGATATAGATGCAGCGCACACCAAATTTATTTCCCAGGTAACGTACACCGATACCCAGGCAGCTGATATTCAGTGCCAGTACGATCATCGATTCGTTCAAAGGCAGGACCTCGCCGATCAGCAAAGCCAGTCCGGAGACCGAACCGGTCACGATCTTGCAGGGGATGAGATATTCTTTGACTGCCAGGGCGATCAGTAAAGTTCCGATGCTCAGCATCAGGTAGTCTCTGATCGTCTGCCTTTGAAGCTTAATATGATTCATAGTTATATTAAAGCATCCATTTACTTGTATGTTAAGGCCATTTTTTGCATAATAATATAAGATAAACTTATAGTAGAGGACCCTATGAATACGAATCAGCTGAAATACTTCATCTCCGTCGCCGATACCGGCTCCTTCTCGGCCGCTGCCGAAGAAAACTACATCACCCAGACCGCCATGACCCAGCAGATCAAAGCGCTGGAAGAAGATCTGGGGCTCAAACTCTTCGACCGCTCCACGAGGCCCGTCACGCTGACTTCCGCCGGTGCCAGCTTTCTGAGCGATGCGAGACTGATCCTGAAACGTCTGGGCGATGCCAGACAGCGGGCCGCCGAAGCATCCACCGGCATCTTCGGAACACTGCGGATCGGCTACATCAAAGGCTATGAACGAAGCGGACTGTCCGATCAGCTCAGAGCCTTCCACCGCATGGTGCCGGGCGTCTTACTGATGTGCTACCGCGATACCTCCGACAGGCTCGCTGCCGGATTACAGAACGGGGAATACGACATCATCTTCACCTGGGACTCCACCAACCTGAAATCCGCGGAAGGTTTCGAAGCCATCGAGATCGAAAAAGCCAGGCTCTATGCCGCCCTCTATGCCGCCCATCCGCTGAGCCGCAAAGAATATCTGGAAAGGAGCGATCTGAAAGGCGAATCGATCATCTACATGTCTCCTTCCGAACTCTCCGACAACTACGGTGACTCCCAATTCATGGAGCTCTACCACAAAGCCGGGTTCAAGCCGCAGATCCTCTGCCGCTCCACGGACGTCGAATCGATCCTGATCATGGTCGCCTCGGAAGAAGGCATCTCCATCATGCCGGACTACTGCGTCAAGAAGATCAACAACGCCGAAGGTCTCGTCTTCTTACCGATGAAGGGGACGGAAGAAGTGGAAGAGATCCACGCCATCTGGAAAAAAGACAGCAAAGATCCCGCCCTGGAACGCTTCTGTCATCTTTTGCAGCGTTCTTCCAGTTATTCCGATATTTATTGAAAACATACAGCTCCCGCTGTATGTTTTAACTTGCCAAAACATAAGAAAAGGAGCACGAAGCTCCTTGTTCATCTTTATTTCGTGACCTTCTGTCCTCTGCTGACCGGCTGCGGATCGATGAAATCGAGTTCCTTGCCGTTGGCATTGGTGATGATCAGCATCGTGGACATATCGTATTTGGCGGAAAGCTTCTTGATGTCGACTTCGACGATCGGATCGCCCGCCTTGACGCTGTCGCCCTGCTTCTTGCCCAAAAGTTTGAAACCGTCGCCGTTGGCATTGACCGTATCGACACCGCAATGGACCAGGAGTTCGACACCGTCATTCATTAAAATGCCGTAAGCGTGGCCGGTCGGGAACAGAACACCCAAAGTGCCGTTTGCCGGAGAACAAAGGACGACTTTGTCCTTGTTGTACTTGAAGGCTGTGGATTTGCCCATCATCTGTTCAGCGAATACCGCATCCGAAACCGTCGCGATATCGATGATCTCGCCGTCGGCGATCGCTACGATATCCTCATCGGAAGCATTCAGTTCAGGTAATACGATCTCTTCTTCTTTCTTGAATAATTTGTCGAAAAAGCCCATTATTGTTTTCCTTTCTTTATTCTATTCTTATGTAATTATTGTACATTTATTCGGAATGTTTTGTCAGCCCCGAATCAGCCTTCGTGGAAACCGACGCCGTTTCCGCCGGCTTCCTTGACCCGATACAGTGCGGCATCCGCGTCTTCGAAGATGCTGCCGTTAGGATTTTCGCGGTCGGAGAAAGCGACACCGACGCTCAATGAGATCGGCGGCAGATCCTCATGCGGTTCCTTCAGCATCTTGTTGGCCTGGGCGATCTTGTTTTCCACCAGCTGGCGCAGCGAAGAGTTGACACGGGTCATGACGACCACGAACTCATCGCCGCCGAAACGGCAGATGATATCGACCGAACGGAAAGACTTCTTCAACAAGTCGGCCACGACCTTCAAGGCCTTGTCACCGATCGCGTGTCCGTAGGTGTCGTTGATCTGTTTGAAGTGGTCGACGTCCACGATCAGCATCGCCATATGTTCCGTATCGACGTTCTGGATCAGCAGTTCGTAGGCACCGCGGTTGAACAAGCCTGTCAGCGCATCATGCGACGCATCGAAGGACAGCTTGTCTTGCGTCGACTGGTTCTCTTTCAGGATCTTGTTGTAGGTCCTGGCAACGAAACGCAGTTCCTCGACACCGGTCGGAACGATCAACTGACGTTCCTCCATCTTCTTCACCATCCTGGTCAGCGGATTGCGGATCTGCAAAGAGATGACCGCGACGATGCCCAGCACGATCAGCAGGAACAACGCCGTCGTGAGTCTTTGTAAGTTCACCAGCATCGACAGACGGTCGGAAGCCAGTTCGAGCTCCTTGGACGAAGAAGAGATCAAAGCCTGCGTGCACAAAGAGACGTTCTCCCGGATGCGGTCTTTGTAGTTCATATACTCGGAATCAAAGACCAGCCTCTGTGCCTTATCCCTGAGTCCTTCGCTGTCCAGAGACAAGTCCTCCGGCGAAAGAGCGATATTCAGGATCTCTGCCGGCACCAGCGAACGGTCGTAATCCCCGGTCTCCAGGATGAGACGCATCGCCTCATATTCTTTCTTGACCAGCTGATTGGACAGCTCCAGGGCATTGTTCAGACTGGCCAGCGCCGACGCATCGTCATCGCCCAAAAGTCCTTCGAGATCCGCTACGGCGTTGTCTCTGCGCTTGGTCACATTGACTTCTTCGAAGAATTCATTGAGATACTGTAAGTCACCCGTCACGATGAAACTGCGGACACGGTCAGTCAGATAATCGGAACCGCTCACCATATCGGACGCCGCCTGCTGGGCTTGCGCATAACGATCGGAAGCTTCCCGCATCCTGTCATAACCTCTGGAGACGCTGACGCCCATGACGAATAAGACGATCGCCGAAAGGAAGGCGAGTACGGCAAAGAAGATGTTCGCCGTACGTAATTGTATGCCGCTGCCCTTTTCACCGTAATCATCTTCGACCTCATCGATCTGAGAGAAATTGTTTTTCGCGCTATCGATCTGTGCCTCCCTGACGGTCGATTCGATATCCCGGTCGGCCTCCAGAGACTTGAGTGCTTCTTTGCGCTGCAGGATGAACGGCTCGAATTCGATGGCCGGCACCGGCTTGGAGAAGAAATAGCCCTGTACGATGTCACAGCCCAGCTTCTTCAGTTCATCGAGCTGATGCTCGGTCTCGACACCTTCCGCAATGACCGGAACGGATAAAAAGTCGGCGATATCGACGATGACCTCGATCATCCTGGTATTGCCGCCTTCCTTGAAGGCGTTCCGGACGAACTGTATATCGAGCTTCATCGCATCGATCGGCAAAGAAGAGATCATGTTCAACGAAGAATAACCGGTACCGAAATCATCCATCTCGATCCTGAAGCCCAGATCCCTGAGCTTCTTTGCCGTCTCGATGATCTGCATGGAATTCTCCGTATATGCCGATTCCGTCACCTCCAGGATCAGATCCTGTGTCGTCAGACCGTTCTCTTCCAGGATCTTCTGCAGGTTCTCGACCAACAGCGGATCATACATATCGATCCTCGACACATTGACGGAGATCGGGATGTAAGACTCGAATTTTTCTTTCCACTCGGCGATCTGTGCCGCCGTTTTGCGCCAGACATAAAGATCCAGCTTCTCGACTAAGCCGTTTTCTTCAAACAGCGGAATGAAGACGCCCGGCGAGACCATCCCCAGTTTCGGATGGAACCAGCGGACCAGTGCTTCCGCCGAACACAAGATCGGGACCTCGGAAGTCACATCGAACTTCGGCTGATAAAAGACCTTGAATTCCTCTTTGGCGATCGCATTGGAAAAATCCTCGATCAGCTGTTCGGCATAAAGCTCCCGCTCATGAAGATCGTCGTCGTAGATGCCGATCATCTTGGTGAATGAATTCCTGACGGTATCCGCCGCCGTCTTGGCATGGTCGAAACGGCGTTCGATGCTCAATTCCTTATCCACATCGGAATACACGCCCATACGCAGACGCACGCGGTTATTGGCCAGCTCGTCGCCGGTCAGACCTCTTGAGGCAAACTCCAGGATCTCCTTATAGTCTTCCCGGTGCGGGCAGTAGACTAAGAACGTATCGGCTTCCTTACGGCAGACGATACCCCCTTCATCCTTGACCATATCCTTGACCCGTTCGCCGATCCTGACCAGGATCTCATCGCCATAGGCGTTGCCATAGCGCTCATTGATCATGTGGAAATGATTGATATCGATGACGATCGCATCCATGGACGCATCCTTATGGAACTGGTCATACTGCTGCGCATACCGGTAGAAATATTCTTTATTGTAAAGACCTGTCAAAGGATCCCGCTCTGTCGACTGAATGATGTCCCGGTCTTCCGAAAGTTCGATCGTCTTCAAGACTCTCGCCTGAATGACCTCCCTGGTCGGATAAGGCTTCGGTATGAAATCGATCGCACCGAGCTGCAGGCTCTCCACCTCGGTATCCGATTCCGACGTCAGGACGATGAACGGGATACGCGACAGTTCAAGGTCGTTCCTGACCTCTTTCAGAACTTCGATACCGGTCTTCTTGGGCATCAAAACATCCAAAAGGACCAAGGACAAGGTATCCTTGTATTCCCGCATCTTTTCGATCGTCTCTTCGCCGTCCGCGGCAAACAAGATCTCATAATCCTCTCTTAAGATCGCACCGAGGATCTCCCGGTTGATCATCTCATCATCCGCAACGAGGATCAGTCTTTTGCCGGCGACCGAATGAAACTTCACATGATTCTTCGGCATGTGCCTCCTTTCCATTCTGCTGAAACAGAAAGTCCACTTGTTTTCAATACAGATTTATTATATCAAGTAACAACGTAATTTATCCTCTTCCCCACCTCGTTTGATGATACGATATCCTTATCGAAGGTAAATGAACATGGCATTACATAAACTGAGTGAAACGATCTACTATACCGACTACGAAGAACTGCGCGACCGCCCTTCCTTAGGCTACATCAAAGGCAAAAACTTTTCCGTCGCCGTTGACGCCGGACACTCCGACGCACAGGTCAGAGAATTCTATGAATTTCTTTCCGAAGAAGGGCTCCCGCTTCCCGAACTGACCCTCATCACCCACTGGCACTGGGACCACAGTTTCGGAATGCATGCGATCAACGGATTATCTGTAACAAACCGAAAGACCGATCGGCACCTCAAAGACTTCATCGACACATTCAATGAAGAAACGAAACAAAAGTTCCTCGCCCTGGATCCCAGCATCGCCATCGAATACAAAGATGACAGACCGATCATCGTCAAACGGGCTGATATCGTCTTTGACGGTTCCCTGAAGATCGATGCCGGCGATACACCGATCATCGTCTTTGAAGCCATCTCCCCGCATACCGACGATGCCTCGCTCATCTATCTGCCGAAAGAAAAAGTCCTCTTCTTCGGTGACGCATTATCCGGCGTGTTTCCTACCTGGATCGCCGATCCCAGCCTGAAAAGAGGATTCATCGAAACGATCGAAGCCTTGGATGTCGATCACTGCATCGGCGGGCACTGGCCGGTCTTCACGAAAGAATCCCTGCTGAAACAGCTCAGGGAAGAAGACTGACACAAAAACGACTGATATGAGAAAACAGACAGCCTCACGCTGTCTGTTTCTTTGTCATCTTGTGTCTTCTTGTTCAGCTTGTCATCTTTCTTGCATGGGCATGGAAGAAGTCATTGGCCTTGTAGCAGATATTGGTCCTGGTATCCAGGATGTAAGTGGTCTTGTCA
>JAFOLW010000060.1 GCA_017419165.1 Erysipelotrichaceae bacterium
ATGTCACAGGTAAGCTGCATCTGGGACATGCGATGGACAACACCATTCAGGACCTTTTGGCCAGATACAACCGTCTGAAAGGCTTTGATGTTCTGTGGGTACCGGGTATGGACCATGCCGGTATCGCGACACAGGCCAAAGTCGATGAGCGTCTCAAGAAACAGGGCGTTTCCAGATATGATCTGGGCAGAGAAAAATTCTTGGAGAAGGCCTGGGAATGGAAACATGAATATTCCGATTTCATCCGTTCGCAATGGGCGAAACTCGGCAATTCCACGGACTACAGAAAAGAACGCTTCACTCTCGATGAAGGTCTTTCGAAAGCCGTTGCCAAAGTTTTCGTAACCTATTACAACGAAGGTCTCATCTACAGAGGCAAGAGAGTCATCAACTGGGACCCGGAAGCCAAGACCGCTTTGAGCAACATCGAAGTCATCCACAAGGACGTCGAAGCTTACATGTACTATCTCAAGTACAGGATGGTCGATTCCGATGAGACGTTCGAAGTTGCGACGACCCGTCCGGAAACGATGTTCGGCGATGTCTGTATCGTCGTCAATCCGAACGATGAAAAGGTCAAGCACCTGATCGGCAAGAAGGCATACAATCCGGCGAATGGCGATGAACTTGAGATCATCGGCGATGAATACATCGAGATCGGTTTTGGTACCGGCATCATGAAGTGTACACCGGCCCACGACCCGAACGACTATCAGATCGCATTGCGTCATCATCTCGATATGCCGATCTGCATGAACGAAGACGGCACGATGAACGAACTCTGCGGTGAATTCAACGGTCTGGACCGTTTCGAATGCCGTGAGAAACTGCTTGAAAAATACAAACAGGACGGTACGTTCGTCAGAGCGGAGAAGATCGTCCACTCCGTCGGTCATTCCGAAAGGACCGGCGTCATGGTCGAGCCGTATCTTTCCAATCAGTGGTTCGTCAAGATGAAACCGCTGGCGGAAGATGTCTTAAAGGCACAGGAAAATGAAGAGACAAAGATCAATTTCTATCCGAAGCGTTTCGAAAAGACCTTCAATCAGTGGCTGGAAAACATCGAAGACTGGTGCATCTCCAGACAATTGTGGTGGGGCCACAGGATCCCGGTCTGGTATCATAACGAAACGGGTGAGATCTATTGCGACGTCGAACCGCCGAAAGATATTGAAAACTATCATCAGGACGAAGACGTTCTGGATACCTGGTTCTCCTCCGCCTTATGGCCGTTCACGACATTAGGCTGGCCGGAAGAGACGGAAGACTTCAAACGTTACTTCCCGACTTCCTGCATGGTCACAGGCTACGATATCATCTTCTTCTGGGTCGCCAGGATGGCATTCTCGGCAAGACACTTCTGCAATGATGTTCCGTTCAAAGACTGTCTGATCCACGGTCTGATCCGTGACGAAAAGGGCAGAAAGATGTCCAAGTCCTTAGGAAACGGTATCGATCCGATCGATCTGATCGACCAGTACGGCTGCGATACTTTGCGTCTGTTCTTATCGACCAACTCCACACCGGGTCTTGATATGAACTTCTCAAGCGAGAAGATGCAGGCCGGCTGGAACTTCATCAACAAGCTCTGGAATGCATCCCGCTATGTTCTGATGAACGTCGATGAGA
>JAFOLW010000061.1 GCA_017419165.1 Erysipelotrichaceae bacterium
GGCCCAGGTCGTAGGCGCCCCATAAGTCGCCTTCCGCGCTCATCTGATCGGGCTTCAGAGCACCGGACAGACCTTTCTTGAACGAAGCGACGATATAAGCGGCGTTCATCGAAGAATTGCGGTTGAAATCCGGCAGAGTCTCACGTACAGCCTCTATCGCTTCCTTTGATAAGGCAACGTAATACCTTCCCGTCTGTGAATTCTTCCAGGACGGTGCCAGCTTCACACATTCCAGGATCGCATCGATATCTTCTTTTTTGACCTGTTCATCTTTGTACTTGCGGATGCTGCGTCTGAGTTTTACCAGTTCATTTAATTCCATGTTCATTCCTTTCCTGCCGTTTTGATCTCGTAACGGATATAATGGGACATCGTTTCACCCTTTCTCAATATCGGAAGCAGATATTTCTCTCCGTAATTGATGCCGTTGGGGAAATACTGGCATTCCAGGGCAAGACCGTCATAAGGCTTATAGGTCTTTCCGTATTTTCCTTGTTCCCCGCCCAGATAATAAGCCGTATAGACATGCATATCCGGCAGGTCGGAATAGACGTTGAGCTGCAGCTTTTCATTGCGGAAACTCGCCATCAGCTTATCGCCAAAGTCTTCCCAGACATAGTTGTTGTCGATCCCGCGCTCCAGTTTGGAAAGATTGGTGCCAAGCCTAGTGAAGCTTGTGAAATCGTAAGGCGTATCCCCGACTTCTTTGACTTCGTCTTTGGTCAGAGAATACTCATCGACCGGCGCATACCGGTCTGTGGAGATATAGAGTTCATCGTTGAGGATATCCTCCTCTCCCAAAGTGAAATAGGAGTGGTTGGTGATGTTGAACAAAGTATCGGCATCGCTCTGCCCGCTGAAGGAAAAGATCAGCGAATCTTTTTCCAGCCGGTAAGTGACCTGCGTCGTCAGGTTTCCGGGGAAGCCCTCTTCCCCGTCCCTGGAGAAATAGGACAGCGTGATCGAATCCGGTCTTACTTCCCTGACCTCCCAGGTCTTGAACGCGAAGCCGTTGACGCCGCCGTGCAGCTGGTTCATGTTGTCGTTGACGCTGAGCTGATACGTCTTTCCGCCAAGCGAGAACTTCGCTTCACCGATGCGGTTGGCGTTGCGACCGATCGTCGCACCGAGATTGGGACCCGGATTTTTCCGATATCCGTCTTCATCATCGAAGCCCAGGACAAGGTCGATGCCGCTTTCCTTGTCGATGAGTCTGCATAAGGTCGCACCGAGCTGAGCGATCTGCGCTTTCAGAAATTCATTTTCAATCGTATAGATCATTTGATATCATCTCCCATTTTTTTGATCGTTCTGCCTTCAAGGAACCTTCCGTAGACGATGACCCTCTCCGGAGGAAGCTCCGGTTCCGCGATCATCTGCAAGAGCTTCCGGGCAGCCAGCAGGCCGAGTTCTTTCGTGTTCTGTTCGTACGTGGACAGGTTCATGATCTTTGCCATGTTGATGCCGTCATAGCCCACGGCCGAGATGTCTTCCGGGATCGAAAGACCGCGCGTAGTGATCGCCTCCAAACCGCCGATATAGGAATAATCATCCGGGAAGATGATCAGGGATGGCCGTTTTTCAAGATCCAGAAGGATCTTGGTCTTATCGGCGCAGTCCTGAATATCGTGATAGTGGCCGGCGATGACGTTGGAAGACGGGATCGGCAAACCGAGCTGCGAACAGGCGCTGTAGAAGGAAGTCAGACGCTGTCTGGTGACAAAGGTATCGTCCCCGTGGATGAACGCAATGTTGCGGTGCCCCATCTTGTAGGCGTAACGGACGATCTCGCCGAGCCCCTGCTGATTATCGGAAAGTACCGCCGCACAGTCATCCAGTACATAATCGACGGTCACGACCGGGATCTTCGCTTCCGCCAGTTCGCGGATCTCCGGATCCTCAAAATCAGCCGTCATGATGCAGACGCCGTCGACATTGCGGTATTCCACATGTTTCAAAAAAGTCGTCTTGACCCCGGCGATCGCATGGTTGATGAAAGTGATGTCATAGCCGTGCTTCTCCGCTTCCCTCTGAAAGCTCTCCAGGATCATCGAAAAATACTCATGGCTGAAACCTGCCCGTTCATCCGCGAACAGGATCCCGAGATTATAGGTCTTATTGGTCTTCAAAGCTCTGGCGGCAACGTTGGCAGTGTAACCCAGTTTCAATGCGGCTTTGCGGACTTTTTCCTTGGTCGACTCTGAAATATCGCTCTGATCGTTCAGTGCCTTGGATACGGTCGCTACCGAAACTTTACATTCTTTTGCTATGTCTTTGATCGATGCCATAATCTCAGATCAACTCCAAAATTCTTTCCCTTATAGTATCATAATGCGGATCGATGAGACCAAAATCCATTTCCTTATAGGACCATAAGCATCTGCAGATCCCATACTTTTCAAACATCTTTCCCATGCACTCGAACCACTTCAAAGTCTCCTTCGGATCGGCACGGTCGATGACTCCGAATTCTCCGCAATACAAAGCGACACCGCGCTCTTTCGCGACCTTTGCCGCCTTCTTGAAAAGATCATCGAAATAAGCGATGTCCATGATCTCTTCGCCTTGCGGAAAATGATCGTCAAAGTCCTCGCCGATGTATTTTTTCGTGTATTCCTCATACCGTGCATAGGAGGAATAAAATTCCATGCGGAAGTCTTCTTTCATCTTATCGATCCAATAGGCACCTTGATGGGTGAAGATCAGCGGCGCATAAAAATGAAAATTATAAACGATGTTCTCATCTGACGGCAGTTCCAGATCCTCAAGTGCTTCGATGGAATTGTTGTGATATCCGCCGACCAGGATGGGGACCTTCGGAGCATGAGGACGTATTGTTTCGATTGCTTTTCCAGCGATCGAGTTCCAGGTCGCTGCATAACGCTTTTCGCTCACTTCATTGAGCAGTTCGAAACACAGATCCTTTTCGTTTCCGAAACGCATCGCCAGCTTCTCCCAGAGACCGAAAAAGATCTTCTGGTATCCTTCTTTTTCGAAGAAGCCGTCCTCATGTTCGCCGGCATCGAAACTGAAGCCCGGCGTCTTGTGAAGATCGATGACCAGACGAAGCCCGAGATCGCGGCACCAGGAAAGACACCGCTCGATGCGGACGAAGCCCTCTTCCGTATAAGAACCGTCCTCAGCGAGAAGCAGTTCGTAATCGATCGGCAGACGCACGTGATCGAAACCCAGTTCACGGATCTTTTCAAGATCTTCTCTTGTGATGAAACGATCGTAGCGTTCAAGGCTGTGATCACATTGCGAAAACCATCCACCGAGATTGACACCATGCATATAGCCTTCAAACTTCTTCATAAGACCTCCTCTTCAAAAAAAGCCTTGTCAGACAAGGCTTTCAGAATTCCAGATTTGTCTGATCCTCTTTAGAGAAGACGTGGCAAACACTGCCATTGAATGTGAGAGAGACTTCCTTATTAGTGTAGTCTATCGACTTGCCTTCCGTCGGAACGATGGCAATGACATCATTATCGCCCACCGTCATATGCAGATGGCAGGAAGGACCCATCAATTCGGAAACATCGACTTTTCCTTTGATCCCGCCTTCACCTATGATTATGTGGTCAGGTCTGACACCCAGGATGACATCCTGCTCTTCGATGCCTTTAGCAGCCATCCTCTCCTGCTTTTCATCCGCCAGTACAGTCTTATATCCGTCGGAAACCACGGCATATTTGCCGTTTTCTTTGATCAGTTTCGCATCAAAGTAGTTCATCTGCGGCGTGCCGATGAAGCCGGATACAAAGAGGTTTCTCGGATGATCGTAGACTTCCTGAGGCGTGCCGATCTGCTGGATGAAACCGTCCTTCATAACGACAATACGGTCGCCTAAGGTCATGGCTTCCGTCTGGTCGTGCGTGACGTAGATGAAAGTCGTATCGATCCTCTTTCTCAGTTTGATGATCTCGGCTCTCATCTGGTTACGCAGCTTGGCATCAAGGTTGGATAATGGTTCATCCATCAACAATACCTTTGGATTGCGGACGATCGCTCTGCCGATCGCAACACGCTGCCTCTGGCCGCCGGACAGCGCTTTCGGTTTTCTCTTGAGATACTGGGTGATATCCAATATCTCAGCAGCTTCTCTTACCTTGCGGTCGATCTCGTCCTTAGGAGTGTGCTTGATCTTCAGGGAATAAGCCATATTGTCATAAACAGTCATGTGCGGATATAGAGCATACGACTGGAAGACCATGGCGATATCTCTGTCTTTCGGTGCGACATCGTTCATGTATTCTCCGTCAATGTAGAGCTCTCCTGAAGAGATCTCCTCCAGACCTGCGATCATCCTCAATGTCGTGGACTTGCCGCAGCCGGAAGGACCGACCAGAACGATAAACTCCTTGTCGGCAATATCCAGATTGAATTCCTGAACAGCAACGACACCGTCTTTGGTTATCTGAAGGTTCCCCTTCCTGTTTTCTTTCTGGTCTTTTCTACTTTCTGTAAACGGATATACTTTCTTGATATTGATCAATTTAACATCTGACATAATTTATCCTTAACCTTTCACACTTCCTGAAGTGACACCTTTAATAATTGATTTCGACAATATCGTATAGACGATCATGACGGGCAGAATTGCCAGCAGGATGAACATGAACACTTTGCCCTGGTCGAATTTGGAATAGTCTGCGGAACGCAGATTCGCGATCATGATCGGAACGGTCTTGTATTTCTCTTTCGTCAGTAGCAAAGCCGGCATGAAGTAGTTGTTCCAGGAGGAAACGAAAGAGAAGATCATCTGTACGGCAACTGCCGGTTTCATGATCGGCAGCACGATCTCGTTGAAGATCCTGAATTCGTTGGATCCGTCGATCCTTGCTGCTTCGACCATTTCGATCGGCAGAACGCTTTCCAGGTACTGTTTCATATAGAAGAAGACCACCGGAGCGGCAACGCTCGGGATGATCAGCAGCCAGAGCTTGTTGGTGAGGCCGAACTTATAGGCCAGCTGGATGAAACCGACGGCAGAAACCTGCGACGGAATCATCATGATCGCCATGATGAAGGTGAAAACTACGTTCTTCAGCTTGAAGTTATAGACATGGATGCCATAGGCGGTCAGTGCCGAGAAGTAGGTCGTAATGATCGCGGAGCTCATCGCTACAATGAAGCTGTTGACCATGCCGACCGGAATATTGATTGAGAAATCATTCCAGGCATTGTAGAGGTTTTCCATGAAGTGTCCGCCCCAACGGAAGTTGAACGCTCCCTGCATCTGCGAATTGGACTTGGAAGCCATCAGGATCAGCAGAAGGAAGCAGAACAGGCACAGGAAACAAAGGAAGATGACGAAGCCATACGCCAGGATACGGCTGATGATCAGAAGGAATCTGGCTTTTTTGTTGGTGTTTTTCATTTTGATCCTCCTTAATCCTTATACTGTCTCGCCAGCGAACGATAGACGAGCATGCCCAGGATGCCGGTAATGATGAACAGCATGACAGACAGTGCGCCGGACATGCCATAGTTCTTGGATATGCCCAGATAGTTGTTCAGCATCATGATGACGGTCGTCGACGTCATGTTCGGGGTACCCTTGCCATTGGAAATGACCTGAGGGACATCGAACATCTGGATGCCGCCGATCATCGATGTGATCAGCGCATAGGACAGGATCGGCATCAGCAGTGGCAATGTGATATCGAAGAAGACATGCAGGGAATTTGCACCATCCAGGTTCGCTGATTCGAACAGGCTCTGATCGATGCCCATGATGCCGGCCATCAGGACGATGGTCGTGTTGCCGAACCACATGATGAAGTTCATACATGCGATGATCGTTCTGACCGAGATCTTGGTTGCAAAGAAGTTGTAGTACTCCTTCAGGATCCCTGCATCGATCAGGAATTTATTGACGGGTCCGACATTCGAAAACAGCGAGAACACCAGCATCGAGAAAGCCGACGCCATGATCAGGTTCGGCATGTAGATGATGGTCTTGGCGATTCCCTGACCTTTCAGATTCAGACGGGAACTGGTGAACAGGACAGCCAGCAGCAGCGCGATCAGGAACTGCGGAACTGCTCCAGCGATCCACATCGCCAGCGAGTTGCCCAGATAGCGCAAGAAGTCGATCGTGCCAGAGCTATCCGGTGTCAGCAGCTTGATGTAGTTGCCTAAACCGACGAAATTGGGTCCGACCTGTTCCAGTCCGTTACGGTAGTTCTCAAAGAAACTGTTGTACACGGTAAGGAACTGCGGGATCAGAGTAAACAGGATGTATGAGATGAAGAAGGGCGTGATGAAGATATAAGCCCACTTCGCATAGCTGACCGACTTGCGGTGCTTTTTTTCATTTCCTTTTGCCATACGATTTTCCTTTCTTATTCTTAAACAAAGCAAGAAATCCTTTCTGTGCTTTGTTTAAAAAACTGTGGCAGAGTGTTACCCCTGCCACAGTGTTTTTTCAAATGGACCGATGATTAAGCTTCCGGTACTTTGATTGCAGGGTATTTCTCGTGCAGAGCCTTGTAGAAGTTGTTCAAAGCTTCTTCTTTGGTAACGTTGCCCTGGAGATATTCTACGAAGTAAGTCTGGAGGCTTTCGTTGCAACCCTGGTCATAGATGGTCTGGTTCTGGAACTTGATATTCTTAGCACCTTCTGCGAAGACAGCTGTATCGTTCTGACCGCCAAGGTATGGGTTACCGAACTCAGGATCTTCAGCAAACTTATTGTTGACAGCCTGGTTGTTGGTGAACTGTGCTTCGTTCTTGATCAGGTTCGTGCAGACTTCTTCATCATTGATGAATTTGTCCATGACATCAGCCAGCATCGTCGGGTTATCGGAACCGGTTGCAGCTAACAGCCATGTGCCACCCCAGAAGAATGCCTGCGGACCATCGCAGAGACCCCAGTCACCGACGGAATCAGTGCCTGCTGCAACAGCATCAGCGCCGAATGCAGGACCCATGCAGAAGTTGTAGTACCAAGCAGGTCCGAAGAAGCAGAATGCTTTGCCGTCTTTCGCAGCCTGTTCAGTCGTTTCAGCATCCCATACGCCGGAAGTCAGAGTGTAACCGTTCTTGACATATGCTTCAGCCTGATCCATCCAAGTCTGGATAGCCGGATCGATCTGCAGGTTGTTGTCAGCATCGACCCACGGAGAAGATGTGTTGTTGGAGAATACACGGTAGTCTTCGGCGTAGGAAGAAGTCATCAGATAACCTTTTTCAGCGCACTTAGCAGCGACTTCATCGAATTTTGCCCAGTCAGCAACAGCGGCCTGGACTTCATCCGGATCGGAAGTGCCTAAGACATCTTCAGCGATGGAACGGCGGTAGATCATACCAGCCGGGCAGCACTGGAAGGAGACACCCTTGACAACGCCGGAAGCATCCGATGCAGCTTCGACTGTGTAAGGATAAGTGTTAGCGAAATTAGTAACACCTAAAGCCTTGATATCCTGAGTGTAATCAGAATTCGTGTACTTTAAGATATAGTCAGCTTCAGCCAGGAACATATCGACTTTTTCATCAGCAGCTGCAGATTCCTGATTCATCAGAGCCAGGTCCAGAGCATCCTGATACTGTGTTCCTTCGTTCGGTACGATGGTCCATACTACTTCAATACCTTCCGGTACTTTATAGTATTTCTCAAAGAAACCTTTGAACTCTTCATTCCATGCATAGATGTGGAATACTTTTCCTTCACCTTCTTCTGCCGGAGCAGCAGGTTCTTCTTTCTGTCCGCAGGCAGACAGCGAGAGGACCATAAGCAGAACCAGTAAGATACTTAACAGTTTTTTCATTATTTTTCTCCCTTCCTATTAAGTAATTGCGCATATGCTCACACATGCGGTTTTTACGTTCAAGTGTTTGGCAAATTTTACTTAAACGTTTTCGTTAATTTAAGTATAGCACATTTTTTAAAAAGTCAAGCACTTTTTTTGCAAACGTTTACAGATCCCTATTTTAAAGGCTTGTTTTTATCTTAAAATACATTTATACTTAACTTAATCGATTAAGTGTTTTTGATTTGGAGGTAAATAAATATGCAATATGGTCATTTTGACGATCAGAATAAAGAATATGTGATCAGCAACTGCAGGACTCCTCTTCCCTGGATCAACTATCTGGGAAGCGATGCGTTTTTTGCCTTACTCTCAAATACCGGAGGCGGTTATGCATTCTATAAGGATGCAAAGCTCAGAAGGATCACCCGATACAGATACAACAATCTTCCGCTTGATCAGGACGGCTTCCATATTTATATAAAGGAAAAGGATACGATCTGGAACCCGGGCTGGCAGCCCTGCAAGACAGAGCTCGATTCATATGAATGCCGTCACGGTCTGGGCTACAGCATCATCACAGGCACAAAAAACAAACTCAGTGTCAGACAGGAACTCTATGTTCCGAAATACGACAATATCCTTCTGATGAGGGTGAGCCTCAGAAACATGTCGAATGAACCTAAAACGATCGACCTCTTCTCCTTTGTGGAATTCTGCCTCTGGGACGCCCAGGATGACACCACCAACTTCCAAAGGAACTATTCGACCGGCGAAGTTGAAGTCGAAGGATCGAATATCTATCATAAAACGGAGTACAGGGAAAGAAGGAATCACTATGCAGTCTTCTTTGCCAACAAAAAGATCGATTCATTCGATACTTCAAGAGACTCCTTCATGGGCCTCTACGGTTCCCCTTCCAGACCGGAAGCTGTAGAAAACGGAAGATGCGGCAATTCGATCGCTCATGGCTGGCAGCCGGTCGGTGCGCATCACATCCATCTGCAGCTGCAGGCAGACGAAACATATGATGTCATATTCGGGCTGGCTTATGTCGAAGTTCCGGAAAAAGAAAAATTCATCGCGCCTGGCGTGATCAATAAAGAAGCGGCAAAGAAACTGATCGCGAAATATGATAGCAGCAGAAAATTCGATGCCGGAATGAAAAAGCTCAGACAGTTCTGGGACGAGCTCCTTCAGGGTTTTGAAGTCAGGACACAGAACGAGAAAGTCGACCGCATGGTCAACATTTGGAATGCCTACCAGTGCATGGTCACCTTCAACATGTCAAGGTCTGCCTCCTACTATGAATCAGGTATCGGCAGAGGCATGGGCTTCAGAGACTCCTGCCAGGATCTGCTGGGATTCGTCCACATGATCCCGAAGCGGGCAAGAGAAAGGATCTTGGACATCGCCGCAACGCAGAAGAAAGACGGCGGTGCCTACCATCAATACCAGCCTCTGACCAAGAAAGGCAATTCCGATATCGGCGGCGGTTTCAACGATGACCCGCTCTGGCTGATCGCCTGTACCGACGCTTACATCAAAGAGACCGGTGACTGGGACATCCTGAAAGAAAAAGTCGATTTCGACAATGACCCGAAACTGGCCGATACTTTACTGGAACATCTGAAAAGAAGCTTTGAATATACGCTCAACAACCTCGGTCCTCATTCCCTGCCTTTGATCGGGCGGGCCGACTGGAACGACTGCCTCAACCTCAACTGTTTCTCCAGACATCCGGGCGAATCCTTCCAGATCACCGGACCGAGCGAAGGACCGGTCGCCGAATCGGTCTTCATCGCCGGAATGTTCGTGAAATACGGCCGCGCATACGGCGATCTTTTGATGCACGAAGGAAAGAAGAATGAGGCTGAAAAAGCCTATGCCGCCGTGAAGGATATGGAAAAAGCCGTATTGAAAGACGGCTGGGACGGAAAATGGTTCTTAAGAGCCTACGATGCCTTCGGCAAGAAGGTCGGTTCGCACTACAACAAGGAAGGTCAGATCTTCATCGAACCGCAGGGCATGTGCATCATGGCCGGGATCGGTGTACAAAGCGGCGAAGCACAGAAAGCACTCGACTCCGTACAGGAAAGACTTGAGACCAAATACGGTATCGTCTTACAGAATCCGGCCTATCAGACCTATCATCTCAATCTCGGCGAGATCTCCTCGTATCCGCCGGGATATAAAGAGAATGCCGGCATCTTCTGTCACAACAACCCGTGGATCATCTTCGCCGAAACGATCATGGGCCACGGCAACCGGGCTTTCGAGCTCTATAAAAAGACCTGCCCGGCCTTCTTGGAAGAGATCTCGGAGATCCATCGGACCGAACCTTATGTCTATTGCCAGATGGTCGCCGGCAAAGATGCGCCGACCTTCGGTGAAGGCAAGAACTCCTGGCTGACCGGTACGGCAGCCTGGACGTTCACCGTCCTGACACAGGGCATCTTAGGCATACAGCCCGACTATGACGGACTGAGAGTCGATCCGTGCATCCCGGACCGTGTGAAGAGCTACAAAGTGAGCAGACGCTTCCGCGATACGGTCTATCACATCGAAGTCATCAATGAGACCGCCAGCCAGAAAGGCGTGAAAAAGACCTTGGTCGACGGCAAGCCGGTGACTCCGGGCCTTATTCCGGTCAGTAATAAAAAAGAAGTTGACGTCAAAGTCTATATGTAAATGATGCAAAGGCGGAACGCTTCCGCCTTTTTTCAAAAAAGGAGGAATCATGAACTTTCAGATCGAAACGAGCAGAGATCAGACGATCACGCCGATACAGGCGGCGGAAACGGTCTTCAAAGATCGATTGAACGGACATTTTGATGCCTTGTTTTTTGATGTCCGGCGGGACAAGGTCTTTGCCTTCAGCGGCCTTCCCTACGATGCACCGATCTGCACGCATCTGATCGCGGATCCGTATATCTATAAGAAGGTGGTATCTTTCAACGATCATGTCCTGATCAAAAAAGAAGAAAAGATCCGCATCTATTCCAACGGTCAAAGATATGAAGCGGATGACGCTTTCAACAAAGCGGTCAGCGATATTTACGATACCCTCTTGTCTTCCCCCGGCAAGCTCAATGATGACGGTGAGCTCGAGATCGATCTGAAAGCCTATCCGATCGGTTCCCATTACGGCGTCAACCTTCTTTTGGGCGACCGCAGCGAATACGCCGACTGTCTGCAGTCGACGCCGAAATCGGCGCTCGACCAATTCGGACGCGGATCGTCCCGCGGGAAACAGGAGAAACAGGTCCTGGCGACCCGTTATGTCCTCTCGCCGGAAGAAAACGGCGAACCGGCCAACCGGCAGTTTTATCTGTTCGAGGACGGCAGGCAGATCTTTTATTCGCTCAATGTCAAAGAAAACGTGAAAAGCGCATACTGCATCCACTCGCAGAATCACAGCAGGATCATCTATGAGACGAACTGCGGTCTGAAGATCACGCGGACGATCTTCCTTTTGCCGCAGAAGAAAGATATGCCTTCCGCCGTCGAGGTGCAGCGCATCCGTATCGAAAACCTCAAAGAAAAAGCCAGGGATCTGAAGATCGTGACGACCGGAATGTTCGGGATCACCGATCCGGGAACGCTGGCGGGCGACATCATCTATGCCAATGTGGTCGTGGAGAGCGAGCTGTATTACAAAGACGGCAGACCGATCGCTTTGGCCGCCCATCATCAGCCGAAAGAATGTGACGGCGAAAAACGCTTTGCGATGCTGCTGAACGAAGGAAAAGGCATGGAAGGATACTGCACATCCCTTTCCGACTTCATCGGCTCCGGCACTCTGGATCATCCGGAGACCGCAGATCATCTCAACAACGTCCCCGCAAGACGTGCGGCGGCCTTTTTTGCCATGTCCTCTTCGTTCCGGCTGGAAAAAGAAAAACAGATCGATGTCTTCGTCGGTATGGACGATGAAGGACAGGACGTCAGAAACAAGTTCGATCAGGATCTGAACACTCTTTATGAGACCTATAAAGATCAAAAGAAACTGGATGAGACCTTCAATGAGATCTTGCAGGAAAATGCATCTTATTCTTCCTTCATCAAGTCAGACAGCGGCGATCCTATGAAAGACGCCTACATCAACAAGAACCTCCCCTTCCAGGTCTTATATCAGACCTACGTCTCCCGTTCTTTCGCCTGGACGCAGAAATCCTACCGCGAGACGGGCTTCCGGGAGATCCAGGACATCTTTGCCTCCATGTATTACATGCATGCGCAGGGCAAAGACTCTCTGATCAGAAAGCTCATCCTCAATTGGGCGGAAAACGTCTTTGAATTCGGTTACGCCTATCACAATTTCACGACCCGCGGAAAAGAACCGGGCATGTGCTCGGACGACCAGCTCTGGCTCATCCAGGCTGTCTACCGCTACATCGTTTTATCTTCGGACTACGATTTCCTCTGTAACGATGTCAAGATCGCCGGATCCGATAAAACAAGACCGCTGTATAAGACGCTTGAAGCCATCCTTCTTTATTCGGGAAGGATCTCGATCGGTAAACACGGCCTGCCGTTACTGGATACCGCCGACTGGAACGACTGTCTGCGTCTGGACAAAAACGTCTTGTCCGGACCGGAAAAAGAGGAAGCCTATTACAAACAGCTGAAGGATCACGGACAGAGCTTCGGCGTCCCTCTTCAAAATGAACAGAGCGAATCGGTGATGAACGCCTGCCTTCTGAAGATCGCAGCGGATGAGCTCTTCCTGCTATGTAAGGATCCGTCTTTATCCGGATTGAAGACTCTCAGTAAGCAGATCTCACAAGACATCAAAGATTCCGTCTTGAAAAATGCCTGGAAGAAAGATTATTTCGCCCGCTGTCTGATCAATGATGAACGCGGGTACACGTATCTGGGCTCTTCGGGCGACGGCCTTTCCTTGGATGAAAACATCGACGGGACCTATTATCTCAACGGCTTCTCCTGGCCGCTTCTGGCTGACATCGCCGATGAGCGGCAGATCGAAACGATGCTGGATGTCATCGACCGTTATCTGAAATGCGATGCCGGATTGAAACTGGTCACCCCGGTCGATTATGACAAATTGGGCATCGTGACCGGATCCTCCTTCTACTTCCCCGGAGACCGGGAAAACGGCGGCGTCTTCAAACATGCCGCGATGATGTGCACGGTCGCCTGTCTGAAAAAAGCCAAGACGGTCAAAGATCAAAAGCTTTCCGAACGTCTGAAAGATCTCGCCTTCTTCATGATCGAAAAAACTCTTCCTTATAAGACACTGGAAGACCCGTATGTCCTGAAAGGAAATCCGCGTTTCTGCACGCAATACAACAACTCGCAGACCGGCGAAGGCATCGGACCGGTCCTTTCCGGGACCGCTTCCTGGCTCACTCTGGCACTCTATGAAGTCCTGGGGATCGATCTGCATGACGGAAACCTTTGCATCGACCCGATCCTGGATCAGGATGAATACTCCTACGTACTGAAGATCGCCGGCACTGCCCTTTCAGTCCACATACGCGCTCAAAACGGTCATAAAGCCGGCAAAGAAAGCCGCTTCTGCCTCGACGGAAACAAATGTGAACAGGAATTCACGTTTCCGCGGGACGGCGGAGAACATCAACTCGAGGTGATCCTATGAGAAAGATTCTGATTCTCATCCTTTGCTTCTTCTTGTTATCTTCCTGCGGGGCTAAGGATTCGTTCGACGGCAAAGACCGGCCTTCCAAGTGCGGAAAACTGCAGGTCATCGATTCTCAGCTCTGCGATGAGAAAGGCGATCCGGTCATGCTCAGAGGGATCTCCAATTACGGCGTTTCCGTATCGGAAAGATACATCAAAGACGAGACCTTCCATGACATCGCCCATGTGATGGGCGTGAATGTTTTCAGGTTTGCCCTATATACTTACGGTGTCGGGTCCTTCGGTTACTGCACAGGAGGAAACAGAGAAAAACTCACTCAGCTGGTCATGGACGGTGTTGAACATTGCGAAAACAACGATATCTACGCTATCATCGACTGGCACATCCTCTCGGATGGCGATCCAAACAAATACCTCAGCAAAGCAGAAGAGTTCTTTGATGAAGTATCAAGAAGATGCAAAGGCAAGAAGAATGTCCTTTATGAGATCTGCAATGAGCCAAACAACGTCGAATGGCAGCAGGTCAAGGACTATGCGAACGTCATCATTCCTATTATCAGAAACAACGACCCTGATTCCGTGATCATCGTCGGCACACCGGACTGGTCATCCCGGGTGGATATTGCAGCTCAGGATCCCCTGGACTATCCAAATCTTCTGTATTCTCTTCATTTCTATTCCGCATCCCACAAGCAGGAATCGCGGGATAATGTGAAAAGAGCTATCGAAAAAGGTCTGCCGATCTTTGTAAGCGAGTACGGAGTCACAGCTTCCACCGGCGATTTCCCTTACGATCTGGACAGCGCAAATCTCTGGATAGATTTTCTTGAAGAAAACGGCATCAGTCATGTCATGTGGAATTTCTCGACAGTCAAGGAATCTTCAGCCGCTCTGAGAAACGACTGTCTAAAGACGAACGGATTTGAATATGATGATTTCTCAACTTCCGGCCAATGGCTGATCGATATGATAGCAGAAAGAAACAAAAAATGATGATGTCTAAGACATCATCATTTTTGAATCGAGACCGAAATCCGAATCCAGGAACTGAGATTCGTAAAGTTTCTTATAGATCCCGTCTTCTTTCTTGATCAGTTCATTATGAGTACCGGATTCTCTGATCTTTCCGTTGGCGACGACCAGGATCTCATCGGCATTTTTGATGGTCGAGAGCCTGTGGGCGACGACGATCGTCGTCCTGCCCTTCTTCAGGGAATTCAAGGCCTCCTGGATCAAAGCTTCCGTCGTATTGTCCAGGGAACTCGTCGCCTCATCCAGGATGAGGATGCTCGGGTTCTTCAGGAAGACGCGGGCGATCGACAGACGCTGTTTCTGACCGCCGGACAGGCGGATACCGCGTTCGCCGATCTCCGTATCGAAGCCTTCCGGAAGCGACTGTATATAATCATAGATATTGGCCTTCCTGGCCGCCTCGATGATCTCTTCCATCGTCGCGCCTTTCTTGCCGTAGGCGATATTGTCGGCAAAACTGCCGGAGAAGAGGAAGACATCCTGCTGAACGATGCCGATGTTTTCTCTCAAGGAATGCATCGTGATGTCTTCGATGTCGTTGCCGTCGATCGATATCGTTCCGGAATCCGGATGATAGAACTTCGGCAGCAGATGACAGATCGTCGTCTTGCCGCCGCCCGAAGGCCCGACCAGTGCGACCGTCTTCCCCTTCGGGACCAGGAAACTGATGTGGTCCAGGACTTCCCGTTCCTCATCCTGATTGTAGGAGAAGGAAACATTATCGAAACGGATGTCCCCGTTGAGCTTGTCGAATTCTTTCGCATCCTTGCGGTCTTCTTCGACCGGGAGATCGATGATCTCGCAGAAGCGTTCAAAGCCCGTCACGCCTTCGTCGAACTGTTCCATCCACTGTACCAGCTGCAGGATCGGGCTGGTGAAGAAAGAAACGGAAACGATGAAGGTCGAATAATCACCGAACGTGATCGCACCGTTGTATAAGAAGATACCGCCGGAGATCAGACAGACGACATTGAAGATGTCCGTAACGAAGATCGTCGCGGCATGTTGGATAGCCATAGTGAAATACTGGCCTCTTTTCGCTTCAACGAAAGCCTTGTTGCCGGTCTCAAACTTCTCCATCTCTTTATCGGCGTTGTTGAATGCCTTGGTGATGCGGATGCCGGAGACGGAAGAGTTGACATCCCCGTTGATCTGCGCCAAAGAGCGTCTGGCACGTCTGGATGATTCCAGATGTTTTTTGCGGACGATCACCGTGATGATGATCAGAAGCGGCGAACAGGAGAAGATGATCAGTGCCAGCGTCACATTGATGCTGGAAAGATAAAACAAAGAGAAGATCAGTGAAAACGATGTCATCACCAGCATCTCCGGCCCGTGGTGGGCGAGTTCGGAGATCTCCTGCAAGTCGGAAGTGATGCGCGACATGATCTTTCCGGTCTCATTGTTGTCGAAATATGAGAACGGCAGCTTCTCAAGCTTGGCGAACAGCTCCCGGCGCATGTCGGCCTGCAAGTGCGTGCCGACCATGTGGCCGTAGTAGTCGACCGAATACTTCATCAGCATCTTCACGACATAGGCAAGCAGAAGAACGAGGCCGAAGGAGATGATCTGTCCGAATTTCCGGTTGGGGATCAGATCGTTGAGCATATATCTGGTCAGGATCGGATACAAGACACCGACCGCGGAATTTCCCAAAGCACAGCTCATGTCGAGCGCAAATGTTTTCAGATACGGTCTGTAATAAGAAAAGAATCGTTTCAGCATAACTAAGATTTTATCACAAAGGGGACACCGTTCCTTCTCAGACGCACGAAAAGCCCGAAAATAACGGGCTTTTCATATTATTTGAGTATTTACTTGACCAGGTGGAAATTCTCCTGCCTGCCGGCTAAGAAATAGACCTTGCCGTTTTTGAGCAGGATATCGGACTCCATGGCAAAACGCACATCACAGCCGTAAGTCTCGCAATACGATGTCGCATTGAGTTCCAGGGAGTATGCCGTATTGTCGTGGAGCGGATAATCGCCGCTTCCTTCCACGCCGTTCTGCTTGTCCCAAAGGCCGATGGTCGGGCCTGCCGCATGGCCATGGAACCCCAGCGGATGCGTGTAGATACAAGGCACGATGCCTTCGGCTCTCGCCTTTTCCAGAGAAGCTTTCAGGATCTCGTTGCCGGTCCTGCCGAGCTTGAATTCTTCGATCACGATATCCTGCAGGCGGTTGGCGGCCGCCATGCCTGCCTTGAGATCGGCCGGCGCATCGAACTCGTCATCCTTCAAGATATAACAGAGCTCTTGCGTATCGGTACACAGATTCAGATAGCGGAAACCGACATCACAGTGAAGCATGTCACCCGGAAGGATGATCTCTTCCCCTTCCAGATGATCCCTGCCGTTTCGCAGGATGGAGACTTCATAATCGAACCACGGTTCCAGTCCCAGGTCGATGCATTTCTGCAACATCCAGTATTTGACATCATCGGCCGTCGTGACGCCTGGATGGATGACCTTATTGGAAAAAGCCTGGCCGATCAAAGTATGAGCGATCCCGACGATGTCGTTGTACGCCGCCATCTCTTCTTCGCTGCGGGTCTCAAGCCAGCCGACAGCGATCTTTTCCGCGGAAACGATCCTCTCTTTCAGATCTTCATCCAGCTCTTTGGTGAAGTCTCTGTATAAGGAGTAGGACAGCCCGTCCGCATACGCGAAATCGTCCGAGAAGTTCAGACCGATCTTTTTCACGTTCCAGCTTTTGATCTGATCGGCCAGAACTTTCATCTGGCTGACAGACTGATCGTTCCATAACTGTTTGAAATTGGTCATCGGATAACGGGTCACGGAATAGCGTGATACGTTTCCGTCTTCTTCCAGATGAAAGACCATGATGGTCAGACGGCGTGCCGTGATCTGATCGTAAGTCGTCAGTGTCCAGAAGATCGGATCTTCGTTGTATTCGTTGTTGATGAGCACCCAGCAGTCGATGCCGGCATCCTTCATCAGTTTGGGAAGCAGAGTGTCGAGCCGGTGGACGAGCCACTTGTCGAGCAGTTTCCCTCTTTGACGGTAGCCCAAGATCTTGTCTTTGAGCGAATCGACATCGGCAACGCCGGTGACTAAGAATTCCTGATTCGAGATCATACCGCTCACCTACAAAACGAAGTCGCCGTGTTTCATGATGGTGACTTGTTTCCCGTCATGGGTCGTACCGACCACTTTGATGTCATCGGTACCGATCATGAAGTCGTTATGAGAGACGGAGAAGTTGACGCCCTTGGCGAGCAGCTCTTCTTTTGAAAGATCCGTTCCGTTTTTCACGCAGTCCGGGAAGCTCGTACCGAAAGCCAGGTGGCAGGCGGCGTTCTCGTCGATCAGGCCGTTGTAGAAGATCCTGCCCATCTGACGGATCGGTGACTTCTTGGAGACCAGCGCGACTTCGCCCAACTGTCGTGTCGTCTCATCGCGGAACAAAGCTTCTCTCAGGAATTCGACATTTTCCGAAGCATTGCAGTCGACGGCCTTGCCGTTTTCGAAAGTAATGGAGAAATCCTTGACCAGTTTGCCGGAAATGAACAGCGGAAATGAGGCATAGGCGATGCCGTTCACGCTGCGGAAATCCGGATCGGTGAAGACTTCTTCGGTCGGCATATTGGCGACATACGGAGCATTGACGTTCTGCGACCCCATCTCCCCTGCCGAACACCAGATGTGGTCTTCGACCAGATCCATTTTGAGATCCGTGCCCAGTTCCGAAGTGACATGTAAGGATCTGAAATTGAGATCGTTGAGTTTCTTGGAACGTGCCGCCAGCTCTTCGCAGTGTTTCTTCCAGTTTTCGACCGGATCGGAATCCTCATCGACGCGCATCATCTTGCAGATGGCTTCTTCCAGCTTGGCATATGCCGTTTCATCATCGAATTCTGGGAAGACCTTCTTTGCCCATTCCATCGAAGGATAGACCGTTCCGGTCCATTTCAGACAGCCCTGATGGATATAGTGACGCACGACATTGCGAAGCTCGTTCGCCGCATAGAACTGTGCCTTCAGATTCTCATTGGGGACATCCATGTTCAAAGACGGACGGCTGGCTCTCACGCCGAGCTGTACGCCTTTGCCGGTACGCAGGATGGAATCGAAGCTTTCTTTCTTCCATTCCGGCAGTTCTTTCAGTTTTTCCGGCGTGCAGTTCAAAGCCTTGAGATGGTTGATCTCCGCATCGTCGATGAAAGCCTCCACATCGGCAGCTCCGGCTTCAAACGCTTCCCTGGTGATCTCTCTGGCCAGATCGATCGCTGCCGTATCCGTCTGCAAGAGCACCGTTTCCCCTTCCTGCAGGTTGACGCCGGTCCGGATCAGGACACGGGCAAGTTTTTCAAGCTGCCATTTATTCATCGTTTCTCTTCTCCATTTCTTTCATGACGATCTCCTTGATCTGCGCACATGCCTTATCAACATCGTCGTTGTAGACGATGTTGTTGAAAAGCGGTGCGATCTCCATCTCCATCTTCGCCTTGTTCAGACGTCTCTGTACGGATGCCTCGTCATCTTTGTAGATCTCATGGATCTGCCGTTCCAGTTCCTCAAAGCTCGTCGGCATGACGAAGAACGCGATGGATTCCGGAATGTTGAGTTTGATCGGACCGACGCCCTGTGCTTCGACTTCGATCAGAACGTTCTTGCCCTTGTTGACCAAAAAGTCGATCTGCGCCTTCGGTGTCCCGTAATAATAACCGTTGAACTCGGTATATTCCAGAAGTTCCTTGTTTTTCACGGAATCCGCGAACTGCTTATGAGAGACGAAGTAGTAGTCTTTCCCGTCCACTTCGCCTTCCTTCATCGGACGTGTCGTTTCGGAGATCGAAAAGAACAGGTTCATGTCTTTATCCGCCAGAAGCTTCTCACGGATCGAACCCTTGCCAACCGAAGAGGCGCCGCTCAAAATAACTACGATACCCTTTGCCATATATTTCCTCCCTTAGTCACACATACTGATAAGTTTTTTCAACATCTGATAGGAACGCTCGAAGCTTTCCAGATCCAGTTTTTCTTCCGGTGTATGGGCATCTTTGCCGATCGGACCGAAGGTGATGATGTCCAGTTTCGGATTGAGTGCTTTGAATACCCCGCACTCGTTGCCGCCGTGTCCGGCATGTTCTTGTAACTCTCCGCCGAATTCTTTGACGACGGCTCTGAGTTTTTCACGCATCTCGGAGTGCGGTTCATAGTTCCAGCCGGAATAGCGCATCGGCGATTCGAAGATCACGCCGCACTTTTCCGCCAGCAGTTTCATGCGGTCTCTCAGATCGTCTGAAGCATGGTCCATCGCCGAACGGATCAGTGTATCCAGGACCGCTTCCTCTTCGCTCGTGAAAGCGACACCGAGGTTCAATGACGTCAGTGTCAGTCCTTCGATCGCCATCGACCGGTGCTGGAAACCGTTGGGCTGCAGATAGGCATAATCGATGATGTCTTTTCCGTCTTCGATATAACGGCCCGCGTCTTCGGTCTTCTTTACATCGATGCAGACATCCGGATCGGAGAATTCCAGTTCTGTTTTCAGATCCTTCTCACTCTGCCCGAAAAATGCATCGATATCTTCAAACGGTGTCGATGAATTGAACTCGATCACCGCAGACCTTGGGATCGCGTTGTCTTTTTCGCCGCCGTTCAAGCTGACGAGCTCAAAGTCCATCCCCTTCATGCAGGCTTCTTCGATGACGCGGGAAGCGATCACGATGGCATTGCCCTTTTCCAGATGGATCTGTCCGCCGGAATGGCCGCCGCTCAGACCGCCGACCGACATCCGGTACGTCGGCTTTTCGCTTTGTTTCCAGACGATCTTCTTATGGATGAAGACATTGCAGCCGCCGGCTGCCGAGATCCCCGTCGTAGTCTCACCGCCGCCGTCGAGATTGATCATGCGGTCGGCATGGACGTCTTCAGGCCTGATCTGCATCGCTCCCAATAGACCGATCTCTTCCATGACGGTGAAGAAACACTGCAGTTTTGGGTGTTTCGCCTCATTGTCATCCAGGATCGACAGCATATAAGCCACGCCATGCCCGTCATCGCCGCCCAGAGTCGTCCCTCTTGCATGCAGCCAGCCTTCTTCATCGACATAAAGATCCAGAGGATCGTTTTCGAAATCGTGGTCACAGCCGGCAGTTTTTGCCGGGACCATGTCGATGTGGGCCTGCAGTATGAGCGCCGGTGCGTCTTCGTAACCGGCGGATGCCGGTTTTTCAACAATGACGTTCCATACGTCATCCTGTTTATATTTGAGACCTCTTTGTTTGGCGAATTCAACGATGAAGTCGGAGATCTTCTTCTCGTGCCTTGAAGGATGCGGGATCTTGGCGATCTCGTTGAACCAGTAGTTCTGCGGTCTGCTCAGATCGAATTTGATCATGTTCTTGATTCCTTTCCTTGTCACATCAGGTGTCTGTCCATCCAGTCGCTGATCTCTTTGAGACGGCGGATCCTGTGGGTCGGCTTGCCGCTTCTTGACAGTTCATGGTTCTCTCCTTTGAACAGGCACATGCGGGTCTCCACACCGTTACAGGTCAATGCCGTATACAGCTGCAGAGCTTCCGGTACCGGACAGCGGTAGTCTTCCGTCGAATGAATGAACAGCGTCGGCGTCTTTGCGTTGTTGACGAACTTCAGCGGAGACATGCCCCAAAGTTCGCCGGCGCAGTTCCGGACATCGCCGAATTCCTGTTCGATCGGGAAATCGATGCCGTAATCGCTCACACCGACTTCCGAGATCCAGTTGGAGATCGAACGCTGGGTTGCTGCACATTTGAAACGGTCGGTCTGGCCGATGATCCAGTTGGTCATATAGCCGCCGTAGCTGCCACCGGTCACGCCCAGCCGCTCCTTATCGATCTGCGGATAGGTGTCAAGGACCAGATCGACGAAGGCCATGATGTCCTGGTAGTCGATCCCGCCGAATTGATGACGCAGGTCGGCAAACTGGTTGCCCCTGCCGTCGGAACCGCGCGGGTTGCAGAACATCACAAAATAGCCTTTGGATGCCCAATATTGCATCTCATGATAATAGACTTCGCCATAAGCGGTCTTCGGTCCGCCATGGATATCCAGGATCGCCGGATAGGACTTGTTTTCATCATAATCGATCGGCCGGAGCACCCAGCCGTCGATGTCGACCGCCTTTTTCACCGTCAGTTTTTCCGGTTTGGCGACATATTGATCTTTAAAGACCTCTTTATTGTAAGAAGTCAAAGCTTTGACCCTTCCGTTTTTGACCGCATAGACTTCCTGCAGCTTCTGATCCTTCATGGCGATGCAATAGAAACTGTCGCCAACTTTCACGAAATCATCGACGGAGAAAGCTTTGATATCGACGGCTTTCGATAAAGAAGCCTCTTCCAGTTTCAGGATCACCGTTTTGTCACGATCACAAGTCAGGAAATAATTGTCATCCCCGTCTTTGAAACTGTTCTTGTTTCTGCCGTACCGGGAATCGGAACCGACCGAATTGTACATGGAGAACTCGTTCTCGACTCTCAGTTCCATCTTCCCGTCTTTGAGCTCATAGAACTTTCCGGCTTCCATCTCACCGTAGTCTTTGGCAAAAGTGCCGAAGACGAAGATCTTCCCCTTTTCTTCGAAGACCTTGTGGATGGCCATCTTGTCCTTGTAGATCATTCTGATCCCGTTTTCCTTATCGAACTCGTAGACCTTGTCCCATTTGGTCTTGTATGTCGTGAAATCATTGGCGGAAAAGACGATCTTTCCCTCGATCACATCGAAACTCGACACATCGAAGGTCGCCGGAGTGATCTTTTTGGACGAATGATCATGTTTGTCGATCAGGAACAGGGAATTACGGTTGCCGTTGACGACACCGGCACCGTTGAACACGAAAGGATATTCATCAAAGACGATGTAGTCTTCTTCATCCTTCACTTTTTTGTCGTAAGCTTCCCTGTCTTCTTTGGACAAAGCGTAATAATCCGGGCAGGCCCGGTTGGTCGTCGACAGAGCAACGTAATGGTCTTTGTCGAGATCTTTCATAACCGATACGGCAACGGGTAGTCTGAAGGCTTCCTTATTTCCGTCTTCTTCGACCTTGAAGAACGTGGAAGAGCCGTCTTTGTTTTCCGGATCGTTCTTTACGAAAAAGATCCCGTCGTCCAGCGACATGTACGGCACGGACTTCTCAAAGTCCGTGACATCTTTGATCTTTTCATCCTTCAGATCGATGCTGACGAGCTTGGAAAGATAGCCGTTGTTTTCCATGTCGGCTTTGCTGACGACAAAGAAGATCTTCTTTTTGTCTTTGGAAAGTCCTAAAGATGATAAAAACTGAAATCTGGTGAATTGGTCTAATTCGATGGGTCTCATTTTTTTCCTCCTGTTATTGATAGAACTTCTCTTTTTTCACGTAAACAGAACTTATATCAATAATGCAGTAAGAGAGAACTCTTGACGAGCTCTCTCTTATCTTTTCAGACTGAATATGGATTATTCAGGGCACTTGACGAACCAGAAGATGTGGTTGGCCTGCGGGTTGTTGATGACACCGGTCGTGCCTGGTTTCTGCAAGGAAACGGTACCGTAACCGAACAGAGGAACGTTGAAGCATGCAGTCTCGATCGCATAGTTTTCAGCTTCGTGCAGCTTAGCGAAACGAGCTTCGCCTTCGAGCTTCATGGATTCGAACAGCATTGCATCATAGGTCTCATCACCGAAGTGAGTACCGTATTCTTCGGAGTCGTTGTAGATCGCCATCAGTTCGAGGTAGTTCCACGGATCCATGTAGTCGGCAGAGAATGCGTTTCTTGCCAGGTCATAACGGCCATAGGAACGATCATCGAAGAAAGTACGAAGTTCGGCAGTCTTCAGCGTGACATCGATGTAGATATCCTTCAGCTGTTCTTTGATGACTGCGGAAACAGTATCATGCATGGAGTTCTGGTTGTAGTAGTATTCCAGAGCAAGTCTGTTGGTCTCGGAGAATCCGGCCTCTTCCATGAGCCTCTTGGCTTCTTCCTTGTCGGTGTAGACCAGCTTGTGGTCGGCATCGGCGTTGGTACGGAAGTCACCGTTGAAATCAGGGATACCTACCGGAACGAAACCGTAAAGCTCGTAGTAGACATCACCGGCATCAAGAGCTGTGACGAATGCGGATCTGTCGATACCTAACTGGATCGCTCTTCTGACTCTGACATCCTGTAAAGCTTCCAGACCGTCGATGCAGTTGATGTTCATGTAGTAGTTGACGTTACCGTTGATGACGATGGAATCGGCAAGGCTCGGATCGTTGACGACGGAAGAGTCGGCGCTTGTATCATAGTCGATCTCGCCGGTCTTGAAGGCCATCTGAGAAGCTTCCATGGAAGGCATGATCTTGGCAACGAGTCTGTCATAGTAGACTTCATCGGCTCTTGCGAAGTTCGGGTTCTTGTCTAAGATGTATTCATCCGCGGAGTCGATCTTGACCGGGACGAAAGCACCTGTCGTCGGATAACCCGGAGTGGAGGACCATTCGGAATCCTTTTCCGGAGCGATCTCAGGACGTAATGCCGCGAAGACCTGCGTCGGTAACAAGGATACGAAGAATGGGCACGGTGCATTCAGAGTGATCTCTAATGTGAAATCATCGATCGCTTTGACACCGACATCATCCATATCGGCAACTGCCTGATCGAGATGAGCTTCCGCATTGAGGATGTAGTTGGTGATCATGGTCAGGTATCCGACTTCGGCGTGTCCGTAACCGATGCAGCGCTTGATACCGTAGACATACTGGTCAGCTGTTATAGCGACACCATCCGACCATTTCGCATTCGGATCGAGATGGAACGTGTAGACTAAACCGTCATCGGAAACTTCGTAGGCGATACAGTCACCGTTGGCTGTGGAACCGTCTTCGACCAGATAGAACAGCGGATACCAGATCTCGTTGTGGATCTCAGCTGTGACAGAGTCACCGCATTTTGCCGGGTCCATATACGTTGGCTCACCGCCGACAGAATAGGTGAAGGTTTTGATCTCTGATTCTTCACCGCCGCCTTCGGAACCGCCGCCGTTATTGTTGGACGAGCAGGCAGCCAGAGAGACGACCATCAGCAGAGAAAGCAGACAGACGAATAATTTTTTCATTTCTCTTTTTTCCTTTCTTTACTTTTCGTACAAGTGGCAAGCCACTTTACGAGTGCCGACCTCGATAGGAACAGGTCTTTCTTTATGACAACGTTCTGTCGCCTTCGGACAGCGGGTACAGAACGGGCACCCCTTCGGAGGGTTGATCGGGCTTGGAACTTCTCCTTCCAGAACGATCCTTTGTTTTTTCTTGGCGACATCCGGATCCGGGATCGGGATCGCCGACAAGAGTGCGGTCGTATAAGGATGCAAGGGTCTGTGGTAGACATCGTTTGCCGGTCCCAATTCGACCATCTGGCCAAGATACATGACGCCGATTCGGTCGGAGATGTGTTTGACCATCGATAAGTCGTGTGCGACGAACAGATAGGATAAGCCCATTTCTTTCTGGATATCCTTGAGAAGATTGACGACCTGCGCCTGAATGGAGACATCCAGTGCGGAGATCGGTTCGTCACAGACGATGAATTTCGGATTGACCGCCAGCGCACGGGCGATACCGACACGCTGTCTCTGGCCGCCGGAGAATTCTGCCGGATAACGGCGGATGTGGTCAGGCTTGAGACCGACGATCTTCAGCAGTTCGACGACTCTGTCTTCCCTGTCCTTATCGTTATCGTAGATATTGTGGATGATCATCGGTTCTTTGATGATCTCACCGACGGTCATACGCGGATTCAATGATGCATACGGATCCTGGAAGATCATCTGCATGTCTTTCCGGAATGCCGTGAGCTCCTTGCCTTTCATCTTGGCAATATCCTTGCCCTCGAAGATGATGGAGCCGCTCTCCGGTTCATAGAGCTTGACGATGGTACGGCCTAAGGTCGTCTTGCCGCAGCCCGATTCACCGACCAGACCGAAGGTCTCGTTCTCCATGATGTCGAAGGAGACATCATCGACCGCCTTGACGATCTGTCTGGGAGAGAAGATGCCTTTGGTCACATCGAAATATGTTTTCAGATTCCTTACGGAAAGGATCACCTTGTTTTCGCTCATTTCTTCACCGCCCTTTCATCTAAGAGCCAGCAGGCGCACTGATGGCCTTCTTTGATCGTCGATACCGGCGGTTCATAGTCTTTGCAGACTTTCATCGCCTTGGTGCAGCGGTCGACGAACGGACAGCCTTTCGGAGGATTGAGCAGATCGGGCGGCGAACCGGCGATCGGTGTCAGATCCTGTTCATCGTCATTCTCCGGATTGGAGATGCACTGCAACAGGCCTTCCGTATACGGATGTTTCGGATCATGGAAGATGTCCCTGTCGGTCCCGATCTCGACGATCTTGCCACCGTACATGATCGCGATGCGGTCACACAGTTTGGCAACGACGCCCAGGTCGTGAGTAATCATGATGATCGCGGAATCCGACTTGTCTTTGAGGTCTTCGATCAGTTCCAGGACCTGTGCCTGGATCGTGACGTCGAGGGCCGTCGTAGGCTCATCGGCGATGATCAGCTTCGGATTGTTGGCCAGAGCGATCGCGATGATGATCCTCTGACGCATGCCGCCAGAGAATTCAAAGGGATACTGTTTGATACGTTTTTCCGGTGAAGGGATACCGACCAGTTTCATCAGTTCGATCGCCCTTTTCTTGGCCTCTTCCTTGCTCATGTTTCCGTGGTTGAGCATCGGTTCGATGAGCTGGGTCTCGACTTTCAAGACCGGATTCAGGAATGTCATCGGATCCTGGAAGATCATGGCCATCGAATTGCCGCGGATCTTCCGCATGAAATCGTTGTATTCTCTCTTGTTTTTAAAGTTTTTGATGGAGATATCTTCTCCGTCGAACATGACATCGCCGCTTTCGACGACGCCGTTGTCCGCCAGCAGACCGATGATCGAATACATCATCTGCGACTTGCCGGAACCGGATTCACCGACGATGCCTAAGGCTTCCTTGGGCTCCAGTTTGAAGGAGACACCGCGGACGGCTTGTACATCACCGGCATCCGTTTTGAATTTCGTGACTAAATTATTGACTTCTAATAATGCCATAGCGATCCTCCTATCTCGTCCTTGCCTGGAAGGCTTCGCCGATGCCGTCACCGACGAAATTCAAAGCTAAGATGGTCAA
>JAFOLW010000062.1 GCA_017419165.1 Erysipelotrichaceae bacterium
TTTGACAACTGCACGCTTCAAAAAATTGATGAAAACTAAGCAATTAGTTGTCACAAGGGGAGCATATTGGGAGCACGAAAACTAAAAAAGCCTTTATTTAAAGGCTTTTTTGATTGTTTTCGTCTATTCCCACTCGATCGTCGAGACCGGTTTGTCCGAGTAATCCCAGAGCACTCTGTTGATGCCCGGAACTTCCTTGACGATCCTGTCTCTGATCTTATAGAGCGTCTTGTACGGGATCTCGTAGGACTTGGCGGTGACGGCATCCTTGGTGTTGACCGCGCGGATGATCGCTGCCCAGCCCATGTAACGCTTGCCGTCTTTGATGCCGGTCGACTTGAGGTCGGGGATGACACAGAAGTACTGCCATGGACGGTCTTTGAGTTTGTCGATCTCTTCTCTGACGATCGCGTCAGCTTCTCTCAAGGCATTGAGCCTGTCTTTGGTGATCGCACCGACACAACGGACGCCTAAGCCCGGTCCCGGGAACGGCTGACGGTAGACCATGTTTTTCGGAAGGCCTAAGGCTTCGCCGACGACACGGACCTCGTCCTTATATAAATATTTGACCGGCTCGACCAGTTCGAAATTCAACTCTTTCGGTAATCCGCCGACATTGTGATGTGCTTTTACGCCTTTGGATTCCAGGATGTCCGGATAGATGGTCCCCTGTGCCAGGAATTCGACGCCTTTGAGCTTCTTGGCTTCTTTCGCGAAGACATCGATGAAGACCTTGCCGATGATCTTTCTCTTGGTCTCCGGATCGGCAACGCCTTTGAGTTCCTTTAAGAATTTATTGGAAGCATCGACATATTTCAGGTTGGCACCGAGGTTTTCTTTAAAGACTTCGATGACCTGTTCCGATTCGCCTTTTCTCAACAGTCCGTGATTGACGTGGACGCAGACCAGCTGCTTGCCGATCGCCTTGATCAGCAAGGCTGCGACGACACTGGAGTCGACACCGCCCGACAACGCCAGTAAGACTTTCTTGTCACCGACCTGTTCCTGTATCTGTTTTACCTGCTGATCGATGAATTTTTCCGCTGCTTTCTTTGTCGTGATCCTTTTCAAACTTTCAGGTCTTTTATCCATTTCCTCTTCCTCCGTTGTTGTTCTTCAACAAGACATCATGAGCACCGCCTTCGACGATCGAAGTCGATGAGATCTGTGTGAGTTTCGCTTTTTTCTGGAATTCCGGGATGCTGATCGCACCGCAGTTGCACATCGTCGATTTGATCTTGTAGGTCGTCAGACGGACGTTGTCTTTCAGGCTTCCGGCGTACGGCACATAGGAGTCGACGCCTTCTTCGAAGGACAGGCCGCTCTTGCCGCCCAGGTCGTAACGCTGCCAGTTTCTCGCTCTGGCGGAACCTTCGCCCCAGTATTCCTTATAGTAGGTACCGTTGATCATGACCTTGTTGGTCGGGGACTCGTCGAATCTGGCAAAATATCTTCCCAGCATGACGAAGTCGGCACCCATAGCCAACGCCAGCGTGATGTGATGATCGAAGACGATGCCGCCGTCGGAACACACCGGTACGTACACGCCGGTCTTTTTGAAGTAGGCATCTCTTGCCTTGGCGACTTCCATGACTGCCGATGCCTGACCGCGGCCGATGCCTTTGGTCTCTCTGGTGATGCAGATGCTTCCGCCGCCGATACCGACTTTGACGAAGTCTGCTCCGGCTTCCGCCAGGAATTTGAAACCGTCTGCGTCGACGACGTTGCCGGCACCGCACTTGACTTTGCCGCCGTATTTCTTATGGATCCAGTCCAGCGTTTCCGCCTGCCAGTCCGAGAAGCCCTCGGAGGAGTCGATACATAAGACATCGGCACCTGCTTCCACCAGGGCAGGGACTCTTTCCTTGTAATCACGGGAGTTGATGCCGGCACCGACGATGTAGCGCTTGTTTTCATCGAGCAGCTCGTTCGGGTGGTCCTTGTGGAACTCATAGTCCTTACGGAAGACCAGCGCTTTGAGCTTGCCTTTCTTGTCGATGATCGGCAGGGTATTGAGCTTGTGCTCCCAGATGATGTCGTTGGCTTCCGACAGCGAGATGCCGTCATATGCCGTGACCATCTTCTTTAACGGCGTCATGAACTCTTCGACTTTGGTATCCATCTCCGTGCGTGAGATGCGATAGTCTCTCGAGGTCACGATGCCGAGCAGTTTGCCTGATCCGGTACCGTCATCCGTGACGGCGACCGTGGAGTGAGATGTCTTTTCTTTTAATGCCAGGACATCGGCCAGTGTGGCATCCGGTTTGATGTTGGAATCGCTCGGTACGAAACCGGCTTTGTAGGATTTTGCCTTGCGGACCATCTCGGCCTGCGATTCGATCGGCTGTGCACCGAAGATGAAGGAGACGCCGCCTTCCGCCGCCAGCGCGACAGCCAGGTCGTTGCCCGAGACCGACTGCATGATCGCCGAGACCATCGGGATGTTCATGGTCAGAGAGGACTTTTCTCCTTTTTTGAATTTCACCAAAGGGGTGCACAGTGAGACGTTGTCCGGGATACACTTCTTGGTCGTGTGTCCGGGGATCAGAAGATACTCATTAAAGGTATGAGATACTTCACTTAAAAGCTTTGCCATCTTTCCTCCTTCTAAAACGAATGATGCTTCAGCGCGAACTGAAGTATCATTTTATCTTTTTATAAATTATAACTTATTGTGCGCCGGCTTTATCACCAAGCGTCAGGATCAGATTCAGCAAGATGCCCGCGATCGCAGCGCCTGCGACACAAGGAACGTTCATGGAGAAGAACGGGATCGTTCCGCCGAAGGCATACTGTCCGCCCAGACCGATGATGCAGACTAAGGCGATGACGGCGATGTTCTTGGAGTCGAACATGGAAACGCCTTTATCGATCAGGATCGCGATACCTTGTGCGGCGATCGCGCCGAAGCAATAGACTTCGATGCCGCCGATGACTGCCAGCGGGATGCCGTAGATCACTCTGATCAGCGGCGTGAAGCAGGAGACAACCATCGCGATGATCGAAGCGACAGCCAGCACCGGCACAGAGAAGACGCGGGTGATCGCCATCGTCGAGATGTTCTCACCGTAGTTGGTACCTGCCGGGCCGCCGACGAAACCGGAGACCATATCGCACAGACCGTCGCCGATCAGGTTGTCACCCAGCAAGGAGATGATGTCATATCTGCCTTTGCCTTTTTCTCTGGCAACATCGTTGATGTAGATGTCCAGCTGGTAGATGTGTGCCGTCGATTCCGGGATCGTTGCAATGGCGATCGGCATGATGCCGATCAAAGCCTGCATGGAGAACTTCGGGAAGGTGAATGCCGGAAGGGCAAAGAAGGATCCGTCACCGAGCTTGAAGGACGAAGCCGCAAGTGCTTCTGCCGGTACCGCCCGGAACAGATTGATGCCGCCGGCAAAATAAATGAGTGCCGCACATACGCAGCCCGTCAATACGCCAAGCAATAGCGGCAGCTGTGACAGGAGGCCTTTGAGATAACGGGAATAGATACAGGTCGATAAGAAAGTGATCAGACCGACACACAACCAGACGGTCGCGACGGCGCTGCCTTGCGTGACATCGAGTCCGTTGATCGAAGAACCGATGCCCAGGAAATCCGACATCGCCGAACCGGCCAGTGTCAGACCGATGACCATGGAGACCGAACCGGTGATGGATGCCGGCAGGAACTTCTCGACTTTTTCCGCACCGAACTTACGGACGATCAGGCCGGCTGCGATCGAAACGAAACCGGACATGATGATACCGAACTGTGCCTTGGAGATCAGGTCCGGCGGTAAGATGCCGGTCGCCTGCCAGGAGGCGAGCTGATCGGCAGTGCCTTCGGCCATCGCCATAGCGGAAACGGCAGACAGGTAAGCGAAGGAAGAACCGTAATATAACGGGATACGGCGCTTCGTGATCAAAATAAAACACAGAGTCGCAAGTCCGGAAGCGAAAATCGTCGTAGAGACTTGAAACCCTGTGATGAGAGCGACAGTGATGGTGGCAGGAAACATGACGATGACCTGCTGCAGTGCATAAAGAAGCAGTTTTCCTAATGACGGTACTTCATCCGGTAAGTAGCCGATCTTCTGGTTCTTGACTGACATGGTATTACCCCCTCTTTCGTATAGGTCTTAAAGAAAAGATCCCCCTTATTCGGAGGATCCGTACCTTCTTCGGTCTTCTTCTCCGAAAAAAACCTATTTGAAACAGAATAACAGATAAATCTGCACAATTCAATGAATTTTTTGGAAAAAAAGAAAGTTTTGAAGTATAGTTATAGTTAAGAAATTAGCCCCTTATCTGACGATCCGGAAGGACCGTTTTAATTTATCCGTGTCCAGGTAACGGACACGCCCTCACCGCTGATCGTGAGCGTGCTGTCGTTGTCGGACAAAGTCATGATGCGTCCGGCGGCACCGTTTTCGATCGTATTCTCATCCAGCACCTTTATGGCGATGAGTGGCGGAGCAGGTTCTTCCGGGATGATCGGGATGTCTTCGTCCTGGCCTACATACATTGCGTGGTTCGCTTCCCGGCTTTCATCACTCAGACGGACCCAGAAATTCGGTATGCTTCCGCCGCCTTGCGAGATGATCCAGGTATAGTCGTTTTCCCGGTCTCCGTATCCGGTATAATTTCGTCCTCTCCAGGTCCCGTGGAAGCGGCTGACCAGTGCCTCCTTTTCTTCTTCGTTCATATAATCGGCAAAAGCACCCTGTTCCTTGATTTTCGCCTTCACTGCGTCGTTGTCTCTCATTTCTTCAAGCGCGTAATCCGGCACGTCACCGCCCAAAGCGATCTTCTCCACGGCGACTGAGACTTTTCCTTCCTGATCTTTCATGATGACCGCTTTTTCTCCGGATAACAGTAAGATCTCCTGTCCGTTTACAACAGTGATCTTTGCCTCGCCTTCGATCAGCAGAACTTCGCTCCGGATCGGTCCGGTCTTTATGATCCCGGTCGTTCCCCGGATGGACAGCGACATGTTTTCGGTCTCAAAGCTGAGTTCTTCGTCTTCTTTCAACGCTTCTTCCACGCAGAAGAACAGACTGCCGCTTTGCAGGTCGATCTTCAGTTTTCTGCCGTTCTTGTTGATCGCGATCCCTGAAGACTGATCGAGCTTGAGCAGCTTCACCTGATCGAGGTCGATCCAGCCGTAGCTTTCTTTCAGTGTCTTGACGCCGTAGCCGTCAAAAAGGTTCATGCCGCTTAAGACGTCCACGTTCTTGTTTTTGTCGTTGACTTCGACCTGTCCTTCGTAGCGCTGCAGTTTCATGTCGCTCGCCTCTGTGTTAGAAGAGGAGGAGCAGGAGCTCAGCAGCAATACACTCATAAGCAGAAATACCATCAGATCTTTTTTCATATCATCATTACCTTTTTCTTTTATATTATGACCCTCTGTATACCTGTTTCACAAAAACTTCGTTTTTCCGCAAAGATATGAGACTGGTACCTTTTTTCATAAATGTCATATAATGGGTATATGTATTTAAGGAGGATTGTTTATGGCAGAAAAGAAAGAAAAGAAATACGTTGCTGCCAGTGAAGACAGCAAGAAAGCCAGACAGACCAAACAGGTCCCTAATGAGGATGTCATCCGTGCCGTCAAGGAAGCGAAACCGGTCGGCAATCCGACGCCGCTCCGTATCGGTGCCGTCTGTTTGTGGGTACTGGCGCTTGTCTTCGAAGTCCTGGCACTCATGGTCTTCTTAGGCAAAGTCGATCTCAAGTTCATGCCGCAGATCCCGCAGCTGATCGCCTTCCTGGTACTGGATCTGATCGCCGTCATCGTCGGTGCTCAGTTCTGGAAGAAGGCCAATCACATCGATCCGGTGTCCGAAGCCAACCAGGTCAAATTCTGGTTATGGAACAACATGGGCCTCATCGCCATGGCCATCTGTTTCTTCCCGTTCATCATCCTGGTGCTGACCAACAAGGAAGCGGACAAAAAGACCAAGACCATCGCAACGGTCGCTGCCGTCATCTGCCTGCTGATCGGCGGTGTCGCATCCTATGACTTCAACCCGGTCTCCGTCGAACAGAAGGAAGCCGCAATGGATGTCCTGGGAAGCGAGACGGTCTACTGGACGACCTTCGGCAAAGTCTATCACACACATGACGACTGCTCACACCTGAACCAGAGCGAGACATTGACTTACGGTACGGTCGAAGAAGCGATCGCCGCCAACCGTGTCCGTCTGTGCAAGACCTGCGCAAACAGAGACGGCATCTCCGGTGTCGCGACAGACAACTAAAGTTTAAGAAAACAAAAAACCGTTCTTCCTGTTCTTTTTTGCAGAGAACGGTTTTTTCATGCGTTGTTTTCGTTTTTGCGGAAAATGTCTTTTCTTGAAAAATAATAGACGGCATAGACGGCCGAAGTGATGATCCAGGAAAGCGGGAAAGCGAAGATGGCCTGCACCGGATCGGCGATCGGATAGAAGAGGATGTAGGAGATCCTGGTCAGACAGATCGTGAAGACCGCGATGATCAGCGGCGCTCTGGTCAGGCCGCAGGATTTGAAGACGGCAGACAGCGGATCGATCGGCGCATAGGTGATATAAGAGAAGGCGATGACTTTCAACATCCTCGTCGCGATGGACAAAGGTTCCGGATCTTTCAGGAACAGCGTGAGGATGTGCTTTCCGAAGAAGTAGAACAGGGCACCGAAACAGACCGCACCGACCGTATCGATAAAGACCGAGACCAGCACCGTCCTTCTGACCCGTTTCAGGTTGCCTCTTCCGAAATTCTGGGATGCCATGGTGATCGTCGCTGTCGTCAAAGCGTTGGAGAAACACCAGAACAGAGCGTCGACGCTGTTATAGGCACTGTAGGCGGCGACCGCATCCGTTTCAAAGGAATTGATCTTGAACTGGATCATCGCGTTGGGTATCGCAAACATCATGGACTGGACCGCAAAGGGGAGACCGATCGCAAAGATCTTTTTCACATCTTCTTTGTTGTAGGAAAGATCTTTGAAATCTCTCTGGTAGACGTCGCTCGTCTTATCAAAAATGAACAATATAATGAACGCGCAGATCGCGTGCGATAAGAACGTCGCCAGGGAGGTGCCGAAGACACCGAGTCTGAAGACGCCGGCAAACAGCAGGTCCAGCGAGATCTTGACGACTGCCGTCAAACCGATGAATAAGAGCGGTCTTCTCGAATCGCCCAAAGCCCTCAGGATGCAGACGCCGGTCTGATAGACGAAATAAAACGACAGAGACGCCAGATAGAAGTAAAGATAGGTCAGCGACAGAGGTCTCGTGTCCGCCGGTTCCTTCATCAGATCGAGCCAGAAAGGAGCGATCAGGATCAATGCTATGGAAATCCCGAGGCCCAGAACGATCGACAGAAAAACGCCGGTCTTTGCGGACTGATTGACTTTTTCCATATTTCCCCGGCCATAATTCTGGGCGACCAGAACGGTGATCGCGGAGGTGATGCCGCCGATGAAGTTAAGTATGATGTTGATCAGCGAATTCGCCGAACCGCCGACGGCCGCCAGTGCCTGTTTGGAGATGAGCCGGCCGAGAACGATGCTGTCGACGATGCCGTAGAGCTGCTGGACCAGGTAACCTAAAAAGACCGGAAAGAGAAACAGCAGCATCTGCTGAGAGATCTTTCCGTTCAGGATGTCTTTTCTCGGAAAACGGACGACGGCTTTCATTGTAAGACCATTTTACGCACCGTGACCGCCGCCGCGCAAGAAAGATGAATAAGAAAAACGCCTACAACAAGGCGTTCATCAGATATTCGAGCGTTTCATCGCGGTCGTTCACCAGGAAACGGACAGGGGCATCGTTCCCCAGATATTTTCCCAGGTGATATTTATAGAGCTGCGCCTGCCCGATCAAGGCGCGGTCGTCGTTCGGATCGCCCCGGTAAAACAGGACATCGGCGCTCTCCTTTCCCAGTCTGCAGACTTCGCTCTGCGAATTTCTCAAGAAGAAATATCCTTCTTCTTTCAGGGCTTTCAGAGTCCTTTTTGCTTTCTTGTTTTCCTTCTCGCTCCTCGGCAGATCTTTGATCCGGTCGTGGCTTTCCAGCAGCGCATAGAGGAGTTTTTCCCGTTTGATCGCTTCGCTGTTGCCGGACAGTCCGCTCCAGAGGTCTCTGGAATCCTCTGCCAGATCCAGCAGAGAGAAGACGACGGATCCCGGTTTGAGGTAGATGTAGGATTCCACATTGCTGGAGATCTTCATCCCGCATTCGCTCAAATAGACCGGCTGGAAGAAGGTCACATCTTCCAGATAGAAAGCGGAGATCTTTGCCGGAAGTTTCTTGTCTTTGGAGACCTTCCGTATGGCTTCCTTGAATTCATCCAGACTGACGTAGCCGTTATAGATGCCGTACTTGTCCCACATCGAACGGATCGATGCGGCAGTGATGCTTTTGACGCGTCCGAAACCGACGATGCCTTTTTCTCTGTTCTTGCGGTGTTCCTTGTCTTTGGACAGAAAGAAAACCAGATCGCCTTCTCCGAAATCGGAAAAGCCGATGTTGGCGGATAAGCGCCAGAAGTTCATCGTCTTATGATTGTTCAGGCGATGAAGCTCAAGCATTTTGGAATCGGTGACGTAAGCTATCGCGGACATGATACAACTTTATTATAACTCAGTAGACTTCGTCATAAATGTAAGTTCCGTCTAAGATCGATGCGAAGACTTCGCTGACATCGTTCTCGACGAACGAAGACCGGTCGACCAGGAAGATGCCGAGCTCTTCGCCTTTCGCATAAGTGCTCGGGTACTTGCGGTCAAGCTCTTCGAAGACGCAAAGGACCGGTACCGATAAAACGTTTCCGAAACGGTGGTTGTGGACGTAGATCTCGTTGAGTGCTTCCGTGTCGACTTTTGAAGACTTGCAGGACACGAACAGCAGGCGGTTGTCTTTGATGATGAGACAGTCGATCTCACAGCGTACCGGGTACCTGAAATTGTCTTCCGCGAAGTCGATGACCGTCGACATCTTCACATCGTCAAACAGACCGGATTCCGTGAGTTTGATATAAAGATAGTTTTCCAGGAAGGCACCGGAGACTGCGACCATCTCCCGCAGCTTGCGGTTCTTGAACCGTAAGCGGTCTTTGTCGTCGATCGTGAAGAGGTCTTCGATGTTTTTGTAAGTGTTGTCCGAAGCGATCGCGTTGCGGTCGCTTTCCGTTAATTTGTAAGTATTGAATCCGAGGTACTTGCTGGAATTGATGATCGTATTGACCTTGGTGATGAAACGGGTGAAAGCAGGGTAGGTGTCGATGTTTTTTTCAACGACCCTCAGCAGCGTTTCCCTGGTCTCCTTGTCGGTCACCGGTTTGTGCATCGTGCTTTGGATCTCGCCGCCGCGCAAAGTCAGCACATCTTCGATCTGCAGCTTGAAGACTTTGTCGGTGATGACCGAGTGGCTGCGGTAATCTTTGATGCAGTTTTCGTCATCGTCATAATAGATGAGTTTGTTGTCCAGGACGGAAGTCATCTCAAACAGAAACAGCGAAAGGTACTTCGCCCCGCCGACATCGATGATCAGATCTTTGTTGTTTTCGATGATCTCGCGCATCTGTTTTTCGTCGTCGGTCAGCCGGATGAAGTGGGTCTTGGCATCGCAGTATCTGTTGATGACGGTCTTGATGTTTTCGAAATTGCGTTTCGGTACGTCATGGTGATAAACGTAAAAGATCTCATCGATGCCCAGAGTGAGGGCACTGATGACGTTGTTCAAAGGATCGACATCATCATAGACCGTCAGGATCTTATTCATCTTGGATCTTCCTTCTGTTATCCATCGCCTTGATCAGCGTCAGCTCGTCCGCATAATCCAAGGAGGCACCCATCGGCAGGCCGTGGGCAAGCCTTGTCACCAGAACGCCTTTGTCTTTCAATATCTTATCGAGATACAGCGCCGTCATCTCGCCTTCCATCGTCGGCGAAACGGCAACGATGACTTCTCTGAGCGAAGGTTCGATCCTCTCGAGCAGTTTTTCGATGTTGATGTCTTCCGGATAGATCCCTTTGGAAGAAGAGATCAGTCCGCCCAGAACATGATAGAGGCCTTTGTAGGAACCGGTCTTTTCGATGGCTGCCACATCCTGCGGATAAGCGACGACCATGATCGTCGATGCGTCACGGCTCGTGTCTTTGCAGAAAGGGCAGTAGTCTTCGTCACTCAAAAAACCGCAGACCTTGCATCTTCTGATCTGCCGTATCCCTTTCAAGGCATCGACCATCATATCGATCTGTTCGCTGTCTTTGTCGAGCATCGTGAAGGCATAACGCTGTGCCGTCTTGCTGCCGACGCCCGGAAGTTTCTCAAAAGCCGAACAGAGTTCTTCAAATTTCTTGGGGTACATTTTTACAGAGGCAGGCCCATCGCGGACGCCATGGATCCGAGCCTTTCCTTTTTCATTTCGTCGGCTTTAGAGATCGCATCATTGACGGCGATCATGATCAGATCCTCGATCATCTCCTTGTCTTCCGGGTTCAGGATGCCCGGATCCAGAGAAACGGAGAGGACTTTGTTTTCGCCGTTGACCGTGACCTTGACCAGGCCGTTGGAAGCGACCCCTTCAAATTCCGTCGCATTGATCTGTTCCGTTGCTTTTTCCAGTTGCTTCTGCATGGCCTGCGCCTGCTGCATGAGTTTATTGATATCCATTTTATTCCTCAACTTTCAGTACATCGCCGAAAAGTTCTTTCAGTTTTTCTTCTTTTGTCGGCTCTCTTTTTTCTTCGATGTTATACTTTTCCACAAGGACCGGTGCCGGATTCTTCCGCTGCTCAGCCGGTACCCTCTTGTACATCTCGATCAGTGTGCGCTTCTTGTCCGGATCGATCGCAAAGATCATCTTGTCGATGCCGAATTCTTTGTTGACGAAACGGTAGAGGTCTTTGTTGGCCGAAAGGGTATTGATGCTGTCGGCCTGCGGACGGCTGCCGGAGATGATGATCGCATCCTTGTTGGAAGCGAAGAGCTCCGTGCCGATCAGCAGCTGATAGAACTTCCTCTTTTCCGGCTCATAAGCATAAAGATCGAGCTTGTTGTAGATGATCTGGTCGGAGATCTTGAGATCCCGGTTCGCGTTCAGCAAGAGCGATAACAGATAATCCATATCGGTATCGATGATCTGCATCTCCGGATCCGGTGCCGGAGCTTCTTCTTTGTTTTCCCTGATCTCCGTTCTTGTTTCCGCAGGAGTTTCTTCCTTGACTGTTTCCGGCTTGCGGACTTCTTTTGTTTCCCTGGTAATACTTTCTTTCGGAGACTCTCCGTCTTCCGACATTTTGATCAGGCATAATTCAAGATAGACCAAAAAATTCTGACTCTGCCTCTCGCGGGCGATCAGCTCTTCGAGCTTCGCGATATCGCCGAACAGCACGGATGCCGGGACTTCGTTGATGATGGTCTGGGCTTCCGCTGCCGTGATCCTGGTCAGCAGTTTTTCCTTGCCCTGATCGGAATAGATCAGCACGTCTTTGACGATCTCGAGAAGATCGACGGCAAGGCGCTTGGTGTCGGCACCTGCCGCATAGATCTCCCGCATCCTGGCGATGACATCGGAGATCTTGTGGTCGTGGATCTTCAGATAGAGATCGACTTCTTCTGCCGTCGAGGTCAGACCGAAGATGTGTTCGACATCTTCCAGCCTCAGTTCGTTCGAATTGTATGAGAGACACTGTTCCAGCAAAGACAAAGCATCGCGCATGCCGCCTTCCGCCATACGTGAAAGCTCTTCCGCCGCTTTTTCTTCGTAAGGGATCTTCTCCCGGTCCAGGATCTCCATCATGCGCTTCTTGATCTCGAAGACCGAGATCTTGGAGAAATTGTATCTCTGACATCTGGACAGGACCGTCGGAATGACTTTCTGCGGATCGGTCGTTGCCAGGATGAAGATGACGTGTGCCGGCGGTTCTTCCAGCGTCTTCAGCAGGGCATTGAAGGCTTGCGTCGATAACATATGGACTTCATCGATGATATAGACTTTATATCTTCCCAGAAGTGGGGCATAGGGCACCTGTTCGATGATCTCGCGGATGTCGTCGACGCCGTTATTGCTGGCGGCATCGAGCTCGATGATGTCCGGATGGTTTCCTTCCAGGTAGGCCTTGCAGTTCGGGCACCCGTCGCAGGCTTCGCCGTGGAAATTCGGACAGTTGATCGCTTTGGCAAACAGCTTGGCGATCGACGTCTTGCCGGTACCCCTTGGTCCGGCAAAAAGATAGGCGTGGGCGATCTTGTCGTTTCTGATCGCATTCACCAATGTTTTGACGATGTATTCCTGTCCGACGACCTCGGAAAATCTGGATGGTCTGTATGTTCTGTAAAGTACCTGATATGCCATACTCCCATTATACCTCATTGCCTTCCGATTGTCGGAAATAAGAAAAAGATCCGTTTGGACCTTTATTTATCGTGTTTTATATTTGCCTGGGAAATAAATCAGCGCTTGTTTTTGAAGAATGCCTTCAGCAGTTCGGAACATTCTTCCTTCATGATCCCGCCCCGCATCCCGGGATAATGGTTGAGCCCTTTGATCCGTTTGAAACGGATGTTGGAGACAAGGGCACCTCCCTTGGGATCCTTGCAGCCGTAGTAGATGTTGTCGATCCGGGAATTGACGATCGCGCCGGTACACATCATGCAAGGTTCCAGTGTGACATAAAGATCGCAGCCTTTCAGATTCCAGTTGCTGAGCTTCCTTGCCGCTTTGATCATGCACTCGATCTCCGCATGATAGACGGCACAGTTTTTCTTCACTTTCTTGTTGTGTGCTCTGGCGATCACTTCGCCGTCTTTCACGATCACACAGCCGATCGGGACTTCGTCTTCTTTGAATGCTTTCAAGGCCTCCTGATAGGCCGCCAACATATATTTCTTTTCCATATCGTTCATTAAAAAATGGTACACACAAACAGAGGTTCGTATGGCTGCTTGCTTCCGCACCTGACCAAGTTAGTAACGTGATTGTTGTACCATTTATATTTTAGCTTAAATGATCCGGTCTTTCAAATCATGTTTCACGTGAAACATTCCGGCGTTCACGCAGAAGCGAAACGATCATGAATACGATCCTGATCACCGGCAGGAAGGGGATGATCAGGAAGAAGGGGCTGTGATCCTTCAGACGGATATATCCGATCTGGCTGACTGTCACCGGAAGATTGATGACCGCCATCAGAAGCAGCCAGGCGGCAAGACCGATCTTCATAGCTTCTTCCCCGGTCGAAGAGCTGAGGATCACCACAGCGAACACAGTGATCAGAAAATTGACCACCGACAGAAGCAGGGATCCGACCAGACCGTGGATGCCCAGGGTCTTTTTATCTTTGCTTTTGTATAGTTTGACCGCATTGAATGTGCTGAGCAGGGATAAGACCATAATGATGGCCATGACCAGGCCGCTCGGATCGGTATCGAGCTTCGAAATAACGAAGCCAAACCCGTAGAGAAACAAAATGTAAAGCGTCAAAAATAAGTGTTTCATAGTTTTAATACCTCTCGGTCCAGTTCCGTAAAGTCTTTGATGCGCTGTTTGATCTGCGGAAGATCCGGGTTGTTCGGTTTTTTGATGACGATGATGTTCTCACATCCCGCCAACGCGGCATTTCTGATGGAAGCAGGGGAATCATCGAAGATCAGACAGTCTTTGATATCGACACCCTGGCGTTTTGCACCTTCCAGATACATATCCTTTTTATCAGTCATGATCCCGTCATCGTAAACGACGGTCTTTTTGTCGAACCACCGGTCCAGATGCAGCTGTTCAAAATAAAAATCGACGTTCACATCCAGGGATGCCGTGCACATCGTGAAGGGGATCTTCTTTTCTTTCAGTTCATCCAGCAGTTCTTCGGCGCCTGGCATCAGCTTGTCGCGGCCCAGTTTTCTGCAGATCTCATGATAATACTTCGTTTCCTTGCGTTTTACCCAGTACATGATCTTTTCTTCGTCGTGTTCCATGCCCAGGATCTCAAACATCTTTTCGACAAAAGGGTAGTTCCTCGTCCCGATGAATTCCCCGTAGAACTTGTCTGCATCGATCTTTCCCTGCGAAAGTTCCTCGATCGTCGCTTTCCAGGCCATGTCGTTGATGTCGTCATCCGCAAAAAGAGTCCCGTTGTAGTCAAATAATACCGCTTTTATCATTTTTTCTTTCCCGATCCGTTTCACGTGAAACATTTATGATTCGTTTCGTGTTTTCTTTATATATATTGTATAAGGAAAGAAAGGAATGTTTCACGTGAAACATTCCCTTCTGTTTTATTTACTTTCTGACGATCTTTTTCTGTCCGCCCATATATGGCTGCAAAGCTTCAGGGATATCGACGGAACCGTCTTCGTTGTAATTGTTCTCCAGGAACGCGATCAACATCCTCGGAGGAGCGACGACCGTGTTGTTCAAGGTGTGCGGCAGATAATTGCCTTTTTCGCCTTTGACACGGATCTTCAGCCTTCTTGACTGGGCATCACCCAGGTTCGAGCAGGAACAGACTTCAAAATATTTCTGCTGGCGCGGAGACCATGCCTCGACGTCGCAGGATTTGACTTTCAAGTCGGCCAGGTCGCCGGAACAGCATTCCAACGTCCTTACCGGGATATTCATGGATAAGAACAGGTCGACGGAGTATCTCCACATCTTGTTGTACCAGTCCATGGATTCTTCCGGCTTGCAGATGACGATCATTTCCTGTTTTTCAAACTGGTGGATACGGTAGACACCGCGTTCTTCGATGCCGTGCGCACCGACTTCCTTGCGGAAACAAGGAGAGTAGGAGGTGAGAGTCATCGGAAGCTTAGCTTCATCGTTAATCGTATCGATGAAACGGCCGATCATGGAATGTTCGGATGTACCGATCAGATAGAGGTCTTCGCCTTCGATCTTGTACATCATGTTTTCCATTTCTTTGAACGACATAACGCCGGTCACGACTTCGGAACGGATCATGAACGGAGGAACACAGTAAGTGAATCCTTTGTTGATCATATAGTCTCTTGCATAGGCAAGGATCGCGGAATGCAATCTGGCGATATCACCGGTCAGATAGTAGAATCCGTTGCCGGAAGTCTTTCTTGCGGAATCCAGATCGATGCCGTCGAAGCTTTCCATGATCTCCGTATGATAAGGGATATCATAGTTGAATTCTCTCTTGGTGCCGAACTGTTCGATCTCGACGTTTTCGGAATCGTCTTTGCCGATCGGAACGGATGCATCGATGATGTTCGGGATCACCAACATCCTTTCCCGGATCTGTGCTTCGAGTTCCGGTTCTTTCTTTTCGCACTCTTCGATCTCCTCACCGATCTTTTTGACGTTGGCTTTGACGGCTTCCGCTTCTTCTCTCTTGCCCTGACCCATCAAGGCACCGATCTGTTTGGAAGCGGTGTTGCGCTGGGCACGGAGCTCATCGGCTTTGGTACGTAAAGCGCGGTATTCTTCATCCAGTGCTTTAACTTCATCAACGAGAATGAGTTTTTCTTCCTGGAACTTCTTGCGGATGTTTTCTTTGACCAGTTCCGGATTTTCTCTGATAAGTTTGATATCGATCATAAATTCCTCCTGAAAATAAAAAAGGTGATAGACAAGGGCGCTGCTGCGCGGTACCACCTTTACTTATAACTTATTCCTTTAACGCAGGATGACGTGTCGGATTGGGACATCACATAAGGCGGATTCATCGGATATCCCTGATAAGTTTCACCAACCCTTATCTCTCTGCAAAGTCTTCTCCGACTACTGTTCCTTAACTTTTACATACAAATCATATCACAAAGCTTTTGAATATCCCATAGATTTCAAAAATATTGCCTAGGTAATTTTTTTAGGATACAGAAAGAAAAAGTCCTCCGTACAAGACGGGGGACTTTCACTGTTTATTCGTCTTCGGAAACTTCCGGTACTTCGTTCACCGGTGCCTCTTCCTTGATTTCTTCCTTATTGTCGTCATCGGAATGAGCCATCAGGGAGACGGCAGAGACGAAGGTACCTTCCTGCGGTTTGATCAGACGGACGCCTTGCGTCGCACGGCCCATCGTCGAGACTTTCTCGAGATGGATGCGGATGATGATGCCGTCATTGGTCATGATCAGGCAGTCTTCATCGCCGTTGACTGCTTTCAAGGCGACCAGATCACCGTTCTTTTCATTGATATTGATTGTCTTGACGCCTTTTGCGCCTCTTGAAGTCAGACGGTATTCTTCGACCGGAGTCTGCTTGCCGTAACCTTTCTTGGAGACGACCAGGATCTTGGATCCTTCCGCATCGGTACACATGCCGATGACTTCGGAACCGTCGACATTCATGCCTTTGACACCGGTCGCGTTTCTGCCCATTGCCCGGACGCCGCGTTCATCGAAGCGGACGGCTTTTCCGTTTGCCGCACCGATGATGATCTGTGAATCGCCCAGTGTCGGACGGACGGCGACGAGTTCATCGTCTTCTTTTAAGGAGATGGCGATCTTGCCGTTCTGACGGATCGATTCAAATTCGGAAGCAGGTACCCTCTTACACAGACCGTTCTTCGTCACGAAGAAGAGGTAGCCCTTGACTTCCCATTCGCGGTTGATCGGTACCAGTGCCTTGACCTTTTCATCTTTATCAATGTTGATGATATTAATGACCGGGATGCCTTTGGCGTTGCGCGATGCTTCCGGAATGTTGAAGCCTTTGATGCGGTAGACCTTGCCTTTGTTGGTGAAGATCAGCAGGAAGTCGTGCGTCGACATCGTGATGTTCTGATCGACGACGTCGTCTTCGTTCAGACTCATGCCTTTGACGCCGCGGCCGCCGCGGTTCTGCAGACGGTAAGTATCGATCGGCAGACGTTTGATATAACCGTTGTTGCTTAAGGAGATGATAACGTCTTCCATCGGGATCAGGTCTTCATCTTCCACCGAAACATCACCGTCGATGATCTCGGTACGCCGCTTGTCGCCGTATCTCTCTTTGATCGCCGTCAGTTCGTTTTTGATGATCTGAACGACACGGGAGTGATTGGCCAGGATATCTTTGAGATCGGCGATCTCGATATAAAGTTCATTGAGTTCGTTGACGATCTTCTCTCTGGATAATCCGGTCAGTCTTCTCAACTGCATATCCAGGATCGCTTTGCCCTGGATCTCGTCGATACCGAATTCTTCATTGAGCTTCATCATCGCCTCATCATCGTCTTTGGAGCTGCGGATGATCTCAACTACGCGGTCGATGTTGTCCAGTGCGATCTTCAATCCTTCCAAAAGGTGAGCACGCTTTTCATCTTCCCGCAGATCGTACTGCGTCCGTCTGCGGACGACGTCGATCTGATGATCGATGTAGCAGTTGATGATCTCTTTCAGCGACAGCAGCATCGGGCGGTTGTCGACCAGGACGTTGTTATTGATACCGAAGGACGACTGGACCGGTGTGAGTTTGTACAGCTGATTGAGGACGACTTCCGGCTGTACATCTTTCTTCAGTTCGATCTCGATGCGAATACCGTTACGGTCGTTGGACAAGTCTTTGAGTTCAGAGATGCCATCAATGATCTTTTCTTTTGCCAGCTGGTGGATCTTTTCGAACATGACCAGTTTGTTGACAAGGTACGGGATCTCTTTGATCGTGATCTTGTGCTTGCCTCCGTGCATGTCTTCGATCTCGACTTTGGAGCGCATGATGATCGATCCGCGTCCGGTCTCATAAGCCTGACGGATCCCCGAACGTCCGACGATATAACCGCCGGTCGGGAAGTCCGGTCCCGGAATATATTCCATGAGTTCGGTCGTCGTGATGTCCGGGTTGTCCATGACCGCGATGACGCCGTCGATCGTTTCACCCAGATTGTGCGTCGGCATGTTGGTCGCCATACCGACAGCGATACCCATCGAACCGTTGACCAAAAGATTAGGGAAGCGGCTCGGAAGGGCGACCGGTTCTTTGTGTCTGGCATCGTAGTTGTCGCGCCAGTCGACCGTTTCTTTCTTGATGTCCTGCAGAAGCTCCAGGGAGATCTTGGACATACGCGCTTCGGTATAACGCATCGCCGCTGCGCCATCACCGTCCAGAGAACCGAAGTTTCCGTGGCCGTCGACCAGCGGATAACGGTAGGAGAACGGCTGGGCCATACGGACCATCGTATCGTAGATCGCCGTATCGCCGTGCGGGTGATACTTACCCATGACTTCACCGACGATGTTGGCGGATTTGACGTGCGGTTTGTCCGGCAGGAAGCCGGCATCGTACATCGCCCAAAGGACTCTGCGGTGGACCGGTTTCATACCGTCCCGGACATCCGGCAGAGCACGGTCGATGATGACCGACATTGAATAGCTTAAGAAGTCTTCACGCATCTCGGAAGAGATGTTGACTTCTTTCATATTTCCGTGATTGAAAAATCTGTTATCTAATTCTTCCATGCGGCCTCCTTAAATATCCAGGTTCTTGACGAAGTGTGCATTCTCGACGATGAAGTTCTTTCTCGGTTCGACTTCATCGCCCATCAGCATCGAGAATACCGCGTCGGCATCGATCGCGTCTTTGATGGTGACGCGTTTCAAGGTCCTGTGTTCCGGATCCAGCGTCGTTTCCCAAAGCTGGCTCGGATCCATTTCACCAAGTCCTTTGTAACGCTGTACGTCGTATTTCTCGTCGCCAAAGTCGCGTTTCGCCAGTTCGAGCTCTTCATCGGAGTAACAGTAACGCAGGGTCCTTTGTCCTTTGAAGAGTTTGAATAGAGGCGGCATCGCCAGATAGACATAACCGCCTTCGATCAGCGGACGGAAGAAGCGGTATAAGAATGTCAGCATCAGTGTCGAGATATGCTGGCCGTCGACATCGGCATCGGTCATGATGACGATCTTGTGGTAACGCAGTTTGGAGATATCAATATCCTTGCCATAGCCGCAGCCGAAGGCCTGGATCATCATGCGGATCTCGGCATTATCGAAGATCTTGTGTTCTCTTGCTTTCTCGACGTTCAGGATCTTTCCCCGCAAAGGAAGGACGGCCTGGAAGTTGGAATCTCTGCCTTGCTGGGCGGAACCGCCGGCGGAATTACCCTCGACGATGTAGATCTCACAGATCGACGCATCTCTGGAAGCACAGTCTTTCAGTTTGGTCGGCAGGTTGCCGGAACCGAAATCGTCTTTTCTTCTGACGCTTTCTCTCGCCTTCTGTGCGGCAAGTCTTGCTTCGGAAGCGGATTTCGCTTTTTCGATGATGATCTTGGCGACATCCGGGTTTTCCAGAAGATAACGTTTCAAGAAATCCCCGAAGATCTTATTGACGACCGGACGGACTTCCGCGTTGCCTAATTTACCTTTGGTCTGACCTTCATATTGCGGATCGGGGTGTTTGACGGAGATGATCGCCGTCAGTCCTTCCCGCAAATCATCGGTCGAAAGGTTCGGATCATCTTTCTTGATCTGATTGTTGTCGCGGGCGTAGCTGTTGATGACTCTCGACAGTGTCTGCCGGAATCCATCCATATGCATGCCGCCGTCCGGGGTGAAGATGTTGTTGCAGAAAGAATAGACTTTCTCACTGTAAGAAGTGTTGTAGCGCAGCGAGACTTCCACGGCGATCTGGGTCGCCGGATCGGCACCGTCGCAATACAAGACATCTTCAAACAGTTTCGTCTCGCCTTCATCCAGGAATTCAACGTATTCTTTGATACCTCCTTCATAACAGAAGGAGTGGGAACCTTTCATCTCATCTTCTTTGTTCCAATGGAAAGTGAAAGAGATGCCTTTGTTTAAGAACGCCATCTGGCGGATACGGTTGAATAAGGTCTCGTAATCATAGACCGTTCCTTCTTTGAAGATCTCGGGATCGGCTTTGAAACGGACGGTCGAACCGGTATCTTTGATATCGCAGGTACCGATCTCTTTCAGCGGCTGGTCGACTTTGCCGCCGTTTTTAAAACGGATGAAATATACTTTTCCGCCTTTGCGGACCGTGACTTCGACCCATTCGGAAAGGGCATTGACGACGGAAGCACCGACGCCGTGCAGACCGCCGGAGACTTTATAGGCACCGCCGCCGAACTTGCCGCCGGCATGAAGCACGGTAAAGATCGTTTCCACTGTGGAAACGCCGGTCTTCGGATGGATCTCGACCGGCATACCGCGGCCGTCATCCTTAACGGTGACGACATCTTCTCCGTCGACGCTGACTTCGATCTTCGTCGCATAGCCGGCCAGAGCTTCATCGACAGAATTATCGATGATCTCCCAGACCAGGTGATGCAGGCCGGTCGAAGACGTCGTGCCGATGTACATGCCCGGACGTTTTCTTACGGCTTCGAGCCCTTCGAGTACTTGTATATCATCAGAAGTATAGTTGTCATGTTTTATGCTTGTATTAGACATCCTGTTCCTCCTTTAATTCGATCAGTTTGTATTTTTTAGCGATATTCAGATTGTTGATATCGGTATTGGTGATGATGACTTGCGTGTCATCAGGAATGATGTTCAGCAGGCGTTCCCGATTCTCTTTATCCAGTTCCGATAAGATGTCATCCAGCAAGACGATCGGGGTGATGCCGGTCATATATTCGATATAGCGCATCAAGGCAAATTTGAAGGCGATCAGCACCATGCGCTTCTGTCCCTGGGAAGCGATGGAATTAAGTTCGCAGTCATCCATATAGAAACTGTAATCATCATGGTGGGGACCGAAGGTCGTGTAGTGATAATAACGGTCTCTTTCTTTGGCTTCGGCGATCTTGTCTTCGACGTTTTCGATCTCGCAGCACTTTTTGTAGGTGATCGAGATCCTGCTGTCTTTGCCGGAGATCAGTTTGTAGTAATCGGAGATGTACCGGTTGATGACCGCAAAGAAGTTGTTTCTTTCTCTCAGGATGATCTTGATCATCGGTGCCATCGATTCATCGATTACACCCAGTAAGAGCTCATCGATCTCCAATTCCTTAAGAAGCTTGTTCTTGTCTTTTAATAAGGAATTGTATCTCAATAGAGACTGGATGTAGGGTTTGGAGACTTTGGAAAGTTCGATGTCGAGCAGCTTCCTTCTCTCACCCGGGGACTGGGTGAACAGTTCCAGGTCACTTGGTTTGAATAAGATGGCGTTGACTTCGCCAATGAACTGCGATGTCCTCTTGACCAGGACATCATCGATATAAAGAGATTTGTTTTTCTTGTTGATGACGACTTTATATTCCTTGTCAGGAGTATTGAGGATGATGCGCGCAAAATCAAAACCTTTGCGGATCAGGTCCGCATCGTTGTTCGTACGATAGGACTTGGTATTGGAAACGACGATGATGCTTTCCAGGATGTTGGTCTTTCCGGTACCGTTCTTTCCGACGATGATATTCAGATGCGGATCGAATTCAAAAAAATGACGCCTGTAATTACGATAATCGTTGAGACGGATCGTTTTTACCGGCATACTTTGAAGGCCTCATCGTTGATCTTCACAAGATCGTTTTCATAGAGTTTCCGTCCCCGACGGTCTTCTTTCTCTTCGTTGACGAAGACTTCATTCTCTCTCAAAAAGAACTTCGCTTCGCCGCCGGAAGAGATGAGATCGCAGATCTTGAGGAACTGTCCGAGCGTGACGGATTCATCTTGGATCTTCACTTCTTTAATCGCAGCCATATACGCTTAAATTATAACATTTTTGGCTTTATTTTTCCATTTTCGGGTCGTTATAAAAACACGTGCAGTACCTCACAAAATAAAGAACCCGTCTCAAACGGGCTCTTTTTCGTCTTATTTTTGATTTTTGATTTTTAACGGTACGTTCTGACCGGTGAGATCAGCTGGACCAGGGAGTCGTCGCCTTCACGTTTGACGACCATCGGTTTGAGTTCTCCGGAGAAGTTGATGGTCACAACATCGTCATCGACGGCTTTCAAGGCATCCTGCAGATATTTGCCGGAGCAGGAGATCTCCAGTGGTTCTCCTTCATAGGAGATGACATCGATCTTTTCGAAAGATGACAACATCGTCTGATTGGTCGAAGTCAGTTCCAGTTTGGAAGCATCGATCGACATTTTGATGGTGTTCTTGCCGTCGGCTTTGATGAATAAGGTGCGATCGATCGCCCGGATCAGATCTTTTGCCGAAACGACCAGTTTCTGCCGGAAAGATACTGGGATGAGTCTGGAGGTATCGGGGAATTCATCGTCCAGAAGTCTGGTCTCGATGATCGAATTACCGAAGATGAAGGAGATCTTCTGATTGTCGATGGCGATCGTGACTTCTTCTTCACCGGTGATGGAATGGCAGATTTCATTGAGATATTTCGAAGGGACCGTGATATTGAAATGCAGATCCTGATCGATATCCAGGGTCTTGGAGGCAAGACGGTAAGAATCGGTCGCATTGATATACAGTTTCCGGTCGGCTGCTTTAAAGTTGACACCGGTCAAAACAGGCCTCGTTTCTTTGTCCGAGCAGGCGAAGGAAGTTTCATCGACGATCTGCTGGAAAAGAGAAGTCTTAAGTTTGAACGGTGAATTGTCGCGGATATCGAATCCGATGTTCGGATATTCCGAAGCATCCATGCCGTTGACTTTGAATTCGGAATTGCCGCCGTAGATCTTCATCAGAGTTCCGTCGATCGTTTCCACATTGATGAAATCCGCATCGATCTTTCTGACGATCTCCAGGATATATCTGGCTTCCAGAACGATCTCACCGGGTTCGGTGATGATCAGGGCATTTTTATCATTGTTGTTGATCGCTGTGCGGATCGAGATATTGGAATCCGATGAGACCAGGACAAGAGATTCGTTGCTGACGGAGATCTTGATACCTGATAGGGATGGCAGCGGTGTCGTGGAAGAGATGGCTCTGGATGAAAGTGAGAGTGCATCCAGGAATTCTTTCTTTGAGATTTTGAAATTCATAATCGCCTCCGTGCGTTTTTATTATTCATTCTGTTAAAGTTATCATCATTACTTTGTTGGAAAATGTGGAAAACTTTCAAACAGACTGCATTTATACTTAAATTTTATCATTTTTACTGTTGTAAAAATCGTTTGAAACTCTAATGGATCCTGCCCTCGATCTCGTTGATCGCCTTGAGATACAAAGGATCGGTCTTGATCTTCTTTTCCACCGAAGCGATGCCGCTCATGACTGTGGAATGATCCCGTCCGCCGAACTCCCTGCCGATGTCGTCGTATGTGGCATCCAGAAGCTTGCGGCACAGATACATCGCGATCTGCCGGGCATTGGAGATGCTCTTGGTACGGTTGGCGGATGTGATCTGTTGTTTGGTGAGGTTGTAGTAATCACATACCGCCTTTCGTACCGTTGGAATAGCTAATTCATTCTTTGATTCTTTGATCTGATCCTTAAAGGCATCGATCGCCAGTTTCAAAGTGATGCGGTTTCCTTCTTCAAGATTCGGGAACATCGCCGAATAAAAAAGGAGCCGGTTTACCGCTCCTTCCAAAGACCTCACGTCCTGGGAGAAGTTGGTAGCAAGATAATTGAAGACTTCATCATCGATATCATCGATGGAAGATTTGTTGTAGCCCGGATAGTTGGCGACCTTCATCTTTAATATATTGATGGAAGTCTCGTATTCCGGAGCTTCGATATTGACGTTCAATCCTTGATTGAAACGGGAGATGATACGGTCGGAAAGGCCGCGGATCTCGTTTGGCGTGCGGTCGGAAGTGATGCAGATCTGTTTCTTGTTATTGATCAGTTCGTTATAGATCGTAAAGAACAGTTCATTGGTCTTATCTTTTCCGGCGATATTCTGGATATCATCGATCAGAAGCAGATCCAGATCCTCAAAAAACTTTTTCAGCTCGTCAAAACGGTTTTCCTGCGAAGCTTTTTTGACATTATCGACGAATTCCAGTCCGCTCAGCATACCGATATTCTTATCCGGGAACATCGTCCGGACCTGATTGCCGATGGCGTTCAGCAGATGTGTCTTGCCCAGACCCGGATTTCCGTAGATGAATAACGGATTGAAGATGACACCGAGGTTGGAAGCACAGGTCATCGCCGCCAGCTGTGCCTGCGCATTGGAACGTCCGACGACGAAATTGGCGAAAGTCTGGTTGCGGTCGATCTTCCTGGTGAGAAAATCCGACTGCATCATCGGCTTTGCGTTGTCATTTCTTCTGCTGTTATAGTCATCCTGCTGGATGAGCTTGACATTCATTGGCCGGCCCATCACTTCTTCCAGACAGTTCTCGATCAGGTCGACATGTTCGGACATGATGGCGAAATTGATAAATGCCGGAACGCTGATCAGTGCTTCGCTGTCATTCAGAGATTCAAGTTTTGAGTCAAAGTAAGGCAGCACACTTTCAGCGATCTGGCCGGAGTCAGCTATATTTTTAAGGGTCTGTGACCATTTGTCATTCAGGTAAAAATCGATCGTTGTCATACTAAAAACCTCATAGAGGTAAACAAATCATAACATAAGTTTTCCACAATTTTAAGTGTACCGGAAGTACAGTTTTCCACATTCCACAAATGATTTTTATCAAAAAAGCCGATATTTCCACACTGATACAGAGTTTTCCACATTTTTCCACAAAATGATTTTTGTTGAAAAAATGTTGGATATTTTTCCACTTCTTTCTCGACTGTTGAAAAATGTTGGGAGACAGGATCTTTCATCATCCGGACCTTGATAAATGATATGAAAAATCCCTTTATTTAAAGGATATTTTGAAGTTTTCAACTTTTCAACAGTTTGTTGAAAACTGCGAATTGTGGATGTGGAAAACTTAAAATGATACAGAAAAAAGAAAAAGATAACGACGGCAACAAAAACAAAGTTCTTCCACAATTCATGTAAAATAAAGCTATGAAACGGATACATCGATGCATACTGACGAATATCTGCCTTATATATAAAGATGATGAGATCCTGGTCGTCGACCGTAAAAAGGAAGACTGGCCCGGTCTGACCTTTCCCGGCGGTCATGTGGAAGAAAATGAGGATTTTCAAGCTTCCGTCATCCGCGAAGTGAAAGAAGAGACCGGATTGACGATCAGAAAGCCGGTCTTATGCGGGATCGAAGAATTCAAGACGAAGGAAGAAGACCGGTACCTTATGCTGTACTACAAAACGGACAAGTTCTCGGGAAAACTGAGATCTTCCAAAGAAGGAGAGGTCTTCTGGATCAAAAAAGACGATCTGGACAAATATAAACTGTCACTGGATCTCAAACGGATCTACAAGATCATGATGAGCGATGAACTCAGCGAACTGATCTATTACGAAAAAGACGGGAAATGGAGGTCAAAGATCGTATGATCGAGATCGAAATGAAAACAGTCAGAAATATCCGTGATCTCGGTGAGACGATCACAAAAAACGGAAAAAGGATACGCCGCAACAAACTGATCCGTTCCGCTCATCTGGCGGGTCTTTCTCAAGAAGACCTGGATCATCTGAAGCGGGAACATCATCTGGATACGGTGATCGATCTCAGGACATATAAAGAAGTAAAGGAAAAACCAGACTGCTTTTACGATCTGAATTACTTTCACATACCGATCGTGAAGAATTTTGAAGACGGCATCACACATGAAAAGAAAGAAGTCCGCCGCTTCCCGGATCTGACACAGACGTATATCGAACTGGTCAACAGGGAAGATTATCTGCAGGGTTTTCATGATGTCCTGACGAAGATCCTGGAACGGAAAGAAGAGGAAGGTGCTGTTTTATGGCATTGTTCGGAAGGAAAAGACCGCTGCGGGCTGACCAGTGTACTGATCGAGATGATCCTGGGCGTCGATGAAGATGCGATACGCAAAGATTATCTGTTCACCAATAAGATCAATCAGGTGAGAGCGGAAAAGATCTATGATGATGTCTTCAGAAAGACCGGCAGCGAGGAGATCGCCGCCTCGGTCTATAAAGCTTTTATTGCCGATGAAAGTTACCTGGATGCCGCATTATCTTATATAAAAGAGGATTTCTTTGAAAACAAGCTGAAACTCGATCCGAAACTGATCGAAGGATTCCGAAACAGGATCCTGGTCTGAGAATAATGCATTTCAGATGAATCAATCGTCATTGATTACAACGGACATGGCGAAATAGTTTTAAAGAAAGAACGAAAAGAGAAATTTAAAATACACAAAGGAGATAGGAAGATGATCAAAAATATTGAACTTTTAAATGAAGAAACACTGAAACAGATCGCCGGCGGAGTTTTGGAACAAGGTGCACTGAATGCAGTCGAGCGTGCCGCCGACATCTATAAACGTGCCGGCTACAGTCTTGCCCGGCTGAAAGAAGACGTGACGGCACGCTACAACAGCGAACCGCTAATGTTTTCAACGGACGGATCGAAAGAAGATCTGGAAGAACTGTTGAAAAAATACGAAGAAGCCTGGGTCAAATAGTAAAAGTAAAAAGGAGCTATCCGAAGATCTGAAGATTTATCCTCATCAGGTCAAAGGAGGGCTCCTTTTCTTTTTTTGTATTTTCGTTTAAGGAACGGCGGTCCATAAAAAGACCGCTGTTTGAAGACCATGCTTCCTTCAGATCCCCGGACGGGACTGAAGATACCGGAACTACCCGCAGATCATTTTTTCTTCTTTACGATCAGATACATATCGGAACCGTAATCCGGCGGTATCCTGACGTTTTCGTTATAGCCGGTACCCAAGAAGACCGGATCGAGCAGGATGCCGTCCTTCAGTGCCGTGCCGCTGGCTTCATATTTATGAACGTTGGCGTTGAGACCTTTGTATTTGCCGATCAGTTCGATGAGCTTGGATTCCGAGTTGACTTTGACCGGAGTGATGAAGTTGATCAGGTTCCCGAACTTCTTCAGCGGATGGATGAACGGTCTGGTCGATACGACATAATCTTCGCTGTCGTCCATATCCTTGACATAGAGCTTGTCGTAGATCGGTACCGCATGGACCATCCTCCTGAAACGGGTGACGATGGCTTCTTTGCTGCTTCTTGCCTCAAAGGTCTCATAGCTGTCGTCCTTGTTGAAACGGTAGAACTGTCCGAACTGGAAAGTCTTGCGGTGTTTCTTGTAGTAATCGATCTGTTTGATGATCTCCTTTTTCTCCAGAGGCGTCAGCAGGCTCAGGTCGAGTTCATATCCCAGACAGCCGTAGGCGGAAACGCCGAAGCGGGTCTCCAGTGGCGTATGCCGGAGAGTATGCATGTGCGGCGAAGCGGAAACGTGAGAACCGATCGTCGAAACGGGATAGAGATAAGACAGTCCTTTTTGAATGTCGATCCTTTCGATCGGGTCGGTGTCGTCCGATGCCCAGATCTGCGGAGAATAACACAACATGCCCAGGTCAAAACGGTTGCCGCCGGAAGCACAGGACTCCAGCAGGACCTGCGGCCTCTTTGTGAAGATCCGATCGAGGACTTCGTAAAGCCCTTTGATGTATTCGTGATTGTAGACCCCGCTGACGGCATTCATCAGCCTGTTCATATCCCATTTGATGTAGTCGACTTTGTTGTCGTCGATGAGCTTTGAGACGTTTTCAACGATATAGTCCCTGACTTCCGGATTGGCGAGATCCATCAGCAGCTCGTTCCGGCAGTAGTAGGATTCCCTGTCTTTTTCCTGCAGGGCATATTCCGGGTGTTTCTCATACAAAGCCGAATCGATGTTGATGGCTTCCGGTTCCACCCAGATGCCGAACAACATACCCAGATCGTGGATCTCTTTGGAAAGGGAAGAGATGCCGCCCGGGATCTTTTTAAGATTGCAGTCATAATCGCCAAGGCCCCGCTTGTCGCTGTCGCGTCTGCCGAACCATCCGTCATCCAGAACGAAGAGTTCGATGCCCATGGACGCAGCGTTCTTTGCGAGTTTGTTGATCAGGTCGCTCTTTTTGAAATCAAAACCAAAGCCTTCCCAGGAGTTGATCAGGATCGGCCTTTCCTTCTTCTTCCAATCGGAACGGACGATGTGTTCGTTGATGAAATCATGGAAGTGATGAGAGAGGGTATTGAGGCCCTCGTCCGAATAAGTCAGAACGGCTTCCGGCGTTTCAAAAACATCGCCCGGATTCAGGGACAGATGGAAACGTTCGGGAGAGATGCCCGCCTGGACCCGCTTGATGCCGTATTCGTTTTCCGAAACGGAACTGTAGTGGTTGCCGCTGTAGACTAGATTGAAGCCCCAGGCCTTGCCGTGGTCCTCATCCGTCATCTTCCGGCGGATGATGAAGCCCGGATTGTTTTTGGCGCTGGAGAAACCGACACGGGAAGAGGAAAGGAAGGTCCCTCTGCCGATCTCGTGTTCGTAAAGATGGGTCTCCTTGTCCCAGGCACCGCAGAAGTTCATGAGGATCAGATCTTCCTCACACAGATCCACGCAGAAGGACATCAGTTTATGCAAAGCATATTCGTTCTCTGTTTTATTGATCAGGACAGATCTGCGAGTGATGACGTCTTCTTCCGGATAGAGCGTATAGTACAGATCGAGGTAAAGCTCTTTGGCTTTGTCTTTCAGGTGGACGAGCAGCGTCTCTTCCGCTCCGTAGGAAGAAGGCAGATCCTTCATCCTGACGTTTCCTTTGACGATCTCATGGGAAAGATAAAGGAAATCGCAGGTATAGGAAGACTCGCCTTCGATCTCGATGGAGGCTTCATTGAAATCACCGGTGCCGTAGGTGCCGAATTCCTGTGGAAGGGAATCCATCGTATAGATGTCATTGTTTTTGTCGTAGACGACCGTCGTCCCGTGGCAGATCTTCTTCTTGTAGGAGAGAGCTTCCGCATCGGAGATCAGACAGCGCTTGCCGAAATGAAGATGTTCGAGGTGTCCGTAGCGGTCGACCCTGAACATATAAGAAGTGTCTTTTGTGCTCAAAAGAAACACACCGTTTTCAATCCTTATCATTTTTATATCCTGCTTTCATCAATATTCTAACAAAAGGAAACATGGAAAATGATGCAAATAAAGAAAGAAGGAAAGACTGTACAGTACAATGTAAGTAAGAAGAAAGAAGGCACATATGATCAAAGGCATCGTCTTCGATCTGGACGGAACGACGCTGGATACTTTGCAGGATATCACTGAGAGTTTCAACCGGACCCTGAAGGAATTCGGCTACGAAGAAAAAAGCGCCGACGAGATCCGCATGGGCGTCGGCAAAGGTTTTAAAGTCCTGACGGAAAAGATGCTTCCGCAGGATGCGGACGAAAAGACCAGGGAAACGGTCGCCTTTCGCTACAGACAGATCTACTCGCAGAATTACTACAAAAACACGAGGCCTTATGAAGGCATGAAGGAACTGCTTGCCGGGCTGCAGGAAGAAGGCATCCTTATGGCGGTCCACTCCAACAAGAGCGATGTCTTCGTCAAGGATCTGATCGGCAGGTATTATCCCGGGATCGGATTCGTCGAAGTCTGCGGCGCAAAGGAAGGCGTGCCGATGAAGCCGGATGCGGGAGGCGTCCTCCGTATCCTGGATCTCATGAAACTGTCAAAAGAAGAAGTGCTGTATGTCGGCGACAGCGAGACCGACATGAAGACGGCACACAATGCGGAGGTCAGACCGGTCGGCGTCTTATGGGGCTTCCGCGATGAGAAGACCTTGAAAGAAAACGGCGCCGGTTTCATCATCCGGCAGCCAAGTGAATTATTGAGCATCATCAAGGAGGAAATATGATCTGTCCCTATTGCGGAAAAGAGATGACACAGACATTCATCCAAAGCAGTTATCCGATCTATCTCAACAAAAACAAGGCGCATTTCTTTCCTTCGGGAGACCTGTCATCCAGGACGCTCTCGAGTTTTTCCATTACGAAATCACCTTTTGTAAAGTCTTATTACTGTGAAGACTGTGCTAAGATCATCATCGATCTCAAGGAGAAGAAAAACCATGAAACAGGTGTTCGTAAACGTTCCCACAGACGATAAGCAGAAAGACCGCTTCAGAGCGATCTCAAAAGAATATGAATTCATCTTCCGGGAAGAAGGCAAAGACCCCTATGGCGCGCAGATCATCATCGGCAATGTGCCGATCGCAAAGCTCGAAAGATTCGAAAAGCTCGAATGGCTGCAATCTTCGGCCGTCGGCATCGACAAGTACATCAAAAAAGGCGTTTTGAAAGAAGGGGTCCTGCTGAGCAACGCTGTCGACGTCCACACCAAGGAAGTGGCGGAGCACTGCCTGGCGATGCTGCTGGCAATGGTGAAGAAGCTTTTCATCTATCACGACGATCAGAAAGAACACCGCTGGACGGACGAAGGAAAAGTCAAAGAGATCTCCAAGCTCAAGGTCACGGTCGTCGGCCTGGGCAACATCGGCAGTCACCTGGCCAGACAGCTCAAAGCTCTGGGCGTCTATGTGATCGGTGTCAAGCGGACGATGATCGACAAGCCCGACTATGTCGATGAACTCTATACCGACAAAGATCTCGATGCGGCGATCGGTGATGTCGATGCGGTCATCTCGATCCTGCCGGGAAACAAGGCCAACGAAGGACTGTTTACCTATGAGCGTTTTTCCAGAATGAGAAAGGATACGGTCTTCATCAACGTCGGAAGAGGCAACCTGTGTTCAAGCGAAACGATCCGCAGGGTACTGGATGAGAAAGTGATCGCCGGCATGGCACTGGATGTCTTTGAAAAAGAACCTTTGGACAAAGACGATCCCCTGTGGGAACAGGAAAGGCTCATCATCACCCCGCACGCTGCCGGAAGCTATCACCTGGATTCCGCTTTCGAGACCTTCCTGGATCTGTGCGAAGAGAACTTAAGAAGATATATCAATAACGAGCCTTTGAACTATCTGGTGGAAGAACGGGAGTAAGCCTTTCTTCCGCCGAAGACATAAAACAAAAGGAGGCCAAATGAAAAAGATCATCGAATGGATGAATGAAGTCGTAGCCCCGAAAACGAAGAAACTGACGGAGAACCCCTGGGTGACCGCGGTACAGGAGACGATGGTCTCGACGATGCCGGTCATGGTCATCAGTTCCTTTATCACGATCCTTTCCATCGTGAAAGACTTCGTTCCTTCGTTTCCCGACCTTTCCTATCTGTCGCAGTTCACGATGGGTCTGAGTGCCCTGATGGTGGCCTATCTGATCCCGACCATCGTTCTGGAGAAAACGGAACTGCCCAAGTACCGCCGGCAGGCGGGTTTCATGGGCGTCTCATTGCTGCTGGCGATGTCGCAGGCCGGAGTGAACGAAAAAGGACAGTTCGTCATCGATGCCCAGCGCATCGGCGCTTCGGGCATGTTCGTGGCGATCGTCGCCGGACTCTTTGTCGCCTTCATCATGAAGCTCTTTTCTTCCCGCAGCATGTTTTCAAAAAACACCAGGATGCCTTCGTTCCTGGTCGACAGCTTCGACTCGATGGCACCGATCCTGCTGACGGCACTGACCGCCTATTTCCTGTGTTATCTGCTCAAGCTCGATCTCTATGCGATCGTGAATCTGCTGATCTCACCGCTGGTCAATATCGCCCAGAGCCTCTTCGGCTTCGTGTTCATCTGTTTCCTGATGGCGTTCTTCTATTCGTTCGGCATGTCGCCGTGGTTTTTGACACCGGTCTATTATACGGTGGGCATGGATGCGATCGCCAAGAATGCGGCAGCTGTGGCGGCCGGCGAGAAAGCGACGCTGATCCTGTCCAACGAGACGTTCGGCGGCTGGATCTGGCTGGGCGGAACGGGCTGCACACTGACGCTTTGCGTCCTGCTGCTTCTGTGCCGTTCGGAAAAACTCAAAGGCCTCGGGAAGACCTGCATCGTACCGGCCATCTTCAACATCAATGAGCCGGTCGTCTACGGAACGATCGTCTTCAATCCGCTGCTGATGATCCCGATGTGGATCAATCCGACGCTCGTGGCGATCATCACCTACCTGACCATGCGGGCAGGACTGGTCGATGTTCCTTCCTCTTCTTTCCTGCTCTGGTACATCCCGATCCCGATCCTGACGTATCTGACCAATCACGACTTCCGCGGCGTGATCCTGGTACTGATCCTGCTGGCGCTGACCGCAGCCGTATGGTACCCGTTCCTTGCGGCTTATGACCGGCAATGTCTGGCAGAAGAAAAGAAAAACGCCGGACGGCAGGATTGAAAAGCTGGTCATCCGGAAAAAACCCGTTATAATGGTTTACTGATGAAAGAAGATGTCAGATTGCTGATCTGCGATATCGACGGGACCATCACCGAAAAAGGCGGCAAGCCGATGAAGATCACCGAAGAAGCTCTGCGGAAGTTTCATGAAGAAGGTGTCTTGATCGGTCTGGCTTCCGGGCGCCCGGTGGACCGCCGCACGATCAACAAATTCAAAGAATGGGGCTATGATTTCGATCCGGATATCGTGATCGGTTTCAACGGCTGTGAGGTCTGGGACAGGATGAGCGGGAAAAAGAGAGAGTATTCCTTCCTGCCAAAAGAAGATGTGAGAGAGATCCTGGACTACATGTGGCCGCTGGATGTCAATCCGGTCGTCTATGAGAACGGATATGACCATGTCCTGGCCAGGCGGAGCGATCACATCATCGAAGCCTCGATGAAGCGCAACGAAGGAACGGTGGAGTTTTGCGACAAGGAACGTTTTTGTCTTCATGACGTTCCGAAGATCGAGTTCCGTTACATCGAAGAAGACATGGAAGATATTGTGATGAAGACGGCCAACGAGCACAAGTCCGACCGCTACATCTTCTTAAAGTCTTTCTACGGAACGCTGGAATACATGAAGCCGGGGATCGACAAAGGCGTTGCCCTGAAACGGATCTGCGAAGAACTGAAGATCCCGTTGGACAAGGTCGTTGCCTGCGGCGATATGGATAACGATATCGCGATGCTGAAGGCGGCAGGGACCGGGATCTGTCTGCTGAACGGGTCCGAGGCGACAAAAAAAGCCGCCGCTCACATCACCGAAGAGGATGTGCAGCACGACGGCCTGGGCAAATTCTTAATGAAATATTATTTTTAAGGCAGCAGGTCTGCCAAAGTGTCGATGAACTCATCGGCATTTTTTGTTTTCAGGACTTTGGCGAGATTGTCGGGATCGACCAGGATCATCGAGATCGGTTCGAAAAGTTCATTGAACAGGTAGCGCTCGTTGATGTTGAAACAGAGCAGCATGACCAGTTCCACTTTTTTCTCGTCCCAGTCGATCGGCTGCCGGGCGATCAGGATGTTGATGCCGGTGCGGATCTCGTGCATCTTCATGGCGTGCGGGATGGCGAAGGTACCAAAGGCCGTCGAGGAGATGGAATCCCGTTCAATGACCTCCGATTCAAAACTTTCACCGACAAAGCCGAGCGAACGGAGCTGTTCGGCCATCATGTGGATGGTCTCTTCTTTGCTCAGAGGCGTTTCGGTGACGTGGAAGAGTTCTTCTCTGATCAGATAGGAAAGGCGTTCCCGGAACTCTTTTTTCTTTTTCACCGAACGGATCTTTTCAATGATATCGCTGATGTTTTTGAAGTCCGTGTTCTTCAGAAACGGCGGAACAACGATCACCGGCGGGGTATCGCTAAGGTAAGGTTGCATCGTCGAGATAATCAGGTCGCAGCCGACCTTGGTGATCTCCTCCTCCTGGGTGAGGATACCGGCGATGATCAGATCATCGGAAAAACGGGAAGAGATCTGCTCGGAAAGCTTCGTATTCAGGTTGTAATAACCCGGACAGAAGATGTAAGCCGTCAGTTTGTTGGACAGGGTGTTCTGCAGTTCCAGGGCTCCGCCCAGGTGGAAGGCGATATAGGCGATCTCGTCGTCGTTGAGGTTGATGCCGGTCCTCTCTTTGATGAGTCGGGCGGAATTGACCGCCGAGTCATAGATCAGAGGACAGTTCTGCTTGATCGAATCGGTCAGCGGATTCTTGGAGAAGTAGCCGCTGTCCGCCCGGACCAGCAGGTTCTTGATGTGCAAGGCAAAGCGCACGAAGAATTCCGGCTGGGACAGGTCGATGTAAAAGAACACCGAGAAGTCCTTGATCAGCTGGGCGGCAAGAGAATAGACCTCTTCGCCGACGTACTGACGGACGTTGTCGACGGTGACGGTCTCATAGTTGAGGTTGGATGCCCTCGATAAGATCAGCATCGCAAACTCCATGATCTCCACTTCGTTGAAGCGGATGCCGAAACGTTCTTCCAGTTCGGAAACGATGGACCGCGCGAGATCGTATTCGTGGGAACGCAGGATGGTCGCGGCTTTGGAGCCGACGGTGGCGGAAAAGCCGTTGCGGATGCGGTCGATCGTGATCGCCGCATGAAGGACCAGGTTTTCCAGAGAATAGTCGTTGATGAAGTAGTGATATTCTTCGAATTTTTTTAAGACCGTGTCTTTGATAAAACCGACATCGACCCCGGCAAAAGATTCGGACATTTTTTCGTAGTTGACGAAATTGTTGTGGGATTCGGAATACAGAAGAGAGCTCAGAAGCCTGCGCTTGTTTTTCTCCAGGCCGTTGATGATCAGCACGTCGTTGGAGTTGACCAGTTCGAGATTGGCCTCGGTCAGGATGTGCCGCACGCTGACCAGGTCGTTCTTCAGCGTGGAGTAGGATACGAAAAGCTCATCGCAGAAATCATAGGCATTGACCAGTCCGCGTTTGATCAGAGCGTTGATGATGTAGTTGATGCGCTCGTCTTTGGTCTGCGGGATGAGAGACCTGGACTCTTCCAGGAGCCTGTCGGCTTTTTCCGCATCGATGACATAGCCTTTTCTGGAAGAAAGGACCGTCCCGGGCAGGGCCTCGTTGATCTCGTTGATGTAGGTCTTGACGCTGCGCGGCGAGACGTTGAGAGTATTGGCCAGGCTCGAAGAGGTGATCGGGGCATCCGCTCTTTTTAAGATGTTGATGAGCTGTATCTGTTGATTTCTCATGTTTCCATTATATCTCAGTCGGAAAGAAGTCACGGCAAATGCGGTATGCAAAACAAAGACACCCCAATTATAATGAAAGAAAACAAGAGGAGAATCTCATCATGAAAGTCTTAATGATCAACCATTTTCCTTTGGCCGGATCTGGCAGCGGTACGTATACGCGCAACCTGGCCGTTCATCTATCCAAGCTGGGACATGAGGTCTGCATCATCCTGCCGGAGAACACCGACGCCTACGACAAAGTGGAAGGCGTCCGTCTGCATCCGGTCTTTTTCACACCGGGCGAAGACATTGAAACAGAAGGAAACGGCAGGACGGGCGAAACGATGGCCGACGCTTTGCCGTTCAACTTCCCTTGTTTCACCACCCATCCACGCAGCGTCAACAACTTTGCGAATCTGTCGGAGAAGCAGCTGAAGATGTATACGGATGCCTTCGAGCGGGCGATCGATGAAGAGATCGAAGACTTCCGCCCCGACATCGTCCACGGCCAGCACGTCTGGATCCTTCCTTCGCTCGCCGCGGGAAAGGGCATCCCTCTGGTGCTGACAGCCCACGGGACGGACCTGATGGGTTTCGATAAGTGGCCGCAGTTCCGTCACTTTGCGCAAAAAGCGATGGATGACTGTTTTGCGGTGATCTCGATCTCCAAAGACAACTGTACGCTGATCGAGGAGCGCTTCCCGGAAAATATGGACAAGATCGTCATGATGCGCAACGGTTACGATCCTTCGATCTTCTACATCGAAGAGACCGATACCGATGCCCTGATGCAGGATCACGGTATAAAGAGAGAAGACTATGAAGGCAGAAAGATCGTCACCTTCGCCGGCAAGCTCACCAACTTCAAAGGCGTCGATGTCCTGCTGGATGCGATCAAGCTGTATGAAGATAAGGAGCTGAAAACAGTTACGCTGATCGCCGGCGACGGCGAGGAAAGAGACGCCCTGCATAAGCAGGCAAAGGAGCTCGGCTTAAAGACCGTGCACTTCTTCGGCAACGTGCCGCAGAGCGAGCTTCGCAGGATCTACAACGTCTCCGATGTCAACCTCGTGCCTTCCAGAAGGGAACCGTTCGGTCTGGTGGCGATCGAGGCGATGGCCTGCGGTGCACCGGTCATTGCGACCGACCAGGGCGGCCTGCCGGATTTTGTCAACGAGGGCGTCGGCGGTCTGGTACCGGTGGAAGACGCCAAGGCGCTCGCGGAGAAGATCCTGGATGTGCTGACGCGCAAAGAAGGAAAGGAAAGGGAAGACTGGTGTAAGGACATCGCTTCCTATGCCCGGAACCATTATGCGCAGGATACCATCATCAGAGAGCTCGAGGAGCTGTATAAGAGAGGTCTGAAATAAACGATAGTTTTATAGAGGATCGGAAAAACAGGCACTTGCACCGTCAACGGGGCAAAAGATTGGTCGAAGAAGAAAAAGGCTTTTTCTATAATGATAGCGTGAATAAAAAGCTGAATATTCTTCTGGTCTGCGGATCCGGTGCCTCTTCGAGTTTCATGGCAGCCAAGATGCGCTATGCGGCCAAAGCGAAAGGACTGGATCTCAACCTCACCGCAAGGAGCGAAGGAGAGATCTCAAATTTCATCGGCGACGTCGACGCGATCATGGTCGGTCCGCATCTTTCGGGAGACTATGAAAAACTGAAAAAGACTTACGAGGATGTATGTAAGATCATCCTGATGAAAAAAGAATATTACGGCAACCTCGACGGCGAAAAAGCCATCGAACACTTACTTGAGGAATTGAAGCTGAAATAAGCTCATTCATAATGCATATAAAAAGGAGAAACAACATGGCAAAACACAACGTATTACTGATCTGCGGTACCGGCGCATCTTCCGGTTTCATGGCTGCCAACATCCGTAAGGCGGCTGCTGCCAGGGGCTTGGCTATCACGGTCAACGCAAGAAGCGAATCCACGGTCGAGGACTATGTCGACGAGATCGACTGTCTGTTGATCGGCCCGCACCTTGCCCACATCAAAGAAGAAATGGAAGAGAGATGTGAAGGTTATCCGGTCAAAGTCGCCGTCATCGATAAAGATGCGTATGCACACCTGAACGGCGAAAAAGCACTGGATCAGCTTTTGGCTTTATTCGGAGAATAATCTCCTGATATAAAGAAACGTTTCATGGAAATTTAAGAAAGGGGAAAATCTACATGAACAAATTTATGAATTGGTTAGAGAACTCTTTTGCGCCAAAACTGCAGAAGATCACTAACGCTACATGGGTCGTCGTAATCAAGGACTCCATCTTACAGATCCTCCCATTCATCCTTGCCGGTTCATTGTTCTGTGTCTTGGCTATCGTCAACGGCAGCTTCTGGACACCATTCGGCTGGACGATGTCCAAGATCTCTCTGATGGTCGCTTTCCTGATCCCGTTCAACTACTGTGAGAGAAAGAGATACAGAAAACAGCGTCTCTTAGCCGGTCTTACCGGTCTGATCCTCTTCATGATCATCGTTGAACCGGAAGTCGTCGCATCCGGTGCTGCAACACAGAGCGTTGGCCTTTACGGCGCTGCCGGTCTGTTCGTAGCCATGATCGCCGGTATCATTTCCGGTCTGGTCTTCGGTGCGTTCGCCAAGTTCTCGTTCTTTAAAGAAGATTCCGTCATTCCTGACTTCGTACGTCAGTGGTTCGATGCTCTGCTGCCGATCATGCTGGTCGTCGCTGCAGGCTGGCTGGTCGTCGGTGTCTTAGGTGTCGACGTTGCCGGTACGATCCAGAAGATCTTTGCTCCTCTGGCCCTGATCGCCAACACGCTGCCTGGTATGATGATTGTTACTTTCTTCCAGTGCTTCATCTATTCCATGGGTATCTCCGGTTGGGTCCTGACTCCGGTCACCGACCCTGTCAAGAGACAGGCTACGGAAATGAACCTGGCACTGGTCGCTGCCGGTACGGCAACGGCTCAGAACCTCTCTCTGTTCACTGAGACCACGATGTACACCTGCTACATGTGGATCGGCGGTATCGGTGCTACGCTGTCCCTGGTCCTGTTGATGTGCTTCTCCAAGTCTCAGGAATTGAAGGCGCTCGGCAGAGCCTGCTTAGGCCCCGGCATCCTGAACATCAACGAACCGGTCGTCTTCGGTGCGATCGCCTGGAACCCGCTGCTCATGATCCCGATGTGGATCCAGGGTCCTGTTGCTGCATTGACGACTTGGGCATTCACCAAGTGGATCCCGCTGGCAAAGATCCCTCGTATCGACTTCGAATTGTGGTACTGCCCATATCCGATCTCTACTTGGATCTCCACGCAGGGACACCTTCCTTCCATCCTCTTCGTCCTGGCTCAGTTTGCTTTACAGGCTGCGATCTGGTATCCGTTCTTCAAGGCATATGAGAAGAAGAAGGTCGCTGAGGAAGCGGAAGCAGCTGCTAAATAATATTCGCAACATCGTTTCAGATACGCTGTCGTCTTGGCTCATGGTCAGCGACAGCGTTTCTTTATCAGAATAAGGAGAAAAAATGACACCTGAAGAAAAAACCGAACATATCGTCATGCAGGCGATGAGCATCATCATGAATTCCGGCGATGCCAGAAACTTTGCGGCACAGGCATTCGACAAGATCGTCGAAGGCGACTACGAAGCGGCAAAGGAACTGATCAAGGAAGCTGAAAAAGTTCAGACGGAAGCCCATGTCGTTCAGACCGAAATGATCCAGGGCGATATCCGCGGCGGCGATGAAAAGATGGAATATTCCGTTCTGTTCGCACACGCACAGGACACACTGATGACCATTCAGGTCGAGATCAATATGACGAAGAACTTCCTGAAATACGCACAGGCTCTGGACAAGAGATTCGTATTAAAGGGAGAGTAATATGGCAAAAATGTCAAAGGTCAACGGTCTTCCCAAGGACTTCCTGTGGGGCGGCGCATTAGCGGCGAACCAGATGGAAGGCGCCTGGAAGGAAGGCGGAAAGGGTTGGTGTCTGGCAGACATCAACCGCGCTCAGTACGACATCGATCCGAAAGACCGCTACAACATGGAGATCGACACCGCTTATATCGAAAAAGCGATGAACGAAGATGACCTGTTGTATCCGAAGAGAAGAGGCATCGATTTCTATCACACTTACGAAGAAGACATCAAGCTTTTGGCCGGTTCCGGCATGAACAGCTTACGTACTTCGATCAACTGGGCCCGCATCTTCCCGAACGGCGACGATGAACAGCCGAACGAAGAAGGTCTGGCATATTATGACCGCCTCTTTGACTGCATGATCGCCAACGGCCTGGAGCCGATGATCACTTTGTCTCACTACGAGATGCCGCTGAATCTGACGCTCAAATACAAGGGCTGGTATTCCAGAGAACTGGTCGACTTCTTCGTCAAGTACTGCGAAGTCTGCTTCAAGAGGTTCAAAGGCAAGGTCAAGTACTGGATCGTCGTCAATCAGATCAACCTGATCGTCCACGAGTCCTTCAACCACCTGGGCATCGCTGCCGACAAAGTCGACAACCTGCTGGAAGCCAAGTACCAGGGCGTCCACAACGAAATGGTCGCCTGCGCCAAGGCCACCAAGATCGGCCACGAGATCGATCCGGAGAATCAGATCGGCATGATGTTCTGCTCGAATCTGACGTATCCGATCTCCCACCGTCCGGAAGATGTCTTCTGGAACATGCGCCACAACCAGATGGAATACTTATACGGCGACATCATGGTCAGAGGCTACTATCCGGGCTACGCCTTGAGATACTACGATGACCACGATCTGCATATCGAATTCTATCCGGGCGACGAGGAAGCATTGAAGGAAGGCACTGTCGACTTCGTCTCGCTGAGCTACTACTACACGAGACTTTCCGGCGAAGAACCGTTCCTGCATACGGCACTCGGTCAGGTACCGAACCCGGACATTCCGGCCTCCGACTGGGGCTGGTCCATCGACCCGATCGGTCTGCGCATCGCGCTCAACGAATACTGGGACAGATACCAGAAACCGCTCTATATCACGGAGAACGGCTTAGGCGCTTACGATAAAGTCGAAGCGGATGGCTCGATCCACGATGACTACCGCATCGCTTATCTGAGAGATCACATCAAGGCGTTCGAAGAAGCAGTCAAAGACGGCGTCGACCTGAGAGGCTACTATCCTTGGGGCCCGATCGACATCATCTCCTGCTCCTCCAGCGAGATCGAAAAGAGATACGGCTTCATCTATGTCGATTACGACAACTACGGCAACGGCACCGGCAAGAGATCGCTGAAAGATTCCTACTACTGGTATCAGAAGGTCTGCGCTTCCAACGGCGAAGACCTCGGCGAATAAAGACCGACCGAAACGAAAAACAAGAAGAGGTCCGTTTTCGGACCTCTTTTACAGAAAGGCTAACATGAAAAAGATTCCAAAAGGTTTTCCGAAAGACTTCCTGTGGGGCGGCGCCGTGGCGGCCTGCCAGATCGAAGGCGCCTGGGACGCTGACGGACGCGGTCCTTCCACCTCTGACATCCACTTGTACAACGATAAGCAGGACATCGCCAACATCGAAAAAGAAGGCGGCGACACCCTGGAAGGCATCAAGCGGGCACTGGCCGACAAAGAAGGCTATTATCCGAAACGTTACGGCATCGACTTCTACCATACCTACAAAGATGACCTGGCACTGATGAAGGAAATGGGCTTCAAGGCCTTCCGTACCTCGATCTCCTGGTCGCGCATCTTCCCGAAAGGCATCGAAGAAGAACCCAATCAGGCCGGCCTGAAGTTCTACGACGACATGATCGACGAGATCATCAAAGACGGGATGGAACCGGTCATCACGATGTGCCACTACGACATCCCGATCTACCTGGTCACGGAGTACGGCGGCTTCGCCAGCAGGAAGGTCGTCGACTGTTTTGTGAGATATGCGCTGTTTCTGATCGAACACTTCAAAGGAAGAGTCAAATACTGGATCGTCTGCAACCAGGTCAACCTGCTGCCGACGGTGATGTTCGGCTGTCTGGGCATCTACGATGACCAGGTGGCACCGGAAAAGATGGAAGAGACCATGTACCAGGCCGTCCACAATCAGTTCATCGCCTGCGCCAGAGTCAAGAAGGAAGGCAGTAAGATCGATCCCGAGGCAAAACTGGGAACGATGATCGCCGACGGCATCATGTATCCGGCGACCTGCGATCCGAAAGACGTCGTCATGACCTTGAAGAAGAACCGGATGCAGGAATTCTTCTTCCCGGATGTGCAGTTAAGAGGCGAGTATCCGGTCTATGCCTTGAAATATTTTGAAGAAAAAGGCATCCGTCTTGAGATCAGCGAAGAAGACGAAAAACTGCTGAAAGAAAATACGATGGACTACCTGGCCATCTCCTACTATGCGACCAAGACGGTCGACCACACCAAAGACGACATGACGCCGTTCGCCGGTCAGCAGAACCCGTATCTGGAACCGACGCCGTGGGAGTGGCGTGCCGATCCGCTGGGTCTCTACAACTGTCTTTCCCAGCTGTGGGACAGATATGAAGTGCCGCTGATGATCGCCGAGAACGGCTTCGGCGCTTACGACAAAGTCGAAGACGACGGTTCGATCCACGACAGCTACCGCATCGATTATCTGAGAAAGCACATCGAACAGGTGAGAAACGCCATCGAAGACGGCGCGGAAGTCTTCTCTTATCTGTCCTGGGGACCGATCGACATCGTCTCCTCTTCTTCGGCAGAGATGGCAAAGCGTTACGGCTACATCTATGTCGATCTCGACAACTACGGAAAGGGTACCGGCAAGCGTTCCAAAAAGGACTCGTTCGACTGGTATAAGAAAGTGATCGCCTCCAACGGCGAAGAGCTGTGATCTTACAAGGAGCCGCAAGGCTCCTTATGATATATTTATGAAAGAAAGAGAAGGTGAAAGTTATGGCAGAGCAGGTCAAAGGAAACTATAAAGATACCGACACATACAAAAACGCCGATTCAAAAACGAGGGCGGCGATCGAACGTTACAGAAAAGACAACAAGATCGCCAACGAGCAGCTTTATCTGCTTCTGCTGAGGCAGGATCTCCGGGATCTGCCGAAAGAAGAAAAACAAAAAGGCAACCGTCTGGCGGAAGTCATCGTCATCGCCGGCATCATCACCTTCCTGGTGATGACGGCAGCCGACCGCAAAGACCTTCTGCCGTTTGCCGCATCCTACATGATCGTTGTGACTATCATCTATTTCTCCGGCATCCTGAATCCCATATCCCGTCAGCTTTCCAATGTCAACAAGCTCTTAAAGAAGTTCCCGCAAGTCCCCGACATCCGCAGCGTCTTACACGAAAAGAAGGAGGAAGAATGATCTTCCACGTATGTAAGAAAGAGGTCTGGGAGGAAGAAAAAGAAAGCGGAAGTTTCGGTAAGCAGGAGCTTGCGTCTTACGGCCTCATCCACTCTTCCGAAAAAGAAGGATTACGGAAGATCCTTTCCCGCTTCAGCGATATTGAGGCCTATGTCGTCTTGTATATCGATGAAGATCCGATCCAAAACAAGATCTTCTATGAAGAAAAAGACAAAGAAAAACTCTATCCGCATTTTCACGAGCCGATCGATATCGGCCTGGTCGTAAAGACCGAGCCGTTGAAAACATTCATTGAGGCCAACTTCAAGGAGGCAAGCCGATGATCATACTGACCGACGTCGACGGAACGATCTACGACTACGAAGGGCGGCTTCCGCAAAGTGCGGTCACGGCGATCCGCAGACTTCGGGCCAACGGCCACAAAGTCTACATGGTGACCGGGCGTTCCAGGGCGGAAAACAAACAGGAACTCTGGGACATCGGCTTTGACGGCATGATCGGCGGCAACGGTTCCTACGTGGAAGCGGACGGCGAGGTCCTGATGCATCAAAGGATCACTTACGAACAATGTAAGCGCATCGTCGACTGGCTGAAAGAGAGGGATCTGGATTTCTTTGAAGAATCCAACAGCGGTCTCTTCGCCTCGGAAAACTTCGTTAAGAACGCAAAAGAGCCGATCCGCAGATATATGGCAGGCAAAGGAATGAGCGGGGACGTGTTGAAAGACATCGACGTGAAAGACGTCATCAACGGTCTGGTCGAAGGGGCTGAGCTCTACCGCGATGACCTCAACAAAGTCTCCTTCATCCTGCACTCCTACAAAGACTATCTCGATTCCGTTGAAGAATTCCCGGATCTGAAAGCCGGGACCTGGGGCGGCGTCGGTGATCTGGCGCTGTTCGGCGACCTGGGAGTCAGGGACATCGACAAGGGAAAAGCCATCGAAGTCCTGCTGAAGCACATCGGTGCGGATGTTGAAGAGACGGTCGGCATCGGCGATTCGAAGACCGACATCCCGATGTTACAGTACTGCAAGATCGGCATCGCTCTGGGTTCGGCAAGCGACGAGACCAAACAGGCAGCCGACTACATCACGGACGACGTGGACAAAGACGGCTTCTATAAAGTGATGAAACATTTCGGTCTGATATGAAAAAACGTCTCCCGATCCGCTGCGGAAAGGGAGATTTTTTATGATCCCGATCATTTAGTTAGCAATTGCTAACCATATGGTATATAATGAAGACGGCCGAAGAAAAAAAGCGGCCGTTTACTCTCCCTCTGTGTGTTTCCTGTCGGAAAAACAGAAACGCCCGTACGGTCTGTCTCCCATAATTGCCGTGCGGGTTTTGTTTTGTGCGAAAAACCTTTTGTTTATCGGCCTTTTCGTGTAAAATATCCTTGTCGCAATGAAGAGACGAGTACGTTAAGATCAGGTCTTTCAGAGAGTTTCGGAGGGTGGAAGCGAAACAGATACTCTTAACGGAATAAAAACTCGGAGCGAAGCGTCCGCCGCGTTAAGGCACAATGAAGGGCATGTCTTTGACATGAACTAAGGTGGTACCGCGTTAACAACGTCCTTAGAGATAGGGGCGTTTTATTTTATCGCCCGGAAAGGAAAGAAAATGGAAAGAGAATTAAACGATCAGGAAAAAGTCAGACGGCAGAAGATGGAAGACCTGCGTGCCAAGGGGATCGACCCGTTCGGCCACGCATATGAAAGGAATGCCAACTCCAAGTCGATCAGAAACGACTACGACGCTTTGAACAAAGAAGAGCTGGAAGAAAGGAACATCGAGGTCTCGATCGCCGGCCGTATCATGTCCAAGAGAAGGATGGGCAAGATGTGTTTCATGCATATCCTGGACAAGGACGGTCAGATCCAGCTGGTCATCAACAAGGCGGATGTCGGCGAAGAAGTCTATGAACTCGTCAAGGCCGGCGATATCGGTGACATCATCGGTGTCAGAGGCATCGTCTACCGCACCAACCCCAACGACAACAACCCGAAGGGCGAACTTTCGGTCTATGTGAAGGAATACACCCACTTATCCAAGGCGTTAAGGCCTTTGCCGGAGAAGTTCCACGGTCTGACCGATGTCGAAGAACGTTACAGAAGAAGATATGTCGACTTGATCATGAACGATGAAGCCAGAAGGATCGCCTTCTTAAGACCGCGCATCATCCGCGCCATCCAGCAGAACTTCGATGCGCAGGGCCTGGTGGAAGTGGAAACACCGGTACTCAACCCGATCCTGGGCGGTGCCAGTGCCAGACCGTTCATCACGCATCACAATGCGCTGAATAAGGAATTCTATCTGCGTATCGCGACTGAGCTCTACCTGAAGAGACTGATCGTCGGCGGCATGGAAGGCGTCTACGAGATCGGCAGGCTGTTCAGAAACGAAGGCATGGACCTCAAGCACAATCCGGAATTCACCACGGTCGAAGCCTATGTTGCCTATTCCGATCTGGAAGGCATGATGAAGCTTTGCGAAGACCTCTTCGAAGAAGTTTCCATGAAGGTCCTGGGCACGACGGAACTGCAGACCGGTGACCACACGGTCTCTCTGAAGGCGCCGTTCAAGCGCGTCAATATGACCGATGCGGTCAACGAGAAGACCGGCAAGGATTTCCGCAACATCACGCTGGAAGAAGCCGAAGAAGTCTGTAAGGAATATCACATCGAACTGCAGAAGCATGAACATGATCTGGGTCACATCATCAACGATCTGTTCGAGACGCTTTGCGAAGAAGACATGACCGGTCCGGTCTTCGTCTACGGCCATCCGCTGGAGATCTCGCCGCTGGCCAAGAAGGACCCGGCCGATCCGCGCTTCACGCTGCGTTTTGAACTTTACATCAACGGCACCGAATACGCCAACGCCTTCACCGAGCTCAACGATCCGATCGATCAGTACGAACGCTTCGAGAACCAGCTCAAGGCCAAGGAACTGGGCGATGACGAGGCCAGTGATATGGATATGGACTATGTCGAAGCTCTGGAATACGGCATGCCTCCGACCGGCGGCATCGGCATCGGTATCGACAGGTTCGTGATGCTGCTGGCGGGGACGGATTCGATCAGAGAAGTCCTGCTGTTCCCGACGATGAAGCCAAGAGAAGGCGAAAAGAACACGGTTAGAAAGACCGAAAACACCAACGAGGTCATCGACTTCTCCAAGGTCGAGATCGAGCCGCTGTTTGAAGACTATGTCGATTTCGACACCTTCTCCAAATCGGATTTCAGAGCCGTAAAAGTATTAAGCTGCGAAGCGGTAAACAAATCAAAGAAACTTCTCAAGTTTACGCTCAATGACGGCACGGGCAAAGAAAGGATCATCCTCTCCGGTATCCATGAATACTATGAACCGGAAGAGCTGGTTGGCAAGACCTGCATCGCCATCGTCAACCTTCCGCCGAGGAACATGATGGGCATCGATTCCTGCGGCATGTTGTTAAGCGCGAAGCACACGGAAGAGGGACAGGAAAAGCTCCACCTCCTGATGGTCGACGATCACATCCCGGCAGGTGCGAAGCTGTATTAAAAGAAGGACCGAAAAAGTTCAGAAACAACGAAAACAGACACGAAGCATGGTTGAGGCCGTGCTTTTTGTATCCTCCTCTTATACCGGAAAAACAACGGCAGACGGCTTTGAAAGATCTAAAACAATGAAACGATCGATTTCCTTTTTTATTAAAAATCGATTATAATTAAAAAAATGTAAGGGAGGAGAAACAAAAATGGTAATTAAATGGACCAACAAATATAGCGGTGAAACAGGCTATGTAGCATCTATCTCTCGCAAAGAAAGACATTTCGTTAATACATACAATCGTGATGAAGCAAAAGAGTATTCATCAAAAACGATCGCTAAAATGATCAACGATCTGATTTCTTTCGGCGAAGGCGAAGATAACGAATTCGAAGCTGTCGAGTAAGTAAAAGACAGGCTTCAAAAATTGCTTGAAAACGGAGGCATATCTGCTTCCGTTTTTGTTTTGAAAACCGCACATTGATGAAAAAACAAGCATACGAAAACATTACGATCATGCGAAAGGCGTTGACAGCGGAACTTTTGTGTCCGTTTTTCCTGTTTTATAGGACAGGTCATGATTTCGTCTTTTGAAACAGCGCCTTTTTCTATAGAATAAAAGTGATGAACATGAAAAAGATCATGATCTGCTTACTTATAATGTTTGCCTCTCTGGCTTTGGTCACACCGGTCAGAGCAGAAGAGGGGAATGAAGAGACTGTCGAGCTGACCGATACTTTTTATGTGATCACGACGCAGGAAGACCGTACTTTGCGCGTTCCGTTCGATCGCTCCTGGTTCAAAAACGACGCCAGAGTCTATGATCACAATCTGGCCAAACTGTCTCTGGGTCTTGCGACTTCCGCGTTCCGTCCGAACAAGAAGATCGTCAGGGAGAATCAGCAGGCGGATTATTATGCCCGCTTCTTTCTGGACCAGGCGGGATTTACCGATCTGCGCAGTGACGATTACGATAAAGATCCCAGCATGTATACGGTATCCACGGTCATGGGACACCAGATAGTCGGGGAAGGAGACGACGCCTTTGAACTGATCGCTCTGGGGATCTGCGGACAGGGATATATGGACGAGTGGGAATCCAATCTTTCCATCGGTACCGGCAAGAATCCCGACGGATTTTCCGCTGCCGCGCATCTGGTTTATGACCGGGTATTCGGTTATATCTCGGAGAACCATATAAAAGGCAAAATGAAGATCTGGCTCTCCGGCTTCTCGAGAGCTGCGGCGGTCTCCAACATCACCGCGTCTCTTCTGTCGGATTCCGATACCTTCTCCCAGGAGACGGTGTTTGCCTATACGTTCGCGACGCCGATGACGGTCCGGGATACGCAGCCGAAACTCTACGAAAACATCTTCAATATCTGCGGGAAGATGGATCCGGTCCCGAACGTTCCGTTTGCCGACTGGGAATATTCCCGTTACGGCATCACCTACTTCACGCCGACGATGGAGACCGATTCCGACTTCTGGGAAAAACGGAAGAAGGCGGACAAGGTCTATGAAGAACTCACCGGCATCGCCTATTGGGCGAATCCGGATATGAACAGCCAGCTGAGAGTCTTGATGGACTGCATGCTGAACGTCTGCCCGGATGTGGAGACCTATCATGAGAATCTGCAGGAGAATCTCATCTCTCTGTGGGAAAAGCACGATGCCGTCAGTCTCATAAGGCGCCTTTTCGATCTGGCGGACAACCCGGTCCTGGTCAACGAAGAAAACCGCGTGGAAGCGAACCTGCTGATGAATCAGATCGCATATCTGATTCTGGATTATGTGAACTCGGGGAACTCCTTCCGCCGTTACAATCAGAACGCATCCGTAGGTTCCAATCTCCTGCAGACGCATACGCCGGAGCTGTATGTGTCGTGGGTCTTTTCCGTTGACGATCCGAAGGAACTGTACAGTGATTCTTCCGAGTATCGGATGTTGTTCGTGTCCGGAGATACGGTGACCACGCTCTACAGGAACGAAGAAGCTCTGGAAACGATGGAATACGGTGATACCGAAGCCGGATCTTATCATTACTTCGGCTTGCGCGATTTCAAGACTTACGTACTGATCCCCATGGATCAGGATCACAGCGTATCCATTCGTTCCCTGAAGGATCAGCAGGTGGAGGTCCTGGAGGCGGGATTCCAGACGGGAAGGCATTCACCGGAAGGAACCAGGACATATACCGCCGAGATGCACGCCGGTGATGTGATGAAGATCGACTTCACATCTTCGGGCGGCTCTTTGGTCCCTGACGGTTCTTTCGAGGTCTCCGTGAAAAACGAGACCGAAAAGACGGCGGCCAGCTTCGAACTGCTCGCCCGTGCCTACGAGAGCCCCTACGGTCTGTCCTGGCGGGATCTGACGCTTTTCATTCTGATGACGGGCGTCCTGGCGGTGACTTCCGTGCTGTTTGTCATCACGCTGCTGTCGATGTGGCTGCGTCACCGTTATAAACGCGACCGCGGATTTATCTCAAAGGATATCCGTTTCCGCCCGCTTCCGATCATCTGTTTCTTCCTGATCCAGCAGGTCTTCCTGTTTAAAGAGTCCTTTACCGCACTGTTCGACTCGTATCCGGGAACGATCACGCTGTGCAAGGTCGTCATCGGTCTTTTGATCCTGATCATCGCGTTCTACGGATACCGGAGGAAAAAAGACCGTTTCCATCTGCTGATCATTTTTGCGGTCCTTCTTCTGACCGGAGCGGATCTTGTCATGACCGTTTCGATCGCGGCAGGAGCTGCGCTGTATATCGCTGCGTATGTCTTGCTTTGTTATGACTTCATCGACGAAGATAAGCCGGGCTTGTTCCGCATCCTGATCTGGATCGCGCTTTCCGCGGCAGGCACGTATTTCATCATGAGACAGAAGGGAGACTTCGGACTCCTGCGTTATCTTGCGGTCTTGTATGTGATCGCCGGAGCAGCCCTTGTGGTGAGCGCGTTCATCCATTCCTCGCGGACTTCGCTCGGTTCGATCCTGTTGGTCACGGCGGGCATCCTGATCGTCGTGAACACCGCCCGGGGGAACAGCTTCCTGCTGCACGTCATCTCTTCCGGCTTGCACTACATGGCCGTATGCATGATGGCCAGCACGGGCAGCGGATACATGATGCCGCGGGTCCTGCAGGAAGAAGCTGCGGAACAATGATCCATCCGCCGCGAACATCGTCAGCTGAATCTCAAAGTCCTCTTCCCGATGTGTTAATGCAGAATGCTGCATCGAAAGAAGGAAAGAGGATATATCCGAAACAACAAGAAAGACGGCAATGCCGTCTTTTTGTATCCGGATCGCGGACCCGTTCCTCAGAGCGATCCGGTTGATATCGTGTGTTTTTTCCATCAGGATCTCCTCCTGTCTTCATTATCAAAGATGATAGAAACAAAGACGATTTGAAAAGAGACAGGTTTTTCATAGGGAAGAAAGACAGCGGCGGCACAGACTTGTTAAAATGGTATACAGGGAGACGGGAATATGAAGAAGATAATACTTGTGATCATGCTATCTCTGCTGTGTGCCTGCTCGAGCGGAGCTCCGGCATCCGATGTTCAGGAAGATACGCCGATACAGTCGGCGGAGGCAAAACAGTTCGTTCTGGAAGATCTGGTGGGGACCGTCAGCGTCAATGACGGCGAGAAGGACCAGGAAGCTTTTGCCGGGATGAACTTATACAGCGGTTACGGCGTCAGGACGGAAACGGAAAGCTTTGACTGGATCCTTCTGGATGAAGAGATGCTGGTGAAGATGAACGAGGATTCCAAAACGTCGATCACGCAGGAAGGGAACGGGCTGAAGATCTTCCTTGAGGAGGGCGATCTGTTCTTCTGCGTGAACAGGGAGCTCGAAGAAGACGAAGAGCTTTCTTTCGAAACGGAGAACGCTTCTTTGTCGATCCGGGGGACCTGCGGGATCGTGCGTCATCACGGCGGCATAACATACTTTGCCATATTGGAAGGCGAAGGTGAAGTCGCGATCCCCGGCGAAGACAGCGTGCACGGTCTCAGCGAAGGCCGCTGCGTGATGATATGGAAAGACGGTACGACGTCTTATGATCACATCTCTCCCGGCGGCGACGTACAGGATTTCGTCGTCAAAGAGATCAATGACAACGAGATGGTGAAACAGCGCATCGAAGAAGTACCCGAATACAAGACCGATGCGGAGATGGAAGAGATCGCCTCTTATCTGCCCGGAAAGTTCCTTTATACCGGTTATATCGGCATGAAGTCCGAACATCCGGAACTGGATTTTTCCGTCAAGGATCCTTATACTTTGGAATTCATCTTCCATGAGGATAAAAGCCTCGATATCATCATCGAAGAATCAAAAGAGGCTTATGATACGATCGAAAACTACAACAAGGTCAACGAGGAAAAAGGATACGGAGGTCATCTGAATCACCCGGGCAAAACGATCAGCTGGCCGTTCTTACGTCTGAACGAGTACGGCGAACTGTATATCCCGGGCGTCGGCACGATGTATCTGAACAAAGAAAACGGAAGATTCTATGAAATGCCGTCTTACTCGTTCGGCGAATACAAAAGGATCGAAGAATAAAAAAGCCGCGGCATTGCTGCGGCTGAATTTTTGTTTGGAAAGACTAACAGCCCTTGCGGTCCAGGGAACAGGACGGGGCACTCAAGACCGATTCCGGAACGAAGACCGTGTAGCCGTTTTCCTTCAGCCAGGTCTCCCAATCGACCCAGGCTCTCCAGAATATCGATGAAGTCATAAGCGACGTTGTTTCGGTCGAGGTTCTCTTTTAGGACGACGCAATAGGGACATTTCAGACTGCCGTAGACTTTGATCATATGAAGACTCCTTTTTCTTACATGTTATATAAAGTGACGCATTCCTGCAAACGGGATGCACAAAGACCGTTCCGTTCTCTGAGGTTGAACGCCTCTTGAAACGAGACTAAAATATAGGTGAAGATACGGCAGCCTGGATGTGCGATGCCGTAGCAATGAAAGAAAGCAGGCGGCAAGATGAATAAAACGGATCTGGAAAATTGGAAACGTAAACTGAGAAGATGGCTGCAGCGGCGCAACGGCAGCGATACTTTCGGCAGGGACGTCTGTTACGCATCCCTGTTTCTGGTCTTTCTCGACGTGTTTCTCAAGACCGGCGTTCTGACCCGCATCTCGTTCATCGGCTATCTCTATTCGATGTTCCGCGCCTTTTCCACCAACGTCAACCGCCGCAGTTTGGAGAATCAGAGGTACATGGAACTGCGCTGGAAACTCATCAGCAGCTTACAAAGATACAAGAACCGGGCGATCGACCTCAAGGATCACCGTTATTACACCTGTCCCAACTGCGGACAGAAACTGCGTGTCCCGCGGGGCAAGGGAAAGATCGAGATCACCTGTCCGAAATGCGGACACAAGTTCGATAAGAAGAGCTGAAGACACAACGGAAGGCAATGCCTTCTTTTCTTTTGGTAGAATGGAAGAAAGGGAAGAGACTTATGAAGACACAATGGTACAAAGATGCGGTCGTCTACCAGATCTATCCGTTTTCTTTCAAAGATGACAACGATGACGGCTGGGGCGACATTCAGGGCATCCTTTCAAAACTCGACTACATCAAAGATCTCGGCGCGACGGCGATCTGGTTCTCGCCTTTATACAAGTCGCCGGACTATGATTACGGCTACGACATCAGCGACTACAGGGACATCGATGAGAAGTTCGGCACGATGGAGGATTTCGACACCTTGCTGGAGGAATGCCACAAGAGAGATCTCAAGGTCATCATGGACATGGTCATCAACCATACTTCGACGCAGCATCCCTGGTTCAGGGAAGCGCTCAAAGACAAGGATTCCAAGTACCGGGATTACTATATCATCCGCAAAGGCAGAGAAGAAAACGGCCTGCTGAAGCCGCCGACCAACTGGGCTTCGACCTTTACCGGCTCCGCCTGGGAGTGGATCTCCGGAACGGATGAATATTACCTGCACCTCTTCTGCCGGGAACAGGCCGATCTCAACTGGGAGAACGAGGAACTGCGAAGGGAGATCATCGACATCCTCAATTTCTGGCTGGAAAAAGGCGTGGACGGCTTCCGTTTCGATGTCTTCAATATGTTCTCCAAGGTCCATCCGTTCAAGGACGATACGTCCAAGTCCTTCCAGAAAGGTTCACCCTTTTTCGTCGACGGACCGCGGATGCATGAGTTCCTGAAAGAGCTCAATGAAAAAGCCTTAGGCAAATACGACAGCTTCTCGGTCGGCGAGTCCTACCATCCTTCCGAAGAGAATGCTCTGGAGTATGTGAAAGAAGAAAACAAAGAGCTCGATGCGATCTTCAATTTCGCCCACCTGGATTCCGACAATATCGGCGGAGCGAAGTTCTTCTACAAGCCGTTCGATATGAAACAGTTCAAGGAAGGACTCTTCGGCCCGCAGACCGGCAATTACGGCAAGGGCTGGAACACGCTGGTCCTGGAGAACCACGACAATCCGCGCTGCGTGGACCGCTTCTCCATCGATTCGAAGCACTACCGTTATGAGGCGGCAACGATGCTGGCGGCGGTCACCTATCTAGGTTACGGCACGCCGTTCATCTACCAGGGTCAGGAGATCGGCATGACCAACTGCGCCTTCAATGACATTGACGAGATGAAGGACCCGGTCTCGCACTTCGTCTATGATCTGATGAAGGGTTACGGCATGCCGAAAGCTCTGGCTTTCCGTTTCATCCGCTACGGGGCAAGAGATCACGCAAGGGTACCGATGCAATGGGACGCTTCCGTCAATGCCGGCTTCAACAAAGGCCACGAGCCCTGGCAATGCATGAATCCTGTCTATAAAGAGATCAATGTCGAAAAGGACCTTCAAAGCAAGAAGTCGGTCTACCGCTTCTATCAGAAGCTGCTCGGATTACGAAAGAGCGATCCGCTCTTCATTCACGGACAGGTCAAAGAATACGATCCGGCAAACAAGAAGATACTCGCTTATGTAAGGGAACAGGAAGGAAAGAAATGTCTCGTCCTGGCCAACTTCTCAAGGAGAAAAAGGAAGTATCCGCTTCCGGATCTTGTGAAGACGGAAGATCTCATCCTGAACAATTACGAAGAACTGAAGGAAGAAAACGGAACGCTCTTCCTGCAGCCTTATCAGGCGCTGGTCTTCAAGCGATGAACGGGCGAAAATGCGGACAGTTAATAATGAGGGATGAAAGACGATGAAGATCAAGGTCCTGGGAACACGCGGTTCCTTTGTATCCGTGCAGGAAGACAAAAAATACTACGGAAGGAACAGCTCCTGTTACTATGTCGATGCGGGCATGCATCTGTTTCTTGATGCCGGCAGCGGCATCCTGAACAGCGAAAGACTCACGGCGGACGAAAAGCCGATCCATATATTGCTGAGCCATCTGCACATCGATCATGTGCTGGGGCTTTTTGAATGTCCGTTCCTGTATGAGACAGGAAGAAAAGTCTATATCTACGGCGAAAGAAGGAAGGGAAAAAGTCTTTCTCAACAGCTGGACGCCCTGATCGGTCCGCCGTACTGGCCGGTAAAGCTTTCCGGATTTCCCTGTGCTCTTCATTTCCATGAGATCGAAGAAGGGAAAGACTTCATGATCGAAGATCTCAAGGTCTCATCGATGCGTTCCTGCCATCCGGATGACTGTCTTTCTTTCGCTCTGGAAAAAGACGGGAAGAAGCTCGGCTATGCCCTGGACCATGAGGCGGCACTCGACAAGGAAAAGAAGGCGGAGCGCTTTTTTGAAAACTGCGATCTTCTGATCTTTGACGGTAACGACCTGCCCGGGCACAACAAGGCCGGTTACGGCCACTCCGACTATACGCAGGGCATAAGCTTATGTAAAACAGCCGGGATCAAAAAACTGCTGATCAGCCACTACGGATATACGGAGGATGATGCAACGCTGAAGGCGGAAGAAGACAAGGCAGGAAACAGCTGTGTCTTCGGCAAGGAAGGGATGGAGATCGTCATATGAACATGGAAAAAATGGATAAGATCCTCGATATCGGGATCGCTTTGACCGCCGAGAAAGACATCCGCGTCCTTCTGAAGAAGATCATCGACAGTGCGATGGAGATCACCGGCTGCGATGCCGGTACCCTGTATTTGAAGAAAGACGATCATCTTTTCTTCACGATCATGGCCAACCACACGCTGGGGACCTATCGGGGCGGAAAGGGCGAAGTCATCGATCTCCCCCCGGTACCGATCGACCGCGAACACATCTCTTCATTGGCTCTGCTGGAAGACAGGATCATCTCGATCGACGATGCTTACGACACGTCTTTGGATAAGGTCTACTCGGGACCGCGGGCTTACGATGAGAATCTGGGTTATCATACCTCTTCCGTCCTGGTCGTGCCGATGAAGAATCCGGAAGGCGAACAGATCGGTGTCCTGCAGCTGATCAACGCCCTGAATGAAGAAGGTCAGCCGGTCCCTTTCTCCAAAGAGAGCCGCAGGGTCATGGCATCCCTGGCATCGCAGGCTGCCGTCGCCATACAGAACGTCCGCTATACCAAACAGATCCGCGATCTGTTCGATTCCTATGTGCAGACCAGTATCGGTGCGATCGGCAAACTGACGCCGTTCAACGAGAACCACACCCGCAACATGGCCGATTACGGCCGGCGTTTTCTGGACTGGCTGAACCGGAAGGCGGAGAAAGAAAACAGAAAGCTTCCTTATGAGAAAGAACGTTATGACGAACTGATCACGGCGATCTGGCTTCATGACTTAGGCAAGCTCGTGACACCGGTCGACATCATGAATAAGAACACGAGGCTCTGGCCGCTGCAGAAAAAAGAGATCGAACACCGCATGAAGGAATTCCGTCTGAAGGCGCGGATCATGGAACTGGAAGGAAAGATCACTAAGGAAGAGCGGGAAGCGATCGAACGCAATTGCGAAGAGCTTCTCGCCTATGTCGGGATCGCCGATGTGAAGATCCTCGATGACCGTAAGCAGAAGCTTGAAAAGTTTGCCGGCTGGACTTTTACGGACGCGGACGGGAAAACTTATCCGTATCTGCAGGAAGACGAACTTCATCAGCTTTCAGTCGCCTACCGCACACTGACCGATGAGGAATTCAAGATCATGCACGACCATGTCGTCAAGACGGAAGAACTGCTTGCCGGGATGGCCTTTCCCAGGGACATGTCGCACGTAAAGACCTGGGCGGCGATGCATCACGAACTGCTGAACGGCAGGGGTTACCCGAAGGGGCTCAAAGGGGAAGAGATCCCGGAAGAAGTCAGGATCCTGACGATCTTGGACATCTTTGAGGCGCTGACTGCAGCCGACCGCGAATACAAGAAGCCGAAGACGCCGCAGGAGGCGGTCGCTCACTTACATAAGATCGCCGGTTTCGGCGAAGTGGATGAGAGACTCGTCGCATTGTTTGAGGAGAGCCGATGCTGGGAAGCTTAGACGGAAACAAAAATATCCTGCTCCTGATCCTGGTGCTGCTTTCTTTCTTCAGCATCTTTTTCAGCCGGCTTTCACTCTTTGAACGTGCCGACCTCTACGTCGCCGATGCTCTCTATCAGAAGGGAAACGTCTCGGCAGGCAAGATCGTCATCGTACAGATCGATGAGAAGACTTTGGCTGCGCTGGGCAGCGATCCGTTGAGCTGGGACCGAAAAGCGTTTGCGGAGGTCCTGAACGTACTGAATACGAAAGGAAACGAGCCGGCGGTCATCGGCGTGGATGTCCTGTTTGCTCACGAGAAAGACAAGGAGAGCGATGAAGCCCTCGTACAGGCGGCAGGTGATAACGTCGTCCTTGCCGGGATGTATTATTACGGAAACAAGCTGGAGACCGGGACAGACGGTTTCTATGTTTGGCAGAAGGATGCGGTGATCGATGAGGCGATGCCTTATGAAGGATTGCGGAAAAAGGCGGAGACCGGCATCGTCAATCTGACGTCCGACAAAGACGGGAAGGTCCGTCATATGCGGATCTTTTATCCGGGAAAAGAAGACAGGGAAGCCTCGTTTGCCCTGGCGGTCGCCCGGCGCTATGCGGCTTATACGGGAACGGAGCTCGTCCTGCCGGAGAAAGATCACGCGTATCTGGAATTCACCTATCCTGCCGGCGGCTATCTCGAGAAGATCTCGTTCATCGATGTCAAAGAAGGAAAGTATCCGGCTTCGTATTTTGCGGGCAAGATCGTTTTGATCGGTGCCTGTGCCGCGGCGATGCAGGATGAATATCTGACGGCGGTCGACCGGAACAGGGCGATGTACGGCGTCGAGGTCCATGCCAACAGTATCGAGATGCTTCTGCGGGGCGAGTATAAAACAGAGGTGAATGATACTTTGCAGAGGACAGCCGTTCTGTGTGTCTTGCTGCTGGGGGCTGCGGTCTATGCCTTTGCCGGGATCAAGGGAATGCTGGGGATCTATGGGGCGAGCCTTCTGCTGTCGCTTGCTGCCTGCGTTTTGGGATATCGTTTCGGCTATGTCTTACATCCGCTGTGGCTGCCGTTTGGGGCAGGCCTGCAGTTTATCGCCGGGATCGCGTCAAGATTTCTGGCGGAGCAGGCTTCAAGAAAGAAACTGCGCCGGCAGTTCGGCCAGTATGTCGATCCTTCCGTCCTGCGCAAGATCCTGAACAGCGGCGGGAAAGACCTGCAGCTGACGGGCAAGGAGTGCGATGTGGCGGTGCTGTTCGTCGACATCTGCGGTTTCACGACCCTGTCGGAAAAGCTCCCGCCGGAGAAGGTCGTCGATATCCTCAATCATTATCTGAACATGGTGACGGAATGCATCATGAACAACGGCGGGACTCTGGATAAGTTCATCGGCGACTGTGCCATGGCTTTCTGGAATGCGCCGTACGTTCAGGAAGATCCGATCGGCAAGGCGATACAGGCCGGAATGGATATGATCGAAGGGTCGCAAAGGCTCAACAAGGAACTGGGTTTCGATCTTGGTTTTGCGATCGGCATCAATTACGGCAAGGCCGTCATCGGCAACATCGGATCGGACAAGCGCATGGATTTCACGGCGATCGGCGACTGTGTGAATACGGCGTCCCGTCTGGAAAGCCTGAAGATCCCCGGAGAAGCGCGGGAAGGAAAGATCTATCTTTCGGGGGAGGTCTACGACCGGATCAAGGACCGCTACGAAGGAAAGGACCTCGGCGAACATGCGCTGAAGGGAAAGGAAAAGAAGGTCCGCATCTATGCGTTGGGATAAAGCCGCTGCAGCGGCTCTTTTCAATGAAAGATCTTCAAATAGTGTAGAATAGAAACGTTGGATAGAAGAAAACGCATATGAAAGAAAAACTGAAAAATTTTATGGAACCGAATAAAACGGTCAGAAAGATCGAGACGGTCGCCCTGGTCCTCTTGCTGATCGGATCGGCTTTTGCTTACTTCAGAGGGACGTCTTCCCTGAACGGGGATCCCGGTGAGCTGACTTATCTCGGCAGCGTTGAGATGGAACGTGATCTCGATGCCGAAGATTACGATGAGGATTCGACGTCCTGCGATGTCATCTACGTCAGTGACGGCGGGCAGCTGATCAAGACCTATACCTACGAGGAATATGTGTCGCTGGAAGATACGGCGATCACTGCCTATGCCTATGAGACGAAGGAAGGCACGAAGCTCTTCTTCGATCACGAGGATCCTGCCGCGGACATCGTCAAAGGCGTCTACCGGCAGACCATGGCGACGAAGCTCATGCCTCTCTTCAATCTGGCCAATGCCCTGATCATCCTGGCGGTGTCGGTCGCGGTGATGCTGTATTTCGGCAGCTTCTTCACGACGTATGAGAAGTGCTGGTTCTTAAGCATCATGGTGCTGGCAACGATCTTTGCGGTCCTGTTCCCGGAAGAGAGTGCCAACGGCGTCAACGGCATCTGGATCATGCTGCTGTACCTGCTGGACACGTTCTTAAATATCCTGTGCGAGCTGCTGATCTCCAAGCAGTCCCGCTACAACTTCCTGGTCTCGGTACTGGTCGAGATCACGGAGATCGTCATCAGTATCGTACTGATGTACCGTTTCGCGACGATGACCGTGACTTTGCTGTTCTGGCTGCCGATCGATATCCTGAGTTACATCAACTGGACCAGACATAAGGACGACATGGAAGACGAACTGACGGTCGTCAGAAGACTGAAAGGCTACCAGGAGGTCCTGGTGATCCTGGCGATCGGAGTCTGGACTCTCGTCGTCGGTTACTTCATTTCCGGTCTGGATATCTCGACGGATTTCTTGGGCAACAACGAACGTCTGGAGACGGTCATGATCTATCTGGATGCCTGCGCTTCGGCGGTAGGCATCGCCAACGGCCTGTTCATCTTCTTCCGTCTGCGGGAACAGTGGATCGCCTGGTACATCTGCGCCGCGTTGGAAGCGGTCATGAACATCCTGGCCGGACAGTACGTCCTGCTGGTGCTCAAGCTGGGTTATTTCACGAATACGACGTACGGATATATCAAATGGAGCCGTTACATCAGGACACACAAGGAAGATGACAAGTCCTTGCTGTAAGGATTTGATATAAGACTATAAAATCTGATAAAATATGCGATATAAACGAGGTGATTATTATGGCAATTGAAGCAGGCGATTTTAAGACAGGTTTAACACTGATCGTAGATGGTGACCCCTGGCAGGTCATCGACTTCCAGCACGTAAAACCGGGCAAAGGCGCGGCGATCTTAAGGACGAAGATGAAGAACCTCAAGACCGGTGCTACTCAGGAAAGAAACTTTAACGCCAACGTAAAATTCGAATCCGCCAACATCGAAAAGAAACTCGTCAATTTCTCTTACATGGTCGACGATACCTATACTTTCATGGATATGACGACCTTTGAGACATATGAACTGAGCGCTGATCAGATCGGCTTCAACAAGTATTTCATGGTCGACGGTCTGGAAGTTTCTCTGATGATGTTTGAAGGACAGGTCCTGACTGTCTCTGTTCCGGCGATCGTCAATCTGAAAGTCACGGAAACGAGCCCCGGCATCAAGGGTGCTTCCAACAACCAGACCAAGGATGCGACTTGCGAAACAGGTCTGACACTCAGAGTTCCGCAGTTCATCGATGAAGGTGAAGTGATCGCGGTCTCTACGGTTGACGGCAAGTATTCTTCAAGAGCTTAATACAAGCTCTTTTTTAAACATGAAGTCCGTAGTACTGGTCACAGGCGGAGCCGGCGGCATCGGTTCGGCGGTCTGTGAGACACTGGCCAAGGAAGGCTATGACATCGTCATCCACTACTTCTCTTCGAAAGAGAAGGCCTTTTCCTTGTGTGAAAAACTGAAAGAGACCTATTCCGTGAATTGTATGTGCGTACAGGCGGACGTCGCTAAAGAAGAAGAAGTCGAAGCGATGTTCGATGCGATCGAAAAGGAACTCGGCGGCGTCGACATCTTGGTCAACAACGCCGCGATCGATCTGCCGGACATGTTCCATCTGAAAACGGCGGAACAGTTTCGCCGGGTCCTGGACGTCAATGTCGTCGGTGCCTACAACTGTTCCAGACGCGCCTATGCACACATGAAAGAAAAAGGCTTCGGCCGCATCATGAACATCGCCTCGACCAACGGCATCAACACCTATTATCCGATGTGCTTCGATTACGATGCTTCCAAAGCGGCGCTGATCTCTCTGACCCACGACCTGGCCGTTCAGTTTTCTCCGGCTGTCAACGTCAATGCGATCGCTCCCGGTTTCATCGGCACGGAGAAGGAACTTCAGGGCTACGATGAAGAGTTCCTGAAGGAAGAGTGCGACAAGATCCTGAAGAAGCGTTACGGCCGGCCGGAAGAAGTTGCTGATCTGGTCAGCTTCCTGATCAAAGCCGACTACATCAACAACAGCATCATCCGCATCGACGGCGGACAGCTTGGAAGCGTATAAAGAAAAAAGAAAAGAAGTTTCCGTTTCAAAGAGTCTTGAAAGAGAAACTTCTTTTTTTGTTATTTCTTTGCTTTCGTCAACGCCGACATCACCATCAGCTTGCCGTATTCCAGGGACAGCGATCCCTGCATGAACAGCGTATAGGGCTCGATGACCGGCGCATCGGCGCTGAGCTCGATCGTGCTGCCCTGGGTGAAGGCGCCGCAGGCCATGACTTCGTCAAACGGATATCCGGGCATCGGTGCCGGCAGGACAGTGACGAAGGAATCGACCGGCGAAGACTCCTGTATGCCCTGAGTGAAGCGGACGAGACTTTCTTCATCGCCGAGTTCCACGGTCTGTATGATGTCGGTACGCCGCTCGTCATAGCGCGGATCGACATTCCTGTAGCCGAGCTTTTCCATCATGTAGGAGGCAAAGACGGCGGTCTTCAAGGCTTCCTTGACGGCGTTGGGTGCCATGAAGATGCCTTTGAAGAAGGAGTTGTTCAGGTTGAAGTTGGCTCCCTGTTCCTTGCCGATCCCCGGCGCCGTGAGACGCTCGGCGATCTGGCCGATGAGGTCCGCCCGTCCGGCGATGTAGCCGCCGGTCGCTGCGATACCGCCGCCCAGGTTCTTCATCAGAGAACCGACGACGACGTCGGCACCGACGTGGCCGGGTTCCTGCGTTTCCGTCAGTTCGCCGTAGCAGTTGTCGACCATGATGATGACGTCTTTATTGATCTGCCGGATCCGTCGGATGAGTTCCCCGATCTTGCGGACCGTCAGTGACTTGCGGTGGGAGTAGCCTCTTGAGCGCTGTATCTCGACGAGCCGCACGTCGTTTTTTTGCAGACGTTCAACGATCTTTTCCGTATCGAAGTCCTCGCCTTTCAGATCGATCTGTTCGTACTTCACGCCATAGGCCTTGAGAGACTGCGAAGAGTTTCCGCAGAGGCCGATCATCTCCTGCAGGGAATCGTAGGGGGTACCGGTCAGGGAGATCATCGTATCGCCGTGTTTCAGTAAGCCGGAGAAGGCCAGATACAAAGCGTTGGTCCCGGACATGATCTGCGGACGGACCAGGGCATCTTCGCTGCCCAGGACGGTCGCGAAGATCTTCTCCAGTTTGTCCCGGCCGGCGTCGTAGTTGCCGTAGCCGTTGATGTCGGCGAAGTCGGTGTAGGAGACTTTGTTTTCGATGAAGGCACTCAAGATCCGTTCGGAATTGTATAAGGCGGTCTCATCGATCTTCTTATAGATGTCTTTGAGTTCTTCATCGGAAGAAAGGGATAGTTCGTATATGTTTTTATCGATCTGTTCTTTGATCATAAGCGGCTCCTTAAGATGACAATACTCATTATATCTTCTATTTCCGGGAAGGAAAAATGATTTGTTTTTTCATGATGCGGGTACCTTTTCATTTCCCATGAATATTTCCCGAAAAATGTAACAAAATTCCGTTGACACGGATTTTTCCGCAGGTTTAAGATAGTAACATATTTGAAAAAGTGCGGCCGCGCTGAAAAAATATTTCCGTGAAACAAGAAGCGGAAGATGGTTTTGAAACCCTTATGGAATGACATCGCAAGATGTTGTTTTTATTTGATTTTTCGGAGGTACGTATGACAAAATTCATCTTTGTGACCGGTGGCGTCGTCTCCGGTCTGGGCAAGGGGATCACGGCGGCATCGCTGGGAAGACTGCTGAAAGCGAGAGGACTGAAAGTCGCTTCGCAGAAACTCGATCCTTACATCAATGTCGATCCGGGGACCATGTCGCCTTACCAGCACGGCGAAGTCTATGTGACGGAAGACGGTGCGGAGACCGATCTCGACCTGGGGCATTACGAGCGTTTCATCAATGAAGATCTCAACAAGTATTCCAATCTCACGACCGGCAAGGTCTACTGGAACGTGCTGAACAAGGAAAGACGGGGAGATTACCTGGGAAAGACCGTCCAGGTCATCCCGCACATCACCGACGAGATCAAGGAGTTCATCTATGCGGCGGCAAAGAAGAACGATCCGGATGTGCTGATCTGCGAAGTCGGCGGAACGATCGGTGACATCGAATCCCAGCCGTTCATCGAAGCCATACGGCAGATCGGTCTGGAACAGGGAAGCGAGAACGTCTGTTATGTTCATGTGACACTGGTGCCTTATCTGGAAGGCTCCGGAGAACACAAGTCCAAGCCGACCCAGCACTCGGTCAAAGAGCTGCAGGGCATGGGCATCAAGCCCGATCTCATCGTGCTTCGCTGCGTGAAGTCTCTGGAAGCGGACATCTTTGAAAAGATCGCCTTGTTCTGCAACCTGAAGAAGGAGTGTGTCATCGAAAACAAGACTATCCCGCTCCTGTACGAAGTGCCGCTGATGCTGGAGAAGCAGGGCATGGCCGATACCGTCTGTCAGAACCTGGGATTAAAGAAACGCAAGGCCGAGCTGAGCGACTGGAAGGAGATGGTCGCAAAAGCCAAACATCCCAAACATAAGATCACGGTCGCCATCGCGGGCAAGTATGTGAAGCTGCACGATGCCTATCTTTCGATCGCCGAAGCCCTGCATCATGCGGGCATCGCCCTGGAAAGTCAGGTGAAGATCCGATGGATCGATTCGGAAGGTATCGATGAAGACAGCGTCGGCGAAAAACTGAAAGGATGCGACGGGGTCATCGTTCCCGGCGGTTTCGGCAAACGGGGCATCGAGGGCATGATCGTGACGGCGAAATATTGCCGTGAAAATAATATACCGTATCTGGGGATCTGTCTGGGCATGCAGGTAGGAGTCATCGAATATGCCAGGCACATTGCCGGTATGAAAGGAGCCAACTCCAAAGAGTTCGATGAGGATTCTCCTTACAAAGTGATCGACTTTCTGCCGGACCAGAATGAACAGACCGATAAAGGCGGGACTTTGCGTTTGGGCTCGTATGACTGTATCCTGAAAGAAGGAACTTTGATCAGATCGCTCTACGGTCAGGAAAAGATCGAAGAACGTCACCGCCACCGCTATGAGTTCAGCAATGTCTACCGGAAGGAACTGGAAGAAGCCGGTCTGGTCCTGTCCGGTACCTCGCCGGACGGCTACATCGTGGAGACGGTGGAAAACAGAGACTGCGATTATTTCATCGGCGTGCAGTTTCATCCCGAATTCAAATCAAGGCCCAACCACGCCCATCCGTTGTTTCTCGGGCTGGTGAGACAGGGTATCATTAATAAGGAGGAAAAGTTATGACGGACATCATGAAGACCTTCGGCAGCAAAGTCTTCAACGACGAAGTGATGAAGACAAGGCTTTCCAAGTCGACGTACAAACAGCTGAATCAGACCATCAAACAGGGGACCTACCTCAACAAAGAGATCGCCGAAGAAGTCGCCAACGCGATGAAAGACTGGGCGGTGGAGAACGGCGCAACGCACTTCACCCATTGGTTCCATCCGCTGTCCGGAGCGACGGCGGAGAAGCACGAAAGTTTCGTTTCGACGGCCGGCGGCGGCAAGATCACACTGGAATTCTCTCCTTCCAATCTGGTCCGGGGCGAAGCGGATGCGTCCTCTTTCCCTTCCGGCGGATTAAGAGATACCTTCGAGGCGAGAGGCTATACCGCCTGGGATCCGACATCTTATGCCTTCATCAAGGACGGTGTCTTATGCATCCCGACGGTCTTCGTGGCTTATTCGGGAGAGGCGCTGGACCACAAGGCGCCGCTGCTGAGGTCGATGGAGGCGCTGAACAAGGAAGCGATGCGCATCCTGAAGCTGTTCGGAAACACGGACGTCGATCACGTCAAGGCGACAGCCGGTGCCGAACAGGAATACTTCCTGATCGACAAAGAACTGTTCGAACAAAGAGAAGACCTGCGCCTGACCGGCCGGACTTTGATCGGTGCTCCGGCACCGAAGGGTCAGGAGATGAACGACCACTACTACGGTTCCATCCGCACCAAGGTCTCGGACTTCATGAAAGAGGTCAACGAAGAGCTCTGGACTTTGGGCATACAGGCCAAGACCGAGCACAACGAAGTCGCTCCGTCCCAGCACGAACTGGCCAACAATTTCCTGACCGTCAACGTATCCGCCGATCAGAACAATCTGACGATGGAGATCCTGAAAAAGGTCGCCAAACGCCACGGTCTGGAGTGTCTCTTACATGAAAAGCCCTTTGCCGGGATCAACGGTTCGGGCAAACACAACAACTGGTCCTTGAAGACCGACACCGGCGTCAATCTGCTCGATCCGGGCGATACGCCGGCTGAGAACGCACAGTTCCTGCTTTTCCTGACGGCGATCATCAAGGCGATCGATGAATACCAGGATCTGCTGCGCATCTCGATCTCTTCCGCCGGCAACGACCACCGTCTGGGTGGTTCGGAAGCACCTCCGGCCATCGTTTCCGTTTTCCTGGGCGATGAGCTCAGCGAGATCCTGACATCGATCGAAAAAGGAAAGGCATATGCCGGAAAGAAGAAGGAAGCCCTGCAGATCGGCGTTCATACGATACCGGCGTTCCCGAGAGACAATACCGACCGCAACCGGACTTCGCCGTTTGCCTTCACCGGCAACAAGTTCGAATTCCGCATGCCGGGATCTTCCGCATCCATCGCCACGCCCAATACCATCCTGAACACCATCGTGGCGCAAGAGCTGAAAGGCTTTGCGGATGAACTGGAAAAAGCATCGGACTTCAACAGCGCCTTGCACGAGCTGATCCGGAAGACTTTGAAGAAGCACAAACGCATCATCTTCAACGGCAACGGCTACGACGAGAGCTGGATCAAAGAGGCGGAAAGGCGCGGCTTGAGCAATTATGCGTCGACACCGGAAGCTCTGGCTCATTATCTGGATAAGAAGAACGTCAAAGTCTTTACCGGCAACAAGGTCCTGACCGAAAGCGAACTGCTCTCCAGGCACGAGATCTATCTGGAGAAGTATTACAAGACCATCCACATCGAGGCCATGACGCTGACCGATATGTTAAAGAAGGACATCCTTCCGGCGGTCACCCGTTTCGAGCTTTCTTTGAAGAAGTCACTGGAAGAAGACAAAGATCTCGGTCTTTCGGATGCGGATTCCTATGAATACGCAACATTGAGGCCTGTCAAGGAAAACAAGAAGGCGGTCTTTACGATGATCAAAAGGATCGAACAGCTCATGGAAGAGCGTCCCGACACACCGGAAGAGCGTTCGTGTTTCTATCACGATCAGATCCTTCCGTTGATGGAAGATCTGCGCAAAAAGACCGACGCTTTGGAAAAGATCACCGACCGCAGCTTATGGCCGATGCCGACCTACAGCGATCTGCTGTTTGGAAAAGACTGATCCGGAAAACATCGATATACAGGGGAAGATATGGAGAAGATACTGGTACTGGATTTCGGCGGTCAGTATGACCAGCTGATCGCAAGAAGAGTCAGGGATCTCGGCGTGTATGCGCAGATCCGCCGTTACAACAAGGTCACGACAGAACAGATCGAAGAAGAGGGCTATAAGGGCATCATCTTTACCGGCGGTCCCAACAGCGTGTATGAAAAAGACTCGCCGTCTTTCGATAAAAGGATCTTCGGTCTGAAGATCCCGGTCCTGGGCATCTGTTACGGTGCGCAGCTGATGGCACATCTGTGCGGCGGCAAAGTGATCTCGGCAGAAGATTCTTCGGAGTACGGAAGCACGAGAGTGTATGTGAAAGAGGAGCTGCTTTTCAAAGGTGTGAAGAATGAGAGCGTCTGCTGGATGTCGCATACGGACTACATCTCACAAGTACCGGCAGGCTTTGAGATCCTTGCCCGCAGTGACAAGTGCCCCTGCGCGGCGATGGGAGATCCTTCAAGGAAACTCTACGCCGTGCAATTCCACCCGGAGGTCACCCATACGGAATGCGGCAGACAGATCTTCTCCAATTTTCTGTTTGACATCTGTGGATGCAAAGGCGACTGGAGGATGGATGATTTCGTTTCCTCGAGCATCGAAAAATACAGGAAAGAACTGAAAGGAAAGAAAGTACTGCTGGCTTTATCCGGCGGCGTCGATTCTTCCGTGGCCGCCGTCCTTCTTCATAAGGCGATCGGAAACGATCTGACCTGCGTCTTCGTCGATCACGGTCTGCTCAGAAAAGGGGAAGCGCAGCAGGTGGAAGAATTGTTCAAAAACAGATTCGGTCTGCATCTGATCCGTGTCGATGCCAAAGAGCGGTTTCTGAAGAAGCTCAAGGGCGTGAAAGAGCCCGAAGTCAAACGCAAGATCATCGGCGAAGAGTTCGTCCGCGTCTTTGAAGAAGAAGCGAAAAAGATCGGCGACGTCGATGTGCTGGTCCAGGGGACCATCTATCCGGACGTCATCGAATCCGGCAAAGGCGATTCGGCGACCATCAAGTCGCACCACAATGTCGGCGGGCTTCCGGAAGATATGTCATTCAAGACGGTCTGCGAACCTCTGCGGGATCTGTTCAAGGACGAAGTCCGCAAGGCCGGCATACAGCTGGGGATCCCCGAAAAGATGGTCTTCCGCCAGCCGTTCCCGGGACCGGGCCTGGCTGTCAGGATCCTGGGCGGGATCACGAAAGAGAAGCTCGATATCCTGAAAGAGGCAGATGCGGTCTTCACTTCGGAACTCGAGGCTGCCGGTCTTGAAGAAAAAGCCAGTCAGTATTTTGCGGTGCTGACCGATTCCAGGGCGGTCGGTGTCAAAGGCGACGCCAGGTCTTACGGCTATACGGTCGCATTGCGGGCAGTCACGACCGACGACTTCATGACCGCAAAGATCACCAGAATCCCTTATGAGCTGCTTGAGAGGATCGCGACCCGCATCTGCAACGAAGTCAAAGATGTTTCCTGCGTCGTCTACGACATCACGTCCAAGCCTCCGGGAACGATCGAGTGGGAGTAAAAAAACAAGGATTCAGCAGTAAGAAGAGCGAGGTATAAGAAGATGAAAGAAAACGACACGATGACCGATCGGATGAGATGGACCAGATATCCGAAAGACTATACGGCGGAAGAAGGCCGTATTGAGATCACGACGCTGCCGCATACCGATCTGTGGCAGAGGACCTACTATCATTTCCGCAACGACAACGCACCTGTTTTCCAGACCGAGAGCGAGGAACCGTATTTTTCGTTCATCGTGAAGACGGACTTTTCCGATGCACATCAGCGTTTCGACCAGTGCGGGATCGTGATGTATCTGGATGCCGAGAACTGGATCAAGGCATCGGTGGAATATGAGGACGGGAAGATACAGCACTTAGGTTCCGTGGTCACCGACCGCGGATATTCCGATTGGGCGACCGTTGAGATCCCGGCTGATATACGGACCATGTGGTACCGTTTCAGCAGAAGGGAAGACGATTATCGGATCGAATGTTCCTATGACGGAGAGAAGTTCTCACAGATGCGCATCTGTCATATGCATGAAGGCAAGGGCAGGATCGCATTCGGCATCTATGCCTGTTCACCGGAAGATTCCAGTTTCAAAGCGGTCTTCAGTGACCTGAAGATCACGGACTGTGCATGGAAGGCGCATGACGGCCAGCAGCCGGATGAAGACTGATGCCGCTTCGCCGCGATCTAAAGACAGACTGAAAAAATACAAGAGTATCGCAGATGAAGCTGCAGAAAACGGACCGGAACATCCGGGACAGCCGCATCGAATACGCAAGCCGGCTTTGCTTGCCGGAAAAGGAGTGAGCGATGGATATCGAGATCCTTTTGTTTCTGCAGGAATTCCGCAGCGGACCGGGGAAGATCCTGGCCGACTTCCTGCTCAAGATGACTTTCCTGTCGGAGGTCTCAAGTGTCCTTGTCATCCTGGCGGTAGTCTACTGGTGTGTCGACAAAAACTTCGGGACTTATCTTCTGATGGGCTGGAGCGGGAACCGTCTGGTGAACGGTTTTCTGAAAGTGACGGCTTGCGTCTACCGCCCCTGGGTCAGGGATGCACGCATCCTTCCTTACGGCGATTCGATGAAGACGGCGACCGGCTATTCTTTTCCCAGCGGACATACGATGAATGCGGCTTCCGTCTACGGCGGTCCGGCATTGCGCAAAGAACTGCCGAAAGCCTTGCGTATCACTCTGGCTTCCATGGTCGTCCTGGTCGCTTTCAGCCGCAACTATCTGGGCGTTCATGCTCCGCAGGATGTCCTGGTCGGAGCTGTTGCCGGTCTGAGTGTCATGTGGGCGGCGGGAAAGATGATGAGCTATCTGGAAAAAGAACCGGGGAAAGAAGTTCTGCTGCTGGTGCTCGGCCTGTGCCTGGCGGCTGCCATTGCCGTCTATGCCTATGTCAAGCCTTATCCGATCGACTATAACGAAGCGGGAGAACTGATCGTCGACGGCGCCGAAATGGCCAACGATACCTTCAAGGGGATCGGCTGGTGCAGTGCTTTTCTGATCGGCTGGTTTCTGGAGAAACGTTACGTCGGATTTACGACGAAGCTCTCCATGGAACAAAGGATCAGCAGGATGGTCTGCGGCCTGCTGGGCTACTATGCCGGCAGCCTGATCCTGGTGCCGCTGATCAAGGCGATGATCACGGGACCTGTGGGAACGGTGATCTCCTGTTTCCTGCAGGTGTTCTATATTTCATTCCTGTTTCCGCTGATGATGAAGCGCCTGGAAAGCAGGAAGGAAAAAGACTAATAAAAAGATGTCCGTACACATGAATTGCCCGGACATCTTTTTCGTTGGTCCTTACTGTTCTTTCTTCGGATCGACGTAGGTGCTGCACTGCACTTCCCAGATGCTGATCATATCATCGATGATCTGTTCCGCACTGACGAACTGCAGGAAAGCGTGGTCACCGTCCTGGAAGTAGATATCGAAACCGTCGTCATACTGTTCCTCGCCGATGGAGTACGGCAGGGAGGAATCGCCTTCGATATCGTAGATGATCATGTGATCGTCTTCGTCTTCGATCTCGCCGAATTCGTAAAGAAGAAGTTCGCCGGTCTCGCCGTTCACGATCATGACGGCAGCCAGGGAAGATTCTTCATCGCTGTTGTAGGCGAAGTAGATCTCGCAGCCCATATCGCTCATGCCTTCGGCACCGGTATCGAAGAGTTCCGCCCATTCTTTTCTTAAGCCGGTCGGATCGTCTTCGGACGTCTCGGTCGTTGAAGATGTGCTGACGCCGTTTTCGATCTTGGTCTCGGTGGTCGTCGTTTTGCCATCTGCCGTCACGCTGGTCGAGAAGGATGCGGATGAAGATGTCGTAACCGTGCAGGCGCAGAGGCACAGCGTCATGAATAATACGATAATGATCTTTTTCATAGACATAAACTCCGTTTCTATTGGCTCTGCGCTGATTATAACACGGGAAGAAGACCTTTCTTCAGGAAATTCGATTTTTCCGTTTCTGAAGGATAAACGCTAATATAAAATGGAGATATGAAGAAGATACTGTATAAGACAATGATCATCGTTTTGTGTCTGTTCATGATGCCGTTCATGAGCAGCGCCGTCTTCGCGGAAGAGGAGTCCGGCGTTTTTGAAACAGAACGAAGAAGCGACGAGTACCCGAGCGAAACGATCCGTTCCGCATTCTATGTGCTGACCGTGAAAGAGGACCGTTCTCTGGAAGTCCCTTTTGACCGGGACTGGTTCAAAGAGGATGCCCGGAACTATTCCAACGATCTGGCAAAGGCGTCTCTGGGTCTGGCGACGGCTGCTTTCCGTCCGAAGATCGGAAAGGACGGCATCGATACGCCGACCGATATCAATCTGTCCGAATTTCTGAAGGAAGCACATTTCGAAGATCTGCGCAGCGATGACTACGATAAGAACCCCAGCATCTACACCGTCTCGACCGTCATGGGTCACCAGAGGATCGGGCAGGGAGCGGACAGTTTCGAACTGATCGCCGTCGGTGTCTGCGGACAGGGTTATCTCGATGAGTGGGAATCCAACTTCTCCATCGGTACCGGCGAGGTCCACGAAGGCTTCGACCGTTCGGCCGGACTTGTCTATGACCGTATCTTCGGCTACATCGCCAGCCACGACTTGAAAGGTCCTCTGAAGATCTGGATGTCCGGATTTTCAAGGGCTGCCGCGGTCTCCAACATCACAGCCGCAAGGCTGAGTGAATCGCCGGTCTTTTCGCAGGAGAGCGTCTTTGCCTATACGTTCGCGACACCGCGGACCGTAAGAGATGAGGATGCGGGCAGATATCAGAACATCTTCAACATCGTCGGCAAGACCGATCCGGTCCCGAACGTTCCGTTCGCCGACTGGGGGTTCCGCCGCTACGGCAGATCGCTGTATCTGCCGGCACCGGAGACCGACTCCGATTATTATGAGAAACGGAAGAAAGCCAACGAAGTCTATAAGAAACTGACCGGTATCGATTACTGGTATAATCTCGAGTCCGATTATGCGCTCAAGACCATCCTGGCATATTGCCTGGAGTTGAGCCCGACCGTCGAGGTCTATGCCGCAACGCTGCAGGATAAGCTCATCGGCATGTGGGCAGACCGTTCGCCGGTCAACATCACCAAAAACCTGCTGGAACTGGCCAACGATCCGGTATTGATCAATGATGAGAACCGATACCAGGCCAACCATCTTCTGGATTACATCTCGGGTTTTGCGATGGCCTATATCAACGACAGCAGTATCTTCCGCAGCTGGAACCCGACGGCGTCTTTAGGCGCCAACATGTTACAGGCACACACGCCGGAACTCTATGTCTCCTGGGTCTTCTCGATACAGGACGATGAAGATTTTTTTGACGCAGACAACGATTATTCGGAGCTCTATATCAGCAGTACGGATACCGTTTCCCTGATCCGGGACGGCAAAGTCATCGAGACCTTTGAAGCACTTTATGGGCCGGATGCCACGCAGCAGGAAATAGCGAGAGCCGAACGGCAGGCGAAGACACCGGAAGGAAACGTCTATCTGCGCTATGTGGAGTATTCACTCATGTGTGTCCTGCCTCGCGACAGCGAGTACAGTATCCGCGTGCCGGCTTCCAACGGTGACAATTATTTCAGTGTCCTGCAGCTGGATTACAACGTAGAGAGCCAGGTGCCGACAAAGACGATCTGGTATGATTATACGATCGACGAGGGCGACGCGATGACGGTCGTCCTGGATCCGGACGGAGAGACGAGATTCGTTACCGACAAGCCTTTGGTCAAGGAAAAACTCAACTTCAAAGATGATCTGCAGTTTGATGTCTCGCTCATCGTTTCCATGACCAGGACAAAAAACCTTTTCTCTCTGCCGTGGCGTACCGCCGCGATCGGCATGATCTCGGTCACGATGTTCATCTTTACGCTGCTTCTGTTCCTGCTGACGTACCTTGTCAGCAAGACCCGCTACTCCCGACAGAAGAAAAAGGGGCGTTTGCCGAAAGACAGCACCTACAGCGTCTTACCGATCGCAAGTGCGTACACCGTCTTCTTTGTCTTCATCATCAAGGAGTTCTTCAACGCCCTGCATCCGGAGGATAAGGGACCGACGCTTCTGTTCAAGCTGGCCGTTGCAGCGGTCGCGCTGTTAAGCGCTCATGTCGGATATCACAGAAGGAAGCAGAAATTGTTCCGCCGCCTGTTCAACGCACTGATCATCCTGACCTTTGCCGATGTCATCATGACGCTCGACATGCTGCTGGGCGGGATCTTGCATATCGCCGCTTACATTTATCTGACCTGCAGTTACTGGTCGGAAGAAAAGCCGGACCGGAAGCAGATCATCGCCTGGGCGATCCTGTCTTTGCTCGGGATCGTCGCCGTGATGCTGGTCGAAGGGCACTTCGGTGTCATGCGCTTTCTGGCAGTCGCCTATCTTGTGGTGGCTTCCGCCATGGTGTGCAGCTGTTTCTCGCTGCCGCGGAACGTCTTCACCGGTTCTCTGCTGCTGTTCGTCGGAGGCATCCTGCTGATGAACAACGAAGTCAAAGGCACGACCTTCTTGTCCCACATCCTGTCACTGGGCACTTACTATGCGGCCGTCCTTGTCTTGGCTTGTTCGGGCATCCGGATGTCGCGGCACAGGAAAGGGGAAGAGGCTGCGTCATAAACAAAACACAAAGGGGCTGTTACGAAAAGTCAGTAACAGCCCTGTTCATTTCCGTTTGTACAACACCATCATGTGACAAGAAAAAGCTTCGGCGTTTCAGCGCTGAAGCTTTTTAAAGCAGAACTTATTCTTCCTCTTCTTCTTTGCGCCGTAATATGGCAAACAGCAGAAGCAGGAGGAGACCGATGATGAATAGTGCCGGCAAGACGATCAGCCACGGGAAGGAGGATCCGGCTTCCTGCTGCGGCGTCACCGCTTCCGGCGTTTCCGTCTGCGGGGTCTCTTCGCTCTTGTTTTCAGCCGGTGTTTCCGGTTTGATCTCTTCTTTCTTTTCTTCTTCTTTTGCCGGTCTGATCTCCGGTGCCGTGTGCGGTACTTCGGTCACGTAAGTCACCGGGATCTTATAGTCGCCGTCGATCGGTTCGTGCTCGTAGGCCGGTGTTTCAGGTTCAGGCTCAGGCTTGGGCTGCGGCGTCGGATCCGAAGGTGCACTGCCGCTGTTGAAGATCTTGGAGAAATCCTGGATGTAGATCTCTTCCAGGGAACGGAAGCTGACGAAACGGGTCGAGCCGAGATCTTCGACGGACTCGCCGTCCAGAAGGATGTAGGCTTTGAGGTTCTTGTGTCCGTGCTGGCACCAGACGCCTTCAATGTCGCTGTATTCCGAGTTCTTCGTGTGGCCGCCCGGGATGGACATCGTCTCTTCGCGGATCTTTTCGCCGGTGTCGGCATCCACGATGACCGTGCGGACCGTTTTTTCAGCGAAACCTTCGTTTCTGATTGACCAGTGCAAGATCTCGTTCATATAGACCAGCTCATGATCGTAGGTGACGGCGATGTCACCGGTCCCCAGCGTCAGATCGTAGGAGCCGATCGGTTCCCTGCCGGATGCAGCAGCGGCCATCGCGAAGGTCTGCGCCTCATCGGAACAGTTTTCATCCAGATATAAGGAAGCATTCACTTCGCCGCTCTTACCCGGCTGCAAGTCGGCGGAAAGGGTCGTGAAGTATTCTCCGTCCTTGTACAGGTCGACGGAAGTGACCGGATATAAGCCCTCATTGAGGATTTGCAAGGTGAACGGGATCTGCTTGCCTTTTCTTGCCTCGTTTTCTTCATCGAAGCTGCCGTCGATGATCTCCAGGCGACTGTTCGACCTTCTGGCTTTGACATAGAGATCGGCGGTCGTATCGATGAAACGCGGATCATCTTCGCTCAGCGCAAAACTCTTGAGTCCCGCAAAACATTCCGAACCGCTGTCGGCGGACAGGAAATTCGATGCGTCGGTATCTTCCGGATCGTAAGCCGTCTGATAGTTCTGTACGGCATAGAAGAGGACCGGTTCATCTTCTTTGGTGAAAGTCAATGCCGTATCACTGACCGAGGCATTTTCTTCGATGTCGGTCAGATCGGACTTGGCCCAGTTAGTCCCGCCGTCGGTGGAGAAGATCGCATAGGCGTTCTCGCTGCTGTCTTTCGAAACGGTACCCATCAGTACGACGTAGGAAGAACCGTAACATCCGTAGAGCTTGTAGTCGCTGCTCGGGATCTTCAGGTCATCCGGTGTGATCTGCAGGATCGAATAGTCTTCGCTCAGGCCGTAGAGTTTCCAGTTCTCCATCCAGGTCAGGATGGCACCGGAAGAACCGCGGTCGAGGAAGCGGGCATTGTATGCGTTGTCGCGTTCGAAGACTTTTTCGCCGTCTTGGAACATGGCGATCTTGTCGGTCTTGTTTCCGCTTTCATCGGCAGCCGAATACGACAGGGCGAAAGAATCGGTACCGCCGAAGGATTTTCCGTCCAGTTCCCGGATGGCACCGGTCAAAGAGAACTGCAGTTCATTTTCCCACTGTCCGTCTTCCTGCATGACGGCCTTATAGACGTCGTGGTTCCCGTACGGATCCAAAGAAAGCGGATCGTTGACATCGGCCAGATAGTAGGCGACCGTCGGTGTTCCGGACTCTCCGTCAAAGATCTTGGCCCCGGCAGCGAACACGTCTTCTTCGTTCCCGGCGTATTCGGTGATGCGGGAAACGGAGTCCCAGTCACGGCCGACATAGTGTTTTGCGAACCAGAGATCGGTATTGGCGGCGATCTGCGCAATGCTGGAAGATTCATCGAGATCTTTCACGGCGTTGCGCCAGATCAGATAGGCGTTGCCGTCATGGCTGCGGTAGGAATACGGATCGAAGTCCGCAGTCGTATCGTTTTCGACGATCCAGGCCGGATCGGAGAGGAAGTCCTTGTTCTCATCGAAATAGAAGTTCATCAGTCTTGAGCGGTTGCCGTTGTATCTGGACGGATCGGAAGCCAGGAAGACGATGTTGTTCTGTAAGATGTTGGCGGAAGAGGTATCGACGACCTGGAGGCGGCTGTCCGGATAGATCTCCGATGCGATCAGGTGTTCGAAGTCCGGGTCGTCTTCATAAGAAGTCAGAAGGTCGGGATCGTCACCGTGCGTGTACCATTGACCGATGCTGTCGGGTTCGTCGATCTTGCCGGAAGAGGAAGCGTATTTGCCTGCCAGAAGCATCTCGTCGATATTGGCCTGCTGATAGAAATTGAGCAGGCCTTTTTTTCTGTCGCGCACGAAATCGTGGCTTCCGGAAACGATGGCGTAGGAGAATAACGTCCTGGAGAAAAGCTTGACTTTGAATCCGGCTTCCCCGGCCAGGACCAGCGAATCCATTTCGGTCTTCGGATAGAAGATCGTATAGCCGCCCATCGAACCGGCGCCGTAGATGCCGATGCTGGCAAGAGAGGACAGGCCCAGTCCGCCGTAGAGTTCCAGCGATGTTTTGAAGCCGATGCCGAAGCGGTCGACGAGGAAGTCGGAATACTTGCTTTTGGCTTCGTCGTATTTGAATTCAAACTGCAATACGCCGTTGGCGCCGCCCGTGACGGTGACCGACCAGGTCAGTATCGCATACTGTCCTTCGGCCGCAAAGCCGGTACCGATGAAGACGTTGAGTTCGCCTTTCAAAGGATCCTTGGTATAGGAATTGCCCTGTACCCAGCCGGCGGCATCGAAGATCAGACCCATATCGGAACCTTCGACTGCGCTGCGCTTCTTGCTGTCGCCGTAGAAGGCTTTCTCCAGGTCACTGCCGGTCGCACCGGTACCGATATTGCCGTTTGCCGCATCTTTCCAGAAAGAAGTATTGGTGGAGTTGATGCCGATGCCCAAGACGAAGCGTCCGTCGGTATAGGCTTTGGCGCTGATCGGTAAGAAATACGGCGGCAGGTTGAAATTCATGCCGGGAAGCAGTTCATCCATTGGAAGGGTGATCGCGGAATCGTATTCGGAATCGATCTTCTCCGGAAAGCTTTGCGAGAGTTTGCCTTCGTTGACCCGGACCGTCAGCAGACGGTTGGAGACGTTGCTTCCGGACTTGTCGAAGACGCAAAGATAAAGAGGGATGCCGACACGGAGCTGAACGGTATCGATGTCAAAAGACGGGGATGAAGAGGAAATGATCTCGCTGTGCTGTCTGGCGGCAGCGTCGTACTGGACCAGGTGGTAGGAGAATTCTCCCGTTTCGGTCATCTCGACGTCGAAATGCAGATCCTGCATCACATCGCCGTCGAGTTCCGCGACCTGATATAAGACGTTTTTCGTGATCTCTTCTTCGCCTTCCCGATAGGTCACGAGGACCTTTGCTGCGGTCAGAGAAACAGTGTCTTCAGCCAGGATGGTATTGGCGGACAGAAGCAGAAGGCAAAGGACAGAAAGAAGAGTTTTTGTAAGAGTTCTTTTCATACCGGTCATCTCCGTTGATGTTTATTGTTTATAAATATGACTGATTTTATTTTAAATCCTCGCTTGTAAAAAAGCATATAAGAGAATATGAAAAAAGATAATTTATAATGAAAGTAAAGAGGTGTTCCTATGTCCAAGATCCTGATCATTCATACGGGCGGTACCATCGGCATGACGAAGACGCCCGAAGGCTATAAGCCCGACGGCACGTATTTCAAGGATGCGGTCTTTCATATGGATTCTTTGAAAGCGGAGAAGATGCCGGAGTGGGACTTCCTGGAGCTCGATCCCCTGCTGGACTCTTCCCGGATGGGCTTGAAAGAGTGGAACCGAATCGGCAGGCTGATCGCTGATCATTATACATCCTATGACGGTTTCGTCATCCTGCACGGCACGGATACGATGGCTTACAGCGCCTCCGCTTTGTCGTTCATGTTGAAGGGTTTGAAAAAGCCGGTCATCCTGACTGGTTCGCAGATCCCCTTATGCGAAGTGCGCAGCGACGGAAGAGACAATCTGATCACTTCGATGCTGATCGCGGGAGAAGGGAGAGTGAAGGAAGTCTGCATCTACTTCGGCGGACTGCTGCTGCGGGGCAACCGCGCCAGCAAGTATTCGGCCACGGGCATGCAGGCCTTTGAGAGCCCCAACTATCCCATCCTGGCAAAGGCCGGGATCTACGTACAGTACAACGAGTCCGCGTTTCTGAAAGAAAGAGATGAGGACTTTGAATTCGTTGCGTTCAAAGATGTGCCGATCGGCATGATCAAGATCTTTCCGGGTTTCCGCTTCGAGCTCTTCGAGTCCCTGCTGACGGAAAAGCTGAAGGGCATCGTCGTCGAGACTTTCGGTTCGGGCAACATCCCGGATGACAACGGCGTCCTGATCCCGATGCTCCGCAAGGCAAAAGAAAAAGGCGTCATCTTCGTGGTCTGTTCCCAATGCCCGCAGGCAACGGTCGATATGGATGCCTATGAAGCCGGCAGTGCCTTGAAAAAAGCCGGCGCTCTGTCCGGCAGGGATATGACTTCGGAAGCCGCGGTCGCCAAGCTGTATTATCTGTTCAGTGTCTGTGAAGACGCGGAGCGAATCAAAGAGGCGATGGAACAGGATCTGCGCGGCGAGATGAGCGTCAATTAAACGATCAAAAATCAAACGGGGGCTTAAGATAAAGGGTCCCCGTTTTTTCTGAAGGAGATACTGCAGCGGCGCCGTGCGGCAGAGCCGATGAAGTGAAAAGCGGAACTTACAGCTACCGCGTTTTCTGAAGCAAGGCGAGTGCTTCCTTGTCGGAGTAGATATACTCGGAAGCATCCGCTTTTTTGTTTCTGCGGGCCTGCCTGTTTTGTTTTTTCCGGTATTCGTCCGGACTCATGGAGAAGACTTCCCTGAAGGCAGCCGTCATGTATTTGAGTTCGGAAAAACCGCTGCCGGCAGCCACTTCGGACAAAGTCAGTGACGGATCGGCGATCATCCGCACGGCAGCGCCTAAACGCTTTTCCTTGAGATATTCCTGGAAGGTCATCCCGAAGTGTTCGGAGATGAAGTGGGAAAGGTGGGTGACGGTGATCCCTTCGCTTCGGGCGATATCAGACAGGCGGATCTGATCCTGGTAGTTGTTGTCGATGTATGCGGCGATGCGGTCGATCCGGCGGTTGTATTTTTTCCGCTTGGAGTATTCCGTTTCACTGAGCTTTTCGGTCTTCATCGATCCGTAGAGGAGAGAAAGGATCAGCGAAAGATCGGATATGCATTGAAGTTCAAAAAGATCTCCGGAAGTGAAATAGATCTTCGCCAGATGCAGGATGAGACCGGTGAACTTCACGTAGTCTTTTTCGGAAAGGCAGTTACGCGGATCGTTGTCCAGGAAGACCGTGTTCCTTATCGCATAAAAATAGTCGCGAAGGAAGTGATTGGAAAACTGGATGATGAGAAAGGTGACCGATCCGTCGTAAGAGATGATCTCGTGGCTCTCGTAGGCGTTGATCAGGATGCTGTCGCCGGGGCCGACTTCACGTTTCGCATTGCGGATATTGACGTTCCCTTTTCCGTCGATGACGAAAAGCAGCTCCATGTCATGGTGCATGTGTAAGGAGCGCATGTGGATGGCGTTGACGAAGACGCGCATGTCCTTGATCTTGTCGTGCCGGATTATCTCATATTCGATCATCAGCCTCATTATAACAAAAATCGCAAGATTGTCGTTTGAACAACAAAGGATAATCATTTTATGGGAAGCTGATTTTTCATAATATAAGATCAGGAAAACAAGGAGTCTATCATATGTATTACATTGGTATCGATCTTGGCACGTCTGCGGTCAAATTGCTGCTGGTCAATGAGAAGGGGGAGATCGTCCGTTCGGTCTCGAAAGACTATCCTCTTTACTTTCCCGCGTCCGGCTGGTCGCAGCAGGAACCTTCGGACTGGTGGAAGGCCGTATCCGAAGGCCTGGATGAGCTGCTGGAAAAAGTCAGCAGAAGCGAAGTGAGGACGATCGGCTGCGGCGGACAGATGCACGGTCTGGTCATCCTGGATGAGAACGACGAGGTCATACGGCCCTGCATCCTGTGGAACGACGGACGTACGGATAAGCAGACCGCGTATCTAAACGAAGTCATCGGCAAAGATAAGCTGAACGGATATACAGCCAACATCGCGTTTGCCGGATTCACGGCACCGAAGATCCTCTGGGTGAGAGACAACGAACCGGAGAATTTCAAAAGGATCAGGAAGATCATGCTGCCGAAAGACTACATCAACTATCTTCTGACCGGCGTCTTTTCGAGCGACTATTCCGATGCTTCGGGGACCTTGCTGCTGGATGTGAAAAACAAGTGCTGGTCCAAAGAGATGCTGAAGATCTGTTCGCTGAAAGAGGAACAGCTGCCGAAACTCTATGAAAGCTATGAAGTGACGGGCACTTTGAAGAAAGACGTCGCTGAGCGTTTCGGTCTGGATCCGCAGGTCAAAGTCGTTGCCGGAGCCGGTGACAATGCGGCGGCGGCGATCGGCACGGGAACGGTGCGTGACGGGTCCTGTAATATTTCCCTGGGAACAAGCGGGACGGTCTTTATCTGTTCGGACACGTTCAAGGAAAACAGGAACAACGCCATCCACAACTTCGCCCATGCCAACGGAAAATACCATCTGATGGGCTGCATCTTGTCGGCGGCATCATGCAACAAATGGTTCTGCGAAGAGGTGCTGAAAAACAACGACTATCAAAGCCTTCAGGAAGAGATCTCGAATGAGATGCTGGGAAGAAACGACGTCTATTTCCTTCCGTATCTGATGGGGGAGCGAAGCCCGATCAACGATACGGATGCCAGGGGCATGTTCATCGGCATGGACATGTCAAGCAGCCGGAGCGACATGTATCTGGCGGTCCTGGAAGGCGTTGCCTTTGCGATCCGGGACTGTCTTGAGGTAGCAAAGGAGCTCGGCATCGATATCGAAGTCTCCAAGATCTGCGGCGGCGGATCGAAGTCTTCGCTCTGGCGAAAGATCATCGCTAACGTCCTGGGCATAAGACTGGCGATCCCGGTATCGGAAGAAGGTCCGGGCTACGGCGCGGCGATGCTGGGAATGGCCGCCGACGGCTTGTATGAAAGCGTCGAAGACTGTGCGGATGACCTTGTCCGGGTAAAGGGCTATGAAGAGACCGATGAAGAACTGGTAAGACGTTACGAAGAACGGTACGCGAAATTCAGAAAGATCTATCCGAGTGTGAAACAGCTGTTTAAACAGCTTCAGAAATAATAAAAAAGAGAAGGAGAAAACGATGACAGAAATTTTCAAAGGGATCCCCGAGATCCGATATGAAGGAAAAGATTCCAAAGAAGCTTTGGCATTCAAGTATTACGATGCCGACAGAGTGATTCTGGGCAAAAAGATGAGTGAGCATCTTCCGTTTGCGATGGCCTGGTGGCACAATCTCTGTGCCGGCGGTACGGACATGTTCGGCAGAGATACGGCCGACAAGTCTTTCGGTGCCGGTGAAAAGGGCACGATGGAACACGCCAAAGCCAAGGTCGATGCGGGCTTCGAATTCATGAAGAAGCTGGGCATCAAGTACTTCTGCTTCCACGATGTCGATCTGGTCCCGGAAGCCGATGACATCAAGGAGACCAACCGGAGGCTCGATGAGATCTCCGATTACATCCTGGAAAAGATGAAGGGCACCGACATCAAGTGCCTGTGGGGCACGGCCAACATGTTCTCCAATCCGCGTTTCATGAACGGCGCCGGTTCGACCAACAGCGTTGACGTCTACGCTTTTGCGGCAGCCCAGATCAAAAAGGCTCTGGATCTGACCGTCAAACTCGGCGGCAGAGGCTACGTCTTCTGGGGCGGCCGGGAAGGCTATGAGACATTGCTCAATACTGACGTGAAGTTCGAACAGGAGAACATCGCCAAACTCATGCATATGGCGGTGGACTACGGCAGATCGATCGGTTTCAAGGGCGACTTCTACATCGAACCGAAACCGAAAGAGCCGATGAAGCACCAGTATGACTTCGATGCGGCGACGGCCATCGGTTTCCTGAGACAGTATGGCTTGGACAAAGACTTCAAGATGAACATCGAAGCCAACCATGCGACTTTGGCCGGCCACACTTTCCAGCACGACCTGCGCATCTCGGCGATCAACGGAATGCTCGGATCCATCGATGCCAACCAGGGCGACATGTTGCTGGGCTGGGATACCGATGAGTTCCCGTTCAATGTCTACGATGCGACCTTATGCATGTATGAAGTGCTGAAGAACGGCGGACTGACCGGCGGATTCAACTTCGACTCCAAGAACAGAAGACCTTCCTACACGACGGAAGACATGTTCTATGCCTACATCCTGGGTATGGATACCTTCGCTTTGGGTCTGATCAAGGCGGCGGAACTGATCGAAGACGGCAGGATCGATGATTTCATCAAAGAGAGATATTCTTCCTGGAACGGTGAACTGGGTCGGAAGATCAGAAACGATGCGACGACTCTGGAAGAGCTCTTCCATTATGCGGAGAAGATGGGCGCTCCGGAGCTTCCGGGTTCCGGCAGACAGGAATACCTGGAAGCCGTCATGAATTCCGTCCTGTTCAAATAAACCGAAATAAAAGAGATCTGTCAGCTGACGGATCTCTTTGTTTTTAAAACGAGGTCTTTCTTTGATACTCTTCGACGAGGATCCTGCCCATCGTCTCAGGGGATTCCTTGCAGCCGCCGTCAAGCCATTTGCGGATGACAGCCGTGATCCCGGCAGCGAAGAACTCGACGTGATAATCCACGTAGCGGGTATCTTTGAAGAAGAGGTGAGCGACATCCATGGAGGAGCCGCTTTTCAGAAAGACGCTTTTGAAATCGAAACCGAGCTTGAAATACAGTTTGTAGAAGATCTGGTTTTCTTTGATGTTTTCAAACAGTTTCAGGAAATCGAAACTGTGCTTTCCTTTTTCGACTTCATCGGAAAAGACGCCGAGAAATTCGTTCATCATCCACTCGTAGATCGATTGGATCAGGTCATCGATATCCATATAGTGGGAATAGAATGTCGTGCGGTTGACGCCGGCTTTTTTACATATGTCGGAAACGGTGATGCCCGAAATATCGCTTCGGGCGATGACAAGGGCCAGATAGGCTTTCTGTATGGCTTCCTCGCTTTGGCGGTTGCGGATATTGTTCTTTTTGTTCATCTGATAAACTCAACAGCTTTCGTAAAAGTGTCGTTGTTTCTCCTCTGGCTTCATTTTATAGTAAGGGTGTAAATAAAACAACACGTTGTTGTTATTAAGGAGGAAAAAAGATGAAGAGAATATATGAGATCTTAGTGAATACGACAGCCATCGGTTACGGTTTCTTAAACGGATTCAACGTTTTATAGGAGGAAGAGAAAATGGTCAGAGATACGGAAGGAAAGAGAAAAAAAGCAGTTGAAGATGCATCTGTGAAGACATATAAGGCGATCGAAAAGGGAGCGGTCGATGCCTACAAGTTTACGGAGAAGACGGCTGTCGGCGGTTATATGGCGATACAGAATGCCGTTGTCGGTACCTACAAGAAGATCGAGGACAGTTTCGTTGATAAGTTCCTGAGAGAAGAAGGCGAAACGATCGAAGAGGCGAAAGCCAGGATCAACGGTCAGCTGAACAAAGATAAAGAATAAGGAGCTTGAATATGGCAAGATTCGGATGGGCTTATATCGGTGTCGGGCAGATCGCTCACACGACGGCAAAAGAACTCGCGAGATCGGAAAACAACGAGATCGTTGCAGTGTACAACCGCACGTATGAAAAGGCGGAGAAGTTCACGAAGAAGTACGGCGGCACGCCATACCGGACACCAGAAGAGGCAGTCAATGATCCGCGGGTCGAAGGCGTCTATATCGCACTGACGGCCGACCAGCATTATGCCTATATGAAAAAGATGATCGCTCTGCATAAGCCGATCCTCTGCGAGAAGCCGTTCACGGTCAATGCCGATGAAGCAAAGGAGATCTTCGAACTGGCGGAAAAGGAAGGCGTCTATGTTGCGGAAGCGATGTGGACCTGGCACAATACGCCGGCACTGAGCGTCCGCAAGTGGCTGAATGAAAACAAGGTCGGCAAGGTCAGGGAAGTCGTATGCAACTACAAGAATCCGATGACGACCTTCGACAAGAACAGCCGGCTCTTCGATGCCAACCGCATCGGCGGTGCCTTGCTGGATATCGGTATCTACGGTCTGCGTTATTCTCTGGAACTCTTCGGCAGACCGGAGCGCGTCACATGCAAAGGCAGGATGGCGAAAGGTGTCGATCTGGGCGAAGAAGTCGATTTCTATTATGAGAACGGACTGAAGATCCGTCATGAGATCGCTCTGGACAGGCGTTTCAAGGAAGACTACACGATCAAAGGTGACAAGGGCGAGATCGATGTTCCGTGGTTCCATATGACAAAGAAAGCGTCCTTGAAGGGAGAAGAAAGGGACGAGGTCAGGATCAAGGATCATCTGTATGAGAAGCAGTTCACCAACGTCGGAAACGAGATCCGCAAAGGTCTGAAGAAGAGCGAGATCATCAAGCCGGAAATGACTATCGCTGTCATGGAGATCATGGATGAATGCCGCAGGCAGATGGACATGAAATATCCGGGCGAGATCATGGAATATACGCCGGCATCTCATCAGGTGATCGGCCGCTGAGTCAGACCCCCGTAAGGTCTCGGCGTGCGAAAGCCGCCGGGACCTTTTTAAAAAGACCGGGACAGAAAACGGAAATATGTCGTTGTTTCCGTAATGATCTTCCGATAAATTGAAGGAGTAGATATGAAAAAAGGATTTTGGGATAAAAAACTGCTGGATTCAAGGATACAAAGCGAGGATGTCTCCAAAGCCGAGATGTTTTTGGGCTACCTGCTCGGACCGAGCCTGATGTTTTTGATGACGACGGCACTGTCGGGCACCTATCTGATGCAGTTCTATACGGACGTCATCGGCATATCCGGTTCTTTGATCATCATCATGCCGATCGTCTCCAAGGTCCTGGTGGCGGTCATGAACGTCGTCTTTTCGGATATGATCGCCAGGACAAAGACAAGACAGGGCAAAGCCCGTCCGTGGCTGCTGCTGTCAGGTGTCCTTCTGCCGCTGGCGGGCATCCTTCTGTACATGGTGCCGAAGGCATCCTACCGTCTGCAGGTCCTCTGGATCCTGTTCAGCTACAATGTCTTCTTCGTGCTGGCTTTCAATCTTTATTCGCTTTCTCACAGCATGTTGCTGCCGCGGTCGACGCGTACAAGCAAGCAGCGCGATAAGCTCTCGCTGTTCAAGAACATCGCCGAAGGCATGATCCCGGGAACGCTGAGCGTGGTCATCATGCCGTTCATCATCCGGGCGATCGGTGTCGGAAGTGATGCGCAAAGCGCCTGGTTCAGGTTCATGCTGCTGCTGTCGGTCATTGCCATACCGGCAGCTGCGATCGAATATTATTTCACGAAAGAAAGGATCGAAGACAAAAACGACAGTCTTCCGATCTTCGCGCAGCTCAAAGAGAGCTTCCGTTACAAAGACTGGCTCATGGTCGTCGGTCTGCTGGCTCTGCAGCAGCTCAACTCCGCCTTCCCCAACAGTGCGATGATCTACTTCAGCAACTGGGTCTTAGGCAACAGTGTGGACAGCGGAGCGAACTACCAGTTTCTGCTCAACGTCATCGGGCAGTTTCCGGTAGGCATCGGCACGATGCTCTTGTGGCCGGTCGTCAGAAAGTTCGGCAAGTACGAGACATTGAGGGCCGGGTATCTGTTCGGGATCGCCGGCAACCTGATCGTGCTTCTGTGCGTAAAAAACATCCCGCTGCTTCTGGGCGGCATGATGATCCGTTCCCTTGGCACGGTGCCGATGATGTTGTCGATCTCGCTTCTGTCCGATGCGATCGACCGTGTCGAAGAACGAAGCGGCAACCGTTTCGATTCTCTGGGTGCTTCGCTCAATTCGATCATCCACAACATCTCCCTGGGTCTTTCCCAGACGGCGATCTTACTCAGCATCGACCGTTTCGGTTACATCGTTCCGCAAAGTGCGGCGCAGGTCATCGAACAGCCGGCGATGCTCAAGACATTCTTTTCCCTGGCAATGGCGGGGATCCCCCTGGTCTGTTTTGTCGGTTCTTTCTTCCTGATCAGTTTCATCATGAAGGATGAAAAGAAGAGAAGCGAAAAATAAAAGCGATACGTAATGTCAAAATTCTGATAAAAAAGAAGAATTGCTTATACATCGATCGTAAAAAACGATGATATGATGAAGACGAAATAAAAGGAGCTCATAATATGGCAAAAATGAATCCGTTTCAGCTCGGCATCTATATGGCGAGCGGAAAGATGATCGGGAAAGTGCCTTTTTCCGAGAACCCGAAAGTTGCTTTGGAGATCGCAAGAGAAGGCATCGTCCTTCTGAAGAACGACGGCGTACTGCCGCTGGCAGCGCAGAACATCGCCTTGTTCGGCGCCGGCAGCAAAGACACTTCACTGTGCGGGACCGGCAGCGGCTATTCCTTTTCTCCTTATACCGTTTCCATCTATGAGGGACTGGTCAAGGCAGGCTACAAGATCACCTCGGATCTCTGGCTGAACAATTACGATAAGAAAAAGAAAGAGATCGAGAAGAACGACAAGTCACTGACGTTCCTCGATAAGCGTTTCAGCGGCCGCACCGCCTATTTTGATGTCGATGTCCTGAAGAAGGAAGAGATCGATACGGCCTTCGGCAGCGATGTCGCATTCTATTTGATCAAGCGCAATACCGGCGAGGGTTTTGACCGCAAGGCGGAAAAAGGCGATTACTATCTCAGTGACAACGAAGTGGAAAACATCAGACTGCTGACGGAGAACTTCTCAAAAGTCATCGTCATCCTCAACACCTGCGTCATCGACTGCACGTGGTTGAAGGAGAATGAAAAAGTTTCGGCGATCCTGCAGGTCGGACAGGCGGGCTTGGAAGCCGGGAATGCGATCGCCGATATCATCAGCGGAAAGATCTCGCCGAGCGGCAGGCTCACCGATACCTATGCGAAGTCCTATGAAGACTATCCGACTCACGAGACTTTCTCGGCCAACGACGGGGACACGCTGCAGGAAGATTATACGGAAGACATCTATGTCGGTTACCGGCATTTCGATACGAAGAAGCTCGATGTCGTCTATCCGTTCGGCTATGGCCTTTCTTATGCGGATTTCGTCTTTGAGAATTATGAAGTCAAGGCGGACTGGAACGAAGTGAAGGTCTCGCTGGATGTGAGAAACACCGGAAGCTGTCCTTCCAAGGAAGTCGTCCAGCTTTATGTCAGCGCACCGGAAGGCAGGCTGAAGAAACCGTATCAGGAATTGAAAGCCTACGCCAAGACCGATCTGATCAGCGAAGGAGCGACCAGAAGAGTCACTCTGTCGTTCAAGACGGCCGATCTGGCGAGCTACGATGAAGAGACTTCCGCCTGGACGATGGAAAAAGGCAAGTACCTGATCAGAGTCGGCAAAGACTCCAGAGATACGCAGATCGCCGCGGCGATACAGCTCGACGAGACGGTAAAGACGCTGCAGCTGTCAAAACAGCTGACCATCGACCGTGAGCTGAACTTTGCGGAATATCCTTCCTACAGTACGGAAGACTATGAAGGCGTCATACTGCCTCTTTACGCAAAAGACTGTACGACTGTCGACGGCGCTTCCAGGATCGAAAAGGTCCTGACCTGCTGCACCGCCGATGAATACGAACAAAAAGAGTCCTCCTACCACTTCCCTTGGGAATACAAGGAAGAAGTGAAGAAGGTCAGATCGATCGCCAACGCCACCCTTCTCGATGTCGTCGACGGAAAGATCACGATGGAAGAATTCGTTGCGACTTTGGATAACGAAGTCCTGGCAAGGATCTGTACCGGTTCGGGTCAGGAGACCAGATATGAAGTGACGCCGCGTCTGCCGAAGAAGGCATTCAAGTCCAACTTCAACGCTTCGACCAGCGGCAAGACGACCGATCAGTACAGTGCCTCTCTGGGCATTCCGGCCAGCTCACTGGCGGACGGTCCGGCAGGCCTTCACATGATGGGTTCCCCGACCACCGGCTTCCCGGTCGGCATGGTCCTGGCCCAGACCTTCAACGAAGAGCTCGCATCTGCCTTCGGCGATGCCTATGGCAAGGAGATGGAATACTACGATGTTGCCCTGTGCCTCGGCCCGGGCATGAACATCCACAGAGATCCGCTCTGCGGCAGGAACTTCGAATACTATTCGGAGGATCCGCTGCTGACCGGCAAGATCGCCGCTTCGTTCACCAACGGCTTGCAAAAGAACCATCCGGGCTTCGGCGTTGCCGTCAAACATTTCTGCTGCAACAACCAGGAGCTCGACCGCAACATGTCCAATTCTTCCGTTTCGGAACGGGCACTGCGCGAGATCTATCTGAAAGGTTTCGAGATCGCCGTGAGAGAAGCACATCCGGCGACCGTGATGTCATCCTACAATCTGGTCAACGGCATCCACACTTCTTCCCGTTACGATCTGCTGACCGACGTCTTAAGAGGCGAATGGGGCTTTGACGGTTTCGTCATGACCGACTGGGACGGCAAGTCCGACCGCGTCATGGACTTACAGGCCGGCAACGACATCATCATGGGCGGCTACGATACCGATGTCCTGGTCGCAGCGACCAAAGAGGTCAGACCGGAGTTCAATGATGACGCTTCCGTCAAACAGAAGACGATCAAGCTCTACGGCTATATGGCACAGAACTTCGACATCTACGGCTCCTTCCTGCCGGACAAGGACGGCAGCGATACGATCGAAGTCTCGTACAAGGATCAGCCGGCAGAGAAAGTCAGAGAGCTCGCCAAGCAGGGTCTTGTCGAGATCGACGAAGAGAAAAAGACCGTGACCTACAAGGGTCATGACCGCTCTTATGCCTTGAAGAGAAGCGTCCTGCAAAGGAATGCCGCAAGGATACTTCATTATCTGGCCTTCGGTGCGCCGATGAAGCTGGCGACCCGCAAATAGAGTAATCAATACTGCAAAAAAGACAATTAAAAAGTGCTGTTTCTTCTTCATAGAGACAGCACTTTTTGTCGTATCACTTACCGATCCTGTCCGGCTTCTTCAACTGAGAGATAGAAGTCGTAGGAATAGGTGGCCGGCGCTTTGATCAGGTACTTCGGATCGCATTTCACGAAGCAGTCGCTGAGTCCGTTCTGGAAGCCGTCGATGTTGAGGGTCGTGGAAGGATGATCCGGCAGATCGAAGATGTGGTCCGCTTCATGGAGATCCTTGAGCGTGTAAGGCCAGAAGGAGATGTTGAGGTCCCGTCCGCCTTTTTCGATCTTCAGGACCGCTTTTTCGGAGATCAGCCCGGCGTTTTTGACATGGCTCTTGTTGCCGTGTTCCTGCGGACGGACGTAGTCGTCCTGTTCATCGATCTTCCAAAGGTAGGATGCGATGAGACCGGAACCGTCTTTGCCCGGATAGGTATCGTGAGGGCCTTTGCCGAAGTAAAACAGGGTGTCAAAGGAGCTGTCAAGTTCCGTCTGCATGCCGATGCGGTTCGGCGCTTTTTTCGCGTTGATGTTGAGCGTAACGGTGAGGTGGAGTTTTTCATCTGAGACCTCGTAGATCCTCACCAGCGTGAAGTCTCTGCAGAAGTCGGTGACGAAGACCCGGTCTTTTTCGATGCGGATCAGCGGCTTTCCTTTGATCCCGAAGAGGGAAGCTTTGCCATAGCGGTCAAGCGCCTTCTGCCGTTTCATCGCCAGACCGATGAAACCGAGATCGCCGTCGGTGTAAGGACGGTAGAGAGAAGGACGCAGCGGCGTCTTGAGGATGTTGTTTCCGCCGCAGAGGATCTGTGAAAGGTCGCCGGTCACTTTGTTGATCCCGTAGACATCGGCAAGAAGGATGTCCTCAGCGGTCTCCCGGATGCACGTATCCGGCTGCTTTTTGAGGATCATCTTTTCTTTTAACGGGAACTGCTGAATGGATGAGGAGGTTCCTTTCTCAAAGAAGACATTCAGATAACAGGTGCTGTCTTCCTGCGGGATCGGAAAATCGAGCGTATATTCTTTTTCCTGTCTTGGCAAAACGTCGGTCTTGAATCCTTTGCGGAAGATCTCGTTTCCGTTCTGCGTGACGGTGTAATAGGAAACGTAGTCTGCCGAGGAGGTGAAGAAATTGCGGTTGTAGATTGAGACCGTCTTTTCCGAAGTCCTTGTGATGACCAGCGGTTGGAAGGCATGGGCGATTTCGTAATAGACCGAATGCGGCCTGGAATCCGCATCGCAGATGCCATTGCAGCAGAAGTCGCCGTTCTGATCGCCGGAGCCGAAATCGCCGCCGTAAAGCAGCTTTCCGTCTTTTCTCAGGGCTTTGTCTTTGAAATCCCAGATGAAGCCGCCGCAGTACTGTTCGCAGCCGTCCATGATGCGCACGAACTCTTCGACATCGCTGCCGCTGTTGCCCATGGAGTGACCGTACTCGGTCAAAACGATCGGATGATGTCTGTATTCTTTGTAGCTGATCGAATTCAGCGACATCAGCAGCGGGATGAGCCGCTGTACGATCGTCGGCTTATCTTTGACGTCTTCCTTATCCGCAAACTTCCTGACGCGGTCAAGGGAAGCGTAGCCGTCGCAAAGGAAGTCGGAAAGCTTCAGGTTCCTGCCGCCTTCGTAGTGGATCGGTCTTGAAGAGTCGAGTTTCAGTGCGGCTTCTTTCATGCGGAAGTGGTTCTCGCCGCAGGCGGATTCGTTGCCTAAGGAGTAGATGCTGACGCAGGCATGGCTGCGGTCTCTCAAGACCATGCGTTCCATGCGGTCGACAACGTGTTTTGTCCATCGCGGATCATCGCCCGGTACGTTCTTCTCCCGCACGCCGTGGCTTTCGACGTTGCATTCATCCATGACGTAGAAGCCCAGTTCATCGCAGAGGTCGTAGAAGATGTCGGCCTGCGGATAGTGGGATGTGCGGATGGCGTTGATGTTGGCTTGTTTGAGCAGCTTCAGATCTTTGCGGTAGAGCTCTTCGGAAACATAATAGCCGTCGTCCGGTGAGAAGGCGTGGTAGTTGATGCCGCGCAGTTTGATCGGCTGACCGTTGTGCAGATACAAAGCTTTTTCATGATCGACTTTGTCTTCGCGGAAGCCGAAGCGGAAACGTTGGGTTTCTTTTATGTCACCGCATTCATAGGTCACGGCGACCGGATAAAGTTCCGGATGTTCGGCCGACCAGAGCTTCACATCGCTCAAAGAGACGGATAAGGAGACTTTGTTGTCTGCCGTCTTTTCTTTGACTTCCTGATCGAGGATCTTGAGCGTGAAGCTTCCTTCTTTGCTGGCGGTGGCATCGCAATAAAGGACCGCATCCTTATAGTCGTTGAGAAGATCGCAGTGTAAGAAGACGTCTTCGATATGGGCTTCTTCCCTGTGATAGAGGTAGACATCCCGGTAGATGCCGGAGAGGAACCACATGTCCTGATCTTCGATGTAGGTCGCATCGGAGAACTGGAAGACCATGACGGAGACTGTATTCTTTCCTTCTTTGAGGTACTTTGTGACATCGAACTCGCACGGCAGCATCGATCCTTTCGACATGCCGGCATAGTGTTCGTTGACGTAGCAGTAAAAGGCGGACTTCACCGAATCAAAGCGCAGGACGCTCTGTCCCCGAAGATAGGAAACGGGAATATCCACTTCTCTTTTATATTGGGCGCAATAGGTCTTCTTATGGTCGATCGAGGGGATCTTCTTTTTCGACTTGTTGATCGCCTTGGGGAAGTCGGCACCGAAGTAGTACGGTTTTCCATAGCCCCGGGTCTCTATGCAGGAGGGCACATCGATCTTTTCAAAAGAAGAAAGATCATGACCGTCTTTGTAGAAATCCGGATCGGCCTGATCGGGATCAAGAATGCATCTGAAGTTCCAGGTGCCGTTGAGAGAGATCTTTTCTTCGTAGTCAAAACTGCAGTGTGCAGCAAGCTGAGCCTCGTTGATGATACTGATGTCTTCCCATTTTTCCATGTCGTTCACCTCACCCTCATTATAGAAAAACGAAGAGATCATTGAACGACACTTTTCGGGTTTGTGTCGTTTTATATTTCCGTCGTTTTGAATTATAGTAAGAATCGGGAGAGAAAACCATGAAAGCAATCAATCTGAAAGTTGACGGATTAAGAGACCCTCTGGGTCTTCAGGACAGAAACCCGCGGATCAGCTGGACCTGTGAAGGCGGAAAGAAACAGAGTGCCTTTATCTATGAGGTCTATATCAATGACGAAAAGATCCTGGGACCGGTCAGACAGGAAAGCGATGCGATGCATCTGATCCTGCCGGTACAGCTCAAGGACCGCGACCGGGCGAGGGTGGATCTGATCCTTCTCGACGAAAACAGGAAAGAAGGAGAAAAAGCGAGCTGCCATTTCGAAGCGGGCATTTCAAGCTGGGAAGCGAAGTGGATCGATCCGGAACGGGATCCGGACAAGAAGGTCCGTCAGCCGGCATCGTATCTGAAACGGGAGTTCTGTGTGGAAAAGACCGGACGTTCCCGTCTGTATATCACGGCACACGGTCTCTATGAAGCATACATCAACGGCAGACGTGTCGGTGATTTTGTCCTGGCACCGGGGACCGACGACTACGGACAGCGCATCCAGTATCAGGTCTACGATGTGAAGGATCTGCTGCAGGAAGGAGACAACCGCATCGATGTGATCATCGCCGACGGCTGGTACCGGGGCAACAACGGCATCGACGGTGTCAATCACCTCTTCGGTGATGACTTGTCTTTACTGTGTCAGCTGGAGATCGACGGCAAGATAGCGATGATGTCCGATGAACGCTGGTTCGCTTCACAGGACGGACCGATCCGCTTCTCGGATATGGAGATCGGCGAAGTTTATGATGCGAACAAAGAAGACATCAAAGAATGGCATGAAGTCAGGATCGCCGCTCACGAATACGACAAGCTCGTCTGTTCCGATGAAGTTTACATCAAGGAACAGGAACGTTTTGCAGGAAGACGGATACAGACGCCGGACGGAAGCACCGTCTATGATTTCTCGCAGAACCTGGCCGGTTATACCTGCTTTCAGCTGCATGCCAGAAAGGGACAGAAACTGACGCTGTGGCACGGCGAGACTTTGGACAGGGACGGGAACTTCACCCAGGCCAACATCGATCCGGGCAAGCGGAACCAGAACGGCGGAATCCCACAGAAGATCGAGTATACCTGCAAGGAAGGTCTGAATATCTATAAGCCGAAGTTTTCGATCTTCGGTTTCCGCTACATCAAGGTGCAGACCGACGCCGATCTGAGCGATGCGAAGTTTGAGGCCGTGGCTGTCTATTCCGACATGGAAGAGACCGCAGGCTTTGAATGTTCCAATGAAGACGTAAATCAGCTGTTCAAGAACACGATGTGGTCGATGAAGTCGAACTTCGTCGATATCCCGACGGACTGCCCGCAGCGGGAACGCAGCGGCTGGACCGGTGATGCCGGTGTCTTCGTCGATACCGGTGTGATCCTTCACGATTCCTATACGGTGTTCAAGAAGTGGCTGGCGGAAGTGCGCCTGGCCCAGAAGGAAAACGGCATCATCCGCAACATCGCACCGAAGATCAACGATCCAAACAAGGGCTTCTCTCAGATCCTGGACGGTTCGACCGGCTGGGGCGACGCGATCACGATCGTGCCTTACGCCTTATACAAAACTTACGGCGACAAGCGCATACTGGAAGAGAATTATGAAGCCATGGTGAAGTGGGTCGGCTTTGAAAGCAAGCTGGCAGAAAAAAAGAGACTCAAGGACTTGTTCAAGAGAGATCCTTATGACAGATACATCATCCGCAAAGGTTTCCACTGGGGTGAATGGTGTCAGCCGGATGCAGACAATGCCGAGGAACTGAAAAACAACTTCACCAAGGGAGCTCCGAAGTCGGCGACCGCATACTATTTCTATAGCACGAAGCTGTTGTCGGAGATCGCCGGCATCCTGGGCAAAGCGGAAGATGAGAAGAAGTATGGAGATCTTGCGGAAAAGATCCGCGAAGCTTATCTGAAGGAATACACCGAGGACGGGATCGTGCGATCGGACCGTCAATGCGATTATCTGCGTCCTTTGAAGTTCGGCATGCTGGAAAAGAAGGAAGAGAATGCGAAACTGCTCAATGAGATGATCGTCAACAACGGCTACCATCTCAACACCGGTTTCCTGTCGACGCCGTTCTTATGCCCGGTCTTGTGCGAATACGGCTATACCGATACCGCCTACCGCCTGCTGCTGCAGGAGACTTCCCCGTCCTGGCTGTATTCCGTGAAAAAAGGAGCGACCACGATCTGGGAAAGCTGGAAGGGATTGGAGGACGGCGGCAACGCTTCATTGAATCACTACTCTTACGGTGCAGTGTCCGGCTGGCTGATCTCGGGCGTCTGCGGGATCCGTGTAAACAAAGGAAAGATCTCTCTGGCTCCGTGTCCCAACGAGCTGCTTGGCTATGCGAAGGCTTACTTTGATTCGCCGCTTGGAAGGATCGTTTCCTCCTGGCGTTATGAAGCGGATGAGATCGTCTATGGATTTGAGATCCCGGCAAACGCAGAGGCTGAGTTGATCCTGCCGAAGAGCGATCCGCAGGTCCTGGCCGGCGGCAAACACGAGATCCGCATCAAAAAAGCAGAAAATTAGACCAATAAAAGATAATTAAAACCAATTATTTATAACCTCTGTAAACGTTTTCATTATAGAATGAAGCCGTAAATTACGGGGGTTTTAATTTTTTATGGCTAAAAAAGAAAAGAAAGTCAAATCTGCAGAATCCGTCGGTTTTAAAGAGATCTTCGGTGTAACGGCTTTATCGACCAACAACGGTATTGCGGTCACCTTCATGTCTTCTCTGTTCATGGTCTATATGACGGACTATGCGGGACTGGGTGCCTGGGGTGCAACGCTCGCGACGACGCTCTTACTGGCAGCCCGTATCATCGATGCCGTCGATGACCCGATCCAGGGCTTTATCATGGATAAAGGCAAAGTCGGCAAGCACGGCAAATACAAACCGTTCTTCATGCTGTCGATCGTCATGACGCTCGTCGGTACGGTCGCGCTGTATGCCTTACCTGATGCGATCACCAAGACACCGTTACTGGTCACGATCTGGGTCATCTTCTTCTATCTGGTCTATGATATCGGTACTTCGTTCTACAACCCGAACCTCTTGTACCGTACGATGACTGCCGATCCGGAACAGCGCGCGAAACTTCTGATCGGCCCGAGACTCTGGGTCATGATCCTCGGCATGTTCGGTGCGGCGCTTTCCGTCATCGTCGTTTCGATCCAGGCTGCTGTCGGCAGCTTCAAGACGGCGTACATGATCCTGGCGCTGGTCTGTCTGCTGGTAGCATCGGCTGTTTCCGTCATCGGCTGGTTCATGGTCAAGGAAAAACATGTCGTCGAACAGGATGAAGAAGATCAGGTCAAGATCTCCGATTTCTTCACACTGCTCAAGGAAAACGATGCGATCCTCATCGACTTCTTCAAAAATGTCTTTACCGGTTTCATCTGGACGTTCTTGTTTGCGGCTCCGGTCTACTATGTCAAGTATGCCTACTGTACCGATCTGACGACCGGTGTCTTCGATACGGGAAAATACGCTACTTACTCCATGATCGTCTCGCTGATGATGCTGTTCCCGCTGCTGATCGGAACGATCGTCGCAACGCCGATCCTGAAAGCGTTCAAGGGTGACTTTGTCAAAATGCAGAAGTTCGATTATCTGATGCAGGGCGTAGGCGGACTCATCATGTTCGTTGGCCAGATCCTCGGCATCCTGCAGAAGGCTCCGGCCGTCTTCTTCCTGGCGATGTTCATCATGGCGATGTTCATCGGCATCGACTTCGTTCCGGGTTCTTCCATCGGTATGGAGATCATGGACTACACGATCTACAAGACCGGAAAAGACCGTTCCGCTCTGACCGGTGTCTTAGGCAAGTTCCTGGAAAAGGCACAGAGCGCCGTTTCTTCCGCTCTGGTCGGTGCGATCCTGATCGCCATCGGCTACCAGGTCGATTCCGTGACCGGCAACTATATCGGCGATCTGGCCAAGATGCCGACGCTGCTGACTTGGATGACGGTCGTCATGGGTGTCCTTCCGGCAGTCTTCGCGATCATCGGCATCGTCGTACTGAAGAAATATCCGATCGACCACGCAAAGAGACTGGAGATCCAGGAATACATCAAGGAACATCAGTCCAAGAAAGTCGAAGAATAAATTACAAAAAGAGCTATCCGATGTGATAGCTTTTTTGATAGATTATGATTGAAAGAAGAGGTGTGCTATGAATCATACGATCAAGGAACTGTTAAAAGGAAATACGGGAGACTACATCTTTCCGTTCTTCTGGCAGCACGGCGAAGATGAAGCGACATTGCGCAAGATGATGAACGTCATTCATGACAGCGGATGCAAGTCCGTCTGTATCGAATCGCGTCCGCATCCGGACTTCTGCGGAGAGAGATGGTGGACCGATATGGACATCCTCATCGACGAGGCAAAGAAGCTGGACATGAAGCTCTGGATCCTCGACGATTCCCATTTCCCGACCGGTTTTGCCAACGGTGCGGTGAAAAACGCGCCTCTTGAACTGCATCGGCAGTCCCTGCTTTCTTCTTATAAAGTCTATAAAGGGAAAGCTGCCGATGTGACGATCGATCTGACGAAACTGTTCCCGCCGAAGATCTCGGCGAAGAACTTTGCGGCGATGTCCGCGACCAAGTTCATGTCCAAGGGTGCCCCGGTCTTTGACGATGACCGGATCCTTTCGGTGAGCGTCCTTGATGAAAACGGCGGGCTGAAAGCTCTGCCGATCGGCAATACCGGCAAGATCCTCTGGCACAAGCCGGAAGGGACCTATACCGTTTATGTCGTCGGACTGAGCCGGAACTTCGGCATCCACCGCGAATATATCAACATGATGTCGAAAGACTCCTGCCGCATCCTGATCGATACGGTCTATGAGACACATTATGAACACTATAAAGACGAATTCGGCAAGACGATCCTGGGTTTCTTCTCCGACGAACCGGAACTGGGCAACGGCTTCTACATGACCGGTGCCAACGGCATGGGCAACGCCAACGACCTTCCGTATTCCGATGAACTGGAGGAGGAACTGAAAAAACGTCTGGGCGAAGACTGGGAGAACAAATTGCTCTTCCTGTGGGACGGCCAGCATCCCGAACTTGCAGCCAAGGTCCGTCTGGAATACATGGATGCCGTGACGAAACTCGTAAGGAAGGATTTCTCCGAGCAGATCGGAGACTGGTGCAGAGAGCACGGCGTGAAGTATATCGGTCATCTCATCGAAGACAACAACTCCCACACCAAGACCGGCATGTCTCTGGGCCACTACTTCAGAGGACTGAACGGTCAGGATATGGCGGGCATCGATGATATCGGCGGACAGGTCCTGCCGCAGGGCGAGGATCTCAAGATCAGGACCTTCTTCGGCGAACGGGACGGTGAATTCTATCACTTTGCCTTGGGCAATCTGGCAGCCAGTGCCGCCGCGATCGAAGTGAAGAAAAACGGCGATTCGATGTGCGAGATCTTCGGCAACTACGGCTGGTCGGAAGGACTGCGTCTGGAGAAGTACCTGGCCGATCACTTCATGGTCAACGGCATCAACCATTTCGTACCGCATGCGTTCACGGGAAAAGAATTCCCGGATCCGGACTGCCCGCCGCACTTCTATGCGATGGGCCACAACCCGCAATACCGTCATTTCCGTACGGTCATCGATTATATGAACCGCGTCTGTACACTGATCTCGGGCGGTCATCGCAACAGCAAAGTCGCTGTCTTATATAATGCCGAAGCGGAGTGGATGGGTCCGTGCATGCAGGTGCAGGAACCGCTGCGCAGATTATATGAAGCGCAGATCCTTGCCGATACGATCCCGGCAGACGTCTTCTTTGACCGGGAGCGCTACAACACAAAGATCGAAGATAAACTTACGGTGAATGAACAGGAATACGAAGTCCTGATCGTTCCTAAGGCAAAATATATCGAGAAGAAGACCGCAGAGGTCCTCGAAAACCTTCCGGTCAAAGTCCTGTATATCGATTCCGTTCCGGAAGTTCCGGGCGAAGGAGCTTTGAAGGGCGAAGTCGTCGGCCTCAACGGTCTGGCAAGCGTCGTTTCCAAATACGCAGCACCGGTCGTCGATATGGATCCGGCAAGCACTTATATCAAAGCCCTCGATTATACAAAGGAAGACCGCATCCTCTATCTGGTCAATGAAGCGGCGGAGACTTACCGTGGAAAGATCAGCCTTGAAGGAAAGTGGTATGAATACGATGCCCTGCAAAACAAGGTCTACCGCTTTGAAGGCAACGATGTCACGATCGAGCCTCTCAAGTCACTGATCCTGATCCAAGGTGAAGCGGACGAAGAACTTCTGAGCGAGCGGATCGAAGCGAAGGGTGAAAAGCACGCTTTGAACAGCTTCGAACGCAGCGTCGTTGCCGCGATCGACTATCCGGCGATCACGCAGAAGACGACAGTTTCCGTTCCGGATGATTACGCTAAGACCGACAAATATTTCTCCGGCATCATCCGCTATGAAAAGACGCTGGAACTGAGCGAAACGAAGAAGACGGTCCTGGAGATCACGGATGCCTATGAAGGCGTCGAGGTCTTCGTGAACGGCGTATCGTTAGGCATTCAGATCGTTCCGAAGTTCCTCTACGATCTCACGCCTTATCTGAAGACCGGCGAAAACAAGCTGGTCATCGAAGTCGCGACGACACTGGAGAGACAGATGGCAAAAGACTTCTCCCAGAAGATGCGCGGACTGTTCACGGGAACGGCTTCCAAGCTGAAAGATCCGACCGGTATCAACGGCGAAGTATACCTCTATACGGAATAACAGAGCGCAAGGCTCTGTTATTTTTTGAATATTCAATGTCTGTTTTTCCGATACCGCAGAGGGGTCGTACCGGTATATTTTTTGAATACGTTCTGAAAGTGGGACTGCGAACTGAAAGAAAGATGGTCGGCGATCTCGACGATGGCGTAGTCGGTATCGGTCAGTAAGGATCCGGCAATGGCGATCTTCTGTCTGTTGATATAGTCGGAGATCTTCATCTTCATGTTCCGGTTGAAGACTCTGGACAGATGGCTGTCGGAGACGCCGAGCTCTCCGGCGATCTGCGAGGCGGACAAAGGGGCTTCGATGTGATCGTGGATGTAAAGGATCGCTTTTTTAAGAAGCAGGTTATCGCTGTTTGCGCCGACCTTGACGTTTCTCACCGCTTCGCTGAAACGGATGAGGGCTCTCCGGTAGAGGGCCTGGATCTGTTGAGAGATGATGCAGGTTTCCGCTTTGTCGATCAGATCGGAAGAGAGGCGGTAGGCCTGTTTTTCGCTGACGCCGTAAGGGCGGATGAGGTCAGCGAGCGAAGTGATGAAACGGATGAAGATGTTTTTTTCAAAGCGCAAGCGGTCATACCCGGAGGACAGACGCGAGACCGCCGAGAAATAATCCGGTGAAGAAAGATCCCAGAATTCCAGTGTCTTATCGGTACTGCCGTTGCAGATCAGGATCCTGATCTGCGCAAACAGATCCGTCGAGATCCTGCGGAAGCGGTCTTCATCATCTTCAAAAGAGTCGATCGACTTGCGCTTCAGATCGAGACGGTTCTTGGTGATGGATGTCTGAATGAAATCTTCTTCCGGCAGGACCTGCTGGTTGATGCAGTTGTTGGCAAAAGAAAGCAGCCACAGAAAACGTTCCGGGGTGAAACGGGGCAAAGACAGGATATAGGTGTAGATCCGATCGTAGTAGCGCTCCGGGTCATTGCGGAAGGGGGAATTGGATCTCGTCAGCATCGTATGCATCATCTGTTCGCTGGGGTCGGCAAGCAGGCAGGGCCCCAGATACAAGGCATAGCGGGAATGGATGTCCGCTACGGAAGCGAAGGCGATCTTATCGTCGGAGATGTAGTAGGAGACCGGATGTTTCTCGTCGATCCGGGCTGCGTTCATATAGCGTTCCGTGATCCGGGGATCGTTCATGAATTCTTCGGTAAAGGAGCCGTCCGAAAAGAAGCTCGCTTCGATCTTGCCGTCTTCTTTGCGGTAGATCATCAGCGGAATGAGGAACAGTTCATGGATGGAACGGCAGTATTCTTTCAAAGCTTCGATGTTCATATCAAAATATTATAAAAAATATCAAACCTATGCAATAAAGAGGAAAAAGAAAACGCTATCATAAAATTGAAGTAAAAGAGGATTAACAATATGGCAAAAGACAAAATGAAAAAGAAACACGAATATCCCGATAATTTCAAGGGCTACTTCGGCTATGCGGGGATGTATACGATGGCGACCGTCGCTACGGCACTGGTCTCCTCCTATCTTTCCGTCTTCCTGACGGACTATTCCGGCATCGATTCCAGCTGGTCGACGATGATCGCGACTCTGATCCTGCTGATCGGCCGTATCGTCGACGCCGTCGATGACCCGATCCAGGGCTGGATCATGGATTCCGCCAAGGTCACGGCCAAAGGCAAATACAAAAAGTTCCAGCTTTTGTCCATCGTTTTGATGGGGATCTCCCTGGTCGGCATGTATTTCCTGCCGGGTTTCGTCAAATCCAACCGCATCTTAGTCACGGTCTGGATGTTGTTCTTCTACCTGATCTATGACTTCGGTTATTCCTTCGACGCATCCGTTCCGCTCCAGCAGGCGATGACTTTGGATGAGAACGTCCGTTCCACCCAGCATTTCTGGGTCAGGATCGCCAGCATCGTCATCGGTATGGCGATGTCTTCCTTCTTAAGCACCTATGCGAAGTTCAAGGATATGACGGGTTCCGTTTCCACGGGCTTCGGTCTGACGACGACGGTCTATGTCGCGATCGCTCTGCTGATCTCATTGCTGGGTCTTTCCTTTATCAAGGAGTCCCATCAGGTCGTTGAAGAAAATGAAGAGAAGGAAGAAAGGATCACTTTCGGACAGATCGTCAGGATCTTCACGGAAAACAAGGCGATGCAGAACGTCTTCCTGACACTGCTGGTCTACGGACTGATCTATCCGTTCATGTTTGCGGCCAACGTCTACTATGTCAAATGGACGTACTTCTCCAGCAACGGCGTCGTCGATGACGCAGCGTTCGGCGGATTCAATATGATCATGACGATCGCCGTCATGATGGCGATGTTCATCTCGATCTTCCTGACCAGACCCGCCATCAAGAAGATGGGTTCCGTCAAGCTGATGATCTATACTTCCTATGCCAAGGCAGTCTTAGGTGTCGTACTGGTGATCTTGCATCTCGTCGGCATCTTACAGAAGAACGTCTATCTGTTTGTCGGCATCTTCTGTCTGATGTACTTCTTCCAGGGCTTCTCAACGATCCCGATGGGCATCGTCAAGACCGAGTCGATCGACTACAATGAGTGGACGACCGGCAAGAAGAACGGCGCGATCGTCGTTGCCGGCTACAAGTTCCTGGAAAAGGCGCAGGCAGCGCTGACTTCCACGGCGACGCTGGGCATGCTGGCGGCATTCCACTACGGCGTCGATCCGGTCTCCGGTAACCTGACTGCCGATGCGATGGCCAACTTCTCGCTCATGCAGACCGGCCTGATCATCGTTCTGGCTCTGGTCCCGGCACTCATGTCCGTGCTCACGGCTCTGATCATGAAGAACTACCCGATCCAGGGTGAGGTCCGCGAGAAGATGTATGCGGAGCTCAACGAAAAGAGAAAGAGCGAACAGCTTTCCTGATCTTAAGTCAAACAAAGAAATATTCATACCGGTCACTTCTTTGGTGATCGGTTCTTTTTAAGGAGTTCATATGAGGATCATTCGAAACATCAACGATCAATGGTTATTTGAAGAAAAGGGAGAAACGTCTTATGTCGATCTCCCGCACACATGGAATGCGATCGACGGTCAGGACGGCGGCAACGATTATTACCGCGGTACCTGCACCTATACAAGGGAACTGAGCAAAGAAGAATGCGAAGGTCAGGCTTTGTTCCTGGAAGTCAAGGCGGCGGCGATGTCCGCAGAGGTCTTCCTCAACGACGAGAAGATCGGCGGACACAAAGGCGGCTATTCCGCCTTCCGCGTGGAACTGACAGACAAGCTTTCCGAGAGGAACATCCTGAAGATCCGCGTCGACAACGGGGAGAACGACAGCGTCTACCCGCAGAAGGCCGATTTCACCTTTTACGGCGGTCTTTACCGCGGCGTCGAACTGATCAGCGTTCCGGCGCAGCACTTCGAACTGCTCAAAGACGACACGCCGGGCATCAAGGTCACGCCGAGCGTCGATCTGAAAAACAAGAGCGCAAAGGTCAGCGTTGAGACCTGGCAGAACGGCGGGGAAGTATCGATCATTGTCAACGGGCAGACCAAGACCGTGCCTTCCGTCGACGGCCATGCGAAAGCGGATTTCCTCATTGAAAATGTCCGCTTATGGGACGGTAAAAACGATCCCTATCTTTATACGGCACAGGCGAGACTGAGCAGCGGCGATGAGATCTCGACGCGATTCGGCTGCCGGGAATATCACATCGATCCGAATGAAGGCTTCTTCCTCAACGGCCGCTCCTATCCGCTGCGCGGTGTCAGCCGCCACCAGGACCTCAAAGGCAAGGGCAACGCAGTGGGCATAGAAGATATGAAGGCCGATATGGCGATCATCAAAGAGCTCGGTGCCAACACTCTGCGTCTGGCCCATTATCAACATGCGCAGGACTTCTATGACCTGTGCGATGAGAACGGCCTTGTCGTATGGGCGGAGATCCCTTACATCACCATGCATATGAAAAACGGCAGGGAAAACACGCTCAGCCAGATGAGAGAGCTCATCGTTCAAAGCTACAACCATCCTTGTATCGCTGTCTGGGGTTTGTCCAATGAGATCACGGCTGCCTCTCCGGCAAATGAAGATCTTCTGGAAAATCACCGTCAGCTCAACGAACTCTGCCACAGGCTCGATCCGACCCGTCTGACGACGATGGCCAATGTCTTCATGCTGGAGACGGACAGTCCGATCCTCGAGATCCCCGACATCAACAGCTACAATCTCTACTTCGGCTGGTATCTGGGCGATCTGAAACAGAACGACGGATTCTTTGACGACTACCATCGGACCTATCCGGAGCGGGTCATCGGTTTTTCGGAATACGGTGCCGATGCCAACCCGTCGCTTCATTCGGTCCATCCGGAAAAGGGCGACTACAGCGAAGAATATCAGGCGATCTATCACGAGCACATGCTGAAGATGATCGAGGAGCGTCCTTATCTTTGGGCGACCCACGTCTGGAACCTCTTCGACTTTGCGGCGGACGGACGCGATGAAGGCGGCAAGCACGGCGAGAACCAGAAGGGTCTGGTGAGCTTTGACCGTAAGATCAAGAAAGACGCCTTCTACCTCTATAAGGCAGCCTGGAACAGGGAAGAGCCGTTCGTACATTTATGTTCAAGGCGTTATGAAAAGCGTCATGAAGACGTGACGAAGATCAAGGTCTATTCCAATCAGGACAGCGTCGCACTCTATGTCGATGATGAATTCATCGAAGAAAAGAAGGGTGACAAGATCTTCGTCTTTGAATACAGACTGAGCGGAAAACATAGCGTCAAGGCGGTCAGCGGAGACGTTCGGGATACGATGACCCTGGAAAAGGTCCAGGCACCGGTCGCTTCCTACTTCCTCAACAACGAAGTGAAGGAAGTCAGAAACTGGTTCGATGAAGAAGACACCGATCCGTCCTGTTTCTCGATCAAAGACACGCTCGGCGAGATCACAAGGCATCCGCAGGCGGGAGCGATCGTGAAGCAGATGATGGATAAGGCGTCTTCCGAACGCGGCGATGTCGCAAATGCCGTCAAAGACAATCCGGCTTTACAGAAAATGATGGCCTCGATGACGATGGAGAGCTTACTGAAACAGGGCGGTGCGGACGAACAAAGCATGAAGCAGCTCAACCGCATCCTGCAGGGGATCAGAAAATGAAGACCGGTGTCCAGCAGATCATGCTGGGAAAGGTATGCAGGGATGAGATGAGCGCAAAGGCTGCCCTTGAACGGATCAAGGCTGCCGGCTACGACGGGATCGAGCTCAACCGCTTCATGATCCATCCTTCCTCCATGATGGTGAGGATGCTGACGGCGGCGGCTGGGATGCCGGCGGGAAACGCAGGCAGGCTCGACTGGGCCAAACTGGTGAGCGGATCCGGTCTTGAAGTGATCAGCTTACATACGGATCTTGTTTCTTTGGAAAAAGATCTTCATTCTCACATCGAAGAGGCTCACACATTACAGACGAGCGATATCGTGATCACCGGCATGTACCGTTTCGATTATACGGACGAAGAAAAGCTCACAGATCTTACGAAGCGTCTGAATGCGGCCGGAAGAAAGCTGAAGGAAAACGGTGTCCGCCTCTTGTATCACAATCACAACATCGAACTGTGCAAAACAAAAAGCGGAAAACGTGCCTATGATCTTCTGATGGAAGAGAGCGATCCGGACTTCGTGAACTTCGAATTCGATTCCTACTGGTTCACCGAGGGCGGAGCGGATGCGGCAGCCTGGATGGAAAAGCTGGGAAAGCGCATGAAGAAGTGGCACATCACCGACCGCGGTCCGGCCGATGATAAAATGTCTTTGACGCCGATCGTGAAGTGCGACAGCCGGGAACTCGGTCAGGGATGCATGGATCTCAAGCGTCTTTATGCGATCGCAGAAAAGAATGAAACGGAAGCGGTCGTCTTGGAAAGCCACAGAAACTGGATCGATAAGGATCCTTTGAAAAGTATGGAGCTCAGCGCGAAATGGCTGGCGGAAAGAAGGACAAAATGAATCATTCGATAAGACCCGGAGAAGTATGGACCGATACGGAAGGCAAGCGCATCGAGGCGCACGGCGGTTATATCTGCCAGATCGGTGACACCTGGTACTGGTACGGCGAAAACAAGGAAAAGACTTTCGGCAAGTCCAAGATGTGGACCTACGGGATCCGTTATTATTCATCGAAGGACCTTTATAACTGGAAGGACGAAGGTTTTCTGATCGAACCGTCTTCCGACAAGAAGGATCCGATGTTCTATGAGCGGCGCATCGACCGTCCGCATATCGTCTTCAGCAGGAAGACAGGCAAGTATGTCTGCTGGATCAAATACAATGACAACGCCAGTTTTGCGTTATATACCGCCGATGCGTTTACGGGTCCTTATGAATTGCTGAAGAAGGATTATCAGGTTTTAGGAAAGAAGTGCGGCGATTTCGACTTCATCGAAGATGAGAACGGGGACACTTATCTTTTTGTGGAGACCGATCATCTCGACCTGCTTTCGATCAAGCTGAACGAAGAGCGCACCGATGTGACAGGCCAGCCCGTCTATCATTACAAAGGCATCCGTCCGCCGTTCACCAGAGAAGGTGTGGCTTGTTTCAAAAAGGACGGAAAGTATTATCTTCTGACTTCCGGTATGATGGGCTACGTGCCCAATCCGAGCGAGATCGCCGTTGCCGATGCGGTGCAGGGCCCTTATACGGTCCTGAACGATTCGCATGTCGATGAACCGGGAGTTTCATCCTACAACTCGCAGGTCTCCTGCATCTTCGAAAAAGACGGCAGATTCTATGCCCTGGCCGACCGCTGGGTACCGGATTTCCATGTCGACACAAAGGTCAATGATGTCCTTACCAGAGCCATTGCCTCCAACTATAATAAGAGCTATAAGGCAACGATAAGAGAAAAGATATGGATGATGCGCTCTCCTTTGATGGGCAAGGCCGATACGTCGAAGGCGAATTACGTCCTGCTGCCGATCGAGTTCGAAGAAGGTAAGCCGGTCATCCATTGGAAGAAGGAGTGGAGCTTTGATGAGTAAGGAATACTGCAACCCGATCGATCTGGAATACAAGTTCCAGCATTACGCCGGAAACGGACACCGCGAGGCGGCCGATCCGACGATGGTCCTGTTCAAAGGGACTTACTATCTGTTTACTTCGATGACCGCCGGTTTCCACTATTCCGACGACATGGTCCACTGGAAGTGGCATGAGAACCGGGATCTGGATATGTACCGCTATGCACCGGATGTGCGGCAGGTAGGTGATCATCTCTATTTCTGCGCGTCGACGAGAAACAAACCGTCGACGATCTGGCGCACGAAGGATCCGCTTTCCGATGAATTTGAAAAAGTATCCGAACCGTTCCCATTCTGGGATCCGGATCTTTTTGAAGACGAAGACGGCAGAGTCTACTTCTACTGGGGCTGCGGAAACGTGGAACCGATCTGGGGCATCGAGCTCGACCGCGAGACGATGATGCCGATCGGTGAGAAGGTCGCCGTCATCGACCATGGGGAAGATGTCCACGGCTGGGAGCGTTTCAATTACCCGGGCAAAGAATTGACAGGCAAATCCAACAGAAAAGGTCTTGCCGGTCTGGTCATGAAGTGGCTCAACCGCAAAGGCCGTCCGTATATGGAAGGCGCCTTTATGAACAAGTGGAACGGCAGATACTATCTGCAGTATGCCGCACCGGGCACGGAAATGCCGGTCTACGGCGACGGGTACTATGTCTCCGACAAGCCTTTGGGCCCGTTCTCATTCAGGACCAATACGCCGTTCTCATTCAAGCCGTCCGGTTTCATCACCGGTGCGGGACACGGCTCTTCGATCGATGACAGGGACGGCAACATCATCCACGTTTCGACGATGCGCATCTCAAAGAATCAGAACTTCGAACGAAGGATCGGTATCTTCCCGGCAGGTCTGGATGAAGACGGTCTGTTATACTGCAACCAGAATTTTGCGGATTATCCGATCGTCCTTCCGGACGGAAAATATGATGCCAAAGACCTGAAGCCGGAATACTTCCTTCTTTCCTATAAGAAAAAAGCGGAAGCTTCTTCTTTCAAGGAAGGGCATCCGGTCGAACTGGCTCTGGATGAAGACATCCGCACCTGGTGGGCAGCCAAGGAAACGAAGGCCTGGTATCTTCTGGACCTGGGCGATACCTACAGGCCGCACAGCGTTCAGATCAACTTCGCGGAAGAAGGAGTCAAGGAGCTGAAAGTCGACAAGGCTTTGCGTTCGGACATCATGACCAATACCCGTTACATCGACAGTTCGAAGGAACTAAAGACCAGATTCGTTCTGGAGGGAAGTCTCGATAAGGAAAACTGGTTCATGATCCATGACGCATCGCAAAGGGAAGATGACCGCAGTCATCCTTACATCATCCTCGATGAAAAGTACGAAGTCCGTTATCTGAGAGTCACGGCACTGCAGCTGCCTTATGATGAAGTCTTTGCGCTGTCAGGCCTCCGGGTCTTCGGAAAAGGAAAAGGTCAGACACCTTCGAAAGTTCAGAACATGAAAGCCGAGCGTCTGGAGAACGGTCTGGACTGCCGGATCCGTTTCGATGAGGTGAAGGATGCCCAGGGTTACAATATCCGTTACGGCATTGCGGAGGATAAGTTATACTCTTCCTATCTCGTCTATGAAAAGAACGAGGTCCTGCTGACGAGCCTCAACAAAGGCCAGGCGTATTACTATACCGTTGACAGTTTCAATGAAAACGGCATCACCTATGGTGATACCGTATCGAAGATCTAGAACGCTTTGACGGTCGCGGATGTCAGGCGCATGAGGATGGCCGAGAGTTCTTCCACGGATTCCTTCCTGCTGCCGTTGACCCAGTCCAGTATGATCTTATAGCTCCCGGAAAGCAGATACTTTGCCAGGTATGTGCCGTAAGGGGAGCTTTTTAAATCGTTGTTCCGGTCGATGAGCTGTTCCATTTTGCGGGAGAGGATCTCCAGGGCGAAACTGCCCGAGCGGAACAGGGAATCGTATTCATCGTGTTCCTTGAAGAAATACAAAGAATCGGTGACGTTTTTTAGGGCGTTCTGCGGTTCTTTGTAGGAAGAGGAGGAGGTCTCGATGATCTTGTTCAGGATGTCATCGCAGATCTCTTCGAGCGGGTCGATGATGTTGTCGTAATGACGGTAAAAGGTCGAACGGTTGACTCCCGAGACATGACAAAGTTCCCTGACGGTGATGTCGAGCAGATCTTTTTTGTTCAGCAGCCTCAAGAGGTTTTCTTTGATGGCCGTCTTGCTGACGGGCGTGTTGTTGGTTTTCATTGGAGCGTTTTAATTGTTTTTCAGACGGTATTCATTCGGTGTGATGCCGTATTTTTCTTTGAAGCGTTCGGAGAAATAGGACTGCGAAGTGAAACGGAGCCGGTCGGAGATCTCGCGGATCGGGATCTTTTCGTTTTCCAGAAGGAATTTGGCGTAATCCAGGCGGACATCGCGTATGTATTCCTTGAGGGTCTTGCCGACTTCTTTTCTGAACTTCTTGGACAGATAGTATTCCGTGTAGCCGAATTCATTGGCCAGATCGGAGAGCCGGATCTCGTCTTCGATGTGGATGGAGATGTAGTCGAGGATGTTGCTGACGGACTTGGAGCGGCCGGGATTGTTTTTGATCTTGTGGACGCGGTTGACGAAATCCGACTGCATAGCGACGGTGATCTCGGTGAGTTCGCGGAAGGAGTCCGCAGCTTCGACCGCCTGGAAATAGCGGTCGGTCAGGGTCATGGCGGTATCGGGATACAAGCCGCCGTTGATCGCTGCCCGGGAGAAGAGGGTGATCGCGACCAGGATCGTATTTTTCAATTGCCGCAGCGGTTCGGAGTCATTGTTGGCCAGTTTGCCGACTTCGGAGTAGGTGGACATCCTCTTCATGTAATCGAGAAGACGAAGATCGCCTTCGGAGACCATCTTCAGCATCTGCTGCTCGATCTTGTACGTACCGTGGATCTTGGTCCCTTCTTCTTCCTCGGAGTCATTATCGACTTCGTGGTTCTCCGTACCGATGTGCAGATCATAGACGTTGATCCGCTCTCCGGTGATCGCATAATGCATCATGACCGCATATTCGGAGATCTTGTTGAAGGAGATGACCGGAAGTTCATCGAACTGAGCCATCAGTTTCTGCCGGGTCACCATCGGTAAGCGCAGTTCCTCGACCGTTGTGCGCACATATTTTTCCGGGTAGGCATCGATAAAAAACGGTCCCAGCGCGTAGATCTTTTCGATCTTTCCTTCGTTTCTGAGAGTATCGGCGAGCCACATCGTCTGGAAGACGCCGGTGAGAAAAGAAGGCCGCTCATGAACGGCAGCCTCCGCGCAGATCGTCTGATGATGAGATACAAAAGGACCGATCTCCAGAAAGGAAAGATCCGTGCAGGTCGTTGAGATCAGCCTTCCCTCGGGATCATAAGTCCAGAGGTAGACCGGATAGGAACAGCTGAGGATATCCACAAAGAGTTCGATGTTGTTCATAAGTTCATTATATAAAATAATCGTTAATAATATATAAAATTAGATATAGTGTAGAATTATGGATAAAAATTGGAAATCATAACTAAAAATATATACTTTTTTGACAATGAAAGAGGTTACATTTATAGTGACGAAACATGTAAACAGTTAAACAAAGGCATAATTTCAGGTAAAAACTATGAAGAAAAGACAGAAATTGATGATCGGGATCCTGGCGGCTGCAGCCTTGCTTCCGGGGCCGATCCTGTATCTGAAAGGTTCGGGAAAAGTCTCCAAAGGCAACGACCGCAAGTACAGCGTTTCATTGACCGATGCGCTCGAAGACAGCCGGCTGAAAGGAAAGAAGATCATCTTCCTGGGAAGCTCCGTCACTTACGGTTCGGCATCGGGCGGTGAGTCGTTTGCGGATTATCTCCCCAAGCGGGACGGCATCATTGCGGTCAAGGAAGCCTTGAGCGGAACGACGCTGGTCGATGAGAAAGTCAGAGGAAGAGATTCCTATATCGCGAGGATGAAGACGGTCGATCCCTCGATAAAAGCCGACTGCTTCATCTGTCAGCTGTCGACCAACGACGCCTCACTCAAAAAACCGTTAGGGACGCTCGCGAAGACTTACGATATGAAGGACTTTGACACCAGGACTGTTGCCGGTGCGATCGAATATATCATCGCTTACGCAAGAGTGACCTGGAACTGTCCGATCCTCTTCTATACCGGAACGAGATATTAATCAAAACGGTATGAAGAGATGATCGACTTGTTATACCGGATCAAAGATAAATGGAATATTGAGATCCTCGACCTCTGGCACGACGAAGCGATGAACGAAGTGTCAAAGGAAGACTACGGTCTCTACATGGTCAACGGGATCCATCCTTCCAAAGCGGGATACCGGGAGTGGTGGACGCCGAAGTTTGAAGAGAAACTCAAGGAGATGTTCGGGGATGAGTAAGAGGCCTGCGGATGTGGATGTCAGACAGTCGTTCAGGGACATCTTCCTTTCAAAAAACGAATACCGTCTTGTCGATGACTATGTGATCAAAGACGGAAAGAAACATCCCTTTGCCCTGCTGGTACCGGGAGGAGGCTATGCGATGGTCTGCAGCTTCATCGAAGGTGTGCCGATCGCAAAGAAACTGAACGAAAAAGGTATCAGTGCCTTCATCCTGTATTACCGCGTAAGAAAAAAGGGAAGGTACCCGGGTCCGATGGATGATCTGGCAAAAGCGGTCGGATACATCCTGGATCGTTCCGAAGAGTATCGGGTCGATCCCGGCAACTATTCCGTTTGGGGAGCTTCGGCCGGCGGGCATCTGGCCGGCAGCTTCGGAACGGAAAACATGGGATATAAAAAATACGGTCTGCCAAAGCCCGGAGCCATCGTGCTGGCTTACCCGGTGATCTCGATGGATCAAGCGGTCACCCACATGGGCAGTCATGACAATCTGCTGGGAAAGGATGCGGATGCGAAAGCAGAGGAGGAAACGAGCCTGGAAAGGCACATTGATAAAGATTATCCGAGGACCTATATCTGGTGCTCGAGATCGGATGCGGTCGTTCCTTATGAGAACTCTCTGAGGATGATCGAAGCATTGAAGAAAAACGACGTTCCTGTCGAAGCGATGATCACGGACGGTGTCGACCACGGTGTCGGCCCGGCAAGCGGGACAAAGGCACAGGGATGGATCGATCAAGCAGTTGAATTTTGGCTTAAGGAGGACAAATGAAAAGATTTATAAGCGGACAAAGTGACGATAAAGTCAGTGTACTGGAAAGACAGAACAGAGAAGTTGCCTACAAGGCAGCGGTGGAATCTTTCGTTTTATTAAGAAACGACGGCTGCCTGCCGTTAAAGGAAAAGAAGATCGCCTTGTTCGGAGCAGGCGCATCGCATACGATCAAGGGCGGTACCGGTTCGGGTGAAGTCAACAACCGTCATTCGGTCTCGATCTATGAAGGTCTGCGTGATGCGGGCTATGAGATCAGCAGCGATTGCAAGATCCGTTCCTATATCGATCTGGAGAAAAAAGCCCACGAACAGTGGATCAAAGAGAATATCGGAATGCCGAGTGCCGAATCCCTCTCCAAGAACTATGTGCTTCCGGATTTTGAAAAGATCACCGAAGAAGACTTAAGAGACAGCGATCTGCAGACGGCGGTCTATGTCGTCTCCAGGCAGTCCGGAGAAGCGTCGGACAAGAAACTGGAGAAGAGCGACTACAATCTGAAGAAAAACGAGATCGAAGATATCCGTTTCCTGAAAGAAAAGTTTGCCCACGTGATCGTGATCGTCAACTCCGGTTCTTCCATGGATCTTTCGGAACTCGACGGCATGGATCTTTCGCTCATCTTCTTCGGTCAGGCCGGTCAGGAAGGCGGAAGAGCGCTTGCGGATGTCTTGTCCGGCAAGGAGTACTTCTCCGGCAAGCTGTCTTCGACCTGGGCAAAGAAATATGAAGATATCCCGTTCGGTAAAGAGTTCTCCTATCTGAACGGCGATCTGGACAACGAGTATTACAAGGAAGACATCTATGTCGGTTACCGTTACTTCGATTCGTTCAAAGTGGAACCGCGTTTCCGTTTCGGCTACGGCCTGTCTTATACGGACTTCGAACTCAAGGCGGAAAACAAGAAGCTCGACGGAAGGACGTTCAGCTTTGATGTACGCGTGAAGAATGTCGGTTCACGTGCCGGCAAAGAGACCGTACAGGTCTATGCTTCCTGCCCGAACGGCAAGCTGATCAAGGAATACCAGAGGCTCGTCGCTTTCAAAAAGAGCGAAGAACTCAAAGCCGGGGAAGAAGCCGTGCTGAGTTTTGCGGCCGACATGTATTCTCTTGCCTCCTACGATGAGGAAGCACATGCCTACCTGCTTGAAAAAGGAAACTATGTGATCAAAGCCGGCAATGCGTCCGACAGCAATGTGCCGGTCATGGTCATCGAAAATAAAGAAGACATCGTTCTTTCCGTACATGACGGCATTTTAAAAGCCGATGCGGAGTTTGAAAAACTCGTTCCGGAATACACTTATGAATATGATCTCAAGGGCGTCAAGAAGTTCGTTCTGGATAAGGATGCCTTTGTGACGAAGGTCTATGACTACGGCAAGCCGGCGATCTATCACGACCGGAAAGTCGATGAGATCATGGACCGTTTGAGCGCGAAAGATATGATCGATGTCGTATGCGGCATCGGTACCTTGGGCATGATGGATACGAGAGTCTTCTGTACACCGGGCGTTGCCGGCAAGACGACCTATAAGCACCTTGACAAAGGTCTCATGTCCGTCACATTGGCCGACGGTCCGGGCGGTCTGCGTCTGGTCAGAAAGAGCGCCGTCTCCAAACGCGGAAGCATCCGCATGTTCAAAGGCGACTACCTGCTTTCCTTCATGGAAGTGATGCCCGACTGGGTCCTGTTCTTCTTAAAACCGCGCAAAGGCGATACCGTCTTCTACCAGTATGCGACAGCCTTCCCGGTCGGCACCAACCTGGCACAGACCTGGAACACTGAGATCGTCGAAGAAGTCGGCCGCGCCGTCAGCAGGGAAATGGATAAATACAACGTCACTTACTGGCTGGCACCGGGCATGAACATCCACCGCAATCCGCTCTGCGGAAGAAACTTCGAATACTACTCCGAAGATCCGGTCCTTTCCGGAAAGATCTCGGCCGCAATGACCAGAGGCGTGCAGAGCGTCGAAGGAAACTACACGACGATCAAGCACTTTGCCTGCAACAATGCCGAAGATAAGAGAGAATTCTCCAATGCCCACGTCTCGGAGCGCGCTTTGCGTGAGATCTACCTGAAGGGCTTCGAGATCAACATCAGGGAAGCGGGATCCAAGTCGGTGATGACTTCCTACAACCTGATCAACGGCGTCTATGCACCGGACAGCTACGACCTGTGCACGAAAGTCTTAAGGAACGAATGGGGCTTTGAAGGCGTCGTCATGACCGACTGGTTCTCGACCAAGCCGGGCCAGGGGCACAGCGATATCGCAGTCGCCAACGGCAACGACATGTTGATGCCGGGCGACAAGGTCTACAACAAGATGCTGGAAGAAGGACTGAAGAAGGGCACGCTCAGCGAGGAAGACCTCAGAAGAGCGGCAGCCAACATCGTCAGAAGCGTCGTCCATTCCAATGTGGCGAAAGAGTTCAAGGCTCAGGATTTCATCAAATAAAAGGGATAAATATGAAAAAGACAGTATTCAATCAGGATTGGTATTTCTCAAAGATCGGCGAAGAAGGAAAGACGCTGCTGACTCTGCCGCATGATGCGATGTTCCACGAGATCAGGAGAGCCGATGCGCCGTCGGGTGACGGCGAAGCTTTCTTCGAAGTCGGCATGTACCGCTATGAAAAAGAATTCGAGTGCGATGCCAAGCATGCATACATCGGTTTTGACGGCGTCTACAAAGATGCGAAGGTCTATCTCAATGACGAGCTCAAGGGCGAATACCACTACGGCTATGCGCCGTTCGTCATCGAATTGGGCGAACTGAAAGGCAAAAACAAAGTCGCCGTCGAGTGCGGCATCGAAAAGCTGCCGGATTCCCGCTGGTATCCGGGTGCCGGTATCTACCGCGATGTCACCTTATATACGTCCGACGAAGACGAATATATCAAAGTCAACGGCGTCAAAGTTTCGACCCTCGATTATAAACAAGGCCTCATCAACGTGAAGAGCGAGGTCACAAAAGGCGAAGTCAAAGTTGAGATCTATGACGGTGAGACCAAGGTCGCGGAAGCTTCCGGAAACGATGTCGATATCAAACTGGACGGTGTGAAGCTCTGGAACGCCGAACATCCGTTCCTTTACACCGCAAAGGTCACCTTAGGCAAGGACGAAGTCATCGAGCGTTTCGGTGTCCGTCAGGTCGAAGTGAGAAGAGGTTTCCTGGTCAACGGCGAGAAGGTCTTACTGAAGGGCGGCTGTCTGCATTCCGACAACGGGCTTCTGGGTGCCGCCTCCTACTACAAGAGCGAATACAGAAGAGTGAAGATCCTGAAGGATGCCGGTTTCAATGCGATCCGCTGCGCTCACAACCCCGCCGGCAAGCACCTCTTGACCGCTTGTGATGAGCTGGGCATGTACGTCATGGATGAAGGCTGGGACATGTGGTTCCATCACAAGTCCAAAGGCGACTATGCGACGTATTGGCGCGAATATCACAACGAAGATCTGAAGAACATCGTCGACCGCGACTTCAACCATCCGTCCGTCGTCATGTATTCGATCGGCAACGAAGTCTCCGAACCGGCGAAACCGGAAGGTCTCAAGGTGACCGGTGAGATGGTCGACCTGCTTCACAAGCTCGATCCCAACCGTGTCGTGACCGGCGGTTTCAACCTGATGATCATCACTAACGCCGCCAAAGGCAAGGCGATCTATAACGAAGAAGGCGGTCTCAACGAGTCCACATCAAACAAGCAGCAGGGCATGAACTCGACCATGTTCAACATGATCGTTTCTTTCCTTGGTTCTTCCATGAATAAGTCAGCCAACTCCAAGAAGGCCGATGCGATCTGTTCTCCGGCACTCGATAAGCTCGACATCGCCGGCTACAACTATGCCAGCGGACGTTATGCGCTGGATGAGAAGCTGCATCCGGACCGCGTCATCTTCGGTTCCGAGACGATGCCTTACACCATCGGTCAGAACTGGAAGATGGTCGAAGAACTGCCGAACCTGGTCGGTGACTTCATCTGGACGGCCTGGGATTACATCGGTGAAAACGGCATCGGTGCCTGGTCCTATACGCCGGACGGAACAAGCTTCTCCAAACCGTATCCGTGGTGGCTGGCCGATACGGGTGCCTATGATATCATCGGTACGCCGAACGGCGAAGCCCATTGGGCAACGGCTGCATTCCACGCCAGTGACAAACCGCTCATCGACGTCCGGCCGATGAATCACGACCGCAAGGTCACCAAAGCCGCATGGCGCGGAACAAACAGTATGCCTTCCTACAGCTGGAAGGGCTGTGAGGGCAGAAAGATGATCGCCGAAGTGTTCACCGACGGCGCAAGAGTCGACTTATATCAGAACGGCAAGAAGGTGAAGTCTGCCAAGGTCAAGGAAGACCGTGCGGTCTTCAAACTGAACTACGTCCCGGGAGAACTCGAAGCCGTGGCGTTCGACGCAAATGGGAAGCAACTGGGCAGAAACAAGCTGGTCTCCGCTTCCGGTGATCTCAAGCTCGTCTTAAGACCGGAAGAGGATCAGGTGAAGAAGGGCGATATCGTCTATGTGGCTGTCAACGTGGAAGATGAAAACGGCATCGTCGAATCCAACGCCGACAGAAGCGTGAAGCTCGAGGTCGAAGGAGGAGAGCTCCTGGCCTTCGGTTCGGCCAATCCGCGTACGACGGAAGACCTGTTCACCGGTGAGTATTCGACGTACTACGGACGCGCGATGGCGATCATCCGTGCGGACCGCAAAGGAAGTATCAAAGTGAAAGCTGCAGATGCATCCGCACAGATCGAAGTCTTATAAAACAAATGAAACGCCTCTGTCTGATACTATCCCCCTAAGGTAGACATGAGAAATATTTAAAATCTCACTTTATACCAAAGGGGGATTTTATTATGGGAAGAAAAGCGAAGTATACTCCAGAACAGAAAGTTCAGGCCTGTGAAGATTATCTGTCAGGAAAA